>CAMDUL010000010.1 GCA_945878135.1 Chthoniobacter flavus | reverse complement strand
CGGGGTGAAGTCGCCGGGCAGACCGCGCGAACCGCCACCCATGCCGAAAGGCGATAGTTCGAGGTCGCCGATTTTCTGGTTCGCGGGATAGGCCGCGGACATGTTCAGGTAGTTGTTGAGGTTGGTCAGCATCCAGGGGAATTCCGGGGAGTTGGTCAAAACGCGCACGGGGTTATCGTGCACGACGAGTTCCCCGCCGCGAGGCTCGATGGTGATGCAGGCGCCCGACGGATCCTGCACCTTGATGTGCAAATCGGGCACGATACCGATAAGGTCGAGCACGACGGGCAAGAGGGCGATCTTACCGATATTTTCCTTCACCTCGGCGACCGTGGCAAAATTGCTGAGAATCCACGCGGTGACTTGGGCGGGGGCGAGGCCATTGGCCGAGTTTTCCGGCGTCGCGTCCGCATATTGCGCGAAGCCGGGGAAGTAGAACAGGCCGACGTTGAGGCCCTGGTCGTTCAGGCCGTCGATCAGCATGTCATAGTTGGTCGCCGCGGTCGGGCCGACAAAACCGTATTTCGATTTCCATTTGAGGCCGTTCTTGCCGCTGGAAGTCAGTCCGGTGAATTCGGACCCGGCCGGCCAGACGGCGAGCACGGAATTGAGTGGTTCACCGAACTCAAGCGTGCGCCCGACGGCAATGCCGCCATCCTTGGCGATCAGCGCCCCGCCGGTGCAGGCGATGGCAGGGGTGTTGGCGGTGAGCAGGCTGGCGATGGCGAGCAGTGCAGGGAAGAGTTGCGCGGTGTTCATCGCGGCGAAGGAAACACAGCGACGCGGCAGCGGCAAGCAAGATGAGATGGCAAAACAGTCAGAAGGCCATCGATGGAAGAAGATGACAGATGATGGTGTTAGCGCCGCTGACACGGCGCGAAAACAGTCCCCGGATGGACAAATCAAGCGGGTCGCGTGTCAGCGCGCCCCGCTCTATCCTCTTTTATCTTCCCCTATCCGTGGCCTGTTTGGATTTCCGGCCAACCTACTCCGGAAACATCGGCGTGATGTTGACGCGGAAGCCCCACTGCTGACCGGGCACGGGCGACTGCGCGTAATACTGCAGGGCGAGGCCGATCTGCACCGGGATTTTGCCGATCTTGAAAACCTGGGAATACGTGTTGTTGAACGAGATGGTCCATTCCTCGCTCAGCCAGTCGTAGGTCGATTCGCTGTCGACTCCGATGGTGGTCGCTGTCTTGAAGGTGTGGGCGAGGAAGGGCTGGAAGTAGGTGGCGTTGTAATCGCCGGGACCGGCCACGCGCCAGTTCTGCGTGATGAGCGAGCCGACGGTCCAACCGTTCTTCTGCCACAGCGCCACGCCGGACGGCCCCAGCGTCATGACATCGCCGCCGAGCCTTTTCTGCGTGGCCGTGGGCAAAATTGATGTGGGCCCGAGGCCCCAGATGATGCCGAACGGCCCCGGTTCGGCCGGCGAGAGGAAAGTTTCCACCTCGAGGTCCCCCAGCCCCGTGACATAGCCAGGCCCGAAAACATTGCTCGTCGAGATGAAAGGCAGCACCGGACGCACGATGTAGTTCCATTCGCTCGTGACGTGCAGCGGGATGACCGGCTGGAAGTTCATCAGATAAAGCGTGCCGTTGTTCTCCCCGACACCGAAGTTGAAGTTGTTCTGGAATTGCACACTGATCAGATCGGCTACCGGGTTCTGCAACTTCTCGGCGAGCGCCGCATTGGAACCCTGCTCCGCGGCAACCAGCGGAGTGGTAAATGAACCGCAGGCAACCAACACAGTGGCAATTCCATTCAACAAGCTACGAAAGCGGAGATATGTGGAGTGCATGGATGGAATTTCTATAGGGGCCGCATGGGCATCGCGCAAGGCCGGACCGGAGCTCCGTGTGCCGCCTACAAAATTCGTCCCCTCGCCCTGTGAAACCGATACGAATAGTCACTTGCCGGGCTGGTATATTGCCCTAAGGTCTTGGTCCGCTTCATTCCCTTTTATGAATACCATTCGCAAAGAAACCGACAGCCTCGGCGAGGTCGATGTGCCGGCCGACAAGCTTTGGGGCGCCCAGACCCAGCGCTCGCTCGAACATTTCAGCATCGGCGCCGACCTCATCCCGCGCGAGATGATCACAGCCTACGCGACGCTCAAAAAAGCCGCCGCCATTGCCAACCACGACGACGGCCGCCTCGGCGATGAGCAGTTCGGCCTCATCACGAAAGTGTGCGACGAAATCCTGGCCGGACAGCATGCAGATATGTTCCCGCTCCACGTGTGGATGACCGGCAGCGGAACGCAGTTCAACATGAACGTGAACGAGGTCATCTCGAATCGCTGCTGCCAACTGGCCAACACCGCACTCGGCAGCAAAGCGCCCGTTCACCCGAACGACCACGTGAACATGGCGCAATCGTCCAACGATTCCTTCCCTTCGGCCATGTATATCGCCGCGGCGGTCAACGTGAAGCAGCGCCTCATGCCGTCCGTCGCCGCCCTGCGCGACGCCATCGCGGCCAAAGCCGTCGAATGGAAAGACGTCATCAAAATCGGCCGCACCCACATGCAGGATGCCACGCCTTTGACGCTCGGTCAGGAATGGTCCGGTTACGCCGCCGCACTGACCGACGATCTCGAGCGCATCGAAGACGCACTCAAAGGCGTCTACCGCCTCGCTCTCGGTGGCACGGCCGTCGGCACCGGGATCAACTCCGCCCCGGGCTTTGCCGAGGCCGCAGCGGCGCAGATCGCCAAGCTCACCGGTTTGCCCTTCGTCACCGCGCCCAACAAATTCTGCGTGCAAGGCGGACACGACGCTCTCGTGCAACTCTCCGGCACCCTGCGCACGCTCGCCGTCACTTGCTTCAAGATCGGCAACGATGTCCGCCTCATGTCCTGCGGACCGCGCGCCGGTTTCGCCGAGCTGATCATTCCGGCCAACGAACCCGGTTCCTCGATCATGCCGGGCAAGGTCAATCCCACACAGGCCGAGGCACTCACCATGCTGAGCGCACAGGTCATGGCCAACGACGTGGCCGTCGGCATCGGCGGCTCGGCCGGCTATCTCGAGATGAACGTCTACAAACCGCTCATCATCTACAATCTGACCCATTCCATCACCCTGCTGACCGACGGATGCGCGAACTTCTGCAAGTTCCTCGTCGAGGGCACCAAGCCGAACCTCAAGAAGATCGCCGAATACGTCGATCGCTCGCTCATGCTGGTTACCGCGCTGTCGCCGCTCATCGGCTATGACAAGTCTTCGAAAATCGCGCATTACGCGATGGACAACGATCTCACCCTCAAAGAGGCCGCCCTCAAACTCGGCTTTGTCAGCGAGGCCGAATTCGACCGCGTGGTCGATCCGGCCAAAATGGTTTCGCCCTACGTGGCGAAGGCCTGAAATTTCAACAACAACCCAAGAATCCAACCAATCATGAGCACCAATGTCACCAAACGCGGCACCGATCTCCTCCACGATCCCGCCCTCAACAAATCCACCGCCTACACCGAAGCCGAGCGCCAAGCCCTCGGGCTCGTCGGCCTCGTGCCCGACGCGACCGAAAGCGAAGACCTGCAACTCAAGCGCGTCATGCTCCAGCTCAGCCACAAGAACACCGACATCGACCGCTACATCTATCTGGTCAACCTCCTCGACCACGACGAGACCCTCTTCTACCGCACGCTCATGTCCGACCCGGCGCGCTTCCTGCCCATCGTCTATGATCCGACGATCGGCGAGGCCTGCTTGAAGTTCGGGCACATCTTCCGCGGTCCGCGCGGCATGTATCTCTCGATCAAACGCCGCGGCCACGTGAAGGAAATCCTGCGCAACTGGCCGCAGAAGGACGTGCGCTTCATTTGCGTGACCGATGGCGGCCGCATCCTCGGCCTCGGCGACCTCGGCGCCAACGGCATGGGCATTCCCATCGGCAAACTTCAACTCTACACCGCCGCCGCCGCCGTGCCGCCTCAGATCCTCATGCCGATGTACCTCGATGCCGGCACGAACAACGAGCAATACCTCAACGATCCACTCTACCTCGGTCTGCGCGAGCGCCGTCCGTCCACGGAGGACCTTTATTCCTTCGTCGACGAGTTCGTCGAAGCCGTGCAGGAAGTGTTTCCGAAATGCTGCATCCACTTCGAGGATTGGACCGGCGTCGATGCCGTCCACCTGCTCGAGCGCTACCGCGACAAATACTGCGTCTACAACGACGACGTGCAGGGCACGGCGGGTATCACGCTGGCCGGCATGATCAATGCCACCAAACTCAAGGGCACGCAACTCAAGGACGAGAAATACCTCTTCCTCGGCGCCGGTTCGGCCGGCATCGGGTTGGCCAACCTTCTCTGCTCCGCCTTGGTGGCCCAGGGCATGACGCTCAAGGACGCGCAGTCCCGCGTCTACATGTTCGACGTGAACGGCCTGCTCGAGTCCACCCGCACCGATCTCGTCGATTTCCAGTTGCCCTACGCGCATCCGCACGCGCCCACGCGCGATTTCGCCGCGGCCATCGAGAGCATCAAGCCGACCACCATCATCGGTGTCAGCACGATCGGCGGAGCCTTCAGCAAGGAAGTGGTCGAGGCCATGTGCCGCGTCAACGAGCGTCCGATCATCCTCGCGCTGTCGAATCCGACCAGCTGCGCCGAGTGCACACCGGAGCAGGCCTATACTTGGTCCAACGGCAAAGCGATCTACGCAGCGGGCGTGCCGTTCTCGCCCGTGACGCTCAACGGCCAGACCTTCATCCCCGGTCAGGCCAACAACTTCTACATCTTTCCCGCGGTTGCCATGGCCGTCTATGCGACGGAGGCGAAGCGTGTGACGGACGAGATGTTCATCGAGGCGGCCAAGGCCGTGGCCGATCAAGTGTCGCCGGAGTTGCTCAAGCAGGGACTGCTGTATCCTCTCCAGGGGGATATCCTCGAGACCGAGATCAAGACCGCGGCCCGCGTGGCCAAGCTTGTCTTCGACAGCGGCCTCGCCGGCATCGAGCGTCCTGCTGACATGGAGGCGCTCATCCGCTCCCATGTTTACACGCCGGCGTATCCCAAGCTGGCCTGAGCCCACCCGGACGCGTTGCGCGTCCGCGATCGCTGCCCTCGCGCTGTGCCTCGGCATGGCGCGGGCGGCCGTGCCCGACTCCGCCGCGGTGGAGGACGATAATTTCCGCGAGAATTATCTCTTCGGCGATTGGATGGGCGCACGTGCGTCCCTCTGGGAGCACGGCGTGAAACCGAAGTTCCTCCTCATCTCGGATGCCTACGGCAATCCCTACGGAGGCCAGGAGCAGGGCTTCACGTCCTACAGCATGTTCTGCGCAGACCTCAAACTGGACACGGAAACATTGGTCAATTTTCCCGGAGGCGAGTTCCACATCGGCTTCGCCGTCAACTTCGGAACCCAACTCTCGCAGGATGTGGTCGGCAATGTGTTTCCCATCCAGTCGTCCGATGTGGCGCCGCCCGGACCGCGCCTCACCGACCTGAGCTACACGCAATCGCTCTTGGATAACAAAGTGAGCCTGCGGGCCGGACGGGTTTCCATCGACAGCCTCTACGGTGAGGAATTCGCCGCCTCCGCGTATTTCCGCTCTTTCACCTCCGTGGCTTTCAACGCCATTCCCTTTGCCATCTTTTACAACTCGCCCGGTGCTTTCGGCTATCCCGCCACCACGTGGGGCGCACGGGCCAAAGTTGCGCCGGTCGAACAATTCTACGCCATGGCCGGCATCTACAATGGCGACCCGGAGGTCGGACTGGCCAACCGCTACGGTCTGGACTTCACCTTCAATGGTCCGCCCTTCGGCATCAGCGAGATCGGCTGGCGCCGCAACCAAGCGGCAGGCGACACCGGTCTGCCGGGCAACTTGAAACTCGGCGGTTTCGTCCTCGGCGGCAGTGTGCCGGAATATGACTCCAATGACTCCAGCGACGGACGCTTCGGCGTCTATGCGGTCGCCGATCAAGCGCTGGTGCGTTTCGCCGAACCGTCATCCAACCGCCATCTCGGCGTTTTCGGCAGCCTTGTTGTTGCACCGAACGAGGCGGTCAGTCCGATGCCCTATTATTTCAGCTCCGGACTCGTTGCCTACGGTCCCATGGAATGCCGCCCCAAAGATTTCGTGGCTTTCGGCCTCGCTTACGGCGCCTACAGCAGTCAGCTCCGCAGCGAACAGTCGGCCCAACAAAGCGCCGGTGCGCCAGTGCTACCGCAACTGTACGAACTGACGGTCGAACTTTCCTACGGCATCCAAGTCTTGCCCGGCCTGATCATCCAGCCCGGCGCGCAAATGCTGGTCAATCCCGGAGGAAACCCCGGAACTCCCAGCGCGTTGGCTCTCGGCGTGAATGCCGTGGTGAGCTTTTGAGTCCGCAACAGGTCCGACAAAAGCGCTGACCGGCTATTCTTGGTCTTGTATCCCGCGCGTGTCGTTGTCCTAATAGTGTCCTACAAACATCGCACCATGAAACGCACCCTCCTCGCCCTGTCCCTCGTCCTTCTCTCCACCTCGCTCCACGCCGACTTCAAACCCGAGATCAAATACGCCGAGGTCAACGACGTCAAACTGGCCTACTACATCCGCGGCGAGGGCGAACCGCTGCTCATGATCAACGGGTTTATGTCCAGCATGAGTTTGTGGGATCCCGTCATGATCGAGACACTGGCCAAGCAGCACCAACTGATCTTCTTCGACAACCGCGGCGTGGGCCTCTCCACCGACACGAAGGAAAACAACACGACCATTCCGCAGATGGCCGACGACGCCGCCGGGTTGATCAAAGCCCTCGGCCTCAAGAAGGCGAACATCCTCGCCTACTCCATGGGTGCGCGCATCGGCCAGCAAGTGCTCATCCGTCATCCCAACCTGGTGAATAAAGCGATACTCTGCGCCGCCGATCCGGGCGGCAAATACGATGACCCGGCGGCGCCGGACGTCGAAGCCAAGCTCAACAGTCCCGACACGCCCAAGATGGAACGACTCGCGCTGACCGCCCCCGACACCGAGGCCGGTCAGGCTGCGTTGGAGGCCGCCATAGAACGAATCAAGGCGGCTGTTTCGGCGGGCATCATGCCCGATGATTTCGACGTCTCCCCGCAGACCATCGAGCGCCAGGACCGCGCCCGCACCACGCTGTGGAAGGCGGACAACAGCAACTTCGAGAACCTGAAAAACATCAAAGTGCCCGTGCTCATCACCGACGGCCGCTCCGATGCGATCGATCCGCCGAAAAACTCCCTCATCATCGCCAACCAAATCCCCTTCTCCTGGCTGGCCTTCTTCGACGGCGGCCATTCCTTCCTCTACACCTCGCCGAAGCACTTCGCCGACACGGTGAATGTGTTTCTGCAGTAAGCTAGGCAAAGGCATTAGCCACGGATTAAAGAAGATTGCAGAAGATAGGCATTGGCCGTGTGACCCCGGCCAATGCCAAATTCATCACCAGAGAACTCCGCCTGATTTCTCTTCTGAGTGAAGGCTTCAGTTGTTGCCGTTGTCAGACGGCAACAACTAATCCTCTTTAATCTTCTTCCATCCGTGGCCTGCTTTTTGTCTGAACCAAGTCGGAGCTTCACGCTATAGCTCGAAGATGGCGAAGCGCCCCCGCTTAATTGTCGCGATTCTCGTGCTGCTTGGCTGCGCATTATGCCATGCCGCGGAGCCCGAGGCACCGGACACCATCCTTTCGCGCATTTCCTCGCTTTGCCATAACGCGGCTAAACCGGTCGGCATCGAGTTTTTCATCGACTACTACGGTGTCTTCCAAGGCAATCCGGTCGGCGGCCAGTCGCAGGACTTCGCCTACTCGCAATACCTGCCCTTCGGCTTCGAATGGAAAGAGCCGCTCGGCTGGCGCGGCGGCGGAGTGCGCGTGTCCGCCGTGTCCGGCGCGGGACGGGATCTTTCCGCCACGATCGGCAACGCTTTCGAAGTCTCCCAAGCCTGGAGCGACAACACTCTCTTTCTCTACGAAGCCTACCTTGTGCAAAAGGCCTTCAACGACCGGTTGGAAGTCGTCGTCGGGCGCGTGTCGTCTGCCGAATTTTTCGCCGGGTTGCCGGCCTTGAACCTGCTGGTCACCGGCGGACTCAACTCCGTGCCGAGCGCGCTCAAACTCAACTCGCCCTTCACCGGCGACCGATCCGCTTCGTGGGCCGCGGGAGCACGCTGGCTGCCGGCCGAGGAGACCTACATCATGGCGGGCTTGTTCCAAGCGCGCGCGGACCTCGGTGAAACCGGACCCTACCACGGTTTGGATCTCGCCTTCGGTCCGGACGACGGCGGTTTTGCGGTGGCCGAGATCGGCTGGACGCCGAACTCCGCCCGGTTCACCGCCGTGCAGGAGGACCGCCGCTTCACCCGCAACAGCACGGAACTGCCGGGCGACGGAGGAGGCTTACCCGGCATCTACAAAGTGGGGGCGTATTTTGCCAACCAAGCGAGGAATTCGTATCCGGGGGGCTGGGGCAGCGATCCCTTCGGATTCTATCTGCTCGGGCAACAAGCGCTCTGGGAGAAGACGCGCGGAAAGCCGACCGGACCGCATCTCTCCGTGTTCGGCGGCGCCACGTGGTCGCCGCCGACCGGTGTGACCGAGGTGCCGTGGAGCGGATTCCTCGGGACCGCATGGCAAGGCCCCCTGCCCGCGCGACCCGCCGACCATCTTTACGTGCTGGGCCAGATCGGCAACTTCAGCGGACCGTATGCCGACAGCGTGGGTCAATCGCCAGCAGGCGCGTTCGAGTCCGTGCTCAACGCGGGCTACATCTTCAAAATCACCAAGGAACTATCCGTGCAACCGGACATTCAATACATCGTCCGCCCCGGCGGCTTCGGCGAGTCCGGCAATGCGCTCGTGCTCGGACTGCAAATCACAGTCGAGTTGTGAACGCTGGTAGGGTGCGACGTCCCCGGCGCGCCGTTTTGATCAATCTCACCACCGGGCACGCGGCGGGTCCGGTGGCCCCGCCCTACCGGCCAAGCGCCGCTGGCCACCGCACTTGCACACGGCGGCCTTATGTTGTTTAGACCTTTTCGGTGAACTTTACCTACAATATGCGCAATGCGCGCGCCAATCTGGCCAAGCTTTGCCGCTCCGGTCGGCGATCTGTGATCTCCAATCGCAACCGTCCCGTTGTCATCGGTCTTCCCGTCGAGGACTTCGAAGCGCTGATGGAGACTTTGGATGTGCTGGCCGACCCGGCGGCCATGAAGGCGGTCCACGCCGCACATTCGGGCAAGACGAAATACCGCTCCCTCGATCTGGCCGCTGGAAATTTCGGCCTCTGATCAGGTCGCTGGACGGCTGACCGCTTTACCATTCATTCATATCTCCAGCCAGCGCTCGCCCCCGCCCCGCCGAATGTGAAGGCGATTGTCTGCAGGTCTTCAAACGCGGTGTCGCACGAGGCAACTTTCATCGAGGGAAAAGCTTTGGAACTTACCGGTTCGGGCTTAATTTTCCCGTCCCTTCCGAGACCACAAACAAATGAACAACACCGCATCGCAACGCACCAAGACAGGCACCGAGCTGGTCCAAGATTTCATCCGCGTCAACGGCATCGATTATGTCTTCGGCTGCCCCGGGACGACGGAGACGACTTTCCTTGCAGCCATCGCCGGATCATCCGCCAAGTATGTGCTCGGTTTGACCGAACCGGTCGTCGTCGGAATCGCGGCCGGCTATTCCCTCGCCACCGGCCGCACCGCTTTGGTCAGCCTCCACACCTATCCCGGCCTCGCCAGCGGCATGTTCAATATCCGCAATGCCCAGCTTTCGGGGATACCGATGCTCATCATGAATGGCACGGAAGACAGCCGGTTCCTCATCCACAACCCGGTGCTGGGCGGCCCCAACACGCAACTGGCGGCCACGGCCACCAAGTATCAATACGAAGTGCGGAGCATCGACGAATTGAGCGTCGCCATGCAGCGCTGTTGGGTTCAGGCAGGCCTGCAGCCAACCCAGCCGGTCTTCTTGTCGGTCCCGATGAACTTCATGCTCAGCTCGACGGATCGCGTGACGTTCAAGAGCACCCGCATCTTCGATGATGTCGTCAGCTCGTCGATTGCCACCGTGGTGGACGCCCTCAAGTCGGCCAAGAAGCTGGCCGTGGTGTCGGACTACGCGGTGGGCTGGGATCACTCGGTGCGGGCGCTGACCAATGTCGCCCAAGCTCTGGGCGCCGACGTCTGGGCGGCTCCGTATCACGTGCAGGGTGCATGCGATATGCTGCATCCCGGGTTCAAAGGTCAATTGCCGGACACCACCAGCGATGTCCGGCGTATTCTTGGCTCCTATGACACCATCTTGCTCCTCGGGGATAAAATTGACACCTTCACCTTCACCGGAGATCAGGCCGTTCCGCCCGGTGTCACTTTGATCCAGATCACTCCGGCGACCAACCAGCTCGGCTTCGATTGGCCGGTCGACATCGGAGTGGTCGGAGACATCGAGGCGACTCTGATCGCCATCGCAGGGCTCTTGGGAGTCGATGCTTCGGCTACGATCAAAGATACCGAGGCCCAAGTCGACGTCGCCGCCTTGGCCGCGAAATACCCCGCCTCGGGTCCGCATGCCTCGGATGCCCTGATTCTGGCCGTTCTCCAACAACTCGATGCCGCCAAAGCCCATGTCGTCACGGAGGGGTCGTCCGAAGACGGTATCGTGCAGGACATGGCCGTCTCTCTCGGGTTCCGCAATGTCTACTTCAGTCCACGGGGCGGAGGTCTGGGTTGGGCCATGCCTTTGTCGGTCGGCCTGACGCTGGGCGGCGCTCAGGCGGTATGCTTCGTCGGCGATGGCGGCGCCATGTTTTCGCTGCCGGCCGTGTGGTCGGCCGCTGCGGCGAAGTTGCCGGTCGTGTTCGTGGTGTTCGTCAACCATGAGTATCGGCTACTCAAGGATCTGTGGGTCCAGTTCATGGACACGGACTTCGCCAAGACAAAGTTCGTTGGTTTGGATTTCAACGATCCGGCACTGGATCTCGACGCCATTATGCGCGGCTTCGGTGCGATCACGGTGTCTCCGCCCGACGCGGATGAAGTGGCCACCGTGATGCGCGAGGCCAAGGATCGACAAGGTCCGACGGTGCTTTTCATCAACCGGGAGCGGTAGCACGCGTAAGCCAACCCCCCTCTGCTCATGTGCATGGATACCTTCGACGGAGGCACCGCCGTGCCGGTCATCTGGCAGACGAAATGCGCCGACCTGGTGAAGAAAAACGGCGGCACAATCGAAATCAAAGAATACCCGAACGACGACCACTTCTCCCTGCCGCACAGCTGCGCCCCCGACGCGCTGAAGTGGTTGAAAGGGTTGTTCTGACGCGCAAACCCAGGCGCCGAACTACCGCCCGACGACGGGCGTTTCCTGGTAGTGCAACTCCCGCCACTTTCCGTCGCTCTTGACCCAGAGCGATGCAACGAGGCTGTGTGACGGCAGCGGCTTGCCTTGGTAAGTGCCTTTGAGATCGAGCGCGTAGGTCACGAGCACGCAGTTGTCATTGACCACATTCATCGACATCGGGCCCGCGGAATACTTGTCGTATTTCAGCACCGGCAGCGTCCGGATTTGATCCTTCACCCGCTGCTTTCCCGCATAAGGAGTGATGGCCAGATGGTCGGGCGTCATCAGCGCGCGGATGGTCTTGGCATCGTGCTTCTCAAAGGCCGCATTCAAAGCATCGGCAGCCGCTTTGACTTCTTTGGCCGGATCGGCGGCTTGTGCCAACGGGGAGTGCACCAGAAACAGTAGGGCGATAAGGTAACGCATGGGACGTTTTGTTTAGCGGGTGATGGAGAGGGTCAAAGCAGAAGGACAAATTTTTCCGGCGCGTTCGTTACTCAGCATTGGCCGCGCCGAGGAGGAAGTGAGTGCCGTCCAAGGACGCTTCGTTGATCTTGGCCAGCGGAACTTTGACCACGCTCTTGATGGGGGCGAGTTTGTCGATTTCGAACTTGGAGAAGTTCAGCGCGTCAATGGTGCGCAGGAAGTAAAGGTTGCGCACTTTGTCGTTCATCCAAGTGAACAGCGTCACCTCGCTGGTGGTCTGGCCCGGCTGCCCTCCTTCGGCCGAGTAGCCTTTGTCGATCGAGAGGTCATACGGCCGGTCGAAGTTGTTGAGGATGTGCCCGAGCGTGATCACCGCGTCCTCGGGCGAGTCGGCCTTGCGCACGAATTGCGTGTAGTAGGCTGCTTTGACAAATCGGCCGGCGGAAATCTGCGAGGACGGAACATTGGCCAACGCGTTGCCGCTGTCGGGCGCGCTCACCTCGAGTTTTCCGAACTGCCCGCTGTTCTTGTCCATGTTGTTCAGCTGCGCGTAGTTGTTCAGGTTTTTCAGATGCCACGGAAAATCGGGGGCATTTGTCACGACGCCGACCGGGTTGTCGTGGACATTCATCTTGCCGTCCAAAAATTCGATAACAATGCCGACGCCGGTTTTGTCCCAAAAGATGTAGTGGAACGGAGCCACGATATTTCCCACGATCGGAATTTCGGGCAGCCAGACACTGACCTCGCCGCTTTGCAACGCCGCTTTGACTTCGGCCACTGACTTGAAGTTGCCGAGGAGATAGAGCCCGAGATCGGTGGAGGCCAAAGCTTTCGAGGCATCGGACCCCGCACCGGTCGGCGATTGGGAATCGGGCAGCTCGTTGGTGCTGAGGGAAAGCCCCTGATCGTTGGCCGACTCGACCATCATGTTCAGGCCCGAGCCGACTCCCGGATCGGCGCTTACTCCGAGCACAGGATATTTTGTCTCGAAAGCAAACCCCGGCTTGTTGCCCGGAGCGATGGAAGCAACCTTTGTTCCCGTCGGCACATAGGTCATTTCGAACGGCAGCGGCACCGCGTATTCCATCGTCTTTCCGCTGTAGGCATTGCCCTTCGTGTCAGTGATCATCAGCGCGGTGCAAGCACGCGCGGAAGGGGCTTGAAGCAGTAAAGCAGCAACAACGATCAGAGCTGGGAGAATTTGTTTCATGATGCCGCGGTTTTACGCCCCCTTCCCACCGGTGGCAAGGAGCGAGCGTGAACCAAGCCGGGGCTTTTGGCGCGCCGTCACGTCCACTATGCATTCTCGGCACTCCGCAATCGGTGAGGCGACGCACCTTACTGCGCAGGCGCCACTCTAAACCTCTCTGAAATCAGGAAAGCTTCGCGCGCTTGTGCCGACGCAAAGCGTGTACGCCCAGCGCAACGGCGGCGAGGGCGAGCAACGCATACACCGAGGGCTCCGGCACGAGCAGCGGCCTGATCTGCGACGAGACTTCAGTGGGAAAATGGTAGCCGTCGGAAAACGAGGAATTGGCCAGCACAACAAGGGTTTGATCCAGGACCGGATCATGGAGGGCGATGGTTTGGTAGCCGGGATCAAAAATGCCATCGTGGCCGATCCAGTCGTCGACACCCATCACGCCGAAGCCGTAGCCGAAGCCTTCGCCGATCGCGACCATGTCGAGACGCTCGGCTTGGCTTTGTGGCGAGACCAGATCGCCCCTGCCCACCGCCTCGATCCACACACGCACATCTTCCAAGGTCGAGACGAGTCCGCCTGCCCCGCCGAAGATCGACGGATGGTAGTTCGCGGCCGGCGTGGCCTCGCCCGTGGCGGCATTGATGCTGTAACCGATCGCGTAAGGAGCGGGCAAATCCGCCGTCGCCGGATAGCTGGTCTGGGTGAGCGAAAGAGGCGTGGCAAAGGCGCTCTGGTATTCCTGCGCCAGACTGTTGCCGGTCACCTGCTCGATGACCATCTGCAGCAACACGGTATGCGTGTTCGAATAATCCCACGCGGATCCTGGGGCGAACTTCGGCCCCATCGCATTGGACCATGCGACCAATTCCGACGGAGCCCAGACACGGAGCGGATCAGCCTCGACCGCCGCCGCGAAGAGCGGGTCTTTCGAATAGTCGAAAAATCCCGCCGTCATGTTGCCGAGCTGGCGCAGCGTGGCGGTGCCGTTCACCAGTCCCGGCACGTAATCGCCGATCGGATCGGACAGCGAAAGCCTGCCCTCATCGGCCAGCTGCAAGATCCTCGTCGTGGTGAAGGTCTTGGTGATGCTCGCGATGCGGAAATGGTCGGTTAGTGCCAATGGCACATTCCCGCCGATGTCGGCAAAACCGCGGGCAAAGACCGTGACAGGTTGACCGCCCTGCCAAACTCCGACCACGGCGCCCGCCACATTCCTCGCCGCCATCTCCGCATCGACGATGGCTTCGATATCGGTGGCGAGATCCGCCCGCGCGACGGAACTGGCAACGACGAGAGCGAGGACCGGGCGGTGCAGTTTCATTGGCGTAAAGTCAACAGCCTAACGGCGCCCCTATCTCTTTTCCATCCTTCTATCTCCCCCCGCCGTCGCCTCACGCTTTCGCCGCTCGGGGAACAAAATCCGGCAGACGCTGACGCGGGTCATAGTAGCGGTGGAAGACCGGCGAAGCGGCACCCGAGACGGGCGGCACGAGCCACGACCAGTCGCCGGGTACGGCGCGACCCTGCGACTTTTCGTCCTCGAGATGCTCCATGAACTGCCGCGAGGCCGCATGGTGGTCGACGATGGTCACACCAGCCTGCCGGAACGAATGCAGCACCGCCGTGCAGAGTTCGACCAGCGCACGGTCGCGCCAGAACGGATCCTTGGCCCGCATCGAGCGATCCATCCGGTCGGCCACGACCGGCAGGAGATTGTAGCGCGAAGTGTCGCCGAAGTTGCGCGCGGCGATTTCCGTCTCCATGTAGTAGCCGCTGAAAGGTGCCGCCGGATAGTTCACTCCGCCGGTCTCGAGCGCCATGTTCGACACCGCCGGCAGTGCGTGCCATTTCAATCCCAGGTCCGCGAACCACGCAAAGCCCGGATGCGAGATCGGCACCTCGAGGACGGCATCGCCGGGCAACTCGAAAAGTTTCTCCCCCTCGCCCGGCGCTTCGATCAGCAGGGGCAAAAGGTCGAAGGCACCGCGCTTCGCCGGCGGACGCCATCCGGCCCCCATGACTCGCTCGGTGAAGGCCACCTCCGCCGGATCCCCCAAAACCTGACCGTCCGCCTCCTGATAGCCTGCGTAGCGGATGAGTTGATAGTTGTGGATGATCGGCCCGACGCCCTCGCCATCGGCCGGGGCGAAGACCGTGATCAGCGGCTTGATCTTGCCCCCGTTGGTCGAGCGGCGCAGATGCTCCACGCAAGCGTCGAAAATTTCGCCCGCCGTGACGGCCTCGCGCGCATCGGCCAGCTCGAGCGTCGGCCAAAAACGGCGTCCGATGCACCGGCGGTTGTTCCGCCAAGCCAGACGGCAGGCATACTCGAGTTCTTCGAAAGTCTGCCGATACCAACCGCGGGCGGCTATCTCGCTGCGGACCGCCTCGATCCGCGACGGAGGAACATCACAGCCCGTTTCCTGCGCGAATTGCCGTAGGAATTCCACAGCCGCCGCCGCGCGGTCGATCTGCTCGCTCCCCGGCGCAGGCATCAAGGCACTGCCATCGGCAGCCCACACCTTGCCGCTGAAAGGACAAGTGAAGGCGGCGGCTTCCGGCTCGGGCAGTGTGGACACGCCGCAAAACTAAAGCTGCACCCCCGCCGCGCCAAGCTCCACCCGAGGCCCGACACCCACGGCGGAGACCGGCTATGGGCGGCAGTTTCCACGGGCACGTTTCGTGCCGTCTCCGTGCACCCGCACCGCGGCGGCCGCCGCCCGGGCCAGTTCGCGCCGCAGGTCCGCCGGTTCCAGCACTTCGGCCTCACCCCCCCAACCGAGAATCCACTGGCGCAGATCGGGCGAGAGTCCGACTTTCATCTCCAGCACGAGCCCCGTTTTGTCGCGGACCAGTTGCTGCGAGGCATGCCAGACGCGCTCGCCGACGAGGCGGGCGGCCACGCCCGTGAAACGCAGGCGGACACGGACCGCGCGTCCGCCCTCGAAGACGGCAAAACTGCCCTCGAGGATCTTGGCCAGGGAAAAGCCGGCCGGACGCCGGAACTTGCCCCCGGTTTTTTCCACCCCGCGGATCCGTGGCAAGGCGAAGGTGCGCACGGCGCCGCGCGCGCAGTCGTGGGCGAAGAGATACCACTGGTTCTCGATACAGCCGAGGTGGTAGGGCTGCACGGTGCGCGGTTCCGGCTTTTCGCCGGACAGTTTGTGGTAAGCGAAGGCAACCTCGTCGCCGTCCATCACCGCCTTGGCCAAAGCGTCGAAGACCTGCATGTCGGCCAGGCCGGCGCCGCTGCTGCGCACGGAAAGCGCCTGCTCGAGTTCGTGCCAGGCGATCTCCATATCCCCGCCGAGCGAATGGCTCAGCTTGCGGAAAGCGGCGGCCAGCGGACGCTCGAAGGCCGTGCCGCGGAATTGCTCGAGCGACTTCTGCGCCAGCAAGAGCGCGGCCACCTCGCCCTGCGAGACTTTCATGACCGGAAAATCACGCACCGGCGCGGTGTAGTGAAACCCGTGCTTCACCGCGTCATACTCCAGCGGCAAACCGAGACGGTCGCGCAGGAACTCCACGTCGCGCATCACCGTCTTGGCCGAGACCTCGAGAGTGGCGGCCAAACCCCGGCAGTTCGGGTAGCCGCCGCCGGAAACCTCCTGGTGGATGCGCCACATGCGCTCCATGGGCGGACGGGTCGCGCCGGCGGAGGCACCGGAGCGGGGGCGGGGAAGAATTTTTTTGGGCATGGGACAGCGAATGTCTTACCCCATGCCGCAAACTCGCAGGCGATGAAAGACAAAAACCAATCCGTATCCCGCCGCCGGCGCGAAGAAGAACCCCTGCCCCACGAGCTGGGCGCCCACCTCTTCGCGCTGATCAAACGCAACCTCCTGGCCCGCCGCGCCGCGCATCCCCGGACCGCGCCCCGGCCCAGCCAACTCACCTTTGCCTTCTGAAAGTCATCTGCCCGGACGGCGGGAGCAATCCGCGTGCCGCTCCCGAACCTATGCCGGACCGCGCAGCCACTCAGGCCGTGAAAATGGCAAACAGGGCGTAAGCTGCGGCGAGCACACCGAGGCCGGCGCAAGACCATGCGACCAGAGCCAGCGTGTCGCGCGGAACGACGGCGCGCGGCATGGATGAGAGGTAGCGGAAGTTGGCCGGACGCCCGGTGCCGGAGTCCGACACGGCAAACACGGGCGCAGCCATGGCAGGGGCAGCGGCAACAAGAGCCTCCTCCGATTCGGCAACCGCAGCCGGAGCCGCCTCCATGAAGACACTGCGGACGGCTCCGAAATAAATCTCATCGCCCTCGCGCAAAGCGGCCTCTCCGGTCACCTGCTCGCCATTGAGAAAAGTGCCGTTGGTCGAACCGAGGTCGCGCAGGACGGCCACGTCGCCGCCCAGATCCACCTCCGCATGGCGCCCGGAGACCGACCCGTCGTCGAGCGTGACATCATTGTCGACCAAGCGTCCTACGGTCAATTTATGGCCGACAAACTCGTGGATCGTCGGGCTGTCCTCGGGGAAATAGACGGTCAAGCGCATGATGGCCGGAGACTACCGTTTGGCCGCGGTCTCATCAATGAGATTGGCGAACTGGTCGAAAAAGTATTCCGCATCATGCGGTCCCGGTGCGGCCTCGGGATGGTATTGGACGCTGAAAACCGGCATGGATTTGCTGCGCAAACCCTCGACCGTCCCGTCGTTGAGATTGATGTGGGTGACCTCGACATCGGAGGGCAAGGATTCCGGGTCGACGGCAAAACCGTGGTTCTGCGCGGTGATCGAGACCCGGCCGGTCGTGAGGTCTTTGACCGGCTGGTTGCCGCCGCGGTGGCCGAATTTCAATTTGAAGGTCTTCCCGCCCAGCGCATAGCCGAGGATCTGGTGGCCGAGACAAATGCCGAAAATCGGCTTCTTGCCGAGGAGGACGCGGACGTTTTTGTGGATGTAGTCGAGCGCCCCGGGATCGCCCGGGCCGTTGGAGAGAAAAATACCGTCCGGCTCCATGGCGAGGACATCCTCCGCGGAGGTGTCCGCCGGAACCACCCGCACAGCCAGGCCGCGCTGACGCAGACCGCGCAGGATATTCCGCTTCATACCGAAGTCGTAGGCCACCACACGGTGGCGCACCGGCGGAAGGAACCCGAAAGCATTGCCCAAAGCATCGCGCAATTCTCCGGCCTGGTTGCCGGCTTGGGTCAGCTTCCACGGACGGCTCTCCGCGTCGGTCGGATCCCAATCAAAAGCCTGCTTCGGTGTCACCTCGCGGACAAAATCCATCCCGACCACGCCGTCTCCCCGCCTGGCACGATCGACCGCCTGTTCCGGGGTCATCGCCTCCGTGGTCAGGCAGGCCTTCATCGCCCCCGCTTGGCGCAGGTGCTTGGTCAACGCGCGCGTGTCGACTTCCTGGATGCCCGGGATTCCGTGGCGGTGCAAATAGTCATGAAGCGATTCCTCGGACCGCCAATTGCTCGGCGCTTCGCTCAACTCTTCGATGACCAGCCCCCGCACCTGCGGACCCCGCGCCTCCTCGTCGAGCACGTTGATGCCGTAGTTGCCGATGTGCGGATTGGTCATGGCCACGATCTGCCCGAAATACGAAGGATCGGTCAGCACCTCCTGATAGCCGCTCAACGATGTGTTGAAGCAAATCTCCCCGGTCGTCGTGCCGGATGCCCCGAACGCCTCGCCGCGAAAAACCCTGCCGTCCTCCAGTGCCAAAAGTGCCGTCATCGATGATCACACTTTGTATCTCCTGCCCGACCGCCCGGCAACCCGCCAATGCGGCGGCGACCCGGGGGCGTCACCGTTGCACAAAAAGGCGCCACCCGCTGGCGGGTGGCGCCTGGAGAGAGGATTGCCCCGGATGAGCCGTCACGACCCAATTCCCGATCCCCTGAGTACAAGGGCGGATGACCGCCGCAGCCCGCGTGAGCTTCCAATAAAGGCATGCCCTTGCCGACTACGGCCTAGCCTCCTGGGAATATGTAATACGGTTCGGGGTTTGAATCGTTTACTCGCACTCCCCAGGGCAAAGTGGTTTTGGAGATACCAAAGATCTAGGAGCGGAAGACGGCTCCCAGCTCCGCCTTCGCGTGATCGCGCAGGGTTTCCACCGCGCGATCGACTTCTTCCGAAGTCAATGTTCGACCCTCGTCGCGGAATGTCAAGGTGACCGTGACCGAACGCTGATCGGCCGCCAATTTCACGCCCGTCGCGTCGACAAAAACGTCTTTCAACCCGACGGCATGCAAATGCGGCGCCTTGGCCCCGAGCAAAGTTTTTTCAATCGCCACATACGGCGTGGCGCGCGGCAGCAAGATGGACAAGTCGCGCTCTACCGCCGGAAATTTCGGCAAAGGCAGCACGCGAACCGCGCCGGCCGGAGTCTCCAGCCACGCGTCGAGCAGAACCTCCGCGAAATACACCGCACCAGCCGCCTCGTGGGCCTCGGCCAGCGCGCGCGGCAGACGGCGCACCGTCCCTTGGACTCCGCGTCCGGAAATTTCCAGCACCGCGCCATCCGCCGGAACGAAGTCCACCGGACCAAGGACGGCGACAAGCACTCCCTTCACATCGTAAAGATCGCTCCCCGCTCCCGTGGCCAGCAGGGCCAGAGAGGTCTTTTGCCCTCCCTCGCCTTGGCGGAATACCGGACCAAGCTCGAACAAGCGAACGATGTCGGCCCCGTGACGCAGGTTGCGGGCCAGAGCCTCGAGCAAGCCGGACAGAAGAACCGGACGCAGCAAGGCCTGGTCGGCGCCCAGCGGATTGCGGATGGCGACCGCGCCCGCGCCATCGGTGCCCGCACGCTGCAAGGCTTCGGGTGAAACAAAATGCGATGTCCGCGCCTCGCTGAAACCTTGCGCCCGCAGGCGCTCGCGGAGTTTCTCCGCGTTGTCGTGACGCAAGTCCGCCACCCCCGCCTCGGCCGGAAAGCCCCGCAGACGCGAGGGCACGCGCTCGATACCGGCAACGCGGATCACTTCCTCGATCAGGTCGACTTCGCGGGTGAGGTCCGGACGGAAACTCGGCACCATCCAATGCGCGCCGGATTTTGTCAGTCCCAGTCTTTGCAAAATCGCGTCGATCTCCGCGTCCCCGATATCCAACCCGAGCAGCGCGCGGCAACGCTCGTGGTCCAACGCCACTTGCGCTCCCGCGGACGGCAACTCTCCCGCCACGAGCACCTCCGGCTCGGCTGCACCGCCTGCGGTCTGCAAAATCAAATCCACGGCCCGCGCCGATGCCGCCAGGACGCCGGAGGGATCAACCCGCCGCTCGAAGCGGTAACTCGAGTCGGTCGAAATACCCAGTTCGCGCGAAGTCTTGCGCACCCGCGCCGGCTCGAACCACGCGCTTTCGAGCACAAGATCTGTTGTCCCCTCACCCACTCCGGTCGCGGCACCGCCCATGACACCCGCGAGGGCGACGGCTTTGCCGCCATCGGCAATGACCAAATCATGCCGGCGCAACTTCAGCTCCGAGCCATCGAG
Organism: Chthoniobacter flavus; assembly: GCA_945878135.1. GTDB lineage: Bacteria > Verrucomicrobiota > Verrucomicrobiia > Chthoniobacterales > JACTMZ01 > JACTMZ01. The sequence continues at coordinate 68,204 of CAMDUL010000010.1, read as the reverse complement.
AGCCGACAGGCTTTCGCCATCGCGCGCATGGCGCACCACGATGCCGCCTTCCAGTTTGGCCAAATCGAAAGCGTGCAGCGGTTGCCCGGTTTCGAGCAGCACGTAATTGGTCACGTCGACCACATTGTTGATCGGACGCAGCCCGACCGCGGTCAGGCGATCGGCCAGCCACCGCGGGCTCGGACCAACCTTCACCCCACGGATGATCCGTGCCGTGTAAAACGGACAGCCCGCATCCTCCAGCCTGACCATCTCGCCCGCCGGCTTCTCCGCGACGACCGGAGGCGGCGCGAGGTTGGCTTCCACTCGGGTCAAAGTCGCCACTTCCCGGGCCACCCCGCGATAGCCGAGCAAGTCCGGGCGGTTCGGCGTGACTTCCAACTCCAGCACCGTGTCGGGCGGGAACAATTCTTTCACCGGTCGGCCCACGGGGGCATCGGCGGACAAAATCAGCAGTCCTTCGGCATCCTCGGCCAAGGCGAGTTCCTTGGCGCTGCACATCATGCCGTCGGACGTCACCCCGCGCAGTTTGCCCGCCTTGATCTTGAAATCCGGACCCAGCACCGCGCCGGGCAACGCCAGCGGGACTTTGTCCCCGACCCGGTAATTTTTGGCACCGCAGACGATTTGCCGAGGCTGACCCGATCCGTCATCGACCTGGCACACGCTCAATCGGTCGGCATTCGGGTGCTGTTCGCTGGAGAGGATCTGCGCCACCACGATTTTGTCGGGCACATGACCGCGCGCCTCGCGCCCGATCACCTCGGTGCCCCCGTGGGTCAAGGCTTCGGACAGCGCGTCGGCCGACTCCGGCAAAGCGACGTAATCTTTCAGCCACTCGAGGGAAATTTTCATGACGGAAATTGCGAGAGAAACCGTTGGTCGTTTTCGACAAACATGCGGATGTCCGGCACGCCGTAGAGAATCATGGCCAAGCGCTCGAGACCGAAGCCGAAGGCGAAGCCGGTCACTTTGTCCGGATCGAACGCCTGGTCGCCGCGCCGTTCGTTGATCTGCGCAAAGACCGCCGGATCGACCATGCCGCATCCGGCCAGTTCGAGCCACCGCTCGCCGCCACCCAGCGCGGCGGCGCGCACGTCGATTTCGTAGCTCGGCTCGGTGAAGGGGAAAAAGTGCGGACGAAACCGCACCTTCGCGTCGGAGCCGAACAATTCGCGGAAAAAATATTCCAGCGTGCCCTTGAGATCGCCCAGGGTGACGCCTTCATCGACATAAAGTCCTTCCATCTGGGTGAACTGCGCCAAGTGCGTGGCGTCGACTTCATCCCGGCGGTAAGCCGCACCCGGCGCGATGATGCGGATCGGCGGGGTCCGGTTTTCCATCGTGCGGATCTGCACGCTCGAGGTGTGCGTGCGCAAGAGGCGTCCGTCGGGCAGGTAAAACGTGTCCTGCTCGTTGCGCGCCGGATGATCAGGCGGGGTATTGAGGGCATCGAAACAATGCCATTCGGTCTCGATATCCGGCCCCTCGGCCAAGGCGAAACCCATGCGGCGGAAAATCTCCACCGCGCGGCGCTGCAAATGCTGCAACGGGTGCAGACTGCCGACCGCGCGCGCCCGGCCCGGCATGGTCGGATCGATCTGCGCGAGTTCGGCTTCCTCCGCCGCGGAGGACAACTCCGCGGTGCGCGCCTCGAGGGCAGCGGTCACCGCGGTGCGGACCTCGTGGAGCAGCTTGCCCACCTCCGGCCGGTCCTCCTTGGCCAGATGCCTCATCTGCTCGCCCGCTTGGGTGAGGCGCCCGGAACGTCCGGTGATAGCCACGCGGACCTGCTCGAGGGCGGACAAATCCGCCGCGGCAGCAATGTCCCGCAACGCGTCCCCGCGCAGGGCGTTCAGTTCCTCACGCATGATGGAAGAATTGTAGCGGACGTTCCGTGGAGGGCGAGCGCCTCCGCGAGCCACCGGAGGGTAGGGACGAGCGGCTCGCTCGTCCGCCCCCTACCGGCCGGCACGCGGGCCGCGTGCCCCTACCATCAAGCCGCCTTCAGCGCCGCCGCACCGCGGGCCACGATCTGCTTGAACGTGTCCTCGTCGGCCACGGCCAGATCGGCCAGCATTTTGCGGTTGATGGCGATGGACGCCTTTTTCAGGCCCTCCATCAGGCGGCTGTAGGTGATCCCCTCGGCGCGGCACGCGGCATTGATGCGCGTGATCCACAGACCGCGGAAGTTCCGTTTGCGCGTCTTGCGATCGCGGGTCGCCCAGACCTGCGCTTTCATCCGCGCGTCTTTGGCGTAGCGGAAGAGTTTGCTGCGACGGCCGCGGTAACCCTTGGCCTTCGACACCATCGTTTTGCGCCGCTCACGACTGGCCGGCGCGTTTGTTGCTCTTGGCATTTATTGTCCCGCCTTGCGGCGGTCTCCTCGGGACGGATCGTTTCGTTGTTCGGCCCCGCACCTCACCCATCCCGTGAGCCCCGATTCGCGGAGCCAGGTGCGTCGGCCGGCGTCAATTTTCAGCCAAACGGCAGGTTCTCTTTGATGCGGGCCACGTCGGTCACGTCCACGAGGACGTTCTTGGCGAGCTGACGCTTGCGCTTGGCGCTCTTCGACGACAACAAGTGACGTCGGGAAGCCTGGGCGCGGAGGACCTTGCCGGTAGCGGTGACCTTGAATCGCTTGGCCACCGCCTTTTTTGTTTTTCTGCGTGCTACCGGTTTCGGCATAAGGGGCGGGACAGTATCGGGCTGCCCATGGGAGAGCAAGCCTTTCCTACTCCATCCAATTGAGGATGTTGAAATTGGCACTGACCATCACCGTAACGACGGTGGCCACCGTGAGCAGGCCCACCGCCGCGCCGGTGGCGGCCAGAATGAGCAAATTGCGGATGAAACGATCTTCGGGATCTTGGGTGACCATGGGAGTTCTCTAGCAGGCACCGCGGGGAAAGCCAACCCCGTAGCGCCGCCGCTACACCAAGACCCCGCGGGGCACCGCCTCGACTGGCGCGCCCTTGAAGTCCGGCATCTGTTGTTCACGGATGGCGCGGAAAATGGCTTCGCCCGTGGCCGGTGAGGACAAACGCACTTGCCGTCCGCCCGGACCGAACGCCGCCACCGCATCGCGGATCGCTTCCCGCACCGAGATGGCCAGCATGAAGGGTGGTTCGCCCACCGCCTTGCTCCGCCCGATCGTCTGCTTCGGATTCGGCGCGTCGGCCAGCAATCGCACGCGGAAATCCCGCGGCATGTCGCCCACCGCGGGAATTTTGTAGGTGTCCGGCGAATGCGTGAGCAGTTTGCCCTCGCGATTCCAGACAAGTTCCTCCGCGGTCAGCCAACCCACACCTTGGACAAAACCGCCCTCGATTTGTCCGCGGTTGATCCCCTCGTTGATCGACTGCCCGCAGTCATGAAGAATATCGACCCGCCGCACCTGCAGGTCCCCGGTGAAACCGTCGACTTCCACCTCGCTGACCGCCGCACCGACGGCGAAATAATAAAACGGATGCCCCTTCCCCGCGTCGCGGTCCCAGTGGATCTCCGGCGTGCGGTAGTAACCCGTTGCAGCCAGACTCACGCGTTGCATCCACGCTTTCTGGGCGACGTCGCGGAACCCGAGAAACTCGGCCGGATGCTTGGCATGAAAGACGCGTCCGTCACGGAACCCGACGTCATCCGCCCCGCAGGTCTTGCCGAGCTTGGAAGAAAGCATTTCGGCCGCGACCGGACGCAACCGCGCGATGATTTGCTCGCACGCGTCCTGCACCGCCATGCCGTTCATGTCCGTGCCGCTCGAGGCGGCGGTGGCCGATGTGTTCGGGACCTTGTCCGTCGCGGTGGACATCACGCGGATGTTTTCCGCCGGAAGCCCCAGGGCCCGCGCCGCGATGGCCGTCATGTTGGTGTTGATCCCCTGGCCCATTTCCGTGCCGCCGTGGTTCACCTGGACGGAACCGTCCGTGTAAACCAGCACCAACGCCCCGGCTTGGTTCAGCATGGTGTTGGTGAAGGAAATGCCGAACTTCACCGGGGTCATAGCCAGCCCGCGCTTGCGGTGCGGATGCGCCGCATTCCACGCCTCGATCTCCGCGCGGCGGGCGGAGAAATCCGAGTTCCCGCGCAGATCGTGCCAGACCTGCTGGATGCGGTTGTCCTCGATCTCCTGACCGTAGTGCGTGGTGTTGGTCTCGCCCGAGCCATGGTAAAGATTCCGCTCACGCACCACTTCCGGCGGCAAATCCAACTGGCGCGCAATGCGGTCGATGATTTCCTCGATGATCAGCATGCCCTGCGGACCTCCGAAGCCGCGGAAGGCGGTATTCGAAGCCAGGTTGGTCTTCACCACCTGCCCGCGCAACTCGACGTTCGGGATGTAATAGCAGTTGTCCGTATGGAACATGGCGCGGTCGGTCACCGGCATGGACAAATCCAGCGCCCAGCCGCCATTCGAGTAGTGCGCCGATTTCAAGGCGAGCAAGCGGCCCTCATTGTCATAGCCGACGGTGAACTTGGCGAGGAAGGGATGACGTTTCCCCGTCAGCATCATGTCCTGATCGCGGTTGAAACGCATACGCGCCGGACGCCCGGTGACCTGCGCGGCCAACGCGGCCAGCGCGGCCGGCGTGGCGGCCTGGGTTTCCTTGCCCCCGAAGCCGCCGCCCATCCGCGGCACGGTGACCACGACCTTGTTCGACGGGATCCCCAAAACGTGCGCCACCCCGTGCTGCACCTCGGTCGGATGCTGGGTCGAACTGGTGACGTGGACCGTCCCGTCCTCGCCCGGTTCGGCGTAGGCGGCCTGCATCTCGAGATAAAAATGGTCCTGCCCGCCGAGGGAGAAGGTTCCTTCCAGAAGACGAGGCGCGGCGGCCAGCGCCGCATCGACGTCGCCGCGGCGCATGAAATTCGGTTCGCTGTGGAAACTCTGCTCCGCGATCCCCTGCTCGATGGTCAGCACCGGCTTCAACACTTCGTAGCTGGCGACAATCTTCTCCGCCGCGGCGCGGCACTGGTCGGCCGTTTCGCCGACCACCACGGCAACTATGTGTCCGTGGAATTGCGCCACCGTCGCGGCGAGAAGTTCCTCATCCTTGCGCACCGCCCCGATGTCGTTGATCCCGGGAACATCGGACGCCGTGAGCACGGCATGAATGCCGGGCATTTTGCGCGCGGCGGAGACATCCAACTTCTTGATCTTGGCGCGGGCATGCGGCGAGTGCACCGGCCAGACCTCGAGAGCCCGACCGCCGCGCAGGGCGATGTCATCGGTGTAAAGCGCCTCGCCGGTGACATGCTTGGCCGCGCTTTCGTGGGGCAGCGGACGGTCGGCCGGGACGACCGGTTCGGGCAAAGGCGCAGTGTCCTCGGACCATGCGGGTTCGCGGTAAAATTTCTCGAGCAGACTGACAATCAATCCCGCCCGGTAATCGGCGCCGCCGCGCGCATCGCTGATCGGTTGGAATTCCTTGGCCAGCACCGTACAGGCCCCGGCCACGGTTTCTTCGTTCCATACCTTGCCGCGGAGAAATTTTTCGGTCCGCACGGCCCGTGCCGGCGTGGCCGCCACGCCGCCGAACGCCAGACGGACGTCGGTCACGACATGGTTGCGGTCGGTCTCGACCTGGAAGGCCGCGGACACCGTGCTGATGTCCATCTCGCGCCGCTTGGAAACCTTGAACCACTCACGGCGACGCGTCAGGCCTTTCGGCGGCGCGCCCGCTCCGACCGTCACCTCGAGCAGAATTTCATCCGGCTTGAGCGCCGTCTTGCGGTAGCCGGTGAAGAAATCCGCCATGGGGACCGTGCGCTTGCCCCGGGGCGAAGCCAGCACGACGTCCGCGCCCAAGGCGAGCAAGACCGGAGCGGAATCGCCGATCGGCGAAGCCGTGACCAAATTCCCCCCCAGCGTCGCGCGGTTGCGGATCTGGCGCGCGCCGAAGACCCAGAGCATCTTGGCCCACATGGGAAAATCCTCCGCGATGGCCTCGCCCAATTGCGTCAAGGTCACTGCTCCGCCGATGTGCCAGCAGCTTTTCTTTTTCTCGAGGCGGCGCAGTTCCGGCACCGATTCGAGGGAAATCAAAGCCGGGAACTTCTTGAAGCGCTTGCTGATTTCCAGTCCCAACTCGGTCGCCCCCGCAATGAGACGTGCCTCGGGATGCTTTTTGCGCAGGCGGAACAAGTCTTTCAAGGAATCCGGACGGAAAAACTTCGCCTCGCCGCCTTCGTATTCCGCCGCCGCGGGGACCGCCTCCGCCTTTTTCAATCTCCGCCCGAATTCGTCCTTCGCCGCATTTTCCGCCGCTTCCCAGGATTCCAGCGCGGCCTGCCGGATCGGACGATACCCCGTGCAACGGCAGAGATTTCCGCAAAGCTGGTCGTTCAGCTGCCAATCGCGGTCGAGGTCCCGGCGGTAATACCCCTCGAACAACGACATGATGATCCCCGGCGTGCAATAGCCGCATTGCGACCCGTGGTTGGCCACCATGCATTGCTGGACCGGGTGCAGCTTCCCGTTGCCCAGCCCTTCGACCGTGACAATTTCCCGCCCCTGGACCAGCGCGAGCGGGGTCAGGCAGCTGTTGAAGGACCGCCAGACCGCACGCCCCCGCGCATCGGCCTCGATCATCGCCACCGAACACGCGCCGCAGTCGCCCTCCGCACATCCCTCTTTCGACCCGGTGCGCCCCGAGGACCGCAACCAGTCGAGCAGCGGTGTGTTCGGCGACACATCGACCAGACAGATCGCCTCGCCGTTGAGGGTAAACTCCAGGGTCTTGTTCATCGTGCGGGAAACTGAAATTGCTCCTCCCGACGGACAGAGTCCAGACGGATACACTGAAAAACTTGCACCCGCGCAGGGGTCCGTTATGCTTGGGACCTACGCTCGGGTGGTGAAATGGCAGACACGTACGTTTGAGGGGCGTATGCCGCAAGGCATGGGGGTTCAAGTCCCCCCCCGAGCACCACTTTCTTTCCTCAGCCCGTGAAAACCCGCTCTGAAACCGACTCCATGGGAGCCATCGAGGTTCCCGCCGACCGCTACTACGGCGCGCAAACCGCCCGCTCGCTCGTCCACTTCGACATCGGCGACGACACCAAACCGCGCGAACTCATCCGGGCCCTCGGCGTGCTGAAAAAGGCCTGCGCCCTCGTCAATCAGGACCTCGGCAAACTCCCCGCCGACACAGCCGCGCTCATCGCGCAAGCCGCCGACGAAGTCATCTCCGGCCGACTCGACGACCATTTCCCCCTGCGCATCTGGCAGACCGGCTCCGGCACCCAGAGCAACATGAACGCCAACGAGGTCATCTCGAATCGCGCCATCGAAATGGCCGGCGGCGAAATGGGATCGAAAACCCCGGTCCATCCCAACGACCACGTCAACATGTCGCAGTCGTCGAACGACACCTTCCCGACCGCCATGTCCATCGCCGCGGCCGAGGTCGTCGTGCACAAACTTCTTCCCGCCGTCCGCGAACTCCGCGACACGCTCGACGCCAAGGCCAAGGCTTTCGCCGGCATCGTCAAAATCGGCCGCACGCACCTGCAGGACGCCACGCCGATCACGCTCGGACAAGAATTCTCCGGCTACGTCGCGCTCCTCGACGCCGACCTCGCGCGCATCGAAATGACCCTCCCCGGCGTCATGTCCCTCGGCATCGGCGGCACCGCGGTCGGCACCGGACTCAACTCCCACCCCGAATTCGGCGACCGCGCCGCGAAAAAAATCGCCGACCTCACCGGACTCCCCTTCACCTCGAATCCCAACAAGTTCGCCGCCCTCTCGGCCCACGATGAATTCGTCTTCGCTTCGGGTGCATTGAAGACCCTCGCCTGCTCGCTGATGAAAATCGCCAACGACATCCGCTGGCTGGCCAGCGGACCGCGTTGCGGACTCGGCGAGTTGACCATTCCCGAAAACGAACCCGGCTCGTCCATCATGCCGGGCAAAGTCAACCCGACCCAAAGCGAGGCCATGACCATGGTCTGCTGCCAAGTCATGGGCAACGATGCCGCCATCGGCTTCGCCGGATCGCAGGGCAATTTCGAACTAAACGTCTTCAAGCCCGTCATCATCCACAACTTCCTCCATTCCGTCCGGTTGCTGACCGACGCCTGCCATTCCTTCAACCACCACTGCGCGATCGGCATCGAACCGAATATGGAGCGCATCAACCATTACGTGCAGGACTCGCTCATGCTCGTTACCGCGCTCAACCCGCACATCGGTTACGACAAAGCCGCGCAGATCGCCAAAAAAGCGCACAAAGAAAAAAGCAGCCTCCGCGAAGCCGCCGTCGCTTCGGGCCACCTCACCGGCGAACAATTCGACCAGTGGGTCAACCCCGAAGCCATGACCCGTCCTTGACGCGTTATCACCCTCTCGCTCATCTTCTCATCCTCCTAATCTCTCAACCCTCATCTCTTAGCTCTCAACTATTCCCATGCTCAACGTAGGATCCACCGCCCCCGACTTTGCCCTCTCGTCCAAAAACGCCGATGGCCTCAACCTGGTCAAACTCTCCGACCACAAAGGCCAAAACGTCGTCCTTCTTTTCTTCCCCATGGTCTACACCAGCGTCTGCACCGACGAATTCTGCTCCGTCTCGAAAGGCCTCGCCGACTTCGCCGGAGCCACCGTCATCGGCATCAGCGGCGACAATCCCTTCGCGCAGGAAGCCTGGGCCCAAAAAGAAGCCATCAACGTCACCCTGGCCAGCGACTACGACCACAAAGTCGCCCAAGCCTACGGCATCGCCTACGAACAATTCGCCCCGCAGTTGAATCTCCCCATGGGCGGCGTGGCCAAACGCTCGGCCTTCATCGTCGACAAAAACGGTGTCATTCAATACGCCGAATCCCACGACGACCCGCGCGAACTGCCGGACTTTGAAGCGATCAAAGCCAAGTTGGCCGAGCTGAACTGATTTTTAACAAAAGGAAACAAAGGGCCAAACACAAACCAGGTCCGTCTCCCCTTCGTTTCCTTCGTTAGCTTCTGTTCAATTTTTATTCCATCAGCCGGCTCTGGAAGGTCTCGTAAACCCAGCGCCGCGCCCCGGCAAAAACGCAGGTCGCCGTCCGCTTTCCGCCGATCATTTCGTATTCAAAAATGACGCGGTAGCTGCCGACGGCCACGGGGGCAAGGTATAGGCTTGTCCCTGGTATTTTCTATACGCTGACCCGCTCGAATCAGGGCTGGCCCTTTAGCATTTCAACCATCTTCTCCGCCACTCCGGCAGCCGAAGCCGGATTCTGCCCCGTGACCAGGCGCCCACTGACCGCCACCTGCTTCTCGAAATCCGGGGCCGGCAGATGCTTCGCACCGCGCTCCTCCAACTTCGTCGCGAGCAAAAACGGAACCACCTCGGTCAGCCCCACCTTCTCCTCCTCCTGATTGGTAAAAGCACTGACCTCCTTGCCATCGACCAGATAGCTGCCGTCGGAGAGCTTCACATTGACCAACGCCGCAGGGCCATGGCACACCGCACCGACCGGCGCGCCCGCCTCGTAGACTTCGCGCGCCGCTTTTTGCACGGCCTCGTCATCCGGAAAATCCCACATCGTCCCATGGCCCCCGGAGAAATAAACACCCGCGAAGTCCGTCGGGTTGACCTCAGCCAGCTTCTTCGTCGCGGACAACTTGGCACGAAACGCCGGATCGTTCCAATAACGCGCGTTGACCGGATCGTCCAAATCAAGACCATCGACCGGCGGTTCACCGCCTTTGATCGAGACAAGCTCCACCGTCAGACCGGCCTTCTCGAACACCTCAAGCGGATGCGTCACTTCACCGAGAAAAAATCCGGTCGTCTTGCCCGTATCACCCAATTGCGCATGGCTGGTCAGGACCATCAACACCGGTTTTTGTTCCGCCGCCCGGGCCCACGCTGGCCAGGCCACACTTGCCATGACAAGGAGGAGAATCGCAGTTCGGCTCATGCCGTGATTGTTCTCCCCGGTCCGCCGGCCGGCAACGCCAATCCGTCACTCCGGTCCGGACTTCCGTAAACGCCACGAAACGGCCCCGTGCGGGATCTCGGCGGGAAGCTGTCCTGCTTCTATCGCGAACCGTGCTCCCCCCAACGACTCCTCGCAGACCGCACGCAAGTCCCGCGCATCCCATTCCGCGTAATTGGCGGAGACCAGCAACCATCCGCCCGGAGCAAGGATCTCGAAACAGTCGCGGACCAACCCGGACAAATCTTTCTCGATCCGGAAGACCCGGCCATCCGCACGTCCGAAGGTCGGCGGATCGAGCACGATGAGATCGAAAGTCTCCCCCCGCTTGGCCAGACGCGGCACGACTTTCACCGCATCGTCGGCCAAAAACCGGTGGCCGTCCGCCGGATCGATCCCGTTACGTTGCAAATTTTCCCGCCCGCACCCCAGCACACGCTTCGCCGCATCCACGCTGCACGTTTCCGCGCCTCCCGCCGCGGCGCAGACCGTGAAGCTGCACGTGTAGGCAAATAGATTGAGCATGCGCTTCGATCCGAGCGCGGCCACCCAATGGCGATTCAGCCGCTGGTCCAAAAACAAGCCCGACGAATACCCGGAGGCCGGTTCGACTTCGTAGGAAAACCCGTTCTCGCGCACCACGATCTTCCCGGGCTCCTCCCCGGCGAGCAATTCCGCCGGCCTTTGTTCCGAAGCCTTTCGCACCAACTCGCGTCCCAGATACCCCCGCGGCGCGAACCCGAAATGTCCGAGCAACTCCCCGCGCAAAACCTCCACCCGGGGCGCTTGGCCACCGCTCCACACGATCCAGTCCCCGTAGCGGTCCAAATATCCATCTCTCCCGCTCGCCAGCCGGTGGGCGTCCGTGTTTTCCCGGGCCCGATCAGTCCATTGGTCGCGGGAGATCCAATCCATGCCGTCGCCAAGATGCATCAGATGGTTTGCCGCGCCAACCCCCTCCTTGCATCCTTTCCTCCATGCCGCCGCGCCTGCGCTGCTTTTACCATCCGGAATTTTTCCTGCCCCTTCCGCCCGGCCATGCATTCCCCATGGAAAAATTCCCGCAGGCCCACGACCTGCTCGTCGCGGAAAATGCACCCGTCCGGATTAGCCCGGTCGCACCGGCTTCGAACCGCCAGCTCCTCCGCGTCCACACCAGCGACTATCTCCTCAAACTGGCCCACGGCACCCTCGACAACACCGAGGTCCACAAGCTTGGACTCCCCTGGCAACCGCGCCTGCTCCGCCGGTCCTCCCTCGAAACCGCCGCCACCGTCGCCGCCTGCCATCACGCGCTCGCCCACGGCATGGCCGCCAACCTGGCCGGCGGCACGCATCACGCTTTCCCCGAGCGCGGCCTCGGCTATTGCGTGCTCAATGATGTCGCTGTCGCCATCCGCGACCTGCACGAGAGGCAACCGGACCTTCGCATTTTCGTCGCCGACACCGATGCGCACCAAGGCAACGGGACCCATTGCATTTTCCGCGCTGACGAACGCGTCTTCACCTACTCGATCCACGGCGAACGAAATTACCCCAGCGCCAAGGAACCCGGCGACCTCGACGTCGGACTCCCCCGCGAGGTCTCGGGCGACGACTACCTCGCCGCCCTCGCCGACACCCTCCCGTCCGCGCTCGACCGGTTTCCCGCCGGTCTCGTCATCTGGATCTCCGGTGCCGACGTCCACGAAAACGACCGCTTCGGCCAGATGCGATTGACCACCGGGCACATGGCCACCCGCGACCGGTTTGTCGTCGATTGGTGCCGGCAGCGAGATCTTCCCGTGGCCGTCCTCTACGGCGGCGGCTACCACCGCGCGCCGGGAATGACCGCCCGCCTGCACGCCAACACGATCACCATCGCCGCCGAGTTCTTTACCAACCAAGGTAGGAACGAGCAGCCCGCTCGTCCGCCCGCAGCAACACGGACACGCGAGCCGCGTGTCCCTACCTCCCGAATCAATTGAAAACCCCGCCGCGACTTGAACTCGTCGTCGCACGGCACACCGAGGATTTGGCCTGGCTGCGCCGCGTGCCGGGGGAATTCAGCGTCACGCTCTACAACAAAGGCGAGGACATCCCGAACGCCACCACCCTCCCGAACATCGGCCGGGAAGCACACACCTACCTCCATCATCTCACCGGGCGATACGAGACGCTCGCGGATGTAACCGTGTTCGTCCAAGGCCATCCGTTCGACCACGCGCCCGATCTGCACGCTCGCCTCCGCGCTTTGGCCGAAGAACGCGAATCCGTTGCCGACTTCCATTGGCTGGGATTCCTCGCCGATACCGACGACGCGCGCGGGCGGCGTCTCTTCGTCCCGTGGAGCAAAAACCCCGACCGCACCGAATTGCCGCTCGATGACTTTCACCAACAGCTGTTCGGGCAACCCGGCCCCGAGCTTTACCGCTTCTTCGTCGGCGCCCAGTTCGCGGTGACCCGCGAGGCCGCCCGGCGCCGGACCGCGGACTTTTACCGCCGCGCCGGGGTCATGGCCTCCGACTTCCCCCTCGCCCCCCACTGTTTCGAGCGCTGCTGGGACCGCGTTTTCGCCACGGACGGCACGGCCGCCCGGCTACCCGCCGACCAAATGACCGCCTACTTCAAACCCATCAGGCGCCTGACCGACTCAACATCACTGAACCCTCTTCCCCTTGTCCACCCGCCCGAACGCCGCTAGTCTGGCTTTCCCCGTGATCACCCACCGCAGCTCCGAAAACTATGATCCAATCACTTGGGTCGGCCGTGTTCCGGTCTATGCCACGACCATCATCGTGGCTCTCTATGTCCTCTCCATGATCGGGGTCGCTGTCGCGCTGGCTTCCGGCGCCGACGGACTCCTCGAGAAATTCCGGTTCAATACCGAAGACGCCCTCCGCCACGGGGAAATCTGGCGCTGCTTCACCTACGCTTTCGTCAATCCGCCCGACCCTTGGTTCATCATCTCGCTGGTCATGGTCTACATCTTCGGCCGCGACGTGGAGCAATACCTCGGGCGCAAGGGATTCGTCCGTCTCTACCTCGGCTTCCTGCTCCTCGGCCCCTCGCTGCTGCTCGCGACGGCGCTGGTCACCGGCCAGATCTTCACCCTCTCCCACGGGTGGGCGAACTTCGCCGTCTTCCTCGCCTTTGCCGCGCTCTACCCGGGTGCCCAACTTCTCTTCCAGATCCCGGCCAAGGTTTTCGCCTGGGTCCTGCTCGGACTTTCCTCCCTCCAACTCCTCGCCGGGCGGGATTGGCCCCAGATGCTTGTGCTCCTCGCCACCGCTTTCCTCGCCTACTATGCCATCCGTCACGGCTCGGCAATGAAGCTCGAGTTCATGTCCCGCCTCCGCCCCGCTGCCGGACGCGCCGGCCGCCCGCGCTTGCGCGTGGTCAAGGACCCCGACTCCGAACCCGTCGACCCCCACCGCATCATCGATCCGCTGCTCGAGAAAATTTCCCGCGACGGGCTCGCCAGCCTGACCCGGCGCGAGCGCGAGCAACTCGAGCGGGCCCGCGCGCTCCTGCTCGAACGGGAGCGGCGCTGATCCCATGGACAGCGACCGCTCCATCACCCGCACCAACGGCGACGAGTTGCACGACCCGTGCTACGTCAACGCCATGGCCCACTTTTACCGCGGCGAACTCGGACGCATCATGGTCTGGCGCCAGCGCCTCGACATCACCACCACCTGGGCCATCACCAGCACCACCACCATCGTCACCGTGGCCTTCTCCTTCCGCGACATCCCCCACATCATCTTCTTTTTCAATCTCGTCATCGTCTGGATGATGCTGTGGATCGAAGCGCGGCGTTACCGCTTCTATGACGCCTTCCGCGGCCGTGTCCGCATGATCGAGTCCCACTTCCTTGTCGCCACGGTTTCCCGCAATCCCAAGCTCCTCGGCGGCGACTGGCAAAAGCTGGTCTGCGAGGATCTCATCCTCCCTTCTTTCAAGATCAGCAAACTGGAGGCGGTCGGTCGCCGGCTCAAACGGAACTACGTTTTCATCATCGCCATCATTATCGTCGCGTGGATGACCAAAATCTTCATGCACGCCAGCCCGCCCATCGACTCGTGGTCCGCCTTCTACCAGGCGCTCGCGGTGGGCGAACTCCCCGCATGGCTTGTGGGCGGCGTCCTCCTCGTCACCATCCTCGCAGCCACCGCCCTGACCTGGTATGTCTCGGTCAATAGCGCCGGTGAAGTGACCGACCTCCGCGGCAGCCACAAGGAGCAATGGCGCATCTAGAAAATCTCCCGGCCGAACCCGTCGCCCGCCTCCGCGCCATCGTCAGCCTCCTCCGCTCGCCGGAAGGTTGTCCTTGGGACCGCGAGCAAACCCACGAATCCCTCCGCGCCGGACTCCTCGAGGAAGCCTGCGAGACGATCGACGCCATCAGCAACGCGGACGACGCCAACCTCCGCGAGGAACTCGGGGATCTTCTCCTCCAGGTCGTCTTCCACACCGATCTCGCCGCCGAACGCGGAGCCTTCACTTTGGAGGACGCCGCCCGCGAGACGTGCGAGAAGCTCATCCGCCGGCATCCCCACGTCTTCGGCGACGTCGACGCCGCCGACACCCAGGCCGTCCTCCGCCAATGGGAGCAGATCAAGCGGCAGGAAAAAGGCGCACGCGCCTCGATCATGGACGGCATCCCGCGCGCCCTCCCCGCCCTCATCCGCGCGGCCAACATCCAGAAGAAGGCCGCCCGCGTCGGCTTCGACTGGCCGGACACCGCCGGAGTCATCGACAAATTCCGTGAAGAGCTCGCCGAACTCGCGGTCGAAATCGAATCCGGCGACCGCAAAGCCCTCGAACACGAACTCGGCGACCTCCTTTTCACCGCGGTGAACATGGCCCGCAAGCTCGGCATCGAACCCGAACTGGCCCTCGAACACGCCAACCAGCGGTTCGTCGCCCGCTTCCAACACATGGAAACCTCCGCCGCCGCCGAGAACCAAAAGCTGGAGGACCTGACACCCGGAGAACTCGAGGGTCTTTGGGCCACCGCCAAATCCCACAAATTGTAGCGGCGGACTATGTCCGCCGGTTGCGCTTCGCCATGACCCGCCACCACACCATCAACGCGGTCATCTCCGTCCTCCTCGGCGCCGCCCTGCTCGCTGCCGTTTGCTTCGCCATCCTGCAAGCGCTCAGCTGGAACTGGTCCGGCGTCTGGGCCTACCGCGAAGTCTTCTGGCGCGGCTGGCTCAACACCATCTGGATTTCCGCGGCCGCCCTCGTGCTCAGCGTCTTGCTCGGACTCCTCGCCGCCCTCGGACGCCGCGCGCCGTATCCCGCGTTGCGCTGGCTCGCCACCGGCTACGTCGAACTCATCCGCGGAACCCCGCTGCTCGTCCAGCTTCTCATCCTCTTCTACGTCGTGGCCGATGCGGTCGGTCTGCAAAACCGCTACACCGCCGGAATCGTCATTCTTGCCGTCTTCAGCGGCGCCTACATCGCCGAAATGATCCGCGCGGGGATCGAAAGCATCGGCAAATCGCAACTCGAATCCGCCCGCGCCATCGGCCTGACCCGCTGGCAAACCTACCGCCATGTCATTTTCCCCCAGGCCATCCGGCACGTCATGCCCCCGCTGGCCGGACAAGCCGCCTCGATCATCAAGGACAGTTCCCTCCTCTCCATCCTCGGCATCAGCGAATTCACCCTCGCGGCCCAACAAGTCAACTCCGCCACTTACAGCACGCTGGAAAGCTATCTTCCCCTCGCCATCGGCTACCTCGCTTTGACTCTCCCCGTTTCCATTCTGGCCCGGTATCTCGAGCACAAGTTCCGCTATGAAACGTGAAGAACAGTTGAGGGTTGAGCGATGAGAGTTGAGAGAAAATATCCTCCACTTGTAGCGGCGGTCTATGACCGCCGGACCCGCCAAACCCTCAACCTTCAACCCTCAACCCTCAACTAGCAATGCGACTGGAGTTGCAGCATCTCACCAAGCGCTACGGCGATCACACCGTGATCGACGATATCACGGCGACGCTCGATTTTCCGCACGTGCTCGCTTTGCTCGGCCCCTCCGGTGGCGGCAAGTCCACCCTGCTGCGCCTCATCGGCGGGTTGGAGTCACCCGAGGCGGGATCCATCACCGTCGACCACGAGCCCGTGCCCGCTTCCGGGAAATCTCTTCGCGCCTACCGCGGCAACATCGGCACCGTCTTCCAATCGTGGAACCTCTTTCCCCATCTCGACGCCCTCGCCAATATCATGCTTCCCCTCACCGCCGTCCACGGACGGACTCCCGACGAAGCCCGCAGCCGCGCGGAAGAACTTCTCGAACGTCTGCATCTCCAAGGCCACGGCCACAAACGTCCGGCCGAACTCTCCGGCGGACAACGCCAACGCGTCGCCATCGCCCGCGCCGTGGCCATCCGTCCGAAGCTTCTCCTCTTCGACGAACCCACCTCCGCCCTCGATCCGGAAATGACCGCCGAAGTGTTGGAAGTCATCGCCGACCTCAAATCCGAGGGCCGCACCTTCATCCTCGTCACCCATGCCATGAACTTCGCCCGCACCGTCGCCGACCAGATCGCTTTCCTCGCCGACGGCCGGATGGCGGAACACGGTCCTGCCGGCGAGTTTTTCGCCGCCCCGGAGACCGAAAGCGCGCGACGTTTCCTCGCCAAAGTTCTCAGGTATTGAACGCGGCCGCGCGAGGCCGGCGACTTCTGCCTCCCGGCAGCTTCGCATTTTACCATTGGCCATTCGGCCCTCCCGACCACAATGCAGGGAATGGCTGCACCGTCTCTTGTCAGCAAAGTGGCCTTCCTCGGCGACTATCCACCGCGCCAGTGCGGGATCGCCACCTTCACGCGCGACCTGCGCGATTCGATTGTTTCCGCCAACCCCGGATGGAACTGTCCTGTCATTGCCGTGTCCGACCGGCCCGGCGCCTACGCCTACCCAGAAACTGTCCGCTTCGAAATCCCCCAACCCGACGTGGCGTCCTACGTCCGCGCGGCCAACTTCCTCAACCTCGCGCACATGGACGCCCTCTGCGTGCAACACGAGTTCGGTATCTACGGCGGTGCGGCCGGCAGCCATTTGCTCGCCCTTCTCCGCCGGGTGCGCATGCCTGTTATCACCACTTTGCATACCGTGCTGGAAAACCCCGATGCCGACCAGCGCCGTGTCTTCACCGAGCTCCTCGATCTTTCCTCCCGCGTCGTCGTCATGGCCGAACGCGCCCGCGGCATGCTCCTCAGCCTCTACGGCGTGGATGAGGGCAAGCTCTCCGTCATTCCCCACGGCATCCCCGACACCGCTTTCACCGACCCCAGTTTCTACAAAGACCAGTTTGAAGTCGCCGGACGGCCGGTCATGCTCACCTTCGGTCTGCTCTCCCCCAACAAAGGGATCGAGTATGTCATCCAGGCCTTGCCCGCGATCGTCGCGCGCCATCCGCGACTCGTCTACATCGTGCTCGGCGCCACGCACCCGAACCTGATGCGCGAAGAGGGCGAGAATTACCGCCTGCAACTCGAACGCATGGCCCGACGGCTCGGGGTGGACAAAAACGTCATCTTCGTCAACCGCTACGTCTCGAGCGAGGAACTGGTCGAATACATCGGCGCCGCCGACATCTACATCACCCCCTACCTGAACGAAGCCCAGATCACCTCCGGAACCTTGTCCTACTGCTACGGCGCGGGCAAAGCCGTTGTCTCCACTCCCTACTGGCACGCCGCCGAGCTCCTGGCCGACGGTGCCGGGGCCCTTATCCCCTTCCGCGACGCCGCCGCCGCGGCCGGCGCGGTCAACGCGCTGCTCGACGACGGGAAAAGCCTCAGCGCCATCCGCAAGCAGGCTTACCTTTCCGGACGCCACATGGTTTGGGCCGAAGTGGCCAAGGCCTACACCGGCGTCTTCGCCAATGCCTGCGAGCATTACGAGATTCAGCGCAACCACCAACCGAAAGCTGCCGCGGCACTCGGCGAACATTCCCACCTCCCGCCCTGGCGCTTCGATCACCTCCTGCGCATGACCGACAGCACCGGGATCTTCCAGCACGCCATTTTCACCGTGCCTTGGTTCGACCACGGCTATTGCACGGACGACAATGCCCGCGCCCTCCTCCTTTCCGTCCTGCTCGAGGAACTGGACGAATGCCCGACGGAAGTCCGCCTCGCCCGCGCGGCCTACGCCGCCTTCCTCCAGCACGCTTTTGTCCGCGAAACCGCGCGCTTCCGCAATTTCATGAGTTTCGACCGCAAATGGCTCGAGCAACACGGGTCGGAGGACAGCCACGGGCGCGCCCTCTGGGCCCTCGGTGCCGTCGTCGGCCGCACCCGCAGCGAAAGCCTGCGCGCCTGGGCCGCGCCGCTTTTCGAGGAAGCGCTTCCCGCCGTCGACACCTTCAGCTCGCCACGCGCCTGGGCCTTCGCCGTTCTCGGATTGCACGAATACCTCCGCACCCTCGACGGGGACCTGCTCGCCGCACGCCTCCGCGAAGACCTTGCCACCCGTCTTTTCGAGCTTTGGCAACGCACCGCCACGGACGACTGGCCGTGGTTCGAGGACATCGTCGCTTATGACAATCCCCGCTTGAGCCACGCGCTCATTCTGGCCGGACGCTGGACCGGCAACGACAAGATGCGCGACGCCGGGCTCCGCTCCCTGCGCTGGCTCATGGATCACCAACGCGGCGAGGGCGGCTGTTTCCGTCCGGTCGGCTCCAATGGCTTCTGGCAGAAGGGAAGCGCCCCGGCGGAGTTCGACCAGCAACCGATCGAGGCGGCGGCCGCGGTGAGCGCCTGCATCGAAGCGTTCAACTCCACCGGCGACCGCCATTGGCGCGCCGAGGCCGCCCGCAGCTTCGACTGGTTCCTCGGCACCAATGACCTCGGCGAAATTCTTTACGATGCGGCATCCGGGGGTTGTCGTGACGGACTCCACCCCAACCGGGCGAACCAAAACCAAGGCGCCGAATCCACCCTTTCTTTCTGGCTGGCCCTCGCCGAGATGAAGGCCCTCGACAACGCCAGCGCCGCCTTCCACGCCGACCGCAACCACGACTCATGAACCTCCGCCGCCAACCGCTCGAACTCCGCCCCGACGCCCGGCGCGTCCTCCTGCGTCCGTTCATGGCCTCCGTCATCGTCAAACCCACCGGGCATGCCGAACCCAGCCGCCGTCTGCTCGACATCCTCGCCCGCGTCCTCCTCCTCGACGATGCGACCGTGGAAGCCACCCTCGAAAACGTCCTTCACGAATTCCACGACCGCCACGAGGACATCCGCGCCATTTTCCTCGACCGTTACAACAAGATGGCCCCGCTCCTGCCGGTCGACGGCACGGTCAGCGAACCGCGCAAACTCCTCATCGGTTCGTATTTCACCAACGAGTATTCGCTCGAATCCAGCGCCCTCTTCAACCCCAGCATCGTTCCCGCCCCCGACCAGTCGGGTCTCGCACCCGGCGAACTGCGTTTCATCCTCAGCCTCCGCGCCACCGGCGAGGGCCACATCTCGTCCATCACCTTCCGCTCCGGCCTCGCCGCGCCCGACGGAACGGTGCGACTCGATCCCGTCACGCGCTTCGTCCACTCGCCCCGCCCCGAACCCGCCGCCCGTTACGACCTCTCCCTTTTCCGGCGCAAACTCCACGAAATGGGCCTCGAGCACGACGCGGTCAAACGCGCCACCTCCGAGTTACCGGAAACCTTCCACATGGGCGAACTCGTCGCGCGCGTCGTGCGCCTCCGCCGCGAGGATGTGCCCTCCGATGTCATCCGCGCCGGGGAGCAGGCCCTCCACCTGGCCGAAGCGAACTACACCGTGCGCTTCAAAGACGGACTGCAAATGGCCGAAAAAGTCCTCTTCCCCTATTCGCCGCTGGAAAGCAACGGCATCGAAGACGCGCGGTTCGTCCGCTTCACGCACGAGGACGGATCCGTCGTCTACTACGCCACCTACACCGCCTACAATGGCAGCACGATTTTCCCGCAGATCGTCGAGACGCGCGACTTCTGCGCCTTCCGGGTCAGCACCCTCAACGGCCCCGCCGTGACCAACAAAGGCTTCGCCCTCTTCCCGCGCAAAATCAACGGACTCTATGCCATGCTCGGACGCCAGGACGGCGAGAACATCCACCTCATGTTCTCCGATCATCCGTATTTCTGGTATGAATCCAAAGTCATCATCCGCCCCTCCCAGCCCTGGGAATTCACCCAGCTCGGCAATTGCGGCTCGCCCATCGAAACCGCGGCCGGATGGCTCGTCCTGACCCATGGCGTCGGCCCCATGCGCAAATACTGCATCGGCGCCGTCCTTCTCGATCGCGACGACCCCTCCCGCATCATCGGACGCCTCAAGGAACCCCTTCTCGGCCCGGCGCCCGACGAGCGCGAGGGCTACGTTCCGAATGTCGTCTACTCCTGCGGCGGCCTCGTTCACCACGACACGCTCATTCTTCCCTACGCCGTTTCCGACACCGCCACCCGTTTCGCTTCCGTTCCCCTCGGCGCCCTTCTCGACGCGCTCCGCGCCGCATGAAGACCGCCGGGCAGAACGGTCACGGCTGGGTCTCCGACCTCTTGGCCTTCTCCTTCTTCCCCGGCAACGCGTAGCCCTGCGTCTCCAACTTCTCCGCCATCGCCGCGGTGATCATCCGCGCCGTGCGGCGCTGGTCCGCCGTGACTCCCGTCTTCGCGAGCGACACCACGGCCCGGATCCCGCCGCCGATCGGCGTCGGGAAGGTGAGCATGCCCGGTTCGGCATTCGATCCGCCGGTTGTTTCGATCTCGGCAATCGCCTTCTCGGCTCCGCGCG
This sequence comes from Chthoniobacter flavus, assembly GCA_945878135.1. Classification (GTDB taxonomy): domain Bacteria; phylum Verrucomicrobiota; class Verrucomicrobiia; order Chthoniobacterales; family JACTMZ01; genus JACTMZ01. The sequence continues at coordinate 47,499 of CAMDUL010000010.1, read as the reverse complement.
CCCCGACCGCCGAAACGGTCGTCTGCGCGTCCATCTTTGTTCCGCCGGCGCCCAGCCCGACCAGGCTGCGCAGCAAACGGCTCCCTTGGTTCAACCGCAAGAAGCGGCCTTCGACCACCCAGCTGCCCGGTTCCGGACGGACACCTTCAACCAGCGGAACGGCCGGCGCGATGCGCTTGGTGATCCGCTCGCAAAGTTCCGCCGTGAAATTCTTTGACGTGTCCTCGCGGAACTTTTCCAACTCTTCCCCGCTGCGGTCCACCGCGAGAGAATCGGATGGCATGTCATAATCTTTCACGTACACCCGCTTTGGCATTACCAGCTTTTCCGGCGACCATTGGTCTTCCTTCACACTCACCGAGGCGCACCCCCCAAGCAGGATGGCGAGCAGGCCCGTCGCCGCGCGGTGCACCATCGTCGTCACAGTCCCATCCATAACAGTGGTCGGTGACAGCCGGAACCTTTATCTCGGCCCGCCGGTCCAAGATGCCCTCGGGATCGGACACGGGATCCGCGCAAGCTCCGCGGCAGGCCCTCGGCGGATTCCCACCACCCCAAGCCTTCTCCGGAGAATTGTTACTAATGCCGAAACTCCGGATTCTTTGGTCCCTACTGCCGAGAAAACAGTCGAGTGTGCCCCATGCCCGTTCGCTGGAACGAACTCTGGGAAATGTTGCCTGAAATGGTTCAGGTCCGCGTTGGCTGGACCCCGCCACTGCCCTTGATCCCGGGGGCACGGAATTATGCATCAAACCATGCGAAAGCGCTGCGCCTCGCTGACCACATCGCGTGGGCGCAGGATCACCGGGTTTGGACAGGATCAGCGCATTTCTGCGAGGGTCGCCCGAAACCGAATGGCACAACCTCAATGACTGACTTTGTGATAAGACTTATCGAAACCCAACGCCTCACCCGCATCTACGAACAAAAGCAGGCGGCGCTCGCGGAGTTGAAGAAATCCCTGCTGCACCAAGCCTTCTACGTTAACCTATGATCCTCACCGGCGCCCTCCGTGTCGCCGGGTGAGCCCCGCGGACCTGCTTGACTCATAAGTTGACTTACGCTTGACTTATCGCATGGCCTACAGCCCGCAATTTTCCATCACGCCGCGCCTTCTCTCTCTGGTGGAGACCATTGCGGTATTGAGGGAGCGGATTCAAAGCGCGGCGGTCGAGGTTTCCTGGATTCCTGCTCTGCAGAAGGATACGAGGACACGCAATGTGCACGCCTCCACGGCGATCGAAGGCAATCCGCTGACGCTGGAGCAAGTGCAGGCGCTGGAAGAGGGACGGGAAATCGCCGCCTCGGATGGGCGTTCACGGCGGGAGGTGCTGAACTATTTCGCCGGGCTGCGGTATGTCGAGAAGCACGCCGTGAAAGAGCGGATCCGCCACGAAGATCTCTTCGAGTTGCACCGGATCTTGGCGGGCGAGGTCATGGATCAAGGCACGGCCGGGAGTTACCGGATGATCGCCGTGCGGGTGGGCAACCATTTCCCGCCAGCGGCGGCGGATGTCTCGGGCCTGATGTTCGAGCTTCTCGAGTGGTGGAACAAGGACGCGCCGAAACTCTCGCCGGTGCTGAGTTCCGCGATCCTGCACTACCGCTTCGAGGACATTCATCCCTTTGCCGATGGAAACGGACGGACCGGACGCGCGCTGGCGTTGTGGGAACTCTACCGTCGCGGCTTCGACAGCCACCACATCTTCTCCGTGGATGAATACTACTGGGAGGACCGCCGCGGCTACTACGCTGCGCTCGATGCCGTGCGGAAGCGCGGCGAAGACCTCAGCGAGTGGCTCGAATACTGCGCGGAGGGAGTGCGCCAGACTCTCGAAAATGTCTGGCTGCGGGTGCAGGCCTTGGAAGTCAAATCACCCGGCAAATTGGTGCTGCGCCCCAATCAGGAACGCTTGCTGCAACTCCTGCGCGACCACGGCCGCATGACGCCGGCCCAAATCTGGGCGGCCATGCAAATCTCCCGGCAAGGCGCGATGGGCTTGCTCCGCCCGCTTCTCGATGCGGGGTTGGTGGAAAAAATCGGCGGCAAGAAAACCGGCCACTACGCACTCCGCCAACGATGAACGAAGCCGGTAACGGAACGGATCATCAATCAACCTGATCCAAAAGACCTTCACCGCCTTCCAGATCGCATGGAAACTCTTCCGCTCGCGCTGAAACCTGAGCGGCGAGCCGACCTGCCGTCCGCATCAAACCCGGCGATATCCGCCGGAGGGGCACCGTGCCGGGGATCCGGCGGCGAGGGCGCGGGTGTTATACCGGTGTGAGGGAGCGCGTTCCGGAAAACGGCCGCTTCATTCCCGCCGCCGCGCGAGCCGGTCGCGCATCGGGGCGCGCAGGCCGACGATGCGCTTGAGGTCGCGCAGTATCAGTCGCCGTGACGGCCGGCTCATCAGGACAATGAGGGCGGCCGCGGTGATGAAAGCGGACGGTTCCGGGATGGCCGTGATGACGAAGGTCGACCCGTCCCAGGAAGTGGCGAAGCCGTGGTCGAAAGAAAACAGACTCGGGTTGTTGATCGAACCCGAGAGGTCTTGCCGGAAGGTCAGGATATTTCCCGGCAGGAAATTCCCGACGGAAAGCAAAGTTTCCGGTGTGTAGGTCCCGAAGCCCAGAGTGCTGGGGGCACCGGTTCCGAAATCGACCAACGATGGGGCGGTGACAAGGAGATCACCGCAGACCTCGCCCGCAGCCCCGCCGCGCCGGATCGTCCCTCCCGACAGCGTGATCGTCGCGGCGTCGTTCACCTGATCGTCACGTGACAGCAGAAGGGTCGCCCCTTGAGAGACGGCGACCGAGGAGACCGAGCCCGCCGCCGCGCCAGTCAGCGCGGCCAACTCGAGAACACCGGAGTCCACGCCGAGCGCGCCTGAAAAGCTGTTGCTGCCCGACAAAATCAAAGTGGCCGCGCCGGCTTTGAGCAAAGACCCCTCGCCGCTCACCTCCCCGGCCAGGATGAGATTTCCTTCCGTCGCGCTGAACTGCACCGTGGGGGCGGCCAGGACCAGATCAAGGCTCAGGGTGTGCCCGCGCGTCGAAAGATTGGTCACCCCGCCGAGCAAACGCAGGCCGTTTCCGACGAGATCGTAGCTCTGCGTGTTGGTTGACGCGTTGGTCGCGAACACGATCAATGCCGCGGAGAGATTGTTGCGGTCGTTATCGGGCGCAAACTCCCTCGCCGATCCGGAGAAGACAAACGAGTTGGTCGAGTTGTTGCCCGGGGCGCCCACTCCGGACCAGTTGTTGTTCTTGCTCCACTTCTGGTTGCCGACGCCCCCGCCCCCGGTCCACGTGTAAGTCGTCTGCCCGAGACCGTCGGCCGCGCCCAAGATGACCAACACCGACAACAATATCCGCCCGTGCAACGCTCCCCGCGTTGCGAGTTTCGATGAGGTGAATTTTTCAACTGAATAGCTTGTGTTCCTGTCCATAGAGGACGGGAAGCTACGGGGTGGCGCATGACGTTGCTCTGGGGAGGAGTGCTATCCCAGCAACACCCCAGTGCAACTCGCCGGCAAGTGCCGGACAATGAGGTGACCCGGTCGGGACTCAGCGGCGCTAGCGGCGCTTTTTCTTCGGAAGAGCCGGCACGGGCCAGATGGTGACATCCCCGCGCGAGCCTTGGAGCACGTTGCCCGAAGGGGAAAGTCCTTTGGCGAAATCGAAGGGCACTTCCGCATAGCTCGCTTCATCGCCCAGAGCGATGAAGCCCACCTCGCGCGACGGAAGGCCCGCCGCTTCGACCAGCAAATCGACGATGTCGCGCGGATTTTTGACCGCATCGCGGCTAAGTCCCACCCGCAACCAGGCCTTGCCCGGTTTCGCTTTGCGCGGGGGCTCGTCCGGTGACGGCGATGATTCGGCCGGCGCCGGTTCGGACGCGCGGGCGGGCTTTTGCGCGGGCTCGGCCGCGGGCGCGGAGGCCTCCCCGCCCTGGAGAATGTGCAGCAACGCGGCCGCGACCTCGGTCGAATCGGCACCTTCTTCGAGCAGACGGTCAACGTGGACCATCTGGGCCTGAGCGCTGCCGGACTCGATGGTCTGCCGCACCCGCTCGAGCAGGGCGTCGGTGCGCTTCTCGCCGATTTCGCCGGCCGTGGGCAGCTTCCCCCGGCGGATGGTCGAATGGGTGAACTTCTCGAGGAAGCGGATCTTGTGCACGTCGCGTCCGGTCACCAGCGAAATGGCCACCCCCTGCTTGCCGGCACGTCCGGTGCGCCCGATGCGGTGGACGTAATCTTCCGGGTCGTAGGGCAGATCGAAGTTGACGACCAAGGCGAGGTCGTCCACGTCGATGCCGCGGCCGGCCACGTCGGTGGCGACGAGGAAGTCGAACCCGCCACCCTTGAATTTGTTCATCACGCGGGTGCGTTGGGCCTGGGCGATGCCGCCGTGCAAGCGGTCGGACGGAATCCCCTGCGCCTGCAGGTCGTCGGCCAGTTCGTCCACCGTGCGCTGCGTGTTGCAGAAAATGATGCCCGACCGGTAACTGTGGAAATCGATGAGCCGCAGCAGCGCGTCGAACTTCATCCGCGGCGGCGTTTCGTAATACCACTGCGTGATGTCCGGGGCATCGACCTTCTTCTGGTCGATCTTCAGCGTGACCGGATCGCGCGCATGGCGGTCGATCAACTTGCGGATGGCCGGGGAAACGGTGGCCGAAAAGAACGCGGTCTGACGCTCCGCCGGCACGGACTCGAGGATCCTCTTGATGTCGTCGCGGAAACCCATGTCGAGCATGCGGTCGGCCTCGTCGAGGACGATGAAACGCAAACGGTCGAGCTTCAGCGTGCCGCGCTCGAGGTGGTCGATGACCCGGCCCGGGGTGCCGAGCACGATTTGCGCGCCGCGCTTCAGTTCCTGGGCCTGCCGTTCGAAGGACGATCCGCCGTAAACCGGCACGGCATGCACGCCGCGTTTGCCGGCCGAGAGCTTGTGCACCTCGCCGGCCACCTGCGTGGCCAGTTCGCGCGTCGGGCAAAGCACGAGGACCTGCACGGCGTGCAAGGCCGGATCGGTCATCTCGATGGCCGGAATGGCGAACGCGGCCGTTTTGCCCGAGCCGGTCTGCGACTGCCCGACGACATCCTGTCCGGCGAGCAGCACGGGAATGGCCGCGGCTTGGATCGGGGATGCTTCCTCGAAACCGAGCTTGTCTACCGCTTTGAGCACTTCCGGCGAAAGGCCGAGACTGGCGAATGAAGGTCTCTCCATCCGCGGAACCTAACGTGTCCGCCCCGGCAGGTCACGGGTTGTTCTCGTCAAAGACGCGCTACCCCCGGGCCAAACGCGTCAGAGCCACCACCGGTCCTCCACCGCCCCCTGATGCCCCCGCCGCGCGACTGAACCCGGACGCCACTCCTCCTCCACTCTCCGGCGCTTTGTTCCGCCATCCGGCATGGATAGGGCTTCTTTCCACGGCCGCGCGGCCATGGTGCGTTCTTTCTGCTGCGCGCGTTGTTGGTCAGCCTGATCCTTCGTGTTCCGCTTCATACTTCCAATAAATCCCGCACCGCCGGAGATACCATGAGGTCTTCGCCCACCGGGAGGCCCCGGCCCCGTTAGGGCGGATGACCAGTTGCGGAACGCAAGCCCGACGGCGGTTGATCTGCGACGGGAAAACGAATGGGCAATATACCCCAGTGATGGTCCGCCCCGCGGAAGCTTATTCTCGGGTCGTGATGACATCATCGACTGCCTGCGAATTGCGCGATCAGCACGCCGCACGCTTTGCCGAAGTGGCCGCCTTGCGCGAAATGCTCGTCGATGCCGGCTCCGGCTGCGACGGCCGGCGCGAAGTCCTTTTGTGCGGCCTGATGCGCGATGCCGCCGCGGAGATTCTCCGTCTGCAACAAACCATCTCGCGCCTCGACCAATGACTTTCATGGCTCCCGCCGCCGAAGCCTCCGTCGCGCCGCCGGACTTCTCCCCGCGCGCCATCCTCGACGCCCTGTTCGATCCGCATCTTCTGCTCTCTCCGGTCCGGGACCACACGGGCAAGGTTTCCGACTTCCTCATCGTCGAAGCCAACCAAGCCGCCGCCGAATACTACGGGCTCGGACGCGAAGCGATGCTCGGACGCCGGCTGCTCGAATTCCTGCCGCCCGACAACGCCGGCTGTCTGATGGCCATGGCCCGCGACGCCCTCGAATCCGGCGAGCCCCTCGTCGCCAACAACTTCGCCTTCTCCCTCGAAATCTACGGCCAGGAGCGGCGCTTCGACATCCGCGCCATCCGCACTGACGATTCGCTCGTCTGGACCTGGCGCGATGTCACCGAGCGCCACCTCGCCGCCAAACGCCTCGCCGCCTCCGAGGAACGCTACCGCTTGCTCGCCGAAAACTCTTCCGACGTCGTGGCCCGCGTCCGCCACGGCACCATCATGTGGATCTCGCCATCCGTGCAGACCACCTTCGGCTGGAGTATCGACGAGTGCGTCGGACGCAAGGTCGAGGAATTTCTCGAGCCGGAGGATCGCGTTCTCTGCGCCGAGAAAATCGCACGGCTCGATGCCGGGCATACGGTGCTCGGGCGCCACCGCGTCTCGGCCAAGGACGGCACGCACCACTGGATCGAGACCCATGCCAGCCCCTACCTCGACACCCACGGTCGCCCCGAAGGCTTTGTCGCCACCAGCCGCATTGTCGATACCCAGGTCGCCGTCGAGCAACAACTCGAGCACCGCGCGCGCACGGACGAACTCACCGAACTGCTCAACCGCAAGGAAGTGCTCAGCCGCATCGAAACCCTCGGAGCCCAGTCCCGGCGCAGCGGGCACGAACTCGCCGTGCTCTTTTGCGATCTGGACCGTTTCAAGGACATCAACGACCTCCACGGTCACGCCGCCGGCGACGAAGTCCTGCGCGTCACCGCCGAACGGTTGCGCTCCGTCCTCCGCACCAGCGACGACCTCGCCGCCCGCATCGGCGGCGACGAACTCCTCGTCGTCCTCCATGGCGTGCAGGACATCGACAACGCCATCGTCATTGCCGAAAAACTCCGCGCCGCCGCCGCCCAACCCATTGCCACGCCGGCCGGACCGGTCACGGCCACCGTCAGCATCGGCGTCACCATCGCGCACCCGGAGGAAACAGCCGATGCCCTTGTCGCCCGCGCCGATTCCGCGATGTATCTCGCCAAACAAGGCGGACGCAACCGCGTCGTCCCTTTCAACGGCCAAACTACCATCGCAACAAGTTGAGCATCATGAGCTTCTCCACCATGGCGCCGGCTCCATCGCCTCCTGCTGAATACATAGTTGATATTCCGCGGAGGCGACGTAAGTTAATCAATGATCAAGATCCTACTTTTCAAAGCCAACTCAACCACGAGTTGAGCCATTCCAACAGCCACACCAAGGAAGGCAAAGCCGTGAACTCCGCGCGTCGGAAGGCAAAAAAAACGGTGGTAAAGCAAGTGGCGGGCGATGCACCCGCAACTACCTTGTTGGCTCCCCCGCACGGCGGGCGGCCGCCAGACGGCGGGGTCTTCCCGGCAGACGAGGCGCAGCTCCGCGCTTTGCTGGATTCGGATTTCGATCCGCGCGTCATCCTCCGCGCCCTCCGCGATCCCCGGGGCCGTGTCTGTGACTTCATCTTCGCCGAAGCCAACGACGCCGCCTGCGCTTACAACGGACTGCCGCGCGGACTGCTCGTCGGCCGCCGCCTTCTCGAACTGTTTCCCAATGCCCGTGAGACCGGGCTTTTCGACACGTATTGCCGGATTCTCGCCACCGGGGAAATCCTCAACCTGCAAGACTACAGCTATCCGCACGAGATCCATGGCAAGGTGCGGCGCTTCGACATCCGTGCCGTCCCAGTCGGCGACAACCTCCATCACACCTGGCGCGATGTTACCGGCGGTGGAGACGGCAACTCCGGCGGCGAGCACCATAATTCCGGCAACGGGGCATCCCACGTTCCGCTGGCCCTTGAACGCCGGAGAACACCGCAGGAACCGGCCGATCTCACGGTCCATATCCGCGAACTGGAACACCTCGCCCAACGCCTCATCGAATCCGGCGAGCAGCGGCAGCAAGTCATCAGCCGCGAGCTCCACGACAACATTGCGCAAGTGATCGCCGCCGCCGCCAACCGCATCAGCATGGCCAAAGACGAAAAGATCCCCGCTTGGCTCCGGCAGGAGCTGACCGATCTGCGCGACCAACTCAAAAGCGCGCTGGCCGACGTCCGCACCCTCGCCCGCGACATGCGTCCGGCCCTTCTCGACCACTTCGGCCTGGTCGCCGCGCTGGAGAAACACGCCGAGGCTTTCCGCGAACGCACCCGCCTGACCCTCGACCTCGATCTCCAACCGGTCGCCATCGAATTTCTGGCCGGCGATGGCCTGACCCATCTTTTCCGTCTCACCCAGGAAGCCCTGCAGAACATCGAGGAACACTCCGGTGCAGGGCGCGCGTGGATCCGGCTCCATCGCCATGACGGTCATGTCATGCTCGAAATCGGCGACGATGGCTGCTCCTTCGACGCCGATCGCATCACCCGGGCCCAAGCCGACGGTCACCTCGGTCTCCTCGGCATGCGCGAACGCGCCGAATTGCTCGGCGGCCAATTTCACCTCGAAGCCATACCCGGCCAAGGCACCACCGTCCGCGTCAAAGTGCCCCCCCCCCCCCGCAAAACCTCCCCGCGGAGAAGCTGAATTCCAAATATGAAAACAACCTCAGTCCTCATCATTGACGATCACCAGATGATGCGCGAAGCGCTCGTCACCATCCTCGAACGGCACAAAGACATCAAAGTTGTCGGCCAGGCCGCCGACGGACGTGAAGGCGCGGAAAAAGCGGCCAAGCTCAAGCCCGACGTCGTCACCCTCGACGTCGCCATGCCCAATCTCAACGGCCTCGACGCCGCGCGCCACATCCGCCGCAAGTCCGCGGCCACCCGCATCCTCATCCTCACCGCCTACGAGGACGACATCTTCATGCAGCACGCCCTCGAGGCCGGGGTCGACGGATACGTCTCCAAGACTTCCGCCGCCGAAACCCTGGCCAAAGCCGTCCGCGATGTGGCCAGCGGCATGAAAGCCTTCTCCCCGGCGGTGAAAAAGCGCCTCGCGCAATACGAAAAGAACGAGGGCAGCTCCACGATGCAGCGCCGCCGGACCGATACCCTGACCGAACGCGAAACCGAAGTCCTCCAACTCATCGCCGAGGGCAACGCCAACAAGCAGACCGCCGACAAACTCGGCATCAGCATCAAGACCGTGGAGAAGCACCGCCAATCCGTGATGAACAAACTCCACATCCACGACACCGCCGGTCTCACCCGCCACGCCATCGCCGCCGGCCTCGTCGAGACCCCCGCCCAATTCGCCATGGCGCGAGCCTGACGGCCCGGCTGGCTGACACCAGCCGGGCTTATTTCTTCCGGGTGAGCAATAACCGACAGACGGCGTCCGACGACTACTCCACGCGACATACGCAATCATTGCTTCCGGCGGACCAGACTTTTTGCACCGGAACCGAGGCTTTGCGAGATAGCCCTTAGTCCCTGAACCTGCACATTGGCAGGTGTGTTCCGGGAGTAACCGGGGTTATCATCCGGGCAAGGGGGAAAAGCACCGACGCTCATAGAGCGCCGCTACACCTCGACGAAAAATTGTAGCGGCGGTCTATGACCGTCGCTGCCTAAAAACACCTCGAGTTGGTCGGGAGGCAATCAGCCGGCGCAAACATATCCTCTGATATCCGCGTTTGTCCGCGTGAATTTGCCTTCGGCTGTGGCCTGTCTTTCCCCTAATACGGCACCGCCACAGCTTGCTGCCGCCCCATCTCCCGCCGCAGCTTCCTCAACGCCCCCACCTGGATCTGCCGGATCCGCTCGCGCGTGATCCCGAACTTCGCGCCGATGTGCTCCAGCGTTTTCTGCCTGCCCCCTCCCAAGCCGTAACGAAGCTTCATGATCTCGCGCTCGCGCGGGGTCAGCACCTCGAGCACGCTGCCGAGGCCGGCAAGCGCGTCTTTTTCCTCCAGCTTTGCACGCGGATCCTCCGCATTTTCGTCCGAAATCATCTCGCCGAAAAGCGTCTCCCCGTCGTCCCGGCCGACCGGTGCGTCAAGGGACGCCGGACTGATCGCACTGCCCTTCAGCGCAGCCACTTTCGCCGCCGTCAGCCCGACTTCGTCGGCCAATTCCTCATCCGACGGCTCGCGGCCCAGGTCCGCGGTCAGTCGCTCGTTCAGCCGCCGGATCTTGGCGATCTTCTCGATCTGGTGCACCGGCACGCGGATTGTTTTGCTCTGGTTGGCCAGCGCTCGCTTGATCGATTGCTTGATCCACCATGCGGCATAAGTGCTCAGCTTCCCGCCCTTGGCCGGATCGAATCGCTCCACCGCTTTCATCAACCCGATGTTACCCTCCGAAATCAAGTCGAGCAGCGGCAGTCCGAGATTCGCATAGCCCGTGGCCAGTTTCACCACGAGGCGCAGGTTCGCCGTGATCATCCGCTCCCGCGCCGCTTTGTCCCCCCGCTTGATCCGCGCGGCCAATTCCTTCTCCTGCTCCGGCGTGAGCAAGGTTTCCCTTCCGATTTCCCGCAAGTAGAGCCCGAAGGCATTCACCGCCGCGCCGGAAGCCGCGATCTGCTTTTCTTCCATGGCCCCATCCTGAGTCTCCCGCGACTCCCAAACCATGGGGCGATGACCGCAAGGCCTTCACGCGCCGCCTCCGCCGAAAACAAGCCGCCCGCCGCTCCTCCGGCGAGACCAGTTGCTTCATTTTGGAAAGACGCAAGAAGATGATCGTTTGCCGGTCGGCACGAAGATCCTTTCTCCGAATCTCCGGGTCGATCACCCCATGGATCACCACGGCCGGACATCCCACAATCATCTGCATGAAAGCGCTCTTGCGAAAACTCCTCCTTCTTCTCCCTGATCCTCTTCCGCCTCCCGGCCGCCGCATGCTGACCCGATGGATCCCGAGGTGATTGCCGCCCTGCCTTTGCCTGCTGCACCCATTCTTCACCGGCACCGCGGAAGCAAAACCCTTCACCAGCATGAAAATCTCGACCACGGCCTTCAGCGAACGCCGTCCCATCCCTGAACGCTTCACCGCGGACGGCAAAAACGTCAACCCGCCCCTCAAAATCAGCGGCGTCCCGGACGAAGCCAAGAGCCTTGTTCTCATCGTCGACGATCCCGATGCGCCGATGGGCACTTGGACTCACTGGCCGGTCTGGAACATCCAGCCCGGCACCACCGTGATCAAAGAGGATTCCGTCCCGAGCGGCGCGGTCGTCGGAACCAATGACGCCGGCACGGCCAAATACGTCGGTCCCAGTCCCCCGCGCGGCACCCACCGCTACTGCTTCCGTCTCTACGCCCTCGACAGAACCCTCGATCTCCGCGCCGGTTCGTTCCGCGCCGACTTGGAGGACGCCATGCGCGACCACATCCTCGAGCGCGCCGAACTCCTCGGTCGCTACGCCCGGGAATAAGAAAGTCGGAATTTAGCCACAGCGGAGTCTGCGAGACAGCCGAGGCTAATTTTCCGGGTGAGCGATAACCGACGGACGGCGCCCGACGACTACTCCAATCGCATTGCGATAAACCGCCTCAAAAAAACCGGAACCAAGAGCCCCGTGCACCTCAAAGCAGCCCCAATGACCACTTAAGTAAGGTCCCTGTAGGGAAGCGTGCTCGACATGGAGGCATCAAGACCTAGATGGCCGCAAGCCAATCAGCCGGCCAAGCTTCCTATCCCGCCTTTCATCCGCGTCAATTTGCCTGCGGCCTTGAGGCCTCGGCCGTCTCGCTGCGCTCGGCTGTGGCCTGTCTTCCTCCTTTGGGTCGAACACCCCATGGGCACGCCGCTCGCCCTGCGCTTTGCTTGGGACATCCCGGAGCGCCGCTTCAGACGTCAAACCGGACCCGCGCACGGCACCGGCGGTGAATGCCGCGCACGGCAACCGAAATCACCGCAGAAAAAGGAAAAACAACATCATGAGCATACTCACCACCTGGAATCCGGTCCGCGAAATGGACACCATGCGAAACCGCATCGACCGCCTCTTCGGAGGCCGTTCCCTCGTTCCGTGGACCGGGGAGGAAACGATCAGCGCCTCCGAATGGAGCCCGCTGGTCGACGTCTCGGAGGACGACAAAGAGTTCACCATCAAAGCCGATCTGCCGGAGGTGAAAAAGGAAGACGTCCATGTCACCGTGGAGGACGGCACCATCCGCATCACCGGCGAGCGCAAGTTCGAGAAAGAGGAGAAAAACCGCCGCTACCACCGGATCGAGCGTTCCTACGGCAGCTTCGAAAGATCCTTCGTCCTGCCCGAAGGGGCCAAGACGGACAAGGTCAAAGCCGAGTTCAAAGACGGCACCCTGCACGTCCATCTGCCCAAGGCTCCCGAGATCCAGACCAAAGCCGTCGAAGTCCCCGTTTCTTAGGCGCAACTAGCAACGCAAACCAAACCAGACCGTGCGCGCCCGCTTGGCGGCGGCGCGCACGGTTCCCTTTTTTCCCCGGTAAGATCGCTGGATCGTTTGACAAGGAACCGGCGGGCTACCGACCGAAGACCCCAGATCGCTGTGAAGAAGGGACTTCGTTGACCTTCCGAGGGAGGACCGGCGCCAAGCCCGGCTTGTCAGGGCGCCAGCCGAGCTTCGAGCAGACGGTAGGCCGCTTCGGCTTTGGTTGCTTCGCGTCCGGCCTTGTCGTAATCGCCGTGCTCGGCATCGTGAGCGGCGTTTCCCCAAGCCTTGGCCGCGTTGTTGGCCATCCCTTTGAGACGCTGCACGGTGGCTTCATCCAAACCTTCCGCCATGCCGGGCACCGCTTGGACCAAAGCGGAGAGCGTGTCGGTGGCCGCGTGGGCGGTCTTGGCGTCTTTTGCCGTCAGGGAGGCGGCCAGCTTTTGTTGCTGCGCCGTGATTTCAGCGCGGACCTCCGGCAGAGTCGCCGGAATGGTGATGTGTTCATGGCTGTGGTTGTGGTCTTCCCCCGCATGCAGGGGTTGGGTGCATCCGAGGGCGATGGTGGCGATGAGCAGGAGGTATTTCATGATGGTGTGTTGTTGGTTGGGTGTTCGGTGAAAGCCTGGGGCACAAGCCGCTGCGCGGCGCGGTGTCCGTATTGCCAGAAAACGAGCGGGCGCACGACCAGATCGAGCAGCGTGCTGGTGAAAAGTCCGCAGAAAATGACGACGGCGACCGGATGGAGGATCTCTTTGCCCGGCTGACCCGCCCCGAGGAGCAGCGGGAAAAGAGCCAAACCCGCGGTAAGGGCCGTCATGAGCACGGGCACGATCCGTTCCTGCGTGCCGCGCAAGATCATCGCCCGGTCGAATGGCATCCCCTCCTCGCGCATGAGATGGAGGTAGTGGGTGATCATCATGATGCCGTTGCGCGCGGCGATGCCGGTAAGGGCGATGAAGCCGACCAGCGAGGCGACCGAGAGGACGCCGCCGGAGAATAATTTCACGCCGAAGACGGCGCCGACAAAGGCCAGAGGAATGTTCAGCATGACCTGAGCCGCCAGGGCCGTGCTCTGGAATTGCAGGTAAAGGACGAGGAACATGGCGGCGAGGCTCAGGGTGCCGAGCAGGAGGATCATGCGCGAGGCCCCGGCCTCGCTCTCGAATTGCCCGCCGTAGGTCACGAAGTAGCCCTCGGGGAAAACGACCTGGTCGGCCACCGCGGCTTGCGCGTCCTGCACCGTGGAGACGAGGTCGCGGCCGGCCGCATTCGCCGAGACATAGATCCGGCGCTGCGCGTTCTCCCGGTTGATCATGTTCGGACCCATGGCCTCGGAAACCTCGGCGACCAGACCAAGGGGGACGATTTCGCCGTTCAGCGTATCGATCGGAATGGCCCGGATGGCGTCGAGATCCTCCCGGGCTTCATCGGTAAGGCGCAGCACGACATCGAAGGAGCGCTGTCCCTCGAGCACCTCGGTGACCGCCGCGCCCTTGAGGGCGAGCGAGGTGTAATGTGCCGCCTCGCCCGGACGCAATCCGTAGGCCGCGCATTTGGCGCGGTCGAAGCGCACGTGGACCTGCGGCACGAGAGTGACGCGTTCGATCTGCACATCGGCCATGCCCGGGACGCCGGACACCGCATCGCGGACCTCGCCGGCCAAGCGCCGCAGTTCCTCGAGGTCATCGCCGAAAATCTTGATCGCGATCTGGGCCTGCACGCCCGATAAAAGGTGGTCGATGCGGTGCGAGATGGGTTGACCCACACTCACCCCCACCCCGGGCAACGTCAAGAGACGCCCGCGGATGTCGGCCAGGATTTCCGCTTTGGAGCGGTCAGAGGGGTCCAATTCGAATTCGATCTCCGTGGTATTGACCTCCATGACGTGCTCATCGCCCTCGGCGCGTCCGGTGCGGCGCGCGATGGTCTTGGCCTCGGGCACGCCCCCGAGCAACTCCTCCGCAATCCGGCTGATGCGGTTGCTTTCTTCCAATGAGGTGCCCGGCGCGGAGACGACAAAGGCGGTGATGCTGCCCTCGTTGAATTCCGGCAAAAACTCGCGTCCCAGCGTGGGTACGGTGGCCAGCGCAGCCAGGAAGAGGGCGCCGGCGGCCAGATAGATGCGTTTCGGGGCGGCGAAACAGGAAGCGAGGACACGCGCCTCGAGAGCTTTGATCCGGCGGACCAGCCATCCATCCCCCCGGTGCTCCATGCGCTTCATGCGCGGCAGAAGCAGGGCGCAGAGTGCGGGGGTCACGGTCAGGGAAACAAGCAGCGAGGCAAGGATCGAGACGATGTAAGCCACGGCCAAAGGCGTGAAAATGCGCCCCTCGATGCCCTGCAAAGCGAAGAGAGGGAGAAAGACAAGAACGACAAGCACCGTGGCAAAGACGATGGAATTGCGGATCTCGCGCGAGGCGGAGACGACCACGTCGAGCACCGGACGCGGCTGCGCGGCATGGCGGTTCTCGCGGAGGCGGCGGAAAACGTTTTCCACGTCGACAATGGCGTCGTCGACCAACTCGCCGATGGCCACGGCCAACCCGCCCAAGGTCATGGTGTTGATCCCCAGCCCGGCCCACTTGAAGACGATGAAGGTGACGAGCAGCGACAGCGGAATGGCCGTGAGGGTGATCGCGGTCGTGCGGAAGTTGAGGAGGAAGATGAATAACACAACAGCCACCATGAGGCTGCCGTCGCGCAGGGCCTCCTCCACATTGTGCACGGCTCGCTCGATGAAGTTGCTCTGACGGAAAATGTCCCCGTGCACGCGCACGCCTTGCGGCAAACTCGCGGCGATGGTGGCCAGTTCGGCCTCGATTTTGCGGGTCAGTAGAACGGTGTCCACCCCGGGTTGTTTTTGCACGGTGAGGATGACCCCGGGAATTCCGTCGATGCCGGCATCGCCGCGCTTGTTCAATGCCGCACCCTCGCGCACCTCGGCAATTTGCCCGAGCAGGATGCTTGATCCGTCCGGCAGCACTTTGACCACGGTAGCCGCCAGATCATCCGCCGTTTCCAACCGGGCGAGATTTCGGATGAGCATCTCGGAATGGGCGTCGGGAAGGAAACCGCCGGAGGAATTGACGTTGGATTCGTCGATGGCGGTCTGCACCTCGTGCAACGAGATCCGGTTGGCGGCCAGTGTCACCGGATCGACCAGCACCTGGTATTGCCGCACATCGCCGCCCATCACGGTGACCTGCGACACGCCGGGAATCCCCATCAACCGCCGCCGCAGATCCCAATCGGCCAGGGTGCGCAATTCCATCGGCTTGACCGCGGCGTTGTCGCTCGTCAGCCCGATGGCCATGATCTGGCCCATGATCGAGGAGACCGGACCGAGAAACGGACGGACCTCGCGGGGCAAGGACGGCGTCACTTCGGCCACCTTTTCCCCGACAATCTGCCGTGCGCGGTAGATGTCGGTATCCCAACCGAATTCGACAAAGACGAGGGAGAGCCCGATGCCCGACATGGAGCGGACGCGTTCCACCCCGGCGGCCCCGTTGACCGCCGTCTCGAGCGGCAGCGTCACCTGCAACTCCACCTCGTCCGGCGCGAGGCCGGGCGCCTCGGTGAAAATGGTGACCGTCGGACGATTCAAATCCGGAAAGACATCCACCGGGATCCGCGTGAGCACATGACCGCCGTAGGCCGCCAACAGAGCGGCCACGACCACCACCAGAAGGCGGTTGCGCACGGAAAAAGCGATGAGGCGGTCGAACATGGATCAGTGCGCGTGGTCGTGTCCGGCTTCCCCGGCGACCGCCCCGCCGCTCGTGGTGTATTGCAGCTGGTAATGTCCGTTGGTCACAACGATGTCGCCGGGCAGCACGCCTTCGACGATTTCCACGCGGTCGCCGGAGACGAGGCCGGTCACCACGTCGCGCCGCTCGAAGTGCAGGGGTTCGGTTTGCACGTAGACGAATCTGGCCCCGAGGCGGCCGAGCACGGCGCGACGCGGGACGGCCACCACGGTTTGCAACGCGCCGGTTTCGACGAGCATGCGGCCGCGGTAATTGGGGTGCAACTTGTGCGAAGTATTCGGCACAAGGGCGTAGATGTGGAAGAAAGCACTGCCGTCGAGGTGACCGGGATCGATGCGCTGGACCACGCCCTCGAAGCGTTCGCCGGGAAACACGTCAAGCAGGACCACGGATTTCTGACCCGGCGCGACGCGGGTCAATTCGGGCGACTGGTAGAAACTCCCGCGGGCCAGCAACTCGCGGTAATCGCCCGTTTCCATGAGTGTGGTCTCCGGGGTGAAGGGCAGGCCGATGACCGCGTCCTGCTCGAAGACGACGCCGTCGAGCGGGGCCCGGATTTCCTGCGGTGGACTACCCACAGCCAGCGGGGTGACCCGCATGAGGGGTTGGCCGCGGTGCACATGGTCGCCGAGTTTGGCCAGCAACGCGGTGACACGTCCGGCGAAAGGCGCCGTGATGCGCGCGTGACGTTCGGGCGGCAGCACGAAGACGGCGGGGACTTCGAGGGTCGGGGCCAGTTCGACGATCTCCGCCTCCACGGTCTGCAACCCGAGATTGGCCGCCTGTTGGGCGGTCAGCTCGACCGGACCGCCCGGCGATGCGGCGCCTCCGGGCTCGGACGGATGATCATGCCCGGGGCCGGCTTGCAAAAGCGGAAGGCCGGTCGCGAGGACGGCGAGGACGAGGAGGGTTTTCATGGTTTCTTTCTCCGGCGGGCGGGTTCTTTTTCGAGGTAAGGCGCCGCCACGGCCGGATGCGTGCCGGCGACGGCTTCGAGTTGAATGAGGGCGAGGCCGAGGTCTTCGAGGATCTTGGTCGATTCGAGGCGCAGGGCCGCATTCTGCGCGCGGACGAGAAGCACGTCGCGGGCATCGACGCGCCCCTGTTCGAAACCCTCGGCCATGTCGCGCTCCGCGCCGTCGATGACCGGCTGCGTGTCGCGACCGTAGAGGCTCGACTGCTGCTCGAGCAAGGCCGCGCGTCGTCGTGCCGCGGCGATGCCGTTGGCCACCTCCAATTCGAGGGCCCGCACTTGCGCGGCCGTTTGCTCCGCGGCGGCCTGGCTGGCCTCGATTTCGCCGGTTTTGCGATCCCACACGGGCAAAGGGAGCATCACTTTGACCCCGAGGAAATGTCCCGTATCGATACCTCCAGGCGCATCCACCCCGTTGTCCTGCATGTATTCGACCCCCACGCGGATGCCTTCCCACGCACTGGCCTTGGCCAGACGCGTCTCGGCACCGGCGCGGTCCAAAGCCAGCAGGGCGAGCTCCACATCCGGGCGGTAGGACGGCCGTGCGGCGGATGAACGCGCGCGCAGTGATTCCACGGCGGAGGCCAAAGATTCGGTCAGCTCGAGTGGCGCATCAGCCGGCAGGCCGAGCGCGGTTTTCAACTCGAGCCGCAAACTTTCCGCGTCGGTCGCCGCTGCGGTTGACGAAGTGATCCAGCGTTGCTCCTCGACCCTGGCCAAGGCGGATTCCGAGAGCGCCCCTTGCCCGGCAGCGAGGCGTTCCTGCGCCAACTTGCCCAGCGCCGCAGCATCGGCCCGGGCTTGCCCGCTGTCCGCTCCGCGGCGTGCCGCCGCTTGGGACCGGACATAAAGTTCCTGCACGCGGGCCACAAGCAAACGCTCATGATTGCGCACCTCGCGCAGGGCTTCCGCCACGCCGACGCGATTCACTTCCTTGGCCAGCGACAAGCGCGCGGTCAGTGGCAACATTTGATGTAACCCTATGGTAAACTCCCCCTCGCCGCTTCCACCGGAGACAAAATCGCTGAAACCGTTGAACTCGAGCTCGGGATTGGGGAGCAAGCCGGCTTGGCGCAGGCGTCCTTCCGATTTTTTGACGGCATAACGCGCCGCCAGGAGATCGCGGTTGCCCATCAAAGCCGCCTGCACCGCGCCCTCCAAGGAAAGTGCGGTCGCGCGAGCATGCGAGACGGCCGCCGCGCAAAAGGCGACCACCATAAGCGAAGTTGTCGGATGATATTTCATAGTCCTGACCACCGGATCATGGGAAAGCCGCTCCGGTTATGCGGCGTGTGAACATCCCGCCCGGGGGGGATGATGCCCCACGGCCGACCGGCCGTGGCGGGCAACGGGCACACTTCGCCCGTCGGCAGTCAGGACAACTGCGGTGGATGATCGATCGAGGAAACCTGCGGTGCGGGCAGGCCAAGACAGACCGGACGCACGATCGCGACGGTTTCGGTGAATGAAAGCAGGAAAACGCCGTCCGTCAGAGCCGGCGCATGGTCGTGCGAAGCGCAACCGTGATCGTGCCGCGATCCGCCGTCCCCGTGGTCACCCTCGGCATGGGCATGCGCCACGCAATCCGCGTGGGCGGCAATTTCCCAGTGCTCGAAGGCATGCATGGCATGGGAGGCGGCCAAGAGGACCAAGCCGGTCAACCAGAGAAGGCGGAAGCGGCGACCCAGATTCATCACCGCCTCAAGCTAAGCGCCCGACTTGCACCGTCAAACTCTTTCTGCATCCATCGGGTCAAAGTCCCACCCAAGACGCGAAAGAGCCGCGCCACCAATGCCGTTTGCGCCGCAAGAGAAGGCCGAAGATTCCCAAGGCGAGCAGACCGCACCCCATGATCAAGGTATAGTAGACTTTGGGGCCGCGCCCGAGCCATGCGCCTTCATGAATAGTCATGAGCAGGCGGGCGGTCTCTTCCGGAATGCCAAACAATGACCGGCCCGCCCGGAGTCGTCAGTATGCCTCGATCCCGAGCGCGTCCTCGATGCGGAAGCCGAGCTCCGCATTGCCATGCACCTTGCGGCCGTCCACCCATACGACATTGCCCTCTCCGTCGATCCGCACCTCGTAAACCGTGTGGCCGTGGGGCAACCGCACTTTGTAGCGGCCCGGCGAGCCGTCCGCGGAAGCGATCAACGCGGAACGGAACTTTGGCGGAATAGCCGGAGTCTTCACCGTGGACAATTCTGCCACCCGCGCCGGAGGCGTGCAGCGGGCAGTATACCCCATTTCACGATCACCGCGCCTGGTGTTCCCTCATGTCGTGCCCGATATCACCGACACCCTTCGCGACTACTACCGCCAGCCTGCCGTGCGCGCGCGCATGCTGGAATTCCTCGGGGCGGACGCCGCGGGCGACTTCACCGCGGAATACATCACCGCGGACAACACCCGCGCCGCCGAGCGCGAGCCGCTCCTGCCTTGGGAACTCGCGCCCCAACTCGAAGCCGGACGCGACATCTGCCGCTCGCTGGCCGACCGCGACTCACTTCTCGCCCACGTCGATATCGAGTATGTGAATTTCGACTTCCCGGCGGACGCCTACCTCGACCCCGCCCGGGCCTTCGCCCTGCAGGAACCGGTCGAGATGGCCTTGCGCCGTGTGCTCGCGCACTACGGGATCGAACCGTTGCATATCCTCAGCGGACGCGGACACCATTTCGTCTGGCGCATCAGCCGCGCCTCGAGTGTTTTCGCCCGCCTGGCCGAATCGGGCCGGGCCGCCCAGCTTCATGACTCCCTGCTCGTCCGCCGGCGCGACGGACTCGACGCACCGTCCATCACCTGCGCTTTCGCCGGACTCGGGCTCCTCATGGAATTCGTCGCCCGCCTTGTCATGCAGTTGGCCGATCGCGACACGGTCATTCCCGTCGAAATGACGGCCGTCGAACCGCCGCCCTCGCGGCGCGGAAGGGAAATGATCTCGCTCGACCTCTCCGAATACGCCGATCCCCTGCCCATGCGCACCATCCGTGTGCCCTTCAGCGGCTACCTCAAGCCATGGCAACAACCGCAAGCCATCGGCACGGACAACCTGCCGCGCATCGGACCGATCATTTTCGTCACTCTCGACGGCACCGACCTGCGGCACGGCCTCGCCGCGATGCGCAACCCGGCGCTGGCCGCCGAAGCGGCCCGCGACGCCACGGCGGTCATTCCCGATCACACCACGGGCACGGAACACCTGCTGCACCACTACCTCGGATCCGGACTCAAGGCCTTCCACGACTTTTTCCATACCGCCCGGCACGACGATCCCCACCGCTGGCCGGAAACCTACGACCACACGCCGCTGGACATTCTGCCGGCCGGCGCGCGGGAGGCACTGCGCCATCCCAATGATCTCCTCCTGCGCCCGGTCGGCATGCAGCGGGTCACCAATTCCCTGCTCGACCGCGGCTGGCATCCGCGCCACATCGCCGGGCTGATCCGCTCGAAATTCGAACGTGATTACGGATGGGGCGCGGAATGGAAAGATTATTCCCCGGCTCTGCGTGCCGACTACTACACCCGCATCTTCGCCGGACAACGCACCTCCGTCGCCACCGAGGCGGAGGAAATCCGCGGCGCCGAAACCCATCCGCCGTGCGCCGTGCCCTCGCCACTCGCAGCCGTCGAGCTATGACCAACTGGCCCATCGGATTGTCGACCGGTTGCTTCTACACTGAGCCGCTGATCGACCGGCTCGAGACCATCCGCGCCAGCGGCTTCAGCATGATCGAGGTTGTGTTCTCGTCGCCGCACTTGGACTACAAAAACCCCGCGCGCGTCCAGGAGGCCGCGGCGCGCATCGACACGCTCGGTATGGAAGCCTACTCGTTCCACGCGCCGTTTGCCGACGACATCGACATCTCCTCACCCGACGCCGCCACCCGCCAACGAGCCTTCGAGGCCATCCTGCCCGCCATCGACGCCGCCGCCCTGCTCGGCGTGCATTATTTCGTCATCCATCCTGGACCCGAGAACTCGGACATTCCCTCGCGCGAGGAACGCCTGCTGCGCATCGAGAACGTCTGCGGCGTCCTCGACCGCGTGGCCGCGCGCTGCGGCGAGGTCGGCATCCAATGCGTGCTGGAAAACAAACTGCCGCACCTCATGTTCGGACAGTCCGCCGACCTCCTCTGGATCCTCGCCTGCCTCAAAGGCAACCGCGTCGGCGCGTGCCTCGACACCGGCCACGCCCATCTCGCCGGGGACCTTTTCGCGCTCGTCTGCAAAATGGCCCCGTATCTGCGGTTGCTCCACGTCCATGACAACAAGGGCCACGGCGACGACCATCTTCCGCCGGGCGACGGACGCATCGACTGGACCGCGTTGCTCAAGGAATTGGCCGCCGTGAACTTCACCGGCGCCCTCATCCTCGAACTGGCCGGCGACGGCAGCCCCGACATCGTGATGGCCCGCGCCCGCCGCGCCCGCTCCTACCTCCGCCAACGCGCCCGCCGCCTCGCGCTGGCGAACCACACCGGCACAGCGACACATTTGTAGCGGCGCTCTGTGAGCGTCGGTGCATTTGTTGCCATGAGGTTCCGGCATAACTCACGCTCAAGCTTCAGCTTTCAGCCTTCCTTTATCTGGCCCAAATCAACTCGTCCCTCACGTCCCAGACCTTCATCGGATCGTTACCATCGCCGTCGGCGATCCACATGGCGGTGAAACAGCCCGTGCCTTCGTGCAAGCGTTCGGCAAAATCGCGGATGGCATCGAAGGTGCCGTCCGGAAAGGACTGGCCCGAACTGATTTCGTAGAGATGGACCGTGCGCGAGGGTCCGTCCCAACGCGCGGCCGTCGGCACGAAATCGGCACGGAATCGGGCCGCGGGAACGGGCAGGCCGATCTCGCCGTCGATCATTTCGAGGATTTCCCGCAGTCCGCCCCGCCGGATGCCGGAATGCGAGCGCAGCAGGTTGCCAATCGCCGGATGGTGCGTGTTCATGGCTCTTTGCTCAGGCTTTGACGCGGTGATTGGACGCGGGCGTCTGCGGCCAGAAGCGCGCCACGCGGTGCTCGTAGTCGGCATACTCCATGCCGAAACGCCGGCGCAACTCCGGTTCCTCGAGGCGCACGATGACAAAGAGGAAAGGAATCCAGAGCAGCGCCGCAAGATATCCTGCCGGGTAATTGGCCAGCAGGGCCCAACCCGCCAAGGCAAGGAGCACCTGCACGTAGCGCGGATGCCGGGTGTGGGCGTAAGGTCCGTCGGTGACCAGCCGCTGCGGGTGGCCCGAGGGATCGATCTCGGGCAAGCCGAGCTGCACCCGCCAGGGCAAATGGCGTTCGATCTGCAAGCGAAAGACAATGGCCCCGGCCAGCAAAACGATGCCGACCGCAGCGAGCAAAGGCTGGAACCCGTAGGCGTTCCCCAGCAACTCGTCGCGACAGGCGAAGAGGAGGAGAGCCATCGCAGTGACCGCGGCCCAGAGCAAATACTGCGAAGCAGAGATGCCGAGCCGCCGCCACACGGGCAGCAAGGCATGAAGCAGCAGCCAGTAGAAGAAGGTGGCCGGGACAAGGGTGACGAGCAACAAGGCAACGAGGTAGCGGAAGTTTTCCATGATGTGTTTTGATTTGATTGACGGGGAAAGCATCGCGCCACGGCCCGGAGCCCGCCATGCGGTGAAGTGCCCACGGGACAAGGCCCGGTAGCCTCAGCGCGTTACATTGACCGGGCGGGGCGCAAGATTCCCGCCGCATTGCGGACAGCGCCCGGGCAGCTCACCGGTCTCGAAGTAACGCATGGCGAGCTTGCCGCAGTTCGCACACGGCCGGCGCTTCTCCTCGTGATTCAGGCGATAAATGCCCGGCGCGCCGCTCGATTCAAAAAGGCGGATCCAGATCGTCCGGCACGCATCGCATTCCACCGCTTCGCCGTCGATCGGGACCGTCGCGCAAGCCGCGAGCAGAACGGTCAAGACCGCCCCCCACGTCATCATGGTCTTCATAGCCCCACCATGCCTCTGCTTCGCGCGCGCGACCATGGGGCCTTGTGCGGAGTCTTTTGTCGTCTGGAGAACACAAGCGCCACCTTGCCTCCACTGCCTGGAAAAAAGTTGGGCCATCCCGCCCCACCGCGGGATGGCCCTGTGCAAACGCGGTTTGGCTTGCGAGTGCAAGTTGACCGCGCGCCCATGCACAAATTCAGTCGGGCATGACCACGGTATCGATCACGTGGATCACGCCATTCGAGGCGGAAATGTCGGTGCGCAGGACCTTGGCACCACCGAAGCCGACGTTGCCGTTTTCCACCGCGATCTCGACCCGGTCGCCATTGAGCATCGGCAACCGCGTGTCTTTGATCTCCGCTGCCATGATTTTTCCGGCAGCCACGTGGTTTTTCAGGATTGCGGCCAGCTTCTTTTTGTTCTCCGGCTTCATCAGGTCATCGAGCGCTCCGGGCGGCAATTTGGCAAAGGCGGCGTTGTTCGGTGCGAAAACGGTGAATGGTCCCTTGCCTTGCAACGTGGCGACCAGATCCGCCGCGCGCAGGGCGGCGACCAGGGTGGTGAAGTCCGGGTTGGCGGAGGCCACGGTGGCAAGATTTCCGGACGCGGCCGGCGGGGCGGGATGCTCCTGGGCGGTGACGAATCCGGGGAAAGCAACCGCCGCGGCGCAGGCGAGAGCGGGAAGTATGATGGTGCGTTTATTCATGAGTTGGTGTGTTTGATTCGATGCCCAATGTAAACGCAGCGAAGAATGTGAATATGGGGTGTTGTGCCCGTGGTCGTTGACCTGCCGGTCATGTCCCCATAGTCCGCGCCATGCCCCGGCCGCACGCTGGGCGGCAATGAAAGCATTTGCCATTTCCTGTCTCGCGGCAGTCGCTTCGCTGGTTGCTTGCCGCCTTCCTTCGGCCGACGCGCCGGCGGGCACTTACATTCAACCGAAAGGACGGACTGCAGACTACCGGGGACTGGTCAATGCCGCGCAAGTCGACCACCTGGGCAAGGCAACCTTCCCCCGCCTGACCCGGGAGGAGTGGCGACTCCTACGCCGGGTGAACAGTGCGGTCAATCGCGACATCCGCTATCTGTCCGACAGGGCCAATTACGGCGTGTTCGACCGGCCTGTGACCGAACCGCCCGTGCGGCACCCACTCGTGGCCGGGATGAGACCGGCGCGCTACGGCGACTGCGAAGATTATGCGCTGACCAAAAAGCACCGCCTCGAGCAATCCGGATTCAGCGCGAGCCGGACATTCGTCGCCCTGGCCGATGTGCCGCAGGACGGCGGCCGCACGCGGCATTCCGTGCTGGCTGTGCCCGAGGGGAACGAGTGGTGGGTACTCAACAACTGGGGCAACGGGATCGAACGCGCAAGTTCACTCGAGCGCTGGTGGGAGTGGGTTTTTATCCGCCCCCGCTACGATTCCTACCTCCTCGCCATGCAAACCCGCCGGATCGCGGAAGAAAACACGGAGGCGGCACGCGCACCGGGCGCCGGCGCACCCGCCAAACGCTGACAGTCGGCGGATGCAAAGGGCGGACCGCAACCCTGTGTTCGCGATGGTGAAACGACGGGCCACGGCATGGGCAACTCACCCCATAGTGGCGGGCGGAGACGGGAGATTAGATTGGCTTTGCCATATGGAAACACGCCACAGCACAACTCCACTCGACAAGCACACCACATCGCGCCCTGCTCACCTCCGCGGAGTGGGACAACAACCTCTCTCCGCCGAATGAATATCTTGGTCACCGGCGGCGCCGGCTTCATCGGGTCCCACGTCGTCGAGAAACATTTGAACCGGGGGGACCATGTCACGGCCATCGATGATCTGAGCACGGGCCACCGGGACAACATCGCCGCCTTCGAGAGCAATGCCCGCTTTTGTCTCGTCGAGGCGGATCTCATGGACTGGGAGGGATTGGCCGGAGCGGCGGAGGCCGCGGACCGCGTCTACCATCTGGCCGCCGTGGTCGGCATGTTTCGCGTGCTGCGCGAACCGGTGCGCGTGACGCAAGTGAATGTCTGCGCAACCGAACGGTTGCTCGAAACAATCGCCACGTGTGCGCACCGCCCGCAGGTGGTCATTGCCTCGAGCTCCTCGGTCTACAGCCACAGCCGCAGCCGGGACCTGCGGGAAGATGACGAATTGGTCTACCTGCCGCGGGAAGGCGGACTGACCGGCTACGCCCTGAGCAAGCTGAGCAATGAAATCCAAGCCATGGCCTACCGCCAGGAGCACGGTCTGCAGGTGACCATCCCCCGTCTTTTCAATGCGGTGGGACCCCGCCAGTCGCCCAATTACGGGTTCGTCCTGCCGCGTTTCATCAAGCAGGCCTTGGCCGGCGAACCGCTCACCGTCTTCGGTGACGGGACGCAGACCCGTTCCTTCTGCGACGTGCGCGACACTATCGCAGCCATCGACCTCCTCGCAGGCAATGCGGCCGCGGCCGGACAGCCGGTCAATGTCGGCAACGATCGCGAGACGCGCATCGTCGACCTTGCCCGCATGGTCATCGAACGCACCGGCAGCCGCTCGGAAATCGAGTTCGTACCTTTTGCCCAAGCTTACGGCGCGCAATTCGACCAGATCACGCAGCGCCATCCGGTGACGGAAAGATTGGAAGCACTCACCGGGTTCCGTCCGCACTGGAACCTCGAGCAAACAATCGACGATCTGCTCGGGTGCGCCCGCGAGACTTCGGAAAGGCGGGCCGCATGAGAGCCCCCACGGCCGCGCTGCTCCTTCTTGCTTCCGGCGTCCTGACGACCGCATCCGGTCAGATGAACGACGCTGCCGCCCTGCTCAACCAAGAGGTGATCTTGGAGCAGGCGGTCGAAGTGCGGGAAGGGAAACCGTTCCGACGGTGGACCATCGTGCCTCTTTACACCATCACCGGATTCAACGACGGACGCAGCGCCTGGCAGCAAATCTACACCGAGGTCCTCTACCAGCCGTACCCCAACCTCATCATCGGGACCGGCATCGACATCCTGCAGCGCCCTCCTTCGGGCACCGACATTCTCTACAGCGCCATCGCCTCCTGGTATCCGGTCAAATACCTCGAAGTGCACACCAAACTGTCCTTCTCTGCGGACCCGCAGTTTTCGCCCAACCAGATCTATTCCGGCGGACTGGAATACCAAGTCGCCCCGCGCCTGCTTCTCCTCTTCGACTACACGCAGCTGAACTTCGCCAGCGTCGCCCCGCTCGGCGAGGGGTCAATCGAGCAGATCAAACCCGGATTCTCCTGGTGGTTCAACGACGACATATTTTTCACCTTCCGCTACGCGCACGGCTGGGCGTTCAACGACGACAACTACAATTACTACGCCGGCAGCATGAATTTCTGGAATATGCCGGGCGGCGGACGCCTGACCGTCGGCCTGGCCTACGGCACCGATCCGGATCTGGAGTTCGGCAGCGGCGCGACCAGTCTTTCCAACGCATGGATCGGCTCGCTCTTCTACCGGCAGCCCATCACGCCGGACTTCGCCCTCGTGGCCGGCCTGCAATACGTCTACCGCCTGCGCGAAAACAACTCCGGTGAGCTCTACCAACAGTGGGCCCCGACAATAGGAGCCGTATGGACATTTTAGGACCAGACTTTCTGCGCACTGCCTTCGACATCGCTCTCGTGCTCGCCGCCATGAGCGCGGTCGTCCTTGGCGTCATCGTGCTGGTGCGCCTCGCCGCCCAGGCCGAAACCCTCCGCACCCAGCGGTTCCGCCGCCGGGCCGAACCGGCAGTGCACGCGTTTCTGGCCGGACGCGACAACGCGGCCAAGGCCCTGCCCATTCTGCAGGAGCAACCTGCGCTCGCCCTCAATCTGCTCATGGAGATCTCGGACCGCCTCCCGCCGGCCGAGCGCGCGCCATTGGAAACTCTTTTCACTTCCCTGCCCTTGCGGACCAAGGAGTCTGCCGCCCTGCACAACCGCCGTTGGGAGCGCCGGTTGCAAGCGGCCGGCCGACTCGGCTACCTCGGCGATGGGGTTTCCGTGCCGGCCCTCCTCGACGCACTGCAAGACCCCGTGCTCGCTGTCCGCTTCGCCGCCGCCCGCTCGCTCGCCGCACTCGGGGAAAACCGCACCATCCGCAACATCATGCTCGCTTTCGATTTGCCGGGTGAAATGAACCAGCGCCGCGTGGCCGAGGTCCTTGTCCTCTTCGGTCCGTCCGCCGCCGACCCGCTGCTCGAGATTCTCGAAAACGAAGACGGGACCTACTCGGACAGCGCGGTCGATGTGGCCGTGCGCGTTCTTGGTCTCCTGCGCATCGACGAAGCGGTCGAACCGATCACCGCGCTGCTCGGACGCTCTGACTTCCGCGTCCGCCTCAATGCGGTTCGTTCCCTCGGACTGATCGGAGACCACGGCACCGCCGAAGCCGTGGCCCGCTTGGCCGGCGATCCTGCCTGGGAAGTGCGCAATGTTGTCATGCAGTCCCTCGGCCGGATGCGGTCCGTCAAGCATGCCGGTCTGCTGAGCGATGCCCTGCGGGACAGCTCCTGGTGGGTGCGATTCTCCGCTGCGCAGGCGCTCTGGAATCTGGGGACGGAAGGACGCGAGGCTTTGACCGTGGCCATGACCGGCAGCCCGGACCGCTTCGCGCGCGAGATGAGCCGTCAGATTCTCGAGGAAAACGGGGCCCTCGCGGCCCGGGAGGCCGCTTTATGATCAACATCGTCCACATCCTTCTTTGGGGCATCCTCATTTATTTCGTCGCCCTGCACCTCGTCTATTTCCTCCTCGTCTTTCTCGGCGCGGCCCAAGTGCGACGCTACAAGAGCGCGGTTACCTTCGCGGAGTTCGACCGGATTTCCAAATCGGAGCTGTCCATGCCGGTGTCGGTCATTATCCCCGGACACAACGAAGCGGACATCATCGTCGGCACGGTGGAGAACGCTCTCAAGCTGAACTACCCCGCCCACGAGGTTATCGTGGTCGACGACGGCTCGACCGACGACACCATCGGCGTGCTCCAACGCCGCTTCGGCTTGCGCCGGGTGGACAAGCAGGCGCGCAAGCGCATCGGCACGAAGCAAGTGAACGCCATTTATGAAAGCGAGACCTTCCCGAACCTGGTGGTGGCGGCCAAGGAAAACGGTCGCCGGGCGGACGCCATCAATGCCGGATCGGGCCTCGCCCGCTATCCGCTCCTCTGCGTGATCGATGCCGACTGCGTCCTCGAGCCCGACGGTCTCCTCCACATGGCGCGGCCCTTCCTCGTCGAGTCGCGGCTGGCCGCCTCGGCCGGCGTGGTCCGTCCTTCCAACGGCCTCACCGTGGAAAACGGCACCATCACCCGCCGCGGCTTGCCCCGCACCATGCTCGGTCTAAACCAGGAGATCGAATACGCGCGCAGCTTCCATTGGGCCCGCACCGGCTTGAGCCGCTTGCGAAGCATGCTCTGCATTTCCGGTGCGCTGCTTCTCGTCAAGAAAAGCGTCTTCGAGGCCGCGGGCGGACCCTGGCCGCAATCGATCACCGACGACATGGAATTCGCCATCCGGCTCAACGGGCACATCTACGACCGGCGCAACGGACGCCACCACGCGCTCGCTTTCACCCCGGACGCGGTGTGCTACACCGAGGTGCCGGAGAGCTGGGGTCAATACGCTTCGCAGCGCAACCGCTGGCAACGCGGCACCCTCCAGTCGATCTTCCGCCACTGGCGCATGCTCTTCAACCCGCGCTACGGGATGACCGGAATCTTCGGGCTCCCGTTCTTTCTCTTCTTCGAAGCCCTCGCCCCGCTCGTGGAATTGCTCGCCTACACCCTGGCCATCGTCCTCCTGATCGCCGGACTCGCCACGGGGAAGCAGGTTCTTGTCCTTCTTTTCCTTGCTTACATCACGGGTGTTTTCCTCACCTTGCTGGCCGTCTTGATCAATGAGTCCTCGCGCTGGCGCACCGCGTCATGGGGCGAGTTCTGGAAAATGATCGGCGCGATCTTTCTCGATCAGCTCGGCTTCCACCAATTCCGCCTCCTCTGCTCCCTCGTCGGGACTTTCCAATACGTGTTTCTGCGCCGTCGGGATCTCGGCGCCAAAATGGAGAGACTCACCCCCGCCGCCGCCGTCTCATGATCGGCAAACCGGAAAATGCCCGTTACGACGTGGCCGTTGTCGGGCTCGGCTACGTCGGCATCCCGCTCGCCTTGGGCTTCGCCGAGGCCGGCTGCCGCGTGCTCGGCAGCGATGCCGACGAGGGGCGCCTGCTCGAATTGCAACAAGGCCACTCGCCGCTGGCCCATCTCCCGTCCTCACGGATCAAAGCGTGCCTCGCCTCGGGCCATCTCGACTTCAACGCCGACCATGACCGTCTCTCCGAGGCCGCCGCGGTCATCATTTGCGTGCCGACGCCGTTGCGACGCCACCACGATCCCGACCTCTCGCACATCCTCGACGCGGGGGCGCAAGTGGCCCCGCATCTCAGGCGCGGCATGCTCGTCTCGCTCGAGTCCAGCACCTACCCCGGCACGACCCGCGAGGAATTGCTCGCCGTGCTGGAGAAGGGATCCGGACTGAGAGCCGGCGTGGATTTCGCGCTGGTGTTCTCCCCCGAGCGGGAAGATCCGGGCAACCACCAGAGTGTGCTCGGTGACATGCCGAAGGTCATCGGCGGACTCACCCCCGCCTGCCTCGAACGCGGCGAGGAACTCTACGGCCGCGTGATCAAGCACCTCGTCCCGGTCAAGGACTGCGACACGGCCGAAGCGGTCAAACTGACCGAAAACATCTTCCGCTTCATCAACATCGCCCTGGTCAACGAACTGAAGCGTATCTACTCGTCCATGGGCATCGACATCTGGGAGGTCATCGACGCGGCGAAGACCAAACCTTTCGGCTTCATGCCCTTCTACCCCGGACCCGGCGTGGGCGGGCATTGCATCCCCATTGACCCTTATTACCTCACGTGGAAAGCCAAGGAATACCACTACGACACGCGGTTCATCGAATTGGCCGGACAGATCAACCGTTCGATGCCCTACTACGCGGTCAACCATCTTCTCGAGGCCTTGAATTCCGCGGGACGCGCCCTGCACGGGGCCCGCGTGCTCGTCCTCGGATTGGCCTACAAGCCGGGTGTATCCGACGACCGCGGGTCCCCTTCTTACGACATCATGGATCTGCTTGCGGCCAAGGGTGCGGATGTCGAGTATTATGACCCGCACGTGCCGCGCATCGCTCCGGGCCGCAATCACTGGTCGGGCCGGCATTCCATCCCGTGGAGCGACCATGAGTTGAAGACCTTCGACGCCGCGGTGGTCTGCACCCCGCACCGCGGCGTGAAATACGATGAACTGGCCGACCATGTGCCCCTGATCGTCGACACCTGTCATGTCGTTCCGCGGAATCGCACCGCGAAGATCGTGGATGCTTAACCGGGGCCTCTCGCTTCTGATCGGCTCCGGATTGCTCGTGTCCCCGGTTCTCGCCCAGGAATACTTCGAGGGATTCGATACCGCGGGAAAACCGGAGGATCGGCGCGGCTTCGTCTGGGATTACCGCGCCGAGCTGTCGCCGGTCACAGGTTGGTCCGAACTCATCCCCGGCGACGGTTACGCCTACCTCACGGCCGAACGCGACTTCCTCAGAGGTCGCCAGCGCCGCGGGCGTTTTTGGCCGTTCCAGAATCTTTCCTTCGGCCCGGTCGGTGCCGGACACCGCATCAGCATGCGCGCCAAGAACACGGCCGTTCCCGGACTCGCCGCCATGATCTTCACCTACCGGGAACAGGACACCATCGATGAGATCGACCTGGAGATCACCGCGACGGACACGGAAAGCCGCGCACCGCGGCACGGGACGCGACCCGAGGGCGGTTGGACCGATCTGCGCCTCGCCACCTGGATCGACGCGGACCAAAGGCGCCCGGAGCCCGAGACCCTGGTCAAGCAACCCGCCCGCGATGCCGAAGGAAACAAGATGTCGCTGCAGGACGACCGGTTCCGCGTCTACACCATCGAATGGGACGACATCGAAGTGCGCTTTCTCATCGACGGCGTACTCCAGCACACCATCGAGGACGCTGTGCCGGACCGGCCCGCGCGGGTCATTTTCGGTCTGCGCCAAATGCCCTGGGCCGGGGATGCGGATTGGTCCGAACCGCAGACCATGACAGTGGATTGGGTCTCGTTGGAACCATTGGAATAATCCCGGGGTGGCGACCGCGAGGACACCCTTTCCCGTCTTGGCGGCTAATCTGCGGCTTGCGCGCGGTTGCGTCCGGCTTGCTTTGCCGCGTAGAGCGCGGCATCGGCCTTTGCGACCAGCGCGGCGGCGGATCCCTGGTCGGAAGGCGCGGCGGAGGCCGACCCGGCGGAGATGGTGATGCAGGGAGACACGCCGGATTTTCCATGCTCGAGGCCGAGATTCCGCACAACCTCGACAAGTTCGCGCGCCAAGTGCGCGGCCCCGGCCGCATCTGTGCCGGGGAGAACGACGGCGAATTCCTCCCCGCCCCAGCGGCAGACCAGGTCGCCCGGGCGCGTGCAATGTCCGCGCAAGGCCTTGGCCACCGCTTTGAGGCACTCGTCGCCGGCCGCGTGACCGCGCGAATCGTTGAAGGCTTTGAAGTGATCGATGTCGATCATGATCACGGCCAGCGGATGCTCTTCGCGCGCCGCACGGTCCCATTCGGAAGCCAGCATCTGGTCGAAATGACGCCGGTTGGCCAGACCGGTCAGCGGATCGGTCAGGACCAGTTCGGACATTTTTTCCGTCGCAGCCCGCTCGGCCGCGTGTTTGCTCAGGGCCAGTTCCACGGCCACTTTCAGTTCGCGCGCGCGGAAGGGTTTTACAATGTAGCCGTAGGGGGAAACAGCCAGGGCGCGGGCCAAGGTTTGCTCGTCGGAATGCGCGGTGAGAAAAACCACGGCAGCATCATGCCGGTCGGCAATGCGCTGCGCGGCCCCAATGCCATCCCCGTTGTCGCCGAGGCGGATATCCATAAGAACGAGACGGGGCTTTTCCCGCTCGACCGCGGCAACCGCCCCATCAGCCGTGTCCTCCGTGCCGCACACGTCGTAGCCAAGCCGGCGCAGTTCGGCGGCCAAGTCCATCGCGGTGATGGCTTCGTCCTCCACGATGAGAATGCGGGGTCGGCCGGACGTGCTCATTGCTCCCAGATGATCGTCGTGCCGACGCCCGGGCCGGACGACACTTCGCGGCGGCCTTTGATTTGTTTGGTCAAGCCCTCGACGAGCTGCAGCCCCACGCCCGCGTGGTCCGGATCGGGCGGTCGCATGCCGGGGCCGTCATCGCCGACAAATAGCCGGCAGGTCCCGTCCTCGCGGTGCAGCCGCACGGTCAGCGTCCCCCCGCGGCGTCCGCGGAAGGCGTGTTTGAGCGAGTTGAGGACGAGTTCGCTGGCGATGAGCGAGAGCGGCACCGCCTTCTCCACGGGCACTTCGACCGGCTCGACCTGCAGGTCGGTGCGCACCTCGGCATCGCCCGGGCGGTTCGAGGAAGTGATCAGCGCGACCATTTCGCGCAGGTAGTCGCCGAAGTCGATCCCCTCGTAGCGCCCGGCCGAGTAGAGCTTGTCGTGGATGAGCGACATGGCGCGGATGCGCTCCCGGCACTCGAGGAAGACATCGCGCTGCGCGGCATCCTTCAGTTGCGCGGACTGGATGCTGAGCAGGCTCGAGATGACCTGCATGTTGTTTTTCACCCGGTGATGGATTTCCTTCAGCAGGGTCTCGGACTCGAAGCGCAGGCGCTGCTGCTTCACCAATTCGTGGCGCTCGGTCACATCGCGGATGAAAGCGCAATGACGCCGGGACTCCCCTTGCGGCATGGCCCACATGACCAGTTCGCCTTGGAACTGCGTTCCGTCGGCACGCACGAAGGTGAATTCGCGCGCCTGCCCGGGACGCTCCAGCTCGCGGGGCAAATGGTCCCGCAGGCCGGACGACATTCCGTCCTCGTTCCGCAAGGTGACGAGTTCGTCGACCGGACGTCCGACCGCCTCCGCCACGGGGACATGAAAATCCTCGGCCGCATGCTGGTTCCACTCGGTCACCCGCCCGTCCTCGTCGATCTCGACAAAGGCCTCGGCCGCGGTGTCGACGATCAGGCGGAAGCGGTCCTGCTCCCTGGCCAGAGACTCGCGGGCCGCGGAGCTTTCGGCGTCCAAACGCATGGCGTGGATGAGCGCGGCGCATGAGGCGGTCAGCGGAACCAGTTCGCGCACAAACTCCTCGTCATAGCCGCCCGGCCGGTTGGCCACCCCGACCATACCGACGAGTTCCCCCCCGAAGCGGAAAGGGAGACCGAGGAAGGCATGCATGGCGGGATGCCCCTTGGGGAGACCACCGCGGCGCGGGTCCGTGGCCGGATGGTTGGCAATGACCGGCTCGCCGGTGGTCAAGGCCGCACCGAACAACGTGTGCAGGTTGCGGAAAATGAACCCCGTCATTTTGCTGTCCTCGTAGAGTTTCCTCGTCGCCTCGTTCCACGCGATGTTGGTGATGGCATGGGTCTGCAGATAGGGATCGCCCTTCTCGTCGTACAGCACCTCGCCGATGAACCCGTATTCGCTTTGCGTGTAATCGAGGATTTCGCGGAGCAGGTGGTCGAACATTTCGTTGGTCGGACCCCGCGCGATGAAATCCTCCTGGCTGCGACGGATGATGTCGCGCAGGCGGGCGGCCGCTTCCAACTGACGGTCACGCGCCTTCGCCGCGCTCAGGTCCCGGGCCACCCCGAGAAAGCCGAAAGGCACCCCCGCCTCGTCGCGCAGCGTGGAAACGGTCAGCGCGACGGGCACCCGCCGCCCGTCCTTGCGGATGTAGGTCCACTCCCCGGACGACATCGCGTTTTCGCGGAGCGGGCGGACGAAAACCTGGAAGCCGCCGACCTCCTCCCCGTAAAGCCGCGACAGTTCCGCGCCGCGCCGCATCACCTCCTCCGCATCATGGAAAACCTCCGGCGTGGTCTTGCCGACCATCTCCGCGGCGGTGTAACCGAGCAACTCCTCGGCCGCCGGATTGAACGCCCGGATGGTGCCGTCCAGGTCGGTCGAAATGATCGCCGTGCCGGCGTTCTCCACGATGGCACGGCTGAGCGCCGTTTCGGAGACCAGCTGTTGGCGCAACTCGGTTTGCCGGCGGGTGGCCTGGCGCAACTCGAGCAGACGCATGATCTGCCGCCCCAGCGCCTTGAGTGCATCGCGCTGCGGCTCGCTCAGGCGGCGCGGCTCGCGATCGATGACGCAAAGCGTGCCGACATTGTGGTTGTCCGAAGTCTTGAGCGGCACCCCGGCGTAAAACCGCAAATGCAAATCGCCGGTCACCACCGGGTTGTCGCTGAACCGCTGGTCGAGCGACGCATCCGTGACCTCGAATATATCGTCCCCGAGAATGGCGTGCGCACATAGGGCGATGTCCCGCGGTGTTTCCGGGATGTCGATGCCGACGCGGCTCTTGAACCATTGGCGTTCACGGTCGATCAGGGAAATGAGCGCGATCGGAGTGCCGCAGATGAAAGACGCCAGCAGGGTGATGTCGTCGAACTCCTGCTCGACGGGGGTGTCCAGGAGTTGCAGCTCGTCCAAAGCGAGCTGCCGCGCGGCTTCATCGGGCGGCAATGAAGCAGGCTTCATGTCCTCAAAATAATCGCGACCCAGTGCCGCGGCAAACTGGAAAGCGGTCGATTCCCGAATCTGCCGCTTGCGCGGAGCCTCCGGCGGCCCGAAATTGTCCCTGCATGACCTCTTTCTTCGCATCCGTCTCGGCCCTCGATGCCAGAGAGCGCGTCACCGCCGCGCTGCAGAGCGCGTGGAACCGGGGGTCGGCCGAAAGCAGCCCGCTGGCCGTGGTCCTTGTCTCCTTCGACACGACCCCGACGGCGACCGGCCTCGAGATCCTCGAGCGCGCGATGAAAGTCCATTGCGCGCGCACCAATGATGTCGTGCTCCGGCGCTCAAGCGATGAATTCATCGCCATTCTTCCCGCCACGCCGCCGCCGGGCGCCAAGCGCGTGGGCGAACAGATCGTCGATGCCATGCGCGCGGCCGATGACGACCATGCCCACCGTGTCTCGGTCGGCGTGGCCGTGGCCGTGCCGGATGACCACCGTCCGCCGCAGGATCTCCTGCGCCGCGCGCAAAGCACCCTCGAGGCCGCCCGAGGCCAGGGCGGCGACACCTGCGTCGGCGGAGCCGCCGCGGGAACCATCCCGCCCCGAGCCCCGCATGGCCCCCTCGCACAATTGCGCGCCTTGCTGCCGAAAAGGAACATCGATCCGGACCTCAAGCGCCGGACGGATTGAACGCTCCGGCTCTTCGCCGGACGGTGGGGTTGAGATGCGTCCGGCCGGGCACTACGCTATGCGCGGTGCTGCGCAAGATCCTCCTCATCCTGATAGCGGCGGTCCTCCTGGTCGCCACCGCGACTCTGGCCGCGCGACATTATCTGCCGGGGATCTTGTCCTCATGGGTCGCGGGACCGGACTTCAACCGGATGCTTTCCCAAACCGTTTCCCGCGCGCTCAAGGCGCAAGGACAGTTTGGTCCGTTGAAGTTGCAACCGGATCTCAGCGTCATGGCGGAAAGCTTCACCAGCAAGGGCTGGCCGGGGCAGGCCATCGGTTCGCTCGACACCACGCGGGCCCGCGGTTGGTTCGATCCCCGGGGCGTCCTCCGCGGCCAATGGCGCGTGCCGCTCATCGACATCGACCGCGCGGAGTTCCGGGTGGTCAATCCCGACAACAAGCTCAAGGCGCAGGACCCGGTGATCCCGCCGAAGCCTTGGTATGCCTTCCTCATGCCCTCGCAATTCAGTTGCGGGTGGATCGAATGCCCGGACATGACCATCGAACTGCCCTTGGGCTCGGAAAATGTGCGGGGCGAAAACCTGCGTGTCGGCGCGAGGATGATCGGGCAGAACTTCAAATACTTCGGCAAGGGCGGACGCGTTGTTTATCCCGATTATCCGACCATGGATGTCGATGCCATGGAGGTCTACGTGACCCGCGAAATGATCGACATCGGTTACATTTACCTGCGCGAGCCACAGTCGCCGCGCAGCAATCTGCAACTGGCCATGCGGCTCGGACAGCATGCGGACAAAAGCATCAAGGCCTCAGCCAAGATCGACCACCTCGACATCGTGCCCTTCCTTCCCTCGGATGTGGCCAGGATTCTGTCCGGAAAACTGAGCGGCACACTGGACTACGCCACCGACACTTCGGGAAAGAACATCACCGGCGGCGGCACGGTCTCGCTGGCGGGTGGGGAATTGCAGGATTGGGATTATCTCGACCACCTCGCCGCCCGCTCGGGCGATCCCGCCTTCAAGAAGTTGGCCATCAACGACGCCGCCATCACCTACGCGCTCGAGGGCGATGTCATTCGGGTAAGCGACCTCGCGGTCCGCGCCGGCGACCGCATCACCGCCTCCGGCCGCGGCTCATGGCACACGCGGACCTCCGCAGCGACTCTCGCCCTGCAAGTCGGCGGCATTCCGCTCGGCACCTACTTGCCGCCGGACATCGTCGGCAGCCTGCGCGGATCGATCGGCGGCACAGTGGACTGGTCGTGGCGCGGAACGGACATCGCCAAAGGCACTGGCGGCGGGACGTTGCAGTTGCACGACGTGAAACTTTCCGGCTTTCATTTCCAGGCCTTCCTCGACCGCTTTTTCAAAAGTCGCAACTACGCCGAAATGGATCTCAGCCAAGCCGCCTGCGCGTGGCGACAGGACAACACCGGACTTTACGTGGAAAACATCGACATCCTCGCCCCGGGACAAGCGGGACTGCGCGGGTCGCTGCACGTCGCACCCGCCGGCGCGCTTTCCGGAACCATCTTGGCCGGATTGCCGGAGTCCGCCCTGAAGTGGTTGCCGGAAGCGACCAAAACCGTGTTTGCCCGCAGCGAGGACGGTCTCCACTGGTGTTCGATCAAAGTCTCGGGCACGGAAAAGAAGCCCGAGACGGACTTCACTGCGCAGGTTCTGCGTCAGTTGGAAAAGCATCCCATCGCCCTGGCCGAGTTGGCCGCACGCGGCATCAGCTGGTGGCTGGGCGACATCCTGCACACCAAGGCCGCGGAGCAAGAGGGATAGAGCAGTTCAAAGGGCGCCGCGGCTTTCGTTCGTTTCGGTGCCCCATACCGTGCCGACAAAAAACCCGCGGACCGTTGCCGGCCCGCGGGCTGTTTCTGCCAAGGAGAGATCTGCTCAGTTCTGCTGCGGCTTGAAGCCTTGGTAGAGGACTTCGAGCAGCGAGGTGGACGGATCTTTGGTGTCGCCGCTCAGCTCCCAGAACATGGCGCCGCCGAGGCCGAGTCCTTTGATGTAGTCGACCTTGCGTTTCACAATCGCCGTGTCATCGAACGAGACCCAGAGACCGTTGGCCGACGGAGCAGAGAGGAAGGCGGCCTCTGCCTTGGTATCCTCGAAGACGCGGTAAACATCGGGCTTGGCCTGGATCATGGCGACAAGGTCTTTGTAGTCGTAGATCCCCGCTTCGTAGGAACCTGCGGGCAGACCGGTCGACAGCTGGCCGATGCCGCTGTTGGCCGAAGGCACGCCGGTCCATCCGCGCCCGTAGAACGGCACGCCGACAACGAGCTTCTTCGGGTCGACCCCGGCGTCGAGGAACTGCCGCACCGCACCGTCCACGCTCCACAGCGTGGAAGGATTGGCCGCGCCACGTCCCTCGGGGCTAAACATCGGGGCCTGATGACCGGTCTTTTTCTCCCAGCCGCCAGCAAAGTCATAGGTCATGATGTTAATCCAATCACAGGCCTCGGCGATGCCGGCCGGTTCGAGGTTGCGGATCTTGTCGTCACCCGCGCCCGACGCGATGGACAGGTAGTATTTGCGACCGTCGAGGACACCGCGCGCGTCGAGTTGACGGCGCAGCTCGCGGAGCAACAGCGTGTAGTTGCGCTTGTCCTCCGGACGGTAAACGTTCGACTCGAGTCCGCCGCCGACCGGGTATTCCCAGTCGATGTCCACGCCGTCGAACCCGTGCTCGACGATGAACTTGGCCGCGGAGCGGGCGAAGCGCTCGCGCGACTCGGCTGTCAGGGCCGCATCGGAGAAGCGTCCGGAGAGCGTCCAGCCACCGACCGAGATCATGGTGACCAAATGCGGGTGCTTTTGCTTTAGCTTGCGCAGCTGGTTGTAGTTGCCGCGCGGCATTTGGTCCCACGAATCACCGGGGAAGGCTTTCTCCACCGCGGCCCAGCGGTCGTAGATGACCACCTCGCCCGCCGGGCTGATGTCGGCGAAGGCGTAGTTGATCACGTTGAGCTTGTCCGCCGGAATATCGGTCACGTTGTAGTTGCGGCCGTAGATCCCCCACTCGACGAAGTAGCCGACGATTTTCGGTCCGTTGATCGGCGGCGGATTGCCGCCGGCGACCGGCGCGGGGTTGACCGGGACAACCGGCGCGACGATGGCAGGCGTCGGGGTCGGGGTCGGTGTCGGGGTCGGCGTCGGGGTCGGCGTCGGGGTCGGTGTCGGGGCAACCACCTCGGGCTCGGGCAAGGGCAGCGGACCGGGCTGCACCGGCTGCGGCGCAGCGGCTCCGGAGACCGTGACATTGGCCGGCGGGATGCGCAAATTGCCGGGCGCGGCACTGAAGCCGAAGCTCACACTGCCTCCGGCGGGGATGGTGGCGTTCCACCCGACGGGGCGGAATTCCGATCGTCCCGCACTGCGGGTATGCGCGGCATCCCAAGTGCTGCCGGGTGTTGTCGCAAGGTCCATAGCCACGGTCCAGTTCTCCACCGGCTTGGAGGAAGTGTTGACCAGGCGCACGCTGGCGGTGAGACCGCTGCCCCAATCGGAACCGACGCGGAACTCGACGCGAACACCGTTCACCGTGAAGTCGGCATCGGGCGAAGTGGCGACCGGTGCCTGGGGTTGCGGTGCGGGAGTCGGCACGGGGATCGGCGTCGGTTGCGGAGCCGGCGTGGGGGTCGGCTGCGGAGCCGGTGCGGTCGGAGTCCCGGCTGCGGACGGCTTGACCACGAGGTTTTGCAACGCGGGGGTGCTCGAGGCTCCACCGTAGATGAAGCCGAATGTCGTGCTCTGCCCGGCGCCGATGGTGTTGCTCCACGAGGGAGGAGTCACCTTGAAGCGCGGGGAGGAATTTCCCTTGGCCAGATTGGCATTCCACAGGCTGGAAATGTCTGCCGGGTAATCGAACTCGACGCTCCAATCACTCACGGCCGACGTGCCGGGATTGCGCAGGGTGACGAGCACCTCGCCACCGCTGCCCCAGCTAGAAGTGACGGCATGGGTGACCTCGAGCGCTGCGGATGCGGCGGGCGGCGCGGGCACGGGTGTTGGCAGAGGCTCGGGAGCTGTCGGAGCGGCCGGAGGCATCGGCATTTCGTGGCCGCAGGTGCAACCCGTGCCGCAGTAGCCGTCGATGGGCGCTTTTTTCGGCGCCGGTGCCGAAGGGTAGTCGACGCCGCCGAAATCGATGTCGCTCGCGGAGAAGAACGCTTCGCCGGCCGGATCATCGCGTTGCCAGATGACATAGAGCACGTGGCGCCCGGCGCGCGAGGGAAGATCCACCGTGAACCTGAAATTGCGGCCCTCGAGATACGGGGGCACGGAGTAGGAAACCGGCTCGAGATGGTCCCAACGCAACGGTTGTGCCGGATTGTAGCCCTGCTTGGTGATGTACACGGCGAAGGAGCTCGGCTGATGCGGCGCGGTGGCATAGAACACGCAGTCGTAAGGCCCCGCCTGAACCGGCGTGGCCGGCCAATCGGACCGCGCCAGATCGATGCCGGCAAACTTGGACAATCCCGCGCTGGCCAGTTTGCCGTCGGGAATGAGGTCGCGGTAGTTGCGCTGCGGCGCAAGCCGGGCCACTTCGTTCCACGTGTAGAAAGGCGTGGGTCCCGACACACCTACGGCCGCACGGGCAGCTGCGCTCGACGGGTTTTCCGGATTTTCCAGGAAGACCTGGTAAACACGGCTGACCGGATTGGCCATGGATCCATGGGCGAATCCGTGCAAGGCGGTAGCCAACAATGCGGCTGCCGCCACTAGGAGGTATTTTATTTTCATTGTGTGATGGTTTTTGGCCGACGGACGTCTGGGGACGGATCACCGGCTCTGAAGAAAAAGACACCGTCTGCGGCGGAGTGCTCGGCGTTTTCGATGAATCGGCCGGATGAGTCTGTGAATCGGCCAAAGGGGCGGCGAAAGTCGCTGGTTCGGACACCCCGCACCTGCAAAGCTGGA
The DNA here is from genome assembly GCA_945878135.1 of Chthoniobacter flavus. Taxonomy (GTDB): domain Bacteria; phylum Verrucomicrobiota; class Verrucomicrobiia; order Chthoniobacterales; family JACTMZ01; genus JACTMZ01. Next base: position 7,112 of record CAMDUL010000010.1, on the reverse strand, counting down.
CGCCATGCCGCCCGTGAAGCCCCTGCCCGCTGCCGGATGGCGCGGCTTTTTTGCCCATAGCTGGGCCTTCTGGCAGATGAACCTGTTCTTCTGGATCCCTTTCGGTTTTTTGGCCTTCGGCATCCGTCTGGCCTCGGGTCAGACACCGGGGCGCGCCGCGCTGTCCACCGTGGTCTTCGAGGGCACCTGCCTCTTGCTTTCGCTCGCCCTGCGCGCGTGTTACCGGCGGACGGACCGCGTCTTCGGGCTGCTGCCGGCCCTGCTGCTTATCGTTTTGAGTCTCGCCGCCGCCTTTGCGCAGGGAGCAGTGGCCGCGGGCTTCACGCTCGTGACCGGCTGGCACAACCCGATGTTCGATTTCTTCGTCAATGTCACTCTGCGCTTCATCCTCATGTGGGCGAGCTTCATGATGTGGAGCCTCGGATACTACTGGCTATGGGCCGATACCGAGCGCTCGCGCGAATCCGAGCGCCGCGTGCAAGCCCAGCATGACGCCCAGCGCATGGAACTGCAGATGCTCCGCTCCCAACTCGACCCGCATTTCCTTTTCAATTCGCTCAACGGCATCGCCGCGGAAATCCGCCCGCATCCGGACGCCGCTGTCGATATGGTCGGGCAGTTGTCTGACTATTTGCGTTACTCGCTCGACCACCGCAAGCAGCCCATCTCCCGCCTTTCGACCGAGCTCGGTGCCATGGAAAGCTACCTGCGCATCGAACGCGCCCGCTTCGGCGACCGCTTGCATTTCAAGGTCGAGGCTCCCGAGCCCGCCCGCATGCGGCTGGTGCCGAGCTTCCTCCTCCAGCCCTTGGTCGAAAATGCGGTCAAGCACGGCCTCGACCGATCCACCGGCACCCTCTACATCACACTGCGCGTGCGCGTCGACGGCAACCTGCTGGAAATCACCGTGACCAATTCCGGCGCGATGGAACCGGCCGACCCTTCCCACCAGGGGCTCGGACTCGAAACGCTGCGCCGGCGGCTGGATCTTTACTACCCGCAACGGCACCGGTTCACGCTGGAAGCGAAAAACGAAAGCGTCGCCGCGACGCTGCAACTCTGGGATCCGCCATGCTCCGCGTGATGATCGTTGATGACGAAGCGCTAGCCCGCCAGGGACTGCGCGCCGAAATCGGTCGGTGCTCGGGCGTGGAGGTCTGCGGCGAAGCCGGGAGTATGACACAAGCTCTGCACGCTATTCCGGCGCTCGCCCCTGACGCCCTGTTCCTCGACATCCGCATGCCCCACGGCAACGGATTCGACCTGCTCAAGAAACTTCCCGCTCCGCCGCCGGTTGTCTTCGTCACCGCGCACAGCGAATATGCGGTGCAAGCTTTCGAGGTTCAGGCCGTCGACTACCTGCTCAAACCGGTGCGCCCCGCGCGGCTGGCCGAGGCGGTGGCGCGACTGCAGTCCGCACTCGGGCGGGGCAGCGAGGAACCGGCCTACGGCGAGGAGGACCGCATTTGCCTGCGCACGCCGGAACGGACGCTGGTCACGCGAGCCGAGGATATCGTGCTGCTGCAGGCCGAGGGCGATTTTACCCGCGTGACCGTCGAGCAAGAGCACCCTCTGCTCATTTGCCAAACCCTCGGCATCTTCGAACGCACCCTGCCCTCGCCTCCGCTTGTCCGCCTCGACCGCTCGCTCATGATCAATATCGAGCGGGTGGAAACCATCGAGGTCAGCCCGACGCGTGGCGCAAGGGTGACGCTGCGCGGACTCGGACCACCCGTCGAACTCGGCCGCACCGCCCTGCGGCGCCTGCGCGAAGCGATCCCGCAAGTGGCTGGCGAATTGGAGGAGTAACCGAGGATGTAGCGGCGGACTATGTCCGTCGGTGCCTTTACCCCTTTAAGTTCCGGCGGTCACAGACCGCCGCTACAATTGTTCCAGCTACCCGAGCTTGAGATAGCTGAGCAATCCCTGCTTGCCGCCCTCACGGCCGAAGCCGCTTTCTTTGTAGCCGCCGAACGGACTGGCGGGGTCGAACTTGTTGTAGGTCTCGGCCCAAATGACGCCGGCGCGGAGTTGCGTGGCGAGTTTGAACACCTTGCTGCCTTTGTCCGTCCAAACGCCGGCGCTCAGGCCGTAAGGCGTGTTGTTGGCACGCTCGAGGGCTTCTTCCGGGGTGCGGAAGGTCATTACACTGAGCACGGGTCCGAAAATTTCTTCCTGCGCGATGCGATGCGAGTCGGTCACGCCGGTGAAGAAGCTCGGGGCAAAGAAAAATCCTTTCGACGGCAGCTTGCACGCCGGTTGGAACAATTCGGCGCCTTCTTTCTTACCGCTTTCAACCATCTCGCGGATTTTGCCGAGTTGTTCGCGGCTGTTGATCGCGCCGATGTCGGTGTTTTTGTCGAGCGGATCCCCCACCCGCAGGGTGGAGAGACGGTTACGCAGACGGCGGATGACCGGTTCGACGATGCTTTCCTGCACGAAGAGACGCGAACCGGCGCAGCAGACGTGACCTTGGTTGAAGTAAATACCTTGGATGATGCCCTCGATCGCTTGGTCGATGGGCGCGTCTTCGCAAATGATGTTGGCCGCCTTGCCGCCCAGCTCGAGAGTCAGCTTCTTGCGCGTGCCGGCCACCGACTTGGCGATGATCTTGCCCACCTCGGTCGAGCCGGTGAAAGCGAGCTTGTCGATGTCCGGGTGATTGACGATGGCCGCGCCGGTGTCGCCGAATCCGGTGACGATGTTGACCACACCTTCGGGCAGGTCGGCTTCGGCGAGAATCTCCGCCAAGTGCATGGCGGTGACGGATGTCGTCTCGGCGGGCTTGAGCACGCAGGTGTTTCCGCAGGCCAAGGCGGGAGCGAGTTTCCACGCGGCCATGAGCAGCGGGAAATTCCAAGGGATAATTTGTCCGGCCACGCCGAGGGGTTGCGGTTTGCGCCCGGGAAAAGCGTAGTCGAGTTTGTCCGCCCACCCCGCGTGGTAGAAAAAGTGCGCGGCGACGAGCGGCAGGTCGATATTACGGCTCTCGCGGATGGTTTTGCCGCCGTCGAGGGATTCGATCACCGCAAGATCGCGCATTTTTTCCTGCAAGAGGCGGGCGATGCGGAAGAGGTATTTGCCGCGTTCGCGTCCCGGCATCTTGCCCCAGGTTTTTTCGTAGGCGCGGCGGGCGGCCTTGACCGCTTTGTCCACATCGGCCGCGGTGCCCTGTGCGATTTCAGCGTGCTGCTTCTCCGTGGCCGGATTGATCGAGGGGAAATATTTACCCGACGATGGTTTGACGAATTTGCCACCGATGAAGAGGTCGTAGCGCGGCTGGATTTTGATGTCGGTGTGAACTTCCGGAGCGGGCGAATAATTCCAGCGTTCGTTGAAGCGCAGATGACGGTCGCGCACCGGAACAATGGCCGCGTGCGATGCCGGGGCGACGAGGGTGGCCACGCCGGTGGTGAGTTTCTTGGATTTTTTGCTCATGGCAGGGAGAAGTAGTCGCCGCTTTGGTAGCATCCATCGACACCTTTGGCGATTTGCAGGAGAATGTCATTGGCCAGCGTGCTGGCACCAAGGCGGAACATATCCGGCGTGAGCCAGTCGTCCCCGAGGGTTTCGTTGACCATGACCAGGTATTGCAACGCCTGCTTGGCCGTGCGGATGCCACCGGCCGGCTTCATGCCGATGCGGATCCCGGTGGCAAAGAAGAATTCGCGGATCGCGTCGAGCATGACCAGCGTGACCGGCAGGGTGGCAGCGGGACTGACCTTGCCGGTCGATGTCTTGATGAAGTCCCCGCCCGCCTGCATGGCGATCATGCTTGCGGCGCGCACATTGTCGTAAGTGACCAGTTCGCCTGTTTCGAGGATGACCTTGAGATGCACGTCCCCGCAAAGCTGCTTCACCGCGGCAATCTCGTCATGGACTTTGGCATACTCGCCGCGCAGGAACGCGGCGCGGTCGATGACCATATCGATCTCATCAGCGCCGGCATTGAGCGCGACGCGCGTGTCTTCGAGTTTGGTTTTGAGCGAGGATTGCCCGCTCGGAAAATAGGTGGCCACGGCGGCCACTTTGACGCTCGAACCGCGGAGGAAGGCTTTGGCTGAGGGAACGAGGTTCGGATAAACGCAAACCGCCGCAACCGGCCCCACCCCGTAGCGCTCGGGGGCCGGATGCATGGCCTTGTGGCAAAGGGTCATTACTTTGCCCGGCGTGTCGCGTCCTTCGAGCGTTGTCAGGTCGAGCATCGAGAAGGCGAGTCGCAGCCCCTCCATCTTCGATTCGGCTTTGATGCTCCGCTTGGTGAAGGTGGCGGCGCGTTCTTCGACCATAATCTGGTCGACCCGCCCGAACGAGGGCGATTGCCTGGTCGTGGGGAACAGGGCACTCACGAAAGCCGGAAAATATCGCGAAGGCACTGGCACCACAAGAAAAGCATTCCGCGCCAGGAATAACGTCCGTGCTCCTCGCCTTCGCGCTCGAGCAGCCCTTCACTGAGGTTGTGCTGCAGCTGCGTTTCCATGTCGCGCTCGACGGAAACGCGGACCGAATCCGGATCAACCGCCTGCAGGGTCTCGCGCGCGATTCCCCTCTCCGCGAGGAAGGCATCGTGTCCGGCAAGCAGGGCGCCAAACGACGTTTCTCCGGCCATGCGGTTGAGATGAACAGTCGGCAACGACTTCAGGCTGGAGAGCACCGGGCAATTCCAAGTGATGAAGACCGAACCATCGGCCGCGCGTGAGGTCACGCTCGCGAAATGAAATCCGATCTGGTTCTGCTCGATGCAGGTGATGGCCGCCTCTTCCCGCTTCTCCGGGTTGGCGAAGAGCCGCAGGAACTGACGGTATTCGTCCATCTCCCAGCCGAGATCGGCCGCATGCTCGAAAGCGGAGCCTTCGATCGTGTCCGTGACTTCGGGGAGGTCGGGAAACACTTCCCGCGAGGGCGGCGCGACCTGACGCAGGTGTTTGCGCAAAGGCAGGCGGAGTTTGCGAATGCGCAAAAGAATTTCGACCCATGGCAGCAGGAGCAGCGCAAACACCCCGGAAACGCCGCCCCAAATGTGGCCCGCGAGCAGGTAACCGGCCGTGAAAACCGTCACCGCCACGCTGAGTAGTCCCAGCCTTCGCATGGCCGGATGCGCGAACTGGAAGCAGGCCGCGGTCAGGACGATGAGACCGAGGAAAAGGAGAAGCTCGTTCAAGGCTTGATGCCGTTGGCTTCGAGGAATTCCGAGAGCTGTCCCGTGTCAAAATCGGCCAGGACTTTGCCGTCCACTTCCATGGTCGGAGTCAGCGACTGACCGGAAATTTCGCGCATGCGCTCCATGGCTTCGGGATCTTCGAGCACTTCGCGGACTTCGTAGCGGTAGCCATGCTGGTCGAGCCAGGCGAGCGCTTCTTTGCACCAGGGACAGTGGCTTTTGATGTAGATGATCATGATGGGAAGGAGAGAATGCGACAGCGGCGGCGGGCGGGCAAGGATGGAGGTGGGTCGCGCCGTCCCGGCGCGACATGGATGGCCAAAAATCGCGATGGGACGTCGCGATCCACCTTCAAGGCTTACCGGTAGCGCAGCTTAAGGACGAGAATGAGTCCGACAAAGACCAGCGTCACCGAATTGGCCATGATGACCGGCACGTCTGCCACGATGAGGCCGTAAACAATCCAAAGCACCAAGCCCGCGGAGAACAACGCCAGCATCCCGAAAGAAATGTCGTGCGTGGAGCGCGACTTCCACGCTTTGAGCAGCTGCGGCAGGAAGGACAGCGTCGTCAGCGTGCCCGCGACCAGTCCCAAAACCGTGGTGAATCCGCCATTGTCCATCGGGTGATTCTGTCTCCAACCTCTGAGCGTGTCGAGGGGGGCAGACTTGAAAAGAGCGCGGCCTCCGGCATAATGCCCAGTTCCCAACGGCGCGCTCGTCTAGAGGCCTAGGACACAGCCCTCTCAAGGCTGGTACACGGGTTCGAATCCCGTGCGCGCTGCCACCCCATTTTCGGGGAAAATACACTGTGAAGCAGTGTATTTTCTAGCTTCGTTGACATCTATTTTTTCGGGCCGAATTGACATGGGTTGAAATTCGTTAAGACCTGTTGGTTGCAAATTGTTGCAAAATTGCAAAGCGCTTTCGGGGGTGCATCGCGCACGGCAGTGAGGACAATGCACTGCTTGAATTAATTAACACGACTGCTGAGCGGCGCCGCACATCCGCAAAAATCAACCTTGCCGTCCGGAGGCCCGGGTGCCATGCAGGGGGTGTGAAAGCGGTGCTGGCATTGGTGGCTCTGCTGGCGGTGAGTCAAATCGCAGGGGCAGCCATTTCCAGTGGTGATGCCGCCACGCACGTGGGCAAGACACTGGTGTTGCGCGGAACTGTGGCGCAGGTCTCGAAAGTCGGGGAATTGACGTTCCTCAACTTTGGTCGTCCCCACCCGAACAGCGAATTCACAGCTGTGATCAAAGGCGACGCAAGCGCCTACGGCGATTTGGCTTCGTTCGAGGGCAAAGAGGTGGACGTCGAAGGCACGATCACGCTGCACAAGGGGCGCCCCCAGATTGTCCTCACCTCCCCGGATACGATCCGTCCTGCCGGCGAGGCGTCCGCTGTCACCGAAGCCGCTGCTACCCCACCGCCGCTGGATGACCAGCCCGAATCCGTCGCCCAAACTTCTCCCGAGCCGACGCCTGCGCCCGCCCTTGCGCCAACGCTCGACGACGAATCTGCCTCCCCCCGCGCAGGTGAGTTGGAAGAATTCAAAGTTCAACTCTACGACGAGGAGAAAAAGATGGCCGGCCGTTCACCCGCCGGAGTGAAACCGGAAGAGGCCAATGTGGGCATTATGCTTCCGGAGCGATTCGATCCTTCGCAGCCGCAGAAAGTCCTCGTTGTTTTTTCCACCGACGACAATGGCGGCGACCACCTCAAAGCCATGCCACGCTTCGGCGGTATCGCCTCGCGCAACGGCTGGGTCGCCATTGCCGCCACCGGACCCGTTCTCGAGAGCGACCTCAGTCCCGAGTGGCACGCGGCTATGATCTACGCCGGACTGCGGGCGCTGGAGGAGAAATACCCCAAGGCAAAATCGTGGCGCTTTTTCACCGGCGGGAATTCGGGCGGAGGTTTGCGCAGCGCCATGATGTCCTGCGCTCTCC
>CAMDUL010000009.1 GCA_945878135.1 Chthoniobacter flavus | reverse complement strand
CAAGCGACCAAGACCGCGACCGAGAAGGTGCTCGAGGCCTTGGGGTTGACTCCCACCGAGGCGATCAGGCTTTTTTATCGCCAGATCGCCATCAGGAAGTCTTTCCCGCTGGAATTGCGTGTCCCGAACAAGCTCACCGCTTCGGTGCTGACCAAAAGCGACAAGAATCAGGACATCGAGCGGTTTAATTCAACCGCCGAGCTGTATGCCTCATCGGACGAATGAATGTCGCCCAAACAAAGCAGTTCAAGAAAGATGTCAACCGGATGCGGAAGCGGGGCAAAGACCTCGAAAAAGTAAAAGCTGTCATCGACCTGCTGGTTGCCGAGGAACCGTTGCCTCCCAAGAATCGCGATCACAAACTCGGGGGAAATTGGATTGGGCGACGCGACGGCCCCATAGAACCCGACTGGATTCTTATCTACAAGCTTACGGAAGATGAGCTTCTGTTGGAAAGAACCGGCACGCACTCCGACCTCTTTTGAGGAAAAAATGCGGACAGGGCACTGGACCGAATCACCATGCCGGCGGCAAAAGCCGATGGTGATCGGTCATTGCGGACGTTGGAAAATGCATTGACCCACACATCGCAATGTGTGAAGTTACGTGTGTACCTAAGCTATGGCCACAAATCTTCAACTTGATGATCGTTTGATCGCAGAGGCTGCGGCCCTTGGAAAACATCGCACGAAGAAAGAGGCGGTCACCCGCGCCCTGACCGACTACATCAGCCACCTGCGACAGGATCGCATCTTGGACCTGTTCGGGAAGGTCGAGTTCGACCCGGCGCACGATTACAAACGCCAGCGGGCACGGGCGTGAGGGTGCTCGTTGATACGAGCGTCTGGTCCTTGGCGTTGCGCCGCGATGACAACCGGCTGAACCCGGAGCGGGAGGAGTTGCGGCGGCTCGTGTCCGCTCATGTCGCCGTAATCGTCGGGCCGGTGCGGCAGGAGATCCTCTCCGGCGTGCGGGATCAAGCGCAGTTCGTGCGGCTGGAAGCCCACCTTGCGGCGTTCCCCGACGTGCCGCTTCTGACGGAGGATTACGTGACGGCCGCGATTTTTTTCAACCTTTGCCGGTCCAAGGGGATCCAGGGCTCGAACACCGACTTCCTTATTTGCGCGGTCGCGGTCCGATGCGATTTGGCGATCTTTACCACGGATGGGGACTTCCAGCACTTTGCGCAGTGCCTGCCCATTGTCCGGCACGGGATCAAAACGAAGGCGGGAGCTCCGCCGCGAAGCCTTCTTCGCCGCACGGCGAAAGGCGCGGAGTGAGGTTCGCGCGCACTTTATGATCGCCATAGTCAACGAAGGGCCGCACGACGATGCGGATCTGATGGGGGAACGCACCTACGAGGTGCGGATCAATGCACAATTCAAGCGGACTGCGCACGGCTAGGCCGGGGAGCTTCAGCCCATGCGAGAATGCTGACCTTTCAGGGTCCGCGGAGACACCCATCGGGCATCCTTGTCCTCCGGGGGGACGAAACTTCCAAGGGGAAAAAGGACGGTGCCGCCCTCCGCCCCGCACAAAAGCGGCCGGCGGCAAATTAAATTGAACGATCGTTTGGAACGGGTGTCGAAATCAGCGACGATTAACTCCAAACCTCGACCACCACCAACATGGAATCCCCTGACACCAATATCGGACTTTACCTGCGCGAGATCAGCCAGGTCCCGCTCCTGACCCCCCAAGAGGAGGTCAAGCTGGCGGGCCAGATCAAGCGGGGCAACCGGAAGGCCCGGGAGAAGATGATCAAGGCCAACCTTCGCCTCGTGGTGAAGATTGCCCACGACTTCGGCAACTACGGCCTCCCCCTGCTGGACCTCGTTTCCGAGGGCAACATCGGTTTGATGAAGGCGGTCGAACGCTTCGACCCCAAAAAGGGGGGGAAGCTGAGCACCTACGCCTCATGGTGGATCAAGCAGTCGATCAAGCGCGCCCTGGCCAACCAGAGCAAAACCATCCGCCTGCCCGTTCATCTCGTCGACAAGATCGGCAAGATCCGCCGTGTGGCCGCGCAGATGACCGAGGAACTCGGCCGCGAACCGAGCAACGAGGAACTGGCCGACGAGTTGGGTCTGCCCGTGGCCAAGGTCGCCCACCTCAAAACGGTGGCGGTCCGCCCGGCCTCCTTGGATGCCAAGATCAATGCCGACGACGACACGGCCTTCGGGGATCTGGTCAGCGACGAGCGCGCCGAGGACCCTTTCGAGGCCCTGCGGGACAAGGACCTGCGCGACGAGGTCGGTGATTTGCTCGACGTGCTCGACCCGCGCGAGCGCCGGATCATCGCCTACCGTTTCGGACTCGGCGGCGGGCGCGAACGCACGCTGGAGGAAGTGGGCCGGAAGTTCGGCGTGACGCGCGAGCGTATCCGCCAGCTGCAGAACATCGCCCTGCTCAAAATGCGCAAGGCGCTGAACAAGCGGGAGGAACTGAAATTTCCCGAGCCCCAGCCGGCCTGACCGGCGGGGCGAGGGGCAGGTTTGGTGGGGAACGGGTCCGCCAGTCCGCACGGACGGCGGGCCCGTTTAATTTTTACCGCCCGCTTGTCGCGGCGGTCGCAGCCCACCGTCCACAAGTGTGTGAGCTTACGGCACGATGCGCAGCTGCACCGACTCGTGCCGCCGGTCGCCTTCGAGGATGTCGGTGACGACGACGAGATGGTCGCCGGATTCGACGTGACCGCGCATGAGCAGGGCGGCTTCCGCGGCGAAAACGTTTTTGTCAGGTTGCGCGACGAAGCCCATGCGCTGGGCCTGCACGCCGTAGAGCAGGGCCAGACGGCGGCAAACGCGTTCGTCCGGCGTGAACGCGAAGATGGGGGCGTGCAGCGGGCGCAGGTGGGACACGTAAAGCGCCATGTTGCCGTAAAGCGTGAACACGACCATTTTTGCGTGCGGGAAATTATTGGCCAGCGAGACGGCGGCCGCCACGGTCTTCTGCCGCGGTCCTTCGACGATGGCTTCGCGGGCGAACCCCGCGCCGCCGCTGCGTTCGATGCGGCTGGCCACGCGGTCGAAAGTTTCCACGCATTGGACCGGGTATTTCCCCACGCTGGTCTCGCCGCTGAGCATGATGGCGTCCGCCTGCTCGTAAACGGCATTGGCCACGTCGGTGATCTCGGCGCGGGTGGGCAGGGGGTTGGTGATCATGGACTCGAGCATGTGGGTGGCCACGATGACCGGTTTGCCGACCTGCAGGCAGGTTTTGACGATGCGGCGCTGGATGATGGGCAGCTCCTCCATCGGGCACTCGATGCCGAGGTCGCCGCGGGCCACCATCACCGCGTCGGCCGCCGCGATGATATCCTTGGCGAATTTGACGGCGTGCTGGTCCTCGATTTTCGCGATGATGTGCGCGTCGCTGCCGAGGCGCTGCAACTCGGCCCGCATGGCGTCCACATCCGATTTTTCGCGGCAGAAGCTCAGGGCGAAATAGTCGACCTCCATCTCCACGCCCACGACGATGTCCTTGAGGTCCTTCTCGGTCATCGGCGGGAGATTGACCTTCACGCCCGGCAGGTTGATGTGACGGCGGGAACCGAGGATGCCTTGGGTCAGGACTTCGCACTGGATGCGGTTCTCCTTCTTGGCCAGCACCTTCATGTGGAGGTTGCCGTTGTCGACCAGCACGACATCACCTTCTTGAATATCATCGATGAGACCGTCGTAGTTCACATCGACCGAGTAGAGCTCCTCGCTCTGGGCCCCTCGCACGGTGAACTCGACCTTGTCGCCCGGGTGGAGGTCGAGGTTCGTGGCCACATCGCCGGTGCGGATGGCCGGGCCCTGGGTGTCCATCATGATCGCGATGTTGGCCGAAGTCTGCCGGGCCACTTCCCGGATGCGCGGCACCACTTGCCGCACCCAGTCGTGGGTGCCGTGGCTCATGTTGAGCCGGAAGACATTCGCTCCGGCGGCGATCAGGCGGGCCAGCATCTCGGGGGAGTCCGTGGCGGGTCCGAGGGTGCAGACGATCTTGGTTTTGCGCATGCCAGATGAGATCGCGCGGAAGGGGTCGAAGCAAGAGCATCTTGGTCCGCGGCGAATTGGGGCTTGCCCCGCGGGTGCAGGGACGATTTCTTGAAGGATCATGAACGATCCGTTTGCCGCCTTGGAAAAATTCGCTCCGGCCCCCGGAGGCGAGGGTTTTTTTTACTCGTTGCCGCGCCTCGAAGCCGCCGGGCTCGGCCCGGTGTCGCGTCTGCCGGTCAGTATCCGCATTGTCCTCGAATCCGTCCTGCGCAATTGCGACGGTCGCAAGGTCAGCGAAAAAGACGTCCGCACCCTCGCCGCATGGAAGGCCAAGGAGCCCGCGGCGGAGGAAATCCCTTTTGTCGTGGCCCGCATCGTCCTGCAGGATTTCACCGGGGTGCCTCTGCTGGTCGATCTGGCCGCGATGCGCAACGCCGTGGCCGCGGCGGGCAAGGATCCGGCCATGATCGAGCCGCTCGTGCCCGTTGATCTGGTCGTCGATCACTCGGTGCAGGTCGATTTCTTCGGCAGCGCGGAAGCGCTCAAGTTGAACCTCGAGATGGAGTTTCGCCGCAACCGCGAACGCTACCAGTTCCTCAAGTGGGGCCAGCAGGCCTTCCAGACTTTCGGCGTGGTGCCGCCGGGTATCGGCATCGTGCACCAGGTGAACCTGGAATACCTGGCCAAAGGCGTCCTTTCGCAGACCGTCGGCGGCCGCCAGCTTTATTATCCCGACACCCTGGTCGGCACGGACTCCCACACCACCATGATCAACGGCCTCGGCGTGGTCGGCTGGGGCGTGGGGGGCATCGAAGCGGAGGCCGGCATGCTCGGCCAACCGGTTTATTTCCTCACTCCGGAAGTGGTCGGGGTCCATCTGAGCGGACGTCTCCGCGAGGGCGTGACCGCGACCGACCTTGCCCTGCATGTGACGGAACTTTTGCGGAAAACCAAGGTCGTTGGAAAGTTCGTCGAGTTCTACGGGGAGGGGGCGGCGTCCTTGCCGCTGCCCGACCGCGCCACCATCGCCAACATGGCGCCTGAATACGGCGCGACGATGGGCTATTTTCCGGTCGACAGCGAGTCGGTCAATTACCTGCGCGGCACGGGACGGACGGACGAGCAGTGCTCGGCCTTCGAGGCCTATTTCAAAGCGCAGCAAATGTTCGGCATGCCGCGCAAGGGGGAGATCGATTACAGCGTCGACCTGGAACTCGACCTCGCTTCCGTGCAACCCGGCGTGGCCGGACCCAAGCGTCCGCAGGACCGGATCAATCTTCCGGATCTGAAAAACACTTTTGTTTCGCTCCTCGAGAAACCGGTTGCCGACGGCGGCTACAACAAACCGGCGTCAGCGCGCGGCGCCGCAGCCTCGGTCAAGGTGGTGCATCCGCGCTTCGAAATGCCCGCCGACGAGAAAAAGCAGGTCGAGGAAATGGAAGAAGACCGTCCCACTCCGGACAATGTCACCGGCCGCGCCGGCAATGGTTCCGCCACCCTCGATCACGGCAGCGTGGTCATCGCGGCCATCACCAGCTGCACCAACACGAGCAACCCCAGTGTCATGCTTGGTGCCGGGCTGCTGGCCAAAAAGGCGGTGGAACGCGGGCTCCATGTCTCGCCCGCGGTGAAGACCTCGCTGGCGCCCGGGTCGCGCGTGGTGCAGGACTATTTGCATTCGACCGGGCTGCAACCCTATCTCGACCAACTTGGCTTCCAGATCGTCGGCTATGGCTGCACCACGTGCATCGGCAACTCGGGCCCGCTCCCGCAAGCCGTGGAAGAAGCCATCACCGGTCACGACCTTGTCGCCGCCTCCGTGCTCTCCGGCAACCGCAACTTCGAGGCCCGCGTCCACCAGAATGTGAAAGCCAACTTCCTCATGTCGCCCCCGCTGGTCGTGGCCTTCGCGCTGGCCGGACGGGTCGACATCGATCTGACCACAGAGCCGCTCGGCCAAGACCAGAACGGCAAAGACGTCTACCTGCGCGACCTCTGGCCGTCCTTGCAGGAAATCCGCGATGCCATGCAGTCCGCGCTGAAACCGGCGATCTTCCGCAAGCTCTACCGTGATTTCGCCGAGCAGAACCCGAAATGGAACGAGATCCCTTCGAGCGAGGGTCAACTCTACCGATGGGATGAGAAGAGCACCTACATCCAGAATCCGCCCTTCTTCCAAGGATTTTCCATGCAGGCCGGCACGATCACCGACATCGAGGGAGCGCGCCCGCTCGGCATTTTCGGGGATTCGGTCACGACCGACCACATCTCGCCGGCCGGCGCGATCAAAGCCGCTTCACCGGCCGGGAAATACCTCGTCGATCACGGCGTGGAACCGAAGGACTTCAACAGCTACGGCAGCCGGCGCGGAAACGACCGCATCATGACCCGCGGCACGTTTGCCAATGTCCGCATCAAAAATCTCATGGTCCCGGGCGTGGAAGGCGGGGTGACGAAATATTTTGCCGCGGACGCGAAGGACGGCGAGCAAATGGCCATTTTCGACGCGGCGGAGAAATACAAGGCCGACGGCACGCCGCTCGTCGTGCTGGCCGGGCAGGAATACGGCACCGGTTCCAGCCGCGACTGGGCGGCCAAGGGCACAATGCTGCTCGGCGTGAAAGCCGTTGTGGCCCAAAGCTACGAACGCATCCACCGCTCCAACCTGGTCGGCATGGGTGTGCTGCCGTTGCAATTCGAAGAGGGAACCAGCGCGCAGACACTCGGGCTCGATGGATCGGAAACGTTCGGTGTCGTTGGTCTGTCCAACGATGTGAAGCCCCGGCAAAAGCTGACCCTGCGGATCAACCGCGCCGACGGAAAGAGGCAAGAGGTACCCGTCATGCTCCGCATCGATACCCCGATCGAAGTCGAATACTACCGCCACGGGGGGATTCTGCCTTTTGTGCTGCGCGAGTTGATGGCGGCAGCGTGAGCAGGGTGTAGCGGCGGTCCAGGACCGTCGGATCCGCCTTCCCTTCTCATGTTCCGGCGGTCATAGACCGCCGCTACAAAATCACGGGGAACGATGGACGCCGGGGACGGCGACTTTACGCCTAACCCGCCTTGAGCACCTCGATGAAGGCTTCCTGCGGGATATTGACCCGCCCGATACTCTTCATCCGCTTTTTGCCCTCTTTTTGTTTTTCGAGGAGCTTGCGTTTGCGCGTGATGTCGCCGCCGTAGCATTTGGCGGTGACGTTCTTGCGCATGGCGCTGACACTTTCGCGCGCGATGATCTTGCCGCCGATGGCGGCTTGGATGGCAACCTGGTAGAGTTGGGTCGGGATGACTTCCTTCAGCTTGGCCGCGAGTTGGCGTCCGCGTGCCTCGGCCTTGTCGCGGTGGACGATCGACGAAAACGCATCCACCGGCTCGCCGTTGACCAGCAGGTCCAGCTTGACCAGCTTGTCGGCCCGCGTGCCGGCGTGCTCGTAGTCCATCGAACCGTACCCGCGGGTGATGCTTTTTATTTTGTCGTTGAAGTCCACGAGTATCTCGTTGAGCGGCAGGACGCAGGTCAGCATGACCCGGCGGGTGTCGAGGGACTCGGTATGGTCGAGTTGCCCGCGCTTCTCCATGATGAGCTGCATGAGCGGGGAGATGTATTCATTCGGCACCATGATGAAGCACTTGACGATGGGCTCGCGGATTTCCTCGATGACGCTGAAGTCGGGCAGGTATTCCGGGTTGTCCACGTGAAGGATTTCGCCGTTGGTTTTCACCACCTCGTAGATGACGGACGGATAGGTCGCGATGATGTCCATGTCGTATTCCCGGCGCAGGCGCTCGAGGATGATCTCCATGTGGAGCAAGCCGAGGAATCCGCAGCGGAACCCGAAGCCGAGGGCCACGCTGCTCTCGGCCTGGAAGACGAACGAAGAGTCGTTGATCTGCAGCTTGGCCATGGCGGATTTGAGGTGCTCGAAGTCGGCCGTGTTGATCGGGTAGACGCCGCTGAAGACCATGGGCTGGATCTCCTGGAATCCGGGAAGGGCCTCGGTCGCGGGAAAACGCGTGCCGGTCAGGGTGTCGCCGATTTTGATTTCGCTCGAGGTCTTGATGTTGGCGATGACGTAGCCCGTGTCGCCCGGTTCGAGGCTTTCCCGCGCTTCCATTTTCGGGGTGAAGACACCGACCTCCTTCACCTCGTAAGGGCGGTTGTTGCTCATCATTTTCACGCCGTCGCCGGCTTTGAGCGAGCCGCTCATCATGCGGACGTAGGTCACGACCCCGCGATACGAATCGAAGGTCGAATCGAAGACGAGCGCCCGCACCTTGTCGTCGGGCCATTTTTTCGGTGGTGGAATGCGGTGGATGACGGCTTCAAGAATGTCCTCGATACCGATCCCCGCCTTCGCGCTGGCCAGAATGGCCTCGTCCGCCGGAATGGCCAGGATCTCCTCGAGTTGTCTTTTGACCGTGGGAATGTCCGAGTTGGGCAGGTCGATTTTGTTGATCACCGGGATGATGGTGAGTCCCTGTTTGTTGGCCAGGTGGACATTGGCCACGGTCTGCGCCTCCACGCCTTGCGCGGCATCGACGATGACCAGCGCGCCCTCGCAGGCGGCCAGCGAGCGGGACACCTCGTAGGCGAAGTCCACATGCCCGGGCGTGTCGAGCAGGTTGAGTTTGTATTCCTGTCCGTCCTTCGCCTTGTAGCGCATGGCGACGGGGTGCATTTTGATCGTGATGCCCCGCTCCCGCTCCAGATCCATCGAGTCGAGGAGTTGATCCTGTTTTTCCCGCTCGGAGATGGTCCGTGTGGTTTCGAGCAGGCGGTCGGACAGCGTGGTCTTCCCGTGGTCGATATGGGCGATGATGCAAAAGTTACGCGTGTTCCGCATGCCGGTGGAGGCGCAGACTATCCGCGAGCGGCGCCCCGCGGTCAAATACCGCGTAGTCCGGATTTGCGAAGAGGCCGGCTGGCAGGCACACTGCGCGCACCATGGATTCGGGCGCCCGCAGAAAAATGATCATCACGGCCGCTGTCGTGCTGGCCGCGATCTCCCTTCCGGTGGCCCTGCTGGCCGGAGGAGCCTGGAGCATGTGGAAGGACTACCGCGCGCGAACCACGATGCAGGCGGCCTACAGCGAGGCGTTACGCGAATCGGCGGAGCGCGCGGCCGACGTGGTCATGCCGGTGCCGACCCTGACCGACAATGCGATCGAATTGTCCGTGCCGCCGGACAAACTCGAATCCGAGTTGCAGCGGGTCATCCGCCTGGCGCACGGGATCGGCGGGAGCGCCGCGTCGTGGAACGACGGCCGGTCGGTGCGCATCGTGGCCAATGTCCCGTCCACCGCGCTGGAATTGTTCCGCGATGCGGTCAACAGCAATGTGGTCAGCATGACCGCGGCCGGGGACAGCCAAGGCAAGACGGTGGTGCAGGTTCTGCTCAAGCCGGCCGAGTGACGGTCAAAATCCGCTTTTTCGGGCCACCCCGTAGATTTGCGCGCTGAAGGGAGCGAGGCTGACCGCACGCGTGTTGCCCGAACTGTTTTGGGCCGCGGCCGCAACTCCGGTGAAACCTTCGCCGTATTGCGGATCGTCGGTGTTGACGAGCAACTTCCAGTCCGCGGGGCGGGGGAATACCACGGGGAGATCTTTGACCGGATCGGGCGAGAAATTGACGACGATCACCAGATCATCGTCGGGAGCTCCGGGCAGGTAGCGCCGGTAGACGAGCAGTTGCCGGTCGGGATCCTGCTCGGTGATGCGGATCCGCGTGTCCAGCAGCGCGGCGCCGCTGCCGTCGAGATTGCGTCGAAGACGGATGAGGTCGCGGTAAAGTTTGGTCGATCGTTGCGACAGTTCGCCGCGGCCCCAGTCGATCGGGTTGGAGTCGTGGAACTCGGCGTCTTCGAGCAGTTCCTGTCCCATGAAAATCATCGGCACCCCCGGGGCGGTGAGGGTCAAGACTGCGGCCAGCGCGCTTTTGCGGCGTGCCGTCAGGCTGTGGGGATCCCCGGTGTCCGCTTCGGTGATGAGCCGGCGTTTGCCGTTGAGCTTCCCGGTTTCGTCGTGGTTTTCGGTGTAGATCACGCGCGTCAAACCAAGGTCGGTGGACAGACGCGAGGCGATGTCACGCACGTCCGTTGCGCCTGCGGGCCGGACCAACTGCGGCACGACACCCTCGCGGCCGCCGCTTCCCGCGTGGTGGAAGGCGTATTCCCACGACCCGTCGAAGCGCTCGTTGCCGACCGCATCCTCGGCGATGCTGATTTTGCCCGGATACTCCTTGCGGATCATGGCCGAAACCTCGTCGATCAGCTTTTCGCCGTCCGGGTTCTCCGCGGCCCCGTCGTTGTAGCGCAGGATGTTGACCACCGAGTCCCAGCGCAGTCCGTCGATCCGGTATTCGTCGAACCACATGCGCACCTGGTCGGCGATGAATTCGCGCACTTCCGGACGACTGAAATCCGGGCGCGGGCCCCAGGGAGTGGTTCCGCGGTCGGCGTCCTCGTAAAAATAGATCCCGGCCTTGGTCTCGCCCCCGCTGTAGCCGTCGAATTGCCAGAGACTGAGGTCCTGCGGACCGTAGTGGTTGTGCACGATGTCGAGGTGCACGGCGATGCCGCGCGCGTGGCAGGCTTTGACGAATTCCTTCAGCGCGTCGGGTCCGCCATAGGTACTCTCCACGGCGAACTGGTCGCTCGGATTGTAGCCCCAACTGTGTCGTCCGTTGAATTCGTTGACCGGCATGAGGAGGACGCAGTTCACGCCCATTTCTTTGAGGTGGTCG
Source organism: Chthoniobacter flavus (assembly GCA_945878135.1). GTDB lineage: Bacteria > Verrucomicrobiota > Verrucomicrobiia > Chthoniobacterales > JACTMZ01 > JACTMZ01. The sequence continues at coordinate 79,114 of CAMDUL010000009.1, read as the reverse complement.
AGTTTGGTCGCGGCATCCCGCAGGCTGCCGGGTTCGCCGTCGCGGGGTGTCGGGTCATGAAAAGTGCCCGGATGCATCTGGTAGATCACGAGGTCGTTGAGTTCGACTTCGGGCGGGGACGTTCCCTCCCAATCGAAGGCCAGCGGGTCGTGGACGACTGACTTTCCCGCTTTCGAGACGGCCCGTCCGCGGGGATCGCGTCTTTCCAGATCGGAATTGACGAAAAACATGTATTCGTCGCCGGGTCGGGCCGTGGCCACCCGGGCAGACCATATGCCGGTGTCCCGATCCTTGGTCATCGTGCCTGCATCGGGTTTCCAGTTGTTGAAGCTTCCGGTCACGGAAACCCTTTCCGCATGCGGGGCCCAAACGCGGAAGTCCGTGCCCGTGACGCGGCCATCCCCGTCACGTTGGACGATGGCGCCGAGGGCCTGTCGGCGTGCCTCTGCAGCAACCGCGGCGGTTTTGCTCGGGACCAGAGATGATGTCGGAGCTGCGACGATGGATGGGGAAGGCGCGGGTGCGGGGAGGGTCATTTCCCGAGCCGCCGTCTCGCGCAAGTCGGTCGCCCCGTGGGGAAGCCCGCACGTGCCTTCGCGGAAACGCACCGTGACGGAGTCGGGTTCGATCTGCACAAGTTTGACCCGCGCGCCGGCCGGAACTTCCACTTTTCCGGCCACACGGCCCTCATACATGGCGGGAAAAGTGACATCCTCGCGCAGGGTTACGGTCTCGGGTTGGCGGTCGGGGTTTTCGATGAGCCACGCGACCGGATCGTCTTCCGTGGGCGTCGGTTCGGGGGCTGGAGCCGGCTCAGCCCGCGGTTCGGGCGTCGGAGCAGGCGTGGCGGCCGGAACCGGAGCCGGGGGCGGAGGAGGGGGCTTGAAATAAGTCGTGACCCGCTCCACGAGGTGATCAGCGAAATAGCGCAGCGCATCGGCGGGCGGAGTCTCTCCGCGCCAACGGTTGAACCCCCAAAGGCTTGCCGCGAGAAGACCGAGAGTGGCGAGAGGGAAGAGGAAACGGACGGTGCGACGGCGACGATTCCAAGCTTCGAGCTTGCGTTTGGGGTTCGGTCGCGGCTCGGTCGCGGCACCCGGCGTGGATTTTGAATGAGGCACGGCAAAGCCGTTTTGGCAAAGCGGACAAACCACCTCGTGTCCGGCCCATGCCTCCTCGACATCGAGTTCGTCATGACAGTGCGGACAGGCGATGCGCATAAAGTGGGGAAGGCAACCCGATTAAAGTCCGTCCCGTCGCCCGGGAAAATCCCTTTCGCACATGCTTGGCTCCGGAGCCCGGACTTTTTGCCGTGCCCGGCGGACCTGCATCCGTTAGACGAAGCGGTCGATGTCCGCACCCGCCGCACCCGCTGATCGCCGCATTTACCAAAGCGCGCGGAACATGGCCGACCTTTACCGCCTGGCGGGCGAGGTCTACGGTGAGCATCCGGCCCAGGCGCACAGGGTGAAGGGTGGTGATTTTACCATGCGCAGCTACCGTGCGCTCTACGATCTCTCCCGGGCTTTGGGCACCGCTCTGATCGGTCTCGGGCTTTCGGCGCGGGAGCATGCGGCCATCATTTCCGACAACCGGCCCGAGTGGATGGTTTGCGATGCGGCTATCCAGTTGTGCGGCGCCGCGGACGTGCCCAGGGCGGCCGACACCACCAGCCAGGAAATTTCCTTCATCGTCGCGCACAGCGACGCGGTCCTGGTTATCGCGGAGAACCACCACGTCCTGGAACGCGTGCTGGCCGTGCGGGCCGCTTTGCCCCGGGTAAAGCACATTGTCCTGATCGAAGGCGAGCCGCCGGATGGAAGCGGCGTGCACAAGCTGTCCGATCTGATCGAGCGCGGGCGGCATCTGCGGTCCGCCGGGGACCGCGTGATCGAAGAGCGGCTGGCCGGCATCAAGGGCGAGGATCTTTTCACCCTGATCTACACTTCCGGGACCACGGGCGAACCGAAAGGCGTGATGCTGACCCACGACAACATGATGTCACAGGTTCGCTACCTGCCGTTCGAGCTGGATCCGGGCGACCGCGTGCTTTCCATCCTGCCCGTCTGGCACAGCTACGAGCGGGTTTTCGAGATGGTGACGATCAGCCGCGGGGCGTGCACCTACTACACGAGCTTGCGCGCGGTGGGCGAGGATCTGCGCAAAGCAAGGCCGACCTGGATGGCCTCGGCACCCCGGTTGTGGGAAGGCCTTTACAACCGCATCCTGCACAACGTGGCCGAGGCCCCCGGGCTGCGACGCGGCTTGTTCCGCGCGGCTTACCATTGCTCGCGCCAATACCAGTCGGCGGTATTTTTTCTCACGGGCCGCTTGCTCGACGTAAAGGGAAGGTCGCCCTTCGAGTCGGCCTCCCTCGCGGTGCGCAGCGTGCTGCGCCTGCTCGTTTACGCGGTGCCTTACCGGATACTCGACACGCTGGTGTTGAAAAAGTTGCGCGGCGTGGTCGGGGGGGAATTCAAGGGAACGGTGTCCGGCGGCGGCGCATTGCCCCCGCACGTCGACGAATTTTTCAACTACATCGGCATTCCCGTGCTGGAAGGCTATGGCATGACGGAGACCTCGCCCGTTCTCGCGGTCCGCACGTGGCGGAAACTGGTCATCGGGACGGTCGGCCCGTTTTGGCCGCGCACCGAAATCCGCATCGTCGATCCCGCGACCGGCGCGGTGATTTACCCGTCGCGGGGCCAAGATGGCGGGGGCAGGGGGATCAAAGGGGAGATCCACGCCAAGGGTCCGCAGGTCATGAAAGGCTATTACAAAAATCCCGGGGCGACGGAAAAGGTGCTCAAGGACGGATGGATGAACACCGGGGACCTCGGCATGGTGACTTTCAACAACTGCCTGAAAATTCTCGGCCGCTCGAAGGAAACCATCGTGCTCTTGAGCGGCGAAAACGTCGAACCGGTTCCCGTCGAGGCGCAACTGCTGGAGTCGCGCTTCATCGAGCAGTGCCTGGTGGTCGGGCAGGACGAGAAGCATCTCGCGGCCCTCATTGTGCCCTCGCTGGAGGGCCTCAAGGCCCAAGGCTTCGCGGTGGCGACGCTGGCCGCGGCGGAGGACCATCCGCAGGTCGCCGAACTGATCTCCGCCGAGGTCCGGCGGCTGGTCAGTCGCGAGCAGGGGTTCAAACCGTTCGAATTGGTCACCGCGTGGCGCTTCGTGCCTAAAGCCTTCGAGGTCGGGGACGAACTGACCGCCACCTTCAAACCCAAACGTCATGTCATCGCGGAAAAATACGCCGGACTCGTCGATGACATCTACCGCCACACGCGGACGGCGCGCGCCATGTAGCGGGCGCTAACGGTTGGTCGCCGAGGGAAGGTGCTCGCGGCAGTATTCCTCGCCGTCGGCGGCCACGCGAAAATCCAGACCCGGGTCGGAAACCTCGGTGCGTCCGCAGGTGTGGCACGAATGGAGCGCCGATTCCACCGGCCCGCGGAACCCGGCCAGGCGCACGGCATCACGGCGTTGCGTGCGCCAGTTCATGACCAAGCCGGGCAGGAAAAAGAGGAGGTAATTGGTCAGCGACGCCGCCATGGCCGCTTTGGCGGGCAGGGGAAGCAACGCGAGCTGCAGGGCGAGCATCGCGGCAAGCATCCAGGCGATGTATTTCACGCGGACGCGCAGGACGAAGAAAAGGAAGATCTCGTAATTCGGGGCGATCGTGGCGAAGGCGAAGAAAAGGGACAGGTTGAGGAATGTGTTGCTCGATCCTCCGCCGAAAAAAAAGGCCGCGATCGTGCAGCCGATCATGCCGACGAGATAGAACACGTTGAGCTTGAGAGCGCCCCACTGCTCCTCGAGGGCGCTGGCCAGAAACCACATGAAAAGCAGGAGGAAGAACACCCAGAACCAGCTCGTCGTCTGCGGGATGAAAATGTAGGTGACCAGACGCCAGACTTCGCCCTCGCGTATTTTTTCCGGGATGAGGGCCAGCGTGCCGGCGTAAGCGGGATCAAGCCCGACCAGAAGGAAAGTCAGGGCGTTGAGCAGGACAACCGCCTTGAGCACGCCGGGCGTGCCGAGCCACGGCAAATACCTTGCCAGAAAATCCCAGACTTTTCCCGCCGGTATGTCCGTCATGGAGCGGACACTTTTTGCTGCCAGGGCCAGCGGCCGTTGATTTCCAACTCGAGCGAGAAGCTGAGAAAAGTGCGGATAATCACGATGGCGCCGAGCACGGCCATATTCAGCAGGGTCGGGGCCACGGCCACGGTCTTGATGATGTCGCCGGCCACGAGCAATTCGAGCCCGAGAAGGATCGCTCGGCCGAGATTCTGACGGTAGGCCATGTAGCGGTCGAGGCCGGGCGGCGGCGCCGCGAGCAGGGCGCGGCCCGTGGCGGCGACGATGCCGAGGACGATGACGGCCACGCCGATGCCGTCGATGACCATGCCGATAGACTCGACGGTCTCTTGAAAGTTCATGCGACCGCAAGGGTGCACAGGCGGCGTCGGGGCGACAAGCATGCAAGCTGGTGATCCGGGGCCGGCTGCGCCACCATGTTGTCAAACATCATGGGCCGGGAAATCGAACGCAAATTCCTCGTCAAGGACGACTCATGGCGCGCCGCGGTCGAAAGTTCCGCCACTCTCCGGCAGGGCTATCTCGCGATCGACAACGGCACGACCGTCCGCGTGCGGACCGGTGGTGCGGAAGTCCGGCTCACGATCAAGGGTCCGGCCGAAGGCTTGATCCGGGCGGAGTTCGAATACCAGGTGCCGGTGACCGAGGCCGAGGCGCTCATCGGGCTTTGCCGCGGCCGCGTGGTCGAAAAGACGCGCCACAAAGTCCGGTCCGGCGGCCATGTCTGGGAGGTCGACGAGTTCACCGGAACAAATGCCGGCTTGGTTTTGGCGGAAGTCGAATTGCAGCAAGCGGACGAGGAGGTCGCGGTGCCGCCATGGATCGGACGCGAAGTGTCCGGGGACCGCAGGTTCGACAATGCCAGCCTGAGCGTACGGCCATACGCGCTTTGGCCCAATTGCTAAGCTTGCATAAGACGAGACAATATATGTCATGTATAACAGCTTTATCTGTCGGCAGGATGCTCAGTCCCAACCGGGTCCTTGCGGGTTGGCCTGGGTCTTCCGCGCCTTCTCCTCCCCGAGGCGCCTCATGCCGGTGGTGATGCTGGCGCGCTCTCTCAGGTCTCGATGGTGCCAACACATGAGAAAAGCGGCGGCCGATTTCGCTAAATGTGCATAGCCTGAGGCGCACCGATCCGGCAGTGTCCGTGCTGCATCCATGACCATTCCAAGCCACTTGCACCTGATGAATCCGGGGCCGCTCTTGCTTCTGCTGTTTCTTTCGGCCACCACCTCTCCCGCCGCACCGGTCTCCCCGACTTCCAGCGCGCCCGTGGCTGAGCCTCCGGCGGAATTCACCTTGGTTCCGGGCCGGGATCCGGACGGCTGGAATTTCCTTCTCGAGCCCTACGCCTGGGCGCCCGGGCTCTACGGGGATATCGGCCTGAAAGAACTGCCCGTGGCCAAAGTCAGCCAAAGCCCGACGGATCTCCTCAAGACTCTCGATTGGGGCCTCTTCCTCCGCGGCGAAGCGCGCCGGGGGCGCTGGGGGCTGCTTGGCGACGGATGGTTTGCCCAGTTCACCACGACCGCGGATCCCGGGGGCGGTCTTTACCGCGACATCACCTCCGTCTCGCAGCAAAGCATGGTCACGGTCGCCCTCGCCTACCGCGTGCTCACCGACCGACGTTTCTTCGTCGATGCCTACGCGGGCGGACGCTACATCTACATCGGTGACTCCGCCAATGCCGATGTCGACCGTGCCGGCGTCGAAGCCCTGAGCGAAGGCCTCATAGACCGCGCCATCGCCAAGTTCGGCCCGCGCCTCCTCGCCAAATATCCCGGGCTCAAAAACGTTCCCGCGTCCACCTTGCAACGGGCCAAGGAACTCGGTGTGGAGAAACTTTCCGACCGTATCGAGGAAAAGCTGCCCAAGCATGTCGCAGCCGACCGCTGGTGGCTGGATCCCATCGTCGGCGTGCGCGGACAAGTCAACTTCACCCGCTGGCTCTTTGCCGCCGCGCAGGCCGATGCAGGCGGTTTCGGTGTCGGGTCGCAAATCACGGTCAACACGCAGGCCACCTTGGGCGTGAACTTCTCCCGAAACATCGCCCTCGAGGCCGGCTACCGCTACATGTATATCGACTACGACAAAGACAACTTCCTCTACGACGTCAACATGCCGGGCGTCTTCGCCGGCCTCATTTTCAAATTCTAAAGCGGAAGCGGCGGGGGCGCCGCTTCTACTTTCTGTATCATGCCAAGCGTATAGTCATTACGCCATGGACTCGCTCACCCAGATCGCCCTCGGCTCCTGCGTCGCTGCAGTCTGCGTGCCACCGGCGCACCGCCGTCAGGCCGCATTGCTCGGCATCGCTCTCGGCACGCTGCCCGATCTGGATGTCTTCGTCGACTACGGCGACCCCGTGGCCAATTTCACCATGCACCGCGGCTTCAGCCACTCGCTCTTCGTGCTCACCGGTCTCGCTTTGCTTCTCTGGTTCGCGTTGCGCCGGTGGTGGTCGCCCGTCCGCGAAGCCCCGCGACGATGGCTCGCCGCCATTCTTCTCGCCCTGCTGACCCATCCGCTGCTCGATGCGCATACCGCTTATGGAACGCAACTTTTCTGGCCCTCGACCGTCACACCCGCTTCCTGGGCCACCATGTTCATCATCGATCCGCTTTATACCCTGCCCTTGCTCGCCGGCATGATCGCCGCTCTGGTCCGCCCCGCCTCACGGTGCGCCGGACGCTGGCTCACCGCCGGACTCGTCCTCAGCACGCTCTATGTGGGTTGGACGTGGACCGCGAAGGCCATCGTCACCGCCAATGCCCGGCAAACCCTCGCAGCGCAAGGACTCGAGGACGCGCCGATGTTTGTCACCCCCACCCCGCTCAACACCCTCCTCTGGCGCGTTGTGGTCCGCACGCCGGCCGGACACCTCGAAGGCCTCGACTCCGTGGTCGCGGACGACGGCGCCATCGAATTCACCTTCCACCCGTCCGACAACACCGCACTGGCCCAAGCCGCGGATGTTCCCGCCGCAGCCCGCTTGCAGTGGTTCGCCGGCGGTTTCGTCAGCGCCGTGATGGAAGGGGACACCTTGGTCCTTGCCGACCTGCGCATGGGACAACACCCGAACTACGTCTTTTGTCACGCCGTGGCCCGCCGCAGCAATCCGCATTGGTATCCCCTCGGACCGCAAAGAAGGCCCGCCACTCTCCGCACCCGCGACCTCGCCACCATGTGGTCGAGAATTTGGTCCGAGGCACCGTGAACAATACTCCGCACCGCCGAGGCGGGGCGGTTCTGTATCTGCTCCCGAGAACTTTTCAGCAGAAACCCGACCCCGGTCTGCCTCGACGGCCGACCCGGAAATGCGGTAGTTTTGCTCCAACGATCACATTCTCTCATGCAAAAACACCTCCGCTCCATTGTCCTCGTCTCGTGCGCCGCCGCCCTGTTCGCCTGCCCCGTGTCTTACGCCTGCTCCCGCGCCACCTGGCTCGGGAAGGACGGCACGGCTATCACCGGGCGTTCCATGGACTGGCCCTACGATTTCAACACCCACTTTTATGTCATCCCGCGCGGCGAAAAGAACGAGGGGCTGCCGGGCGGTCACTCATGGGAGAGCAAATACGGCACCGTCGTGCTGGCCGGGGCGATGAATCCGGGCGGACCGATCAATGGCGCCTTCGACGGGATGAATGAAAAAGGCCTCGGGGCAAACATGCTCTATCTGGCCGAGACCGACTTCGGTCCCGCGCCCGCCGGCGACAAACCCAAGGTGTCTTGGGCTGGCTGGCTGCAATACATCCTCTCGAACTACGCCACGGTGGCCGAGGCGGTGGAGGCCATGAAAGACAACCCGATCTATTTCGTGCCCTGCAATTTCGGACCCGGAGGCGCGGCGCATCCTTCCGTGCACCTCTCGCTCACCGACCCGAGCGGCGACTCCGCGATCATGGAATACCTCGACGGCAAGGTCGTCATCCACCACGGCAAAAAGCATCAGGTCATGACCAACAGCCCGACCTACGACAAGCAACTCACGCTGAACGATTATTGGTCGCGCATGGACAACACCAAGGTGCTGCCGGGCTCGCACCAGAGCGAGGACCGGTTCGTCCGCGCGTCCTACTATTTGAAATTCATGGGCGACGAGATCGTCGATCCGCGCCGCCAAGTGGCCGGCGTTTTCAGCGTCATGCGCAACGTCTCCGTGCCATGGGGCGCGGCCGATCCGGATCATCCGAACATCGCGCCCACCTACTGGCGCTCTGTCCTCGACCACTCGCGCAAGAACTACTACTTCGAGTCCGCGTTGAGCCCGTATGTCGTGATGGTCGATCTCAACAAAGTCGACTTTTCCCCCGGCTCCGGCGTGCGCAGCGCGGCGCTCGAGGGTGAGGAGGGCTTCAAACTGCAAGGCGTGATCAACGACGCGTTCAAGCCCGCACAACCCATCGCCTACCTCGCGCCGGACGGGAAAAAGTCCTGAGCTTCGTCCGCGGGGCTTTTGCCGAGTCGCCGGCACCGTTGGATACCCGGCCTCAACCGGGAATGGAAACGATGCAGCGCGGGCGGCTTCGGAGGGTCTGCGAAGGACTTTCGCCGAATAACTCGCGGTAACGCACGGAGAATCTCCCGATCTCGGTGAAGCCCAGAGCGGCAGCGATGGCGGTGACTTGTTCTTCGGCGGGGTGCGCCTGGAGCAAAGCGCGCCTCGCGCGGTTCAGCGCGCAGTGCCGGAAATAAGCATGCGGACCCAGCCCGGTGACCGAAACAAAGGCCTTTTGCAGCGTGCGGGGACTCATGTGCAGCCGTGCCGCCAGCACATGAATGCGCGGCACCATGCCGGGTGATGCTTCGGCCAGTTCGGTGGCGCGTCGCACGATGGCGGCAGCCGGCGGGCGGCCGTAGGACCGATCGGAGTGTTCGACGAGTGAAAGGATGGCCTCGTAAATGAGATCCTCGAAGTTTTCCTGACGCGCTTCGATTTCCCCGGCAACGGCGCAATCGAGCATTTTGCCGAAAGTCTTGGCCACGCATGCGGCTGCCCGCGGGTTGGTCGAGAGAGTCATGCACCGCCGCCCCGGTTTCAGGGCTTCGAGAATCCGGGGAGCGATGCGCGCATTCTCCGCCATCTCAAAGAGTTTGGCATGGTCGACGGCCATGATCATCTGGCGGTAGCCGTCTTGTCCGGTGAAGTCGATTTGCTCTCCTCCCATTGCCGACGGCAAAATCTGTTGCGCAACTTTCTCGCCGGCGAAAGTTCCGTGGGTCTCTCCGAGTTTGATTCCCAAACCGAAACGGCCGCCGAGGAGTTCACCCACGATGCGCGTGGCCCGCGGGTAGTTCTCGCGATAGATGATCGCCCCGCTCGAGGCAACGAAGTCCAGACGGCTTGGATAGTTGCCCGGGCGCAGCTGGTGGATGTCCAAGGAGTAGTAGCGCTTGAGCGGGGCGCCTACTTCCTCCACGGCCTGGCGGCGGATGGAACCGCTGAAAACCCGGTCACTTGGCTGGCTCGTGGGTTTGTCTTCGGGCATTGGGGAGAACTGCGGAATGCGCTCGCGTAAGGTGTAAGATAAAGTGCGGCTCCGCAACCCGTTAGTATCCAGGTCAGCCCCCGGGGCTATGCACAATCGGAACCAATATTTCTTCTGAAGATAGAACCGGGTCGCGGTCGCCTCAGAAGATCCAGGCAATCAGGGCGACGCCGACGCTGATCCAGAACAAAACCGCCGTGGCGAGGATGGCAGTCCAGAGGAGTGCGCGGAGAATGGCAGCGCGTTTGCCGCGGAGGCGTGGGTCACTCATGATTCATCGAATGCCTCACTGTGGTGGCCCCGCCTCAAACCGCGGTTCCGGAAACGGTGGTCTTGCGTCCTCTTGATTGCGGTGTGGCTGTCCATCGGAAGATCGACGCCCTTACTCCAAGGGCACGGGCGGGAGAAGCGGGTTACCATCCGCTGTCACTCGTCGATAGGCAGGCTTTACCGTTGTGCAGAAAGCGCACAATTTCCCGGGCGGAGGCATCCTTTGCGTGCGGTGCGGTGGCAGGATATACCATTCTTCATGAGGACGATCGCGTGACGCGGTTTGTGCCAGCCCCATCAAAATTCATGACTCACGCCCGTCTCCGCAAAATTACCGCCACCGCTTTTGTCGCGGTCGCGGTTCTCACCATCACCCCCGCGCATTCGCAAACGGACCGCTTCGACAAACTGGCCACCGCCGAGTTTGCGGAGAACCGTCCGACGGCGGAGACCGCACAAATGCTGCGCGACGAACTCCTCTTCCAGCGCGCAACGCAGGCCTACCTGTGGGCTTTGCCGCTGATCAACACGCTGGGCATGAAGGAGGGTTCGGAAAAAACCTTCGGGGCCGGCTACAATGTTTTGCCGATCTGGAAAAAACGTCTCGATGCCAAGACGCTGGTGACCACGCCGAATTCCGACGTGATCTACGCCATGGGCTACGTCGACCTCGGCAAGGACGGTCCGATCGTCTTCGAAGCTCCGCCCGGACTGCAGGGCATCCTGCTCGACTTCTGGCAGCGGCCGATTCCGGTCGATGGCGGGAAGTTCGCCGGTGACGTCGGGCTGCCGGGACCCGATGCCGGCAAGGGCGGCAAGTTTCTCCTCCTGCCGCCGGGTTACGAGGGTGATGTGCCGGAGGAATATTTCGTTTACCGCTCGCAGACGCGCAACGTGTTCATTTTCCTGCGTGCGTTCTATCAGGATCCGCAGAACCTCGCTCCGGCCGTATCGCTGATCGAGCAATCGAAGATTTACCCGCTGAATGACAAGGAAAACGCCAAAGCGATGGTCTTCCCCGATGCTTCCGGTGTGCCGGTCGATATGCTGCCGGTGAGCGACGGACGTGCTTTCGACCAACTCAAGCGCTTGGCCGACAGCGAGGGCACAGATCTGGCCGATGCCGACGGACTCGGCATGCTGGCCGCGCTCGGCATCGTTCAGGGCCAGCCATTCGCACCCGATGAAAAGACTCGCGCCATCCTCGATCGTGCAGCCAAGACAGCCTACAAGACGAGCCGCGTCGTGGCCTTCGAGGAAAACCTGGGCGGTCGCTCGTTGCGCATTTATCCCGACCGGCGCTGGATCAATCCGCTCTCCGACATCACGCCGGACAATCCGAAGCCCTCGATGGATCTGGCCTGGAAAAATCTCGCGGGCGGGTATCTCGATCTCGACGCGCGCATCTGGTTCTTCAGCAACTACTACTCGGTGAGTCCCGGCATGGTCTCCCAGATCCCCGGGAAGGGCGCGATGTATATGATCGCTTTCACCGATAGCGAGGGAGAAGCGCTCTCCGGCGGCAGCAACTACCGGCTGGTCTTGCCGCCGGATATTCCCGCGGGGAATTTCTGGTCGGTCACGCTTTACGAAGCGGAAAACGGGTCGGGTCTGGCCAACGGCCAGCCGTTTCCGTCGCTCGGCTCGCGCGACAAGCCGGCGATGAACCCCGACGGAAGCACGGATCTTTTTCTCGGGCCTAAACCGCCGGAAGGAAAAGAGGGCAGCTGGCTCGCCACCGTTCCGGGTCGGGGCTATTTCGCCATCCTCCGGCTCTACGGACCAGGCGAGGATGCTCTCAACCGCACGTGGAAGCCGGGCGACATCGAGAAATTCAAATAGGCCCGCCGACTCCCGGACACTTGCATCTTATGAATACAAAGCACCTCGTTCCTGTGCTCTTCGCCGCTTTGCTGTGCCGCGGCTTCGCGCAGCAACTTCCCACCACCGGCGGCGTGGAGTCGCGTTTGGGAAAACTGGAATTGGAAAACGGCTACCCGACGAGCGAGACGGCCGCGAAGCTTTACGATGACATTGATTTCCAACGCGCTTGCCAGGCTTACCTGTGGGCCTTGCCAATCATGGCCATGTATCAATGGCAGCAGGAACAGCGCACCAAGTTCGGCGCGGGGAATCTCGACTACGTCGACTATCTGACATTCCGCGACAAACTCGGACTCCTCACGGCCAATGCCACGACTCCCTATGTGATGGCTTTTCCCAACATGGAAAAGACCGGACCGCTGGTCGTCGAAGTTCCGCCCGGTGCCATCGCCGGTGGTATCGTCGACTTCTGGCAGCGACCGCTCACCGATTGCGGGCAGACCGGACCCGACAAAGGGGCCGGGGGGAAATATCTTGTGCTCGGCCCCGGAGATGAACCGATCAAGCCCGAGGGCTACTACGTGGTCCAGTCACCCACGGTGAACATCTGGTCCGGCCACCGCGCGCTCGATCCCGATCCGGAGAAGGCCAAGGCGACCATTGCCGCGCTACGCATTTATCCTTACAGCGAGCGCGAGAATCCGCCCGCCACGCGGCACGTCTCGCCCGATGGCCGTGAATGGAGCGGCGAGCAACCGCGCGGTCTCGCCTACTGGGAGGGCTTGTCCAAGATCATCAACGAGGAACCGGTGCTCGAGCGCGACCGCATCATGCTCGGGATGCTCCAGCCTCTGGGCATCCAAAAGGGCAAGCCGTTCAATCCCGACGAACGGCAAACGAAGCTGCTCATCGACGCCGCGCAGACCGGAGAATTGATGGCCCGCACCATCGGTTTCGAAAAACGCTTCGATGGCGTGAAGGTCTGGCCGGGCAAGCAGTGGGAGATTTCCCTTTTTCTCCAGGAAACATCGCAGGAGACGCCGACCCACACGCAACTCGACGAGCGGACCTCGTGGTTTTACGAAGCAGTCGGTGTTTCCGTCGGCATGATGGGCCGCACCGTCGGCGCGGGTCAGGTTTACCTCGAGTCATCCAAGGACTCCGAAGGCCGCTGGCTCGACGGCAGCAAAACCTACCGGCTCCGTGTCCCGCCCGATGCGCCCGTCGCGCAGTTCTGGTCCTTCACCGTTTATGACAACGAGACGCGCTGCTTCGTCGACACCGGGACAAATCCCGACCGCTCCTCGCGCGACAACATCGTGAAAAACGGTGACGGTTCGGTGGATCTCTACTTCGGACCCGAGGTTCCCGCCGGCAAACCCGAATCCAACTGGATCAAAACCATCCCCGGCAAAGGTTGGTTCACCTACTTCCGTCTCTACGGGCCGACCCAACCTTACTTCGACCGTTCCTGGGTGCTCCCGGATATTGAAAAAGTGGATTAATCCGGCCCGCGTGGCGGCCGCATCCTCAACATACAAACGGTCAAGCAGCAGTCCTGATTCCCGCCGCACCCCGCGCTTGATCAGGTCAAGCTGCCCGCCCATCGTAAGAGCTGTGCGCCGTTTGCCCGGAGTTCTGCTTTTCCTCGGCGGCTGTGCCGCTGCGATATGGGCCTGCGGCGCGCTGTGGTTTGATGCCGCACCCGCCGCCTCTTGGGGATTCGCCGCCGGGCTCATCCTTACCGCGTGGATCCTGCGCCGCACCGGGCGCGTCTGGTTCGTCCCTTTTGCCGGCTTCGCCGCCGTGCTCGTCTGGTGGCTGACGCTCCAACCCTCCCACGAGCGTCGTTGGTCCGAAGAGTATTCCCGTCTGCCGACCGCGGAACTTGAAGGTGACCGGCTCACCATCACCAATCTGCGCAATTTCGATTACCCGCGCGGCGGCGAACCCGGACCGCGCTGGGAAACGCGCAGCTACAACCTGGCCGACCTCGAGGGCATGGACCTCGCGGTGAACTACTGGGGATCCCCGTGGATCGCCCATCCGATCGTCATCTTCCGTTTCAAAAACGCCCTGCCGCTGGCTTTTTCCATCGAGACGCGCCGCGAAGAGGGGGAAGCCTATTCCGCCCTCGCCGGATTTTACCGGCAATACGAACTCATCGTGCTGGCTGCCGACGAGCGCGACCTCTTGCGCGTCCGCACGGGATTCCGCGCAGGCGAGGACATCTACCTCTATGCCACCACGGCGACGCCCGAGCGCGCCCGCCGGCGCCTCCTGGAGTATCTCACCACCATAAACAACCTCGCCGCCCGCCCACGCTGGTACAATGCCGTGACCAGCAATTGCACGACCGCCATCCGCGGCATGCGCCACGGAGATCCGATGCCATTCGACTGGCGGATGCTGATCAACGGCCTGGGCGACGCCATGCTGCACGAGCGCAACCTGCTGCGGGACGACGGCCTGTCCTTCGATGAACTCAAACGGCGCGCGCTGATCAACCCGGCGGCCGTTGCCGCGCACGAAAGCCCGGATTACTCCCGCGCCATCCGCCAAGGACGCCCCGGATTTGGTCCGGACGCCGCGCCTTGAGCCCCGATTTATTTTGCTATTTTTGCATGGCAAACTGGTCCCGTTTCCGCTTATAGGAGACTTTTCCATGAAAGCCCTCGTTACCCTTGCCCTCGCCCTCCCCTGCGTCCTTCTCGCCTCCTGCCGCCAGGCCGAAACCGACCGCGATATCTTCCTGCAGATGGATACCAACAAGGACGGAAAACTTTCCCTCAAGGAAGTGAACAAATTTTCTCTCCCGCGGCTATTCGGGCGCTTCGATACCGACGGGGATGCCGTGGTGACGCTGGCCGATGTCCGGGCCATCGATCCGAAATTCGACGCGCAGCAATTCGAAGCGCGTGACCTCGACGGGAACGGCAAGGTGACCTTCCGCGAATACCGTCGTTATGCGGAAAAGAACGGCGTGCTCAACCAACTCTTCGGCAAGGTCGACACCGACGGCGACGGCTACATCACCAAGCCCGAGGCAGACGCCTATGTGGCCACTCTCGAAAATTGAACCCCTCCGAACCATGAAAAGAGCCAAGAAACTCCTCGTCGTCACCGGTGCCTTGTTGGTCATCACCGAATTCACCGCCTGCATCGTGCCCAGCCCTAGCCCGGTAGTGCGCGGACGCCGCCACGGCGCGGCCACGGGAGCCGTCATTGGCGGCGCAGTGGGCGGTTGGGAAGGCGCCGCGGCCGGCGCCATGATCGGCGGAGCCGCCGGCGGGATGGCCGGACGTGCCCGTCGCTCCTATTACACCGGCACCCCGTATTACGCGCCCGCGCGCAGCGTGTACGGTATGGGCTACTACTGATCCGGCCCCCGCGCCGCGAAGCGCGATCGTTGCCCGCCGACGGCCGTAATGTTACGGTCCGTATCTTGTCCATGCGGCTCCTAGCGCTTCTCACCCTGAGCCTCGCTTCCTGCGGACCGCGTCCGCCGTCGGGCATGGTGCTCATCCCCGGCGGCGAGTTCACCATGGGATCGGACGCGGACTACGCGTTTCCCAACGAACGCCCGCCCCACCGTGTTACCGTCGCGCCTTTCCTGCTCGACGCCCAACCGGTGACCAACGCGGACTTTGCCAAATTCGTCGAGGCCACCGGCTATGTCACCATTGCCGAGCGCCCGGTTGATTGGGAGGAACTCAGAAAGCAAGTCCCGCCGGGCACCCCGAAGCCCCCCGACGAAATGCTCGCCCCCGGCTCCCTTGTCTTCCGTCACACTCCCGGACCTGTCGACCTGCGCAACATGGCGCAATGGTGGGTCTGGACCCCCGGCGCCTCGTGGCGTCATCCGGAAGGACCGGGCAGCTCGATCGGAGGACGCGGGAATCATCCCGTTGTCCAGGTCGCCTTCGCCGACGCCCAAGCTTACGCCCGATGGGCCGGCAAACGCCTGCCCACCGAAGCGGAGTGGGAATTCGCCGCGCGCGGCGGACTCGAGAAGGCCCGCTACCCGTGGGGCGACGACGAAAATCCGGACGGTGCGTTCATGCTCAACCGCTGGACCGGCGACTTCCCCCATCGCAACGACCGCGCCGACGGCTATGCCGGCACCTCGCCCGCCGGTGCTTTCCCGCCCAATGGCTACGGGCTTTATGACATGGCCGGCAATGTTTGGAACTGGTGCAGCGACCTCTACCGTGCCGACACCTTCGCCCTGCGCGCCGGCGATGCGCCCGCCTGCTGTGATCCGCGCGGGCCCCTCACCGCCGACAACGAGACCGTTGTTCCCGGCGACCCCTCGCCTCCGGGCGTCCCCGGGGCGGAACGCCGCGTGACCAAAGGTGGTTCATTTCTCTGTCATCCTTCCTATTGCGAAAGTTACCGCCCGGCCGCCCGCCGCGGCACGCCGCCCGACACCGGCAGCAGCCACGTCGGCTTCCGCTGCGCCATGGACGCACCGGCCGCCCGCTGAGAGTTGACAGCCCGGGCCGCACGATTCTGCGGATTTTGCATAGTCCTCCACGCGGGCTCTCGCCGATCTTGCCACGCTCCGGCCCGTTCCGGATCCAACCAAACCAAACAAAACCCATATGAAAAACATCATCCGTATCGGATCACTCCTGCTCGTCACCTCCATCCTCACCGCCTGCCTCAGCCCCGCCCAGCGCTCGCAGACCCGGCAGAGCACCCGCGTGCAAGAGCGCACCGAGCACCGCATGGAAAATCGCGGCTGGTAATACGGCCGACCAGGAAAACTACAGGCCCGCGGTGCCCGGCATCGTGGGCCTTTTTGGTTCCGCGCCCAGAGACGGCGCCCGATTCGCCCGGCCCGGCGGCAGGCTCTGCCCGAGGCTCAAGGACGCTCGTTGGAGAAGGCCACTTGCTCGCGCACCGTCACACTGGCAGCCACCGCCCGCTCAAGGATGAGGATCATGTAGCGGTGGCGCGAGATCCCTGACTCGGCCGCCAATTCATCCAGCCGCTTGATCGTCTGGGGCGTCAACTGCACCGCGATGGCGCGCGTTTTTCTTTCTGTTGTCACAACCTATCCCAAATAATTCCCCAAGGATGTGTCGGGCGCAAGCATGGAGACTCCGCCCGGCTGTCATTTAAAGCGTTCTCACGGCCTATCATTGTGATATAAAACCGCTTCGTCATGACCTCTCGGAATTCCGGCTCGAAATACGAAACCATTTTCCTCCATGACATTTCCGCGGAACTGGAGCAGCAGTTGACGCTTCGCGCGCAAGCCAATGGTCGTGATTCATCGGCCGAGGCGTCGGATATTATCGAGAGGCATCTGGAGGAATCGGAAGACTTTGGCAGCTGAGAAGCCCCGCCCTGGCCAAGAGGCTGACACCCAATCGTCCGGACCCGATAGCCACCTGATTGCATAAGCACAGTGTGCCCCGGGCAGCCGCAAAGGCCCATGGGGACAATACCCCCCACCCACCCGCGCCGGCTCCACGGGCCTGCCACTCCTTTGTCCGTGCTCTCCGCTCCCTTGGCCGCTAGTTTCGCTCTGCTCTCCGCGCAATGAAGTTCATCGGCAACCTCTGGCCTTGGCTCGCTGCCGCCCTCAGTGGGCTTCTGCTCACCCTGTCTTTTGCGCCCTTCGACCAAGCGTGGCTCGTCTGGATCGCCCTCGCCCCACTTCTCGCCGCCATCTGGTTTGGTCCCGACCACCCGCGCTACCCGCTCCTGCGCAAAGTGGAACTCGGCTACATCACCGGCCTGGTCTACTTTCTCGGTTCCCTCTCCTGGCTCACCACCGTGACCACACTCGGTTGGTTCATGCTCTGCCTTTACCTTGCGCTCTATCCCGCCGTATGGGCCGGCATCGTCTTTCTTGTCGCCACCCCGCGGGAGGACCCCTTCTCCTTCCGTTCGGTCTGGCTCAGCTCGTGGCGCAATCTCGCCACCGGTTTGCTCGCTGCGGCCGCTTGGGTCGGACTGGAATTCCTCCGCGGCCATGTGTTCACCGGCTTCGGTTGGAACGCGCTCGGCATTGCCCTGCACGGGAATATCCCGCTCATCCAGCTTTCTTCCCTGACCGGCGTGGGCGGACTTTCCTTCCTCCCCGTCCTGACCTCCGCCATCGCCGTCGCCACGGTCCGCCGCCTCATGATCGAGGCGCGCGGCGGGAAAATCCGCGCCCACTTTGATTTCACCCTGACCGTTGCCCTCATCGTCGCCGCGTTCGGTTACGGGCTCCGTCAGCTGGCCGTCCCCGTGGAGACCGCCGGCCTGCGGGTCGCCGCGGTCCAGCCGTCTATCCCGCAGGACGAGAAATGGAACCCTGCTTTCGAGCAGCGTATTTATGACACGCTCTCGCGTCTGACCGAGAGCGCGCTGGCCATGCAACCGCAGCTCGTTCTCTGGCCCGAGGCGGCCACCCCGCGCGGATTCTTCGAGGACGCGGCGGCCAACGCGTTTGTCAAAGAGTATGCCGGCAAAGGCGACCACGCTCTCATGCTCGGCACGCTCATCCTCAGCCACGAGGCCGACTACAATGCCGCCGTGATGCTGTCCGGCCCGTCAGGCGAAGCGCAGGTCTACCCCAAGTCCCATCTTGTCATGTTCGGGGAGTATGTCCCGCTGCGCGAAAGTTTCCCGCTCTTCGCCATCGTGGTCGGCGACCTCGTGCCGGCGGACTTCGATGCCGGCCCCGGCCCCGTGCTCTTCCATCTGGCGGATCCGCCTGTGGCCATGGTGCCGCTCATCTGCTTCGAGGACTCCCTCGGATACCTCGGCCGCGCCGGAGCCAATGCCGGGGCGCAATTGTTCGTCAATCTGACCAATGACGGCTGGTTCAAGCGCAGTGCCGGCGCCCGCCAGCACGCCGCCCATGCGGTCTTCCGCAGCGCCGAGACCAGGCGTCCCATGGTCCGCTGCGCCAACACCGGCATCACCTGCGTCATCGACCATCTCGGGCGGGTCGTGCAGAGGCTGGAAGCCCCGGACGGCGACACTTTCGGCGAGGGTGTCATGCTCGCGGAAATCCGGGTGCCGCAAAGCCCGCCGGTCACTTTCTACATGCGCCATGGCGACATTTTTTCCGCCGCCTGCCTCGCCGTGACTTTTTTCGCCCTCGGGTCGTTGTTTGTCCGGGCGCGCCGCGCAGTTGCTTCGCCCGGCAAGGAAAGCTAACTTGGAGTCATAATGAAGCGTCTGCCCAAAGCGGGGGATCTTTCCGGATCGCTGCTCGTCGCGCATCCCATGATGGCCGATCCGAATTTCCGTCATGCCATTCTCTACCTCTCGCATCACAGTGCGGATGACGGTGCGCTCGGTTTCATCATCAACCGTCCGCTCGGCCAGAATGCCGGTGACCTGGAAATCGGCGACGCCTTGGACCAGATTCCGCACGTGCCGATTTACGAAGGCGGTCCTGTCCAGCGCAACCAGGTGATCGTCGCCACTCTCGAGTGGGATGCGTCGGCGGGAGGCTGCAAGTTCGAGCCGATGGAGAAACCCGCCGGGGACCTTTCCCTGCCCTCCGGTCTCGATGACAAATTGCGCGTCTTCCTCGGCTACGCCGGTTGGTCGAAAAACCAGCTCGAACGCGAGATCGCCCTCAGCTCGTGGCTCGTGATCAAGCCCCATCCGGAACTCATCCGTGCCGATGCCGATGACAACACCTGGCGCCGCATCATGGGCGGCCTCGGTCCGATGTATAGTGTTCTGGCCGATGCCCCCGAGGACCCCTCCCGGAACTGACATGTGTCTGCCCTGAAAGCTCGAATTTCAGATTTGCCATCCCCCACCGGGGCCACCCCCTTCGCCGACAAGGTCTACACCGCGCTCCGCCGCATCCCGGTCGGTCGAGTCATCACCTACGCTGCCCTCGCCCGTCGCATCAACTGCCGCTCTCCCCGGGCCATCGGCCAAGCCCTCCGGACCAACCCTTTCGCCCCCGAGGTTCCCTGCCACCGGGTCATCTCCTCCGATCTCACGCCCGGCGGCTTCCAAGGAAAGATCAACGGTCCGGTCCTCGCCAAGAAGCTCCGTCTCCTCCGTTCCGAAGGCGTCACGTTCACCGACGGCCGCCTCTCCGACCCCGCGCGCCTCATCCCCTGATCACAACCAAGCCGACAGCTTTGTCCGCAACGTCTCCCGCGCCCGGAACAAAAGACTCTTAACTGCCGGCACCGTCGTCCCGAGCACCGCGGCAATGTCCTCGTAAGGCATTTCGTCATAGCGCCGCAGGGTCATGGCCGTGCGCTGCTCCTCCGGCAGTTCGGCCAGGGCCGCCTCGATGGCGCCGGCCAACTCGCCGGCCGCGGCTTCCGCTGACGGCGAGACGCCTCCCGCCGGCTCGCGGAAGGATTCCTCGGCCGCGGGCTCGTGAAAAACGGCACCGCGTCGGGCCCGACCGCGGCGCTCGTTGAGCACCAAGCGCCGGACGATGGAAAACATCCATGTGCTGAATTTGGCCGTCGGCTCGTAGCGTCCGCGCGCCTGCCAGATCCGCACATAGACCCTCTGGGCGAGATCCTCCGCGCCCTCCGTCCCGCCGAGCATCTTCACGATGGTCCCATAGACCCGGTCCTCGGTCGCCTCGACCAATTCCCGGAAAGCCGTATCGTCATCATCCCTCGTCCGCCGCATCAAGGCGACCAAGTGCGCGTCTTCGTCCGTCCGGGAGACCGTCTCCCCGAATCCCTCTTCGCTTTGATTTGGCGCGTGCGTCACCGGGTAGCCTCGAATCTCCGGATTTCAACCCCGGCCGAGCCGAATCGTTGCTCGAATTCAGTCGGCGGCCAGTCGCCAGGGGTCTGCCAAGGCCCCACCTTCCATCCGTCCTCCCGGAAAACATTCACCGCCCAGTCCGCATAGGCGGCGGAATCCGAGGCGAAAAAAACCGATCCGTCCGGGGCGAGGCGGTCCGCCAGCAGGGAAGCGAAGGGCTTTTGCACGAGGCGCCGCACCGCGTGGCGCCGCTTGGGCCACGGATCGCTGAAAAGCAGGTAGACCCGCGTGACGGAAGCTTCCGGCAGTCCGGACACCACCTCGACCACTTCCCCGTGCACCACCCGCGCGTTGTCCAGATCCTGCGCCTGCCGCCGCGCCTGCCGCACGCGGTAGTCCTTCTTCTCGATGCCGAGCACGTTCCATCCGGGCTGGGCCGCGGCCAAGGCCGCGAGAAAGACACCATTGCCGCACCCGAGGTCCAAAACCAGCGGCGCGCTCCGCGAGAAAGTGATGTCGCCGCCCCCGGCGACGGTCGTGCGGGTTCCGGCGCCGCTCGAGGACGCCATAAAACTCAAGCCGCGTCCTTTTCCTGCTTCCGGCGCAGAAGCGGCGGTTTGCGGCCTTCCACCACCGCGCGGTTGATCGTCACTTCCGCGATGTCGTCCCGGCCCGGCACGTCGAACATCACATCGAGCATGATTTTCTCCATCATGGAACGCAGGGCGCGCGCCCCGGTGCCTTTGGTCACCGCCCGCTCGGCCAAGGCGCGGAGACCGTCCTTCGTGATATTGAGATCGACGCCCTCCATGGACATCAGCTTGGCGTATTGCTTGACCATCGCGTTCCTCGGCTCGGTCAAGATCGTGACCAGTTCGTCCTCGGTCAGCTGGTCCAATGCGGTGGCCACCGGGAGGCGTCCGACAAACTCCGGAATGAGACCGAAGGCGAGCAAGTCCTCGGGCTCGACCTGGTGGATCGTGGCGGTCGACGCGGCGACCGGATCCCTGCTTCCGCCGGAACCGTGCGCGTGGAAACCAAGCACGCGGTTGCCGAGGCGCCGCTGGATGAGTTTCTCCAGCCCGACGAAGGCGCCGCCGCAGATGAAAAGGATCTTGTCCGTGTTGACCTGGATGTATTCCTGCTGCGGGTGCTTGCGTCCGCCCTGCGGCGGCACATTGCAGGTCGTGCCCTCGAGAATCTTCAGGAGCGCCTGCTGCACCCCTTCGCCGGACACATCGCGGGTGATGCTCACGTTGTCCGTCTTGCGCCCGATCTTGTCGATCTCGTCGATGTAAACGATGCCGATCTCCGCGCGTTTGACATCGTAATCGGAGGCCTGCAAAAGCCGCAGGACGATGTTTTCCACGTCCTCGCCGACGTAACCGGCCTCGGTCAGCGTGGTGGCGTCGGCAATGCAGAAGGGCACGTCGAGGATGCGGGCCAGAGTGCGGGCCAGGAGGGTCTTGCCCGATCCGGTCGGGCCGATGAGCAGGATGTTGCTCTTTTCCAGTTCCACGTCCTCGCTGCCCGGCAGCGCGATTTCGCGCGACGAGGCCTGGTGCAGGATGCGCTTGTAGTGGTTGTGCACCGCGACCGAGAGCGTCTTCTTGGCCAGTTCCTGGCCGATGACGAACTGGTCCAACTCGGCCATGATCTCGGCCGGTCTGGGCACGCGCACGTTGCCCCCCTGTTTCTTCGATTCCTCCTTGAGTTCTTTGTCGAGGATGCCTTTGCAAAGGCTGACGCAACTGTCGCAGATGTAGACCCCGGGCCCGGCGATGAGCTTGCGCACCTCGCTGTGGCTCTTCCCGCAGAAAGAGCACATGGTCAGGTTCGTCGCGCGGGCCATAAAATCAGGCGGGCACGGCGCCCGGGATTTCCTTGCGGGATTTGACCACCTCGTCGACCAGGCCGTAGTCCTTCGCCTCGTTGGCGCTCATGTAGTAGTCACGGTCGGCATCGTTGTGCACCTGCTCGACCGGCTTGCCGGTGTGCTGCGCGATGATGGACTCGAGCCGGCGCTTGAGCTTGAACATGAACTCGACCTGACGCTCGACGTCGCTGGCCTGACCCTGCGCGCCGCCGCTCACTTGATGGATCATGATGTCCGAGTTCGGCAGGGCGTAACGCTTGCCCTTCGTCCCGGCGCAAAGCAGCACCGCGCCCATGCTGGCGGCCATGCCCATGCAGTAGGTGTTCACGTCGCAGGTGACGAATTGCATGGTGTCGTAAATGGCCAATCCTGCCGTGACCGAGCCGCCGGGCGAATTGATGTAAATGTGCATGTCCTTCTTCGAGTCTTCCATCTGGAGGAAGAGCATCTGGGCGATGACCAGGTTGGCAATGTGGTCGTCAATCGGCGTGCCGATGAAAATGATGCGGTCCTTGAGCAGTCGCGAATAGATGTCGTAACTGCGCTCCCCCCGGCCGGTCTGCTCGACGACCATGGGGACAAGGATGGAATTGCGCGGTGCGGAAGCCCCGGAAGTGACAATATGACTCATAAATTAAGAGCCGCGGCGCTTGGCTTCAGGCCTTGGCCTCGGCGGTCTTCACCTTAACTTTGGAGGCAAGGAAATCAAGGGCCTTGTCCCGGACCACCTCGCCCTCGACCGAACCGAGGGCCTCGCGTTTGACCAGCTGCTTGACCAATTTGTCCATCGGCATGCCCAGCCGCTGGGCCATGCGGGCGATATGCTCGGCCAATTCCTCGCGCGAGGCCTCGATCTTTTGCTCCCGGGCGAGACGCGTGAGGATGAAGTCCGCTTTGACCCGGAACTGTGCGCCCATCTGCGCGTGCTGGAAAATTTCGTCCTTCTTGCTCAGCAGGTCCTCGTCGCTCAGCCCGCGGCTCTGCTCGGCTTCGACGATTTCCCGGACCACGCGACGGGCCTCGCCCATGACCATCGAGGCGGGAACTTCGAATTCCACGCTTTTGACCAGGTGCTCGACCGCAGCCGCCCGCTTCCTGCGCTCGGTCTGTTCGACGGCCGCCGCTTCGAGTCGTTCGCGGAATGTCCGTCGCAATTCCTCGGCCGGACGTCCGGCGATTTTCTGCGCCACTTCATCGGTCAGTTCGGGCAGCTTCTTCGCCTTGATCCCTTTGAGCGTCGCTTGGTGCGTGATCTTTTTGCCGCGCAGCGCCGGCACGCCGAAATCCTCCGGCACCGCGACTTCCACCGCGCGCTGCTCCCCGTCCTTCGCGCCGACCAACCCCGCGCAGAAGCCCGGCCACATGCTCTCCTCTTCCATGATGACCCAAAGGCCCTCGCCACCCTTCATGGTGGAAGGCGCTTCGGGGCAAACCTCCGCCAACGGACGGCCCTCCACCGTGGCATCATAATCGAGCACCGCGTAATCGCCCATCTGCAGGGCGCGGTCTGTGATGTCGGTGAATTCCGCCATGCGCTCGAGCAGCATGTTGATGTTGCCGCTGACATGCTCGTCGGTGACAACCTCCTCCAGCACCTCGACGCCGAGCGCCCCGACATCGGGCATGGCGAAATCGGGCTCGAGGGTCAGTTTGACCGACAAATCCAAATCCTGCCCGCCAACCTCGCCGTGTTGCAGATCGAAGGCGTTGAGCACAGTCAGGTTGTTGTCCTTGGCCGCCTGGTCGACCGCCTCGCGCAGCAGATCCTTCACTGCGTCTCCGGAGATCGACTCTTTGTATTTGCGGGCCACCACGGCGACGGGGGCTTTGCCCGGACGGAACCCCGGAAGCTTCGCGGCTCTCTGGTATTCGGCGGCCAGTTTTTCGATTTTCTTCTGCACCGTTCCGGCCGGCACGGTGGCGCGGAGGGTGGCGAGGCAGTTGGGCTGTTTTTCGAGGAAGATTTCCATGATGGGCACAAAGAGCGCTCACATTAGCTCTCCCCGCGACCGCGGACAAACAGAATCAGGGCTTCCGGCGGTTCGGATGCCCGAACCAGCTGTTTTCTTCGCGGTCCCCGTATTGCTCGTCGAAGACCTTCACGGCGTCCTCGATCGTGCCTTGGGCCGCGCACCATTTCTGCACATCGGGGAAATCGGTGGCCACGTGGCAGTTTTTGCAGTCCTCGCAAAAGCGGATCGGGCACCAGAACGATTCCACATTGCGCAGCATCTCGCTGCCGAGCGACCACACGCCGGTCATCCAGTCGCAATACCAGCACCAGACGAGGTCATGGCCGACCAGACCGTCGAACTTGTGGCGCGACAAGTTGATCCACTCGGACGTCTTGTAGCGCGGCATTTTGGCCATCCACGCCATCGGCGGGTAAAAAAGGATCTCCGCCGCCCGCACGAGGAAAAAGACCACGACGGCCGGCACGGTGAGGAGAAGCGCGATCTCGTTGCGCACCCAGCCGAGCTTCCTGGCATGCGCCCCCTCCAGGGTCCGGCCGCCCTTCCCGCGCCAAGCGCGGTCTAGAGCACAGAAGGCATGCAGAAAGACAAACTGCGCCAGCAAGGCCGCCGCGACGCCCGGCCAGGACCCGAGCGAGTAGCCCGCCACCCAGGGAATCCAGATGAAATAACTCACCACCAAGTCGAGCCAAGGCGCTTGGGTCAGGCGGGGAAAAACCGCATACCAGAACCGGAACAAGACCGCACCGGCGACCAAGCCGGCGAATATACCGAAAGCCACGGCGAGGAACGACATGATGTCTGTCTCGCACGGGTCGCGAAGCGAGCCAAACTATTTCCGCAGTAACCGCAGGACCTCATCAAGCACCGCCCCGTGGGCCCGCACCCGCGCGGTGAGGGAAAATTCCGAAGGCGTCTCGAAGGTGAGGCTGCGCTTGGTGTGGCCGAACCGCAGACAAAACGCCTCCGGGTGCTCCGGCAAGGTTTCCGGCGTGATCCGCGTGCGGATCAAACCCCGCCGGCACCGCCGCCCTTCGACCGTGGCGCGCGGTTCGCGCCGCACATGCCGCGCCGCCGCAGCGAGCAAGTGCTCGCCCCAGAACGGACGCTCGCCCGGGATCTCGTAGAGATAGACCCCGTGCGCGTCGTAATCCTCGTGCAGCATGACCGCCGCATCGAAGAACCGTCCGCGCAAGATCTTCTTCTGCGCCTCGATGACCGGAACATCTTGCCGGTGATAACCGCGGTTGAGATCGCGCCCCCGCGCATCGTTCCGGTTGTTGTGCTGCAAGCCCCAAGGGTTGAGGCAGGGGAAAATCAGCAGCTGGCAACTTTTCAGCGCCCGCGCCCGCCGCGTGCACCAAGCAATGAGCGCCTCGGTCGAGGCCGGTTCGTCGCCGTGGATGCCGGCGGACAAATACAACCGCGGTCCCGCCTGCCGTGCCGACCTGATTGCGTAGACCGGAAATCCGTCCGCTTCGGCGAACTTCCCCATTTGCCAGCCCATGCGCTGCGCCAGCGCCCGCCAGCGTTTGACCAGCCACGCGTAATCATGGGCCCGCAGGTGCGCGGCGCTTTCGGATTGCCTTGCCACGAAATGTGGATAACGAAATTACGGTCATGAACAAAAGAACCATCCTCTCCACCGCTTTCGCCCTCGCCATCGCCGCGCTCCCCGCGCAAAGTGAAGAATCCATGAAAGACATCCGCATCATCGTCAAAACCGACAAGGGCGACATCGAAGGCGTCCTTTATCCCGGCAAGGCCCCCGTCACCGTGGCCAATTTCCTCAACCTGGCCAAGCGCGGCTACTACGACGGTCTCACTTTCCACCGTGTCATCCCCGACTTCATGATCCAGGGCGGTGACCCGACCGGCACGGGCAGCGGCGGTCCCGGCTACCGCTTCGACGACGAATGCACGCCCGAGTTGAAGCATGACAAACCCGGCATCTTCTCCATGGCCAACGCCGGCCCCGGCACCAATGGCAGCCAATTCTTTATCACCCACGTCCCCACCCCGTGGCTCGACGGCAAACACACCGTCTTCGGCTCCGTGACCAAAGGCCAAGACATCGTCAACGCCGTGGCCCAAGGCGAGAAAATCAAGTCGATCGAAATCCTCGATCCGACCGACGACCTCTTCGCCGCGCAGTCCAAGCGCCTCGAGGAGTGGAACGCCATCCTCGACAAGCGCTGAGGCTCTATTTTCCGCGGCTCAAAGGGCGTGCTGCTGAAGCACCTCGAGCGGGATGATGGTCAGGGCGGCTTCGTTGGTCGCCTCGAGGCTGACCCGCGGGGCGTGACCGGCGGCGTGGGCCTCGAGCCAGCGGCCGGCGCAGAGGCACCAGTGGTCACCGGGTTGGAGTCCGGGAAAATCATACTGCGGCATCGGGGTGGTCAGGTCGTTGCCGCGGGACTTGGAAAAGGCGAGGAATTCGGAGGTCATCACCGCGCATACGGTATGCGAACCGTGATCCTGCGCGCAGGTGTGGCAGTGGCCGTCCCGGAAAAAGCCGGTGGCCGGATCGAAGCTGCAGGGCTGGAGCGGTCCGCCCAGCACATTGCGAGCCTTCTTGCTCCCCTCACCCTGCTCGAGGTCGCTGATCATGTTACCACCCCAGAATCAGCGCGAAGACGAGCGGGGCGACGATGGTGGCGTCCGACTCGATGATGTATTTCGGGGTGTGCGCCTCGAGCTTGCCCCAGGTGATCTTTTCGTTGGGCACGGCGCCGGAGTAGGAGCCGTAGCTCGTGGTCGAATCGCTGATCTGGCAGAAGTAGGCCCAGACGGGGATGTTCTCCAACTGCAGGTCCTGATGGAGCATGGGCACGACGCAAATGGGGAAATCGCCGGCGATGCCGCCGCCAATCTGGAAGAAGCCGATCGGTGTCGGAGACGTCTTTTGATACCAGTCGGCGAGGAAGGTCATGTATTCGATGCCGGTGCGGACGGTATGGACGTTTTTGATTTCGCCGGTGATGACGTGCGAGGCATACATGTTGCCCATGGTGGAGTCCTCCCACCCGGGCACGATGATCGGGATGTTTTTTTCCATCGCGGCGATGACCCACGAATCCTTCGGGTCGATCTGGTAGTATTGCTTCAGCTTGCCCGACTTGACCGTGCGCCACATGAATTCGTGCGGGAAATAGCGTTCGCCCGCGGCGTCGGCCGCCATCCATTCCTCGAGCACGGCTTTTTCCAACCGCCGCATCGCCTCCATCTCCGGGATGCAGGTGTCGGTCACGCGGTTCATGTGCCGGTCGAGCAGGGCCTGCTCGTCGGCCGGGGTCAGATCGCGGTAATGCGGCACGCGCTCGTAATAATCGTGCGCCACGAGATTGAAGATGTCTTCCTCGAGATTCGCCCCGGTGCAGGAAATGATGCCGACCTTGTCGCGCCGGATCATTTCGGCCAGGGAGAGACCGAGTTCACCGGTGCTCATCGCGCCGGCCAGCGAGACGAGCATTTTACCGCCGCCGTCGACGAGCCGGCTGTAGCCGTCGGCCGCATCGACGAGCGCGGCGGCGTTGAAGTGGCGGTAGTGATGACGGATGAAGTCGGAGACGGGTTGGCTCATAGGATCAGATTTTCACGTGGAAGGATTCGCCCGGTTTGACCGAGCGGCAGAAGGCGGCGAGCAACCGGGCCATGGCGTCGAGGTCGTCAAGGTCGATTACTTCGACCGGCGAATGCATGTAGCGGTTGGGCAGTCCGAGCGAAGCCGTGGGGATGCCGCCGCGCTGGAGGAAGAAGGCGTCCGCATCGGTGCCGGTGCGGCGCGGGTTGGCTTCGCGCTGGACGGGAATTTTTTCCTTCGCGGCCACGTCGAGCAGGCGTTGCACGACCAGGGGATGGTTCGAGCTGCCGAATGAAATGACCGGCCCTTGTCCCAGACGCACATCGCCGTGCTTCGGCTTGGAACAATTCGGGATATCCGTGCCGTGGGTCACGTCGACCACCAGGGCGACGTCCGGTTGCAGCGAGTAGGCGGCCATGGTCGCGCCGTAGAGGCCGTTCTCTTCCTGCACGGTGGAAACAGCGGTGACGCAGACCTTCGGCGGTTTGGCCGAGAGCTGTCGCAGGGCTTCGCCGGCGGACCAGACGCCGATGCGGTTGTCGCATCCGCGGGCGGCCACGCGGTTGTTTTGCAGACGCTCGAAGCCGTCGGCGTAGGTGATCGAGTCCCCCACCCGCACGAGCTTTCCGGCCTCGGCCTTCGAACCCGCGCCGATGTCGATATACATTTCGTGAAGTTCGGGGACTTTTTTGCGGTCGTCGGGTTCCTGCAAATGGATGGCCAGCGAGCCGGTCACGCCCGCGATGGTTCCTTTGGGTCCGTGCACATGCACGCGTTGTCCGCGGAACAGCGCGCGGTCGATACCGCCGATGCCCTGGACGAAAAGGAATCCGTCGTCGTTGATGTGCGAAACCATGAACCCCAGTTCGTCGATGTGCCCGGCCAGGACGATGTGCGGTTTCCGGTCCGCGTTGCCCAGGCGCGCGAAGGCGTTGCCGTAAGCATCGGTGGTGAATTGGTCGCAATGCGGTTTGACGTAGTCCGCGAAGACGCGCTGCGCCCCGGTCTCGAACCCGGACGGCGAAGGCGTGGCAATGAGGTTCTCGAGGAATGTGAGCGGGGCCTTTTCCACGGGGGCACTATGCGGATCGCGGACGGCGGGGGCAAGACCTCGACGGGGCAAAAACGTTCGGTCACGATACGTTTTTCCGATGAGTTTTGCCCGCACCACGCTCCGTGAATTACGGCCGACGCTGCGTCTGGCCGCGCCGATCACGGCGGGGCAGGTCGGGCAAATGCTCATGGGCGTGGCCGACACGGTGATGGTCGGACATGTCGGCACCTTGGCTCTCGCGGCCTGCGCCTTCGGCAACAATGTGCTCATGGTGGTGGCCATTGCCGGATTCGGCGTGCTCACCGCGGTCTCGGTCCGCGTCTCCCACGCGCACGGCGCCGGCATGGTCCATACCATGGCACGGGCTTACTACGGCGGGGTCGGGCTCTCGGTGATCGGCGGTGTGCTCTGCGCCGCGGGGATGCATTTGCTTTATCCCCTGTTCCACCACCTCGGTCAGGCGCCGGGCGTGGTCGAGGAGGCCACGGCCTACACGCTCATTGTCGCCTGGTCGCTCATTCCGGCGTGGCTTACCGCCACGGCGCGCAGTTATCTCGAGAGCCAGAACCGTCCGTGGCCGGCTTTTTGGATCATGTTCGGCGGGGTGTTGCTCAATGTCGGGCTCAACTGGATCCTCATCTTCGGCAACCTCGGCGCACCGGCCCTGGGCCTGGCCGGTGCGGGCTGGGCCACGCTGATCAGCCGCGTGGTGACCTTCGCGGCGCTGACGTGGTTCGTTCTGGCCGGAAGCAGCGCACCCGTGGAGCGATGGAAGCCCGACCGGGCGTGGTGGCGGGAGCAGGCGGCGTTGCTGCGACTGGGCACCCCCACCGGGTTGCAGTTGCTCAGCGAGGTCGGGGCATTCGCCGCGGCCGCCTTGCTCATCGGGCGTCTCGGGGCGGTGCCCCTGGCCGCGCACCAGATCGCCATCACCTGCGCGTCGACCACGTTCATGTTCCCGTTGGGAGTGGCCATGGCCTCGACGGTGCGGATCGCCCAGGCCCTTGGGGCCGGACGTCAGGATTTGCTCCGTCCGATCGGGGCCGGGGCGTGGTTCGTCGGACTTGTCGTGATGAGCGTTTTCACCGTCGTCCTCGTCGTGGCCGGACCCTCCATTGCGCGGGGCTTTGTCGAAGATCCCGCGGTTATTGTCATCGCCGTGCAGCTGCTGGTCATTGCCGGGATCTTCCAGCTGGTGGACGGCGTGCAAGTGGTGGGGTCCGGGTTGCTCCGCGGCTTGCGCGATACGAAGGCGCCGATGTGGATCACGGTGGCCGCATACTGGTTGATCGCGCTGCCCTTGGGAAGTTGGCTGGCCTTTGGACGCGGCCAGGGCGCGGCGGGGATGTGGGTCGGGCTGGCCTGGGGATTGGTCTTCGCGGCGGTCCTGCTCGTGTTGCGGTTTGTCGGCAAGACGCGGGCGGACCGGCCAAACGTGTAGCCGGGGAGATGGCGGCTGATGCACGGGCCGGTCGAGCGGGCGGCTCGTCCCCGCCCCTCAATGCCCCAGCGCGTAGGCCAGATGAGGAGTGTAGAGCTTGGGCTCGAGAAGGAAGCTGTCGTGGCCCTTTTCCGAATGCACGGTGAGGCGGAGATGCGGGACGCCCGCTTTTTTCAACTCCCCGCAGATCTCGGTCTGGTAATCGGGATAGAAGCAACAATCGCTGTCGATAGTGAAGACGAGGTAGTGCTGGTCCCGACAGCGCCCGAAAAGCGGCTGCCATCCGGCCTTTTTCGCGTCGCCGTAAAGGTCGAACTGCTGCCAGGCGTCGATGATGCGGAGGTAGGAATTCGCGTCGAAGCGTTTCACGAACTTCTGGCCCTGGTAGAGCATGTAGCTCTCGAGGACGCTGGAGATTTCATACCACGGCAAATCCGTCTCGGGTTTGACAATGTCCACACGGGCCCGCTCCTCGATGACGTCGGCATAGAGGAACGTTTTGTGGCTGATCATGCGGGCCAGGGCGAGGCCGTGGACGGGCCCCGGTGTGCCGTAGTAGTCACCTCCGCGGAAATCCGGGTCGCGGGTGATGGCGATGATTTGCTCGAGGTTGTGCATTTGCTGCAGGCCGTGCGAGCGGAGGCCGGTGCCGATGGTGACGACGTTGGTCACGCGGTCGGGCCAGTGCACGGCGAAGTCGAGAGCCATCATGCCGCCCAGCGAGGTGCCGACCACGGCCTGCAACTTCCCGATGCCGAGATGGTCGAGCAGCGGGAGTTGCGCGCGGACGATGTCATGGACCGTCACGCGCGGGAAGTTGCCGCCGTAGACTTGGCCGGTGGACGGATTGACCGAACACGGACCGGTCGACCCGTAGCAGCCGCCCAGGTAGTTCGCACAGATGATAAAATATTTGTCCGTGTCGAGGGCGCGTCCCGCCCCGATGAAGCCGTCCCACCAACCGGTGTGCATTTCCTCGGTCCACCGGTGATCGGTCCCCGGCACCGCGTTGTTCGTGCCCGCGGCATGCTGGCTGCCGCTGAGCGCGTGGAAGAGCAGGATGGCGTTGCTGCGGTCGGCGTTGAGTTCGCCGTAAGTCTCGTAGGCAATGGTCACCCCGGGCAGACGATCGCCGCCCGCGGTGACGAACGGATCGTCCGCGCTGCCGAAGGTCAGAAACTGTGTTTCGACCTCGCCGACGCCTTTGCTCATGTCGTGGTGCCTATTTCGCCGCGGCCAGAGCCTGGTCGATATCCTCGATCAGGTCGGCCGGGTCTTCGATGCCGATGGAGAGACGGATGAGTTCCGGCGTGATACCGGCCCCGCGTTGCTGGTCCTCGTTGAGTTGCGAGTGCGTGGTGGTGGCGGGATGAATGGCCAAACTCTTGGCGTCACCCACGTTGGCCAGGTGCGAGAAGATCTTGAGCGATTCGATGAACTTTTTGCCGGCCGGCGCGCCGCCTTTGATCCCGAACACGACCATGGAACCGCCTTTTCCATGGAGATACTTCTTGTTCAGGTCGAAATACGGATCGTCCTTCAGGCCCGGGAAACGGACCCATTCGACGTCCTGGTGTTTTTTGAGATGCTCGGCCACGACCAAGGCATTGGCGCAGTGTTTTTCCATGCGCAGAGGCAGCGTCTCGATGCCCTGCAGGAAGAACCAAGAGTTGTCCGGCGCGATGCAGGCGCCGAGGTTGCGGAGCGGGACGGTGCGCATGCGCAGGATGAAGGCGAGAGGGGCCAGCGGCGCCGGCAGGTCGTGGCCCCAGCGGAGTCCGTGGTAGCTGTTGTCCGGATTGTCATAGAGCGGATGCCTGCCCGCGCCCCAGTTGAATCGTCCGCTGTCCACCACCACCCCGCCGATGCCGGTGCCGTGACCGCCGAACCATTTGGTCAGGGAGTGAATGACAATGTCCGCCCCGAAATCGAGCGGCTTGGTCAGGTAGGGTGTGGAAAAGGTGGCATCGACAATGAGGGGGATGCCGTGGTCGTGTGCGACCTTGGCCACTTTTTCCAGGTCAACGACTTCCAGCGCGGGATTCGAAACGGTTTCGACGAACAGCGCGCGGGTTTTGTCATCGATCGCTTTGGCGAAATTCTGCGGATCGTTCGAATCGACGAATTTCACTTTGATGCCGAGGGACGGCAGGATGTCGTTGAACTGGGTGTAGGTGCCGCCGTAGAGGTTGCGGGCGCTGACGATATTGTCGCCGGCCGAGGCCAGATTGATGATCGAGTAGAAAACGCCCGCGGTGCCGGAGGCGACGCCGAGTCCGCCCATTTCCGGAGCGCCTTCGAGCAGGGCAACCCGCTTTTCCAGCACGTCGGTCGTGGGGTTCATCAGCCGCGTGTAGATATTGCCCAACTCCTTGAGCGCAAAAAGGTTCGCGGCGTGCTCGGTGCTCTTGAAGACAAAGGAACTGGTGCGGTAAACGGGCACCGCGCGTGAAAGGGTGGTCGGATCGGGTTGCTGTCCGCCGTGGAGGCAAAGGGTGTCGAATCTCATGGCTGGTCGGATGGTGGGAGTGGAAGGGAGATAGTTTCGCCTCCGCCGGTCAAGTCAACCGCAAAGGCGGGTATGACGCGCGGTCAGCGCAGCGCCTCCGGGGCAAGCCGGCCGACATTGGCCTCGGGAGCGCGGCGGTCCTTGCCGGATTCGTCCATCGGAACCAGTCCGGCCGCCCCCGTGGCATAGGCCACCATGGCGCGTCCGTTGTGGCGGAAGTGGACGGATGGAATCTTTCCGCGGTCGTCGTCGAAGCCGTAAAATTCCTCGATCATCGGCTTGCGCGGGCTGGCCGGCTTTTGGAAGGTGTTGACCTGCGCGGCGGTGGCGAAAACGACGGTCCGGCCGGGATTCGGCAGGTCCCAATACCGCAGCGGCGGGCCGCCCCCGGTCGTCCAGCCGTTCCGGCCGGCGAGCAGGACGTTGTAACCGATGCCGATGTAGCCGTGTTTGTATTTCGGTTTGAAGGGCGTGCCGGCGAAGCCGAAGCTCGGATCGGGCGTGATGTTGCGCGGCACGTAGGGCCCGAGCGGTCCGTTGTCCATGTCGATGGTGCGCTGTCCCTCGGGCTTGCCCAAACTTTTGCCGGGCTCGAAGCCGAACCACCAGATGGCACCTTTCACGCCCCCGATTTCCCCGTCGCGGCGGTAGGGCCAGAAGCGATAGTTGTTGTCGCCGAGATAAGCGGCGCCGCCCGCGGCGAGCTGACGGATGTTGTTGGCCGAGACGGCAAGCGAGGAGGTCTTGTAGGCGCCCCAGACAGCCGGCGCCGCCACGGCGCAAAGCACGACAACGGTCGTGATGACCACGAGCAGTTCGACGAGGGTGAAAGCGTGATTTTTCCTCATGGGGCCTGGCTCACCGCGATGCGGTAGAATCGCTGCGGCGGGAGTTCCGCGGTTTCGTCGACAAAGATCATTTCCCCGCCCGTGCCGGGCTCGCTGTCTCCCACGGGGGCCCACGGGCCTCCCGGACTGTCACTGTATTCCAGCCGGTAGAGGAAGTTGGTTTGGGTGAGAACCGAAACCGCGGGCTTGCCCCCGTCCATGAGGCAAGACGTGGCGGGCAACGGCAACCCGGCGGCGACGGGTTGCCCGACGGGCCGGGTATCGAAATCGGAAGCAAAGCTGTAGGCGTCCCATGCGCCGTCGATCAACGGCCGATCGCCCGCGCCAATCGGGGCCGAGGTCCAAGCGTCCGGAGAATAGCTGCTCGAACCGGCAACGTCATAGAGAGCCATGTCGCCCGCCGACCAGTCGTAATACTCGAAGTTGCCTCCGCGGAGGAGATACTCCCAGTAACCGTTGAACCAATCGCTTTGGGTCCGCACGGCGCCTTCGCCCGGGGAATACTCGAGGGACAAAACGGAGAGCCCGAAGCTGTATTGCACCAAGCCGAGTCTCAAGCGGCTGTCGGCTCCCGCCCCGGAATCCACCGGGTCCCCGGCCGGATCATCGGTTTGCGTGCTCCCGGCGACGGCGCGAAGCATGTCGAGCCCGGTGGCGGCACCATCCCACCGGTAACCCCAAGCGAGCGAAACGGGATTCCGTCCGTCATTCCACTGGAGAACAAGCGCGGCGCGGTTTTGGCCCGAGCCGACCCAGTATTGGATCTGGTCGAAGTTGTCGACCCGGGGCTGCGCCGGCAAACCCGGCATTGGCAGCGCGAGCAGCGCCACGAACCATTTTTTCATCAGTTGTCTTCTTGTTTTGGTGGCAAGAGAGACCTTGATGAGGCGTTCCGCGTGGAAACGATCAGCAAAGACCACTCCCGCACGCTTCATTTCTTGCGATGAAGATTTTTCGCCCGCGGCCACCCGGCCGCGTGCGCGTCGAGGATGGGCAGGAAGATATTCGGACTCCCGGTCTGTGAGCGCCGTGGCGCTCGCCTCTCCCCTCGCCTTCGCCCGACACGGGTCGGACTGGCTTTGCTCCCGCTGACGCGGGATGAAGGATTGTTACCGGATACCGCAGCGCAACTGTGGCCGGATCTCACGGCCTTCCCTTGGTCTGCCCATCGGTCTCACCCGGACGGATCCGGATGCTTGTCATGCAAAAGAACGCGATTCCGTGATAATGTCGTTGGAGAAATCCGTCAATCCTCCTTGCCAAAAATCCGCGCCCTCTCCTCAATCTGCTCATGCGCAATCTGCACGCTTGGACCCGCCGCACGGAGGATGGCGAGAAGCGCGAGGTGCGTGCGGTCAAAAACCAGGGGCGGTGGAAATTGCAGTCGAAGTTGAAACACGAGGCCGAGTGGACCTATCACGAAACCCCGGAGCGTCCGGATCTCGAGGAATTGAGGGAGATTCTCTGGCGCAAATACCAGCGCCGGCGCGCTTCGCACGAGGATGTCCTGCTGGCCGACCGGATGCTGGCTGAACCGTCCGCGGGTTAGCGCCGGGCCGCGGCGTTGCGGTATTGGATGTAGCCGGTGCGCGCGGAGACGTAGGGATCAACGGCGTCCTTGGTGGCCAGATCGTAGGTGTCCATCCGGTCGGGCAAACTGTGCGTCCCGGAAGGCGCCGAGACCCCCGTGGTCCAGGCCGCGCCGCCGAACACGAAGGTGAGCCAGGAAATGGGATTGAGCGCGGTGTCGCCGGCGGTGCCGACTGCATCGCGGCAACTGCTCGGGCCGAGGACCGGCAAAACGACATAGGGGCCGTGCGGCACGCCCCATTTGGCGAAGGTCTGGCCGGTGTCGGCCGACGGCAAGTCGGCCAGCGCGGGGATTTTTTCGGAGGGCTTCATGATTCCACCCACGCCCGCGGTGGTGTTGACCAAGAACTTGCCGGTTTCCTTGGCACTGCGGTCGAGGCGCCCCTGCAGGGTGTGATTCACCAGGCGAACCGGGAAACGGATATTGTCATAAGCATTGCGGATGCCATGGCGCACCGGCTGCGGGAAAACAAACTTGTAGGCCTTGGAGAAAGGCTTGGCCACGTAAGTGTAGAGTTGGTGATTGAACCAGAATAAGCCGCGATTCACCGGTTCGATGGGATCGTGGACCTTGACCTCGGCCACCTCGTCCCAATCGGCATCGGCCCCGCCGGACGCGACTGCTTTGCCCGTCGGCGCAGCGGCGCCGGGTGCGTTTTCCCCGGCTTGCCCCGCGCAACCGGCGGAGAACACCAGCGCGGCGCAAGCCAGGGTGGGAAGAAAAAGT
The DNA here is from genome assembly GCA_945878135.1 of Chthoniobacter flavus. Lineage (GTDB taxonomy): Bacteria > Verrucomicrobiota > Verrucomicrobiia > Chthoniobacterales > JACTMZ01 > JACTMZ01. The sequence continues at coordinate 43,111 of CAMDUL010000009.1, read as the reverse complement.
TTCATCAAGTCCGGGCCACGGATTGCCGGAGCGAGTCGAGCACGGCCGTGGCGCCGCCTTTTTTGTAGAGCCCGTCGAATTGGGCGCGGTAGTTGGCCACGAGACTGACGCCTTCGGCCAGGATGTCGGTGACCAGCCAGCGTCCGCGGTTTTCCATGCGGTAGACGATGCTGTAGCGACTGCCCTTGTAGAGTATCGTGGTGGGGATCTCGATCTTGCCCGGCGCCGGCGATGTGCCCTTCAAATAATTCACCTCGGGCCGCTGTCCGGGAGTGAACTTGCTGCTGTAGCTGCGGATGATCAGCTTGGTGAACAGCTTGGTGGCTTCTTCTTGCTGCGAGGGGGTGAACTGACGCCAACCGGGGCCGACGGCGCGGCGGGTCATTGACTCGAAGCAAATACGCTTTTCGAGGATCGGCTGGAGCCGGTCGGCCATCGTACGCCCGCCCTTCGCCCCTTCGGCCACCGCAAGGACCTCACTCATTCCCTCGCGCAGGCTGGACTCGGCATCGCCCGCGGCCCGCGCCGGCGCGCCCAGCACCATGGCGGAGCCGAGGAGGAGGGACAGGAGTTTCATGGTGCAGGGACGGGAGTTGCCGCCGCCTCCTGCGGAGAGCCGGCCTCGGCTTCGTTCACGCTGCCGAACGCCATCTTGCTGATCAGGGACTCAAGTTCGACGGCAGACTCGGTCATGATGATGCGGGCGGAGGGTTCAAGAAACTCCTCTTCCGCCCCCGGCGCAAGCGCAATGTATTTGTCGCCGATGAGACCCGACGTCTTGATCGAGGCCATGGTGTCCGACGGCAGCCGCACCTCCGAACGGATGCGCAGGTCGACGATTGCGCTGTAGTCGGCCTCGTCGAGCCGGATCCCCTCCACGCGCCCGACAATGACCCCGGCCAGCATGACGGTGGCCCCTTGGCTGAGACCGCCGGTGTTGGCGAAGCGCGCCTCGACCCGGTAGGTATCGCCACCGACGAATTCCCCCGCCCCGAGTTTCACCGTGAGGTAAACGAGCGCGGCCAAGCCGAGGAGCATGAAGGCCCCCACGCCGAGTTCGAGTTTCTTGTCTCTCATTCTTTTTCCTCCGTCAAAGCACCGCCCCTGCGCATGGCATCCAGGGTCGAACGCAAGGCCGCGGGGCTGTCGCGGAAAGATTGAACCACCGGATGGCCGGAGGCGGCAAACTCTTCCGGACGGCCGGCAAAGCAGATTTCTCCCTCGTGGAGCAGGGCGACCACGGAGCTGGCGGCCAGCGCTTCGACCACATCGTGGGTGACAATCAAGGCGGTGAACCCGAACACCGCCTGGTATTTGGCGATCATGGCGAAAACCGCGTTGCGCCGCAGAGGGTCGAGCCCGGCCGTGGGCTCATCGAAGAAAACCATTTCCGGATGGGTGACAATGGCCCGGGCCAGCGCGAGCCGCTTTTGCATCCCGCCGGAAAGCATCCCGGGGAAGCGGTCCGCATGATCATCCAATTCCAGCTGCCGCAACGCCTCCATGGCGCGCCGGTTGATTTCGCCGCGCGAAAGCGGCGTGGTCTGCTCGAGCGGCAAGGCCACATTCTGCAGAGCGGTCAGGGAATCGAAAAGCGCGTTGCCCTGGAAAAGAAAGCTGCACCGGCGACGGAACGATTCGCGCATGGCGCGGTCGCGGAAATCGAGCGGCTGGCTTTCGAACAAGACCGTGCCGCCGTCCGGTTGCTCCACGCCGGCGAGACACTTCAAAAGAACCGATTTTCCCGCGCCACTCGGACCGAGCACGGTGAAAATACTCCCGCGCTCGACGGCGAAGCCCACGTCGCGGAGGACAACACGTTCGTCGAATGCCTTGCGCAATCCCCCGACCCGCAAAAGCGGTCCTGTCTTCGGGCTCGTCATCGCGTCAGACCAGGAACGAAGTGATGACATAATCCGCGGCCAGCACCGCGATGCTGGAGATGACCACTGCCTTGGTCGTGGCCGCGCTGACCGCGCGCGCCCCGGTGGCCCGACGGATGCGGTGGGCATGGAATCCCTGATACGCGCAGATGCCGATGGTCAGGGCGCCGAAGGTCAGCGCTTTGATCAGGCACTCGCGCACATCCTCGGCCTCCACGGCGCGGTGGACCGATGACCAGTAGATACCCGGGTCGACTCCGAGAAGCAGCGAGCCGGAAAGGCTGCCGCCCCACAGGCCGACCGCGACGAACAGCGCGGTCTGCGCCGGAAAGACAAAAAGAGCGGCGAGCAGGCGCGGGGTGACAAGATAGCCGTGGCTGTCGATGCCCATTGTATCAAGGGCGACAATCTGCTCGGAGTTGCGCTGGATTCCCAACTCCGCGGCGAGAGCGGAACCGGCCTGCCCGACGAGCATCAGTGCGGCGAGGACGGGCGCCATTTCCCGGACCAGACTCAAGGAAACCAAGGCGCCGAGCAGGCCCTCCGATCCGAAGCGGTTGAGCACGTAGTAGCCCTGCAGGCCGAGAACCAGTCCGGTGAACATGCCGACGATGAGAATGACCGGCAGGCAGCGGAAGCCCTGCTCGTAGACGGCGCGGCCGATCCGCGCGGGAAGTCGCCGCGTGGAGAAGACGGCGCCAAGGGAACGGGCGATGAAGAGAGCGAAGCCGCCCAATCCCCTCACCCGCCCGATGGTGTAACTGCCAAGACTCGCGACCACGTCCCATGGCTATGGCACAAGGGAGCCGGTCATGGAAAGACCGTTCCGTGCGCTGGTCCCCGGTCACCTGCCGCCAACACACCTCGCATCCCGTGTCGCCGCGGAAGCGCTTTCCACCGGCTTGTCCCGGACTATGCTGGCGCGCAATGCGCACCAGCGAATTGCAGGCCGCCGACAAGCAGCACCTCTGGCACCCGTTCACCCAGATGCGCGACTGGTGTGCGCCCGGATCTGATCCGCTCGTCCTTTCCGGGGGGCGCGGAAGCGTGCTCATCGACAGCGACGGACGCGAATACTTGGACGGCAACAGCTCCATCTGGACGAATATCCACGGGCACTCGCATCCGAAAATCATCGCGGCCATCCGCGCCCAGGCGGGAAAACTGGCGCACAGTTCTTTTCTCGGGACGACCAACGAACCGGCCATCCGGCTGGCCGAGAAGCTCGTGGCCCTCTTTCCTCGGGAAACGCTGACCCGCGTTTTCTATTCCGATGACGGGTCCACGGCCATCGAGGTGGCGCTGAAGATGGCGGTGCAATTCCATCAACTGACCGGTCATCCGGAGCGTTGCCGCTTCGCGGCCTTCGATCATGCCTACCACGGCGACACGGCCGGGGCGGCCAGCCTCGGCGGGATCGCGGCGTTCCAGGACCGCTTCGCTCCGCTGAGTTTCCCGGTCGCCCGGGTGGCCGATATGGCCGCGTTGAACGCGCTCGACGCAGTGACCAAAGCTCCCTTGGCCGGGATAGTCATCGAGCCCATGATCCAGGGCGCGGGCGGCATGCGCACTTGGCCGCCGGGGTTGTTGCGCGATCTGCGGGCGTGGTGCGACCGCGAAGGGGTTTTTCTCCTTCTCGACGAAGTCATGACCGGATTCGGACGCACCGGGAAGATGTTCGCCTGCGAGCACGAGGGTGTTGTCCCCGACTTCATCGCCCTGGCCAAAGGCCTGAGCGGCGGGACCATGCCGCTGGCTGCCACGCTGACCAAGGAGAAAGTGTTTCAAGCATTCCTCGGCGACTACGCGGAAATGAAGACGCTGTTTTACGGGCACAGCTACTGTGGCAATCCGCTGGGCTGCGCCGCGGCATTGGCCAACTTGGAAGTCTTCGAGGAGGAAGGGACGCTGGAGCAACTTCAGCCGAAGATCGCGCATCTGACCGAATTGCTCGCTGAACTCGGCACGGAGCCGAACGTGTCCGCCATCCGCCAGTGCGGATTCATCGCGGGCATCGATGTGGCCGGATCCGACGGCACGCCGTTTCCTTGGCAGGACGAAACCGGGGCCAGGATCTGCATGGCTGCTCGGCGGCACGGACTCCTCACCCGGCCGATCCGTGACACCCTGGTTTTGATGCCGCCGCTCTGCTTCACCGGACCGGAACTGGATCGATCGGTGGCGGCTCTGCGGGCCGGTATCCGCGAAATCTGCGGTGGAAATTGACACCGCCCGCCCCGCCGGATAATTCTCTCCGTTCTTTCTCAACCAAATTTTACCCACACTCATGAGCAAAACCTCGAAGAAAAAGGGCGGCAAAAAAGCAAAGACGACCGCGGGAACCAAAGGCAAATACGTTTACTATTTCGGCGACGGAAAAGCGGACGGCGACGGCACGATGAAAGCGTTGCTCGGCGGCAAAGGCGCCAATCTCGGAGAGATGACCCGCATCGGACTTCCCGTCCCCTGCGGCTTCACCATCAGCACCGAAGTCTGCACCTACTACTACGACCACAAGCGCACCTATCCGAAGCAACTCGACGCGCAGATCGACGCCGCCGTGGCCAAGATGGAGAAATCCATGGGCAAAAAATTCGGCAGCGTGGAGAACCCGCTGCTCGTCGCCGTTCGTTCCGGCGCCCGCGACTCCATGCCGGGCATGATGGACACCATCCTCAACCTTGGCCTCAACGACGCCACGGTCGAAGGCCTGGCCCGCCTGACCAACAACGAGCGTTTTGCCTACGACTGCTACCGCCGTTTCATCCAGATGTATGGCGACGTCGTCATGGGCGTGCAAAAGCGTCCGGGCGAGGAGCACGAGCCGTTCGAGACAGTCATTGAAGAACTCAAAGCCGAACTCTTCCCGCAGGATCCGCACATCGGCGACACGGCGCTCGATGCCAAGGCGCTCAAGGAGATGGTCAAGCGCTTCAAAGCCTTGGTCAAAGAGCGCACCGGGAAAACTTTCCCCAATGATCCCCGCCAGCAGCTCATGGGCGCGGTCGGCGCGGTCTTCGGCTCGTGGAACAACGAGCGGGCCAATGTCTACCGCCGCAAATACAACATCCCGCACGAGTGGGGCACGGCGGTCAACGTGCAGGGCATGGTCTTCGGCAACATGGGCGACACCAGCGGCTCCGGCGTCGCCTTCACCCGCGACCCGGCCAGCGGGGCCAAGGTCCTTTACGGTGAATTCCTGGTCAACGCGCAGGGCGAAGACGTCGTCGCCGGCGTGCGCACGCCGGAAGCCGTCATCGGCATGGAAAAACAATTCCCGCCGGCCTACCGCCAGCTCCTCAAAGTCCAGAAGACGCTCGAGAAGCACTTCAAGGACATGCAGGACTTCGAGTTCACCGTGGAGGACGGCAAACTGTTCATGCTGCAGACCCGCAACGGCAAACGCACCGGCCTCGCCGCGGTGAAAATCGCCTGCGACATGGTGAAAGAAAAGCTCATCGACTGGAAAACCGCGGTGCACCGCGTGCCGGCCGAGCAGCTCGACCAGGTCCTCGCGCCGATCTTCGACCGCCACGCGGTCAAAGCGGCCAAGGTCATCGCCAAAGGCCTCCCCGCCGGTCCCGGCGCGGCCTCGGGCAAGATCTACTTCAATGCCGAACGTTGCGTCGAAGCCGCCGACAAAGGCGAAAAAGTCCTCCTCGTCCGCGTCGAGACATCGCCCGAAGACCTGCGCGGCATGATCGCGGCCGAGGGCATCCTCACCGCACGCGGCGGGGTCAGCTCGCACGCCGCCCTCGTCGCCCGCCAGATGGGCAAAGTTTGCGTCTGCGGCGCCGGTGCGCTCCACATCGATTACCACGACAAAACGCTCAAAGTCGGCGACCACACCTACCACGAGGGCGATTACCTCTCGATCGACGGCACGGCCGGCGAAGTCTACGACGGACAAATCAAGACCGCCCCGTCGGAAATCGTCCAGGTGCTCGTCGAGAAATCGCTGAGCCCCGCCAAGAGCGAGGTCTACAAAGGCTTCGAGCAACTCATGAGCTGGTGCGCCAAGGCGACCCGCCTCGGGGTCCGCACCAATGCCGACACGCCCGAGCAGACGGCCAATGCCGTCGCCTTCGGTGCCAGCGGTATCGGCCTCTGCCGCACGGAGCACATGTTCTTCGAGGGCGACCGCATCGACGCCATCCGTGAAATGATCCTCGCGGAGAAAAAAGAAGACCGCCAAGCGGCGCTGGCCAAACTCTTGCCTTACCAGCGCGCGGACTTCATCGGCATCTTCAAGGCCCTGAAGGGCCTGCCGGCGACCATCCGCCTGCTCGACCCGCCGCTCCACGAGTTCCTGCCGCACGACCACGCGCAGCAAAACGCCCTGGCCAACAAACTCGGCATCAGCGCTGACAAAATCGGCAAACGCGTGCACGACCTGCACGAGTTCAACCCGATGCTCGGCCACCGCGGCTGCCGCCTCGGCATCAGCTACCCGGAAATCTCCGAAATGCAGGTCCGCGCCATCTTCGAGGCCGCGGCCGAAGTGCAGAAGAAAGGCATCAAGGTCCGCCCCGAAGTGATGATCCCGCTGGCCGGGTTCACCAAGGAACTCAAACTCCAGACCGAACTCGTCCACCGCGTGGCGGCCGAAGTCGCCAAGGAAAAGAAGGTCAAGTTCGACTACCTCGTCGGCACGATGATCGAGGTCCCGCGCGCCGCGCTGGTCGCGGACGAAATCGCCGAGGATGCGGAGTTCTTCAGCTTCGGCACGAACGACCTCACCCAGACCACGCTGGCCATGAGCCGCGACGACTCCGGCAGCTTCCTGCCGGTCTACCAGGAAATGGAGATCGTGAAGAAGAACCCCTTCGCCAGCGTCGACACGCAGGGCGTCGGCAAGCTCATGCGCATCGCGTGCGAACTCGGACGCAAAACGCGCAAGAAGCTCAAGCTCGGCATCTGCGGCGAGCATGGCGGCGATCCGGACAGCGTGGCGTTCTGCCACGAGATCGGGCTCGATTACGTCAGCTGCTCGCCCTTCCGCGTGCCCATCGCGCGCCTGGCGGCGGCGCAGGCCGCCCTCGGCTGAAAACCTCCGGGAATTTCCCTCCCGTCGTCCCGTCCCGCGTCCGCGCGGGGCGGGATTTTTATTTGCGCGAGAAGGGCCGCGAGGCCCATGGTGAGGATCTATGAAGTTCACCCTCGCGGGCCGGCTCGTCCTCGCCGCCGCCCTGTCCGCTCCCCTGCCCTCGTCGGCCAAAGAATTCAGCGTGCTGACCTACAATGTGGAGAACCTCTTCGACGCGGACGGCGCGGCCATTTTCGACGACTACGCGGAGTCCGATGCCGCGCACGCCTACTCGCCGGCCAAGCTGCTGGTCAAGCTGCAGAACGTCGGCCGGGTGCTCGAGACATTCAACGACGGCGCCGGACCGGAGGTGGTCTGCTTCAATGAATTCGAGATCGATTTCACCCCGGAGACCGGCGGCACGGACTACGCGGCGGTCCTCGCGAAATACGGCGACACGACGGTCGAGCGCATGCTGACCGATGACCTCGACGACGACATCCGCGGCCTGCCGGTCGAAGTGTTGCTGCTCAAGCACCTGGAAGACCGCGGTCTGAAGGGTTACCAAGTGGTCATCGGTCGGGACCAGCCGGAGCTCGCGGCTTTGGACAGCAAGGACAGCAAGGTGCACCGCAAGGCGCACAAAAACGCCGTGTTCAGCAAATTCCCGGTCAAGGACACGCGCAGCCATGCCACCCCCGATGCACGCGATATCCTCGAAGTCACCCTCGACGTCGACGGACATCCGCTCACCGTTTTGGTCAACCACTGGAAATCCCGCGCCGGCGACGTGGGCGCCGAGCAGGCCCGCCGCCTCAATGCCCGCACCGTGCGCGACCGGCTCGACGCGCTTTTTGCGGAGGACCCGGCCGTCGATGTCATTGTCACGGGTGACTTCAACAGCCACTACAACCAGTCGGAGGTCAACCCGCACCTGGGCAAGACAGCGGTCAACGATGTGCTCGGCTCCCAAGGCGACGAGGAGGCCACCGCCGCGGCCACCGGGTACTCGCTGTATAATCTCTGGCACGAACAGCCCCCGGAGCGACGTTTCGCGGACCACTATGACGGCGAGTGGGGCACGCTCATGCAGACCATGATCACCCCGGGTCTTTACGACCACCGTGGCGTGCAATACGTCGACAACTCCTTCGGTGCGGTGATCATCGAGGGGGTCAACACCGTCGGTCCGCTCAACTTGCCGCGCCGCTGGACCAATGCGGGCCGCGGGGCCGGATGGAGCGACCATTTCCCGGTGGTCGCGCGATTCCGCACGGTGGCGGACGGCGATGCCGCCAAGCGCATGGCGTTGTCCAACCCGGGCAAGGACGACGCTCCCGAGGATCTGATCGAAAGCGGGATCGACGACCTCGACCCCGAGAGCGTCCCGCCGTTCAAGCCGGCTTATGCCGCGGATCCCGGCGAGCACATCGGCCAAATTTACCGGGCGCGCGGAAAAATCACCTCTCTCCGCCCGCTCGCCGTCGAAGTCGACGGGGATGAATACCTCCTGCACTCTTTCGACGAGGATCTCCGGCAGAAACTTCGATCCTATCCGAAGTCGTCGACCTTCGAGTTTGTCGGTGAATTCGCCCTGCACCGGGGCAAACTGCAGTTCGTCATCGCAGACGACGACTGGATCCTGAAGAAGCCGCGCGCGGCGAAAGGTTGACGCGGCAGGGACCGGGCACAAGCCGCGGCCTATTCCGGACGTTCCTCGACCGGCACGTAATCACGCTCGGTCGCTCCGCTGTAAACCTGCCGGGGACGGTGGATCTTCATTTTCGGCGTCGAGGCGACCTCGCGCCAGTTGGCGATCCACCCCGGCATGCGGCCGATGGCGAACATGACCGGGAACATGTCCACCGGGATGCCGATGGCCCGGAGGATGATCCCGCTGTAGAAATCGACATTGGGGTAAAGTTTGCGGGAAACGAAATAGTCGTCGCTCAGCGCCGCCTGTTCGAGGTGCTGCGCGATGTCGAGGAGAGGATCCTGGATGCCCATGGCCGTGAGCACCCGCTTGGCCGCCTCCCCGAGAATGCGGGCGCGCGGGTCATAGTTCTTGTAGACGCGGTGCCCGAAACCCATGAGGCGGCGCTCGCCCTTCTTGGCCGCCTCGATGGCGCGGTGTCCGTCGTCACCCGAGGCGCTGATTTCCTCGAGCATTTCGATCACGGCGGCATTGGCCCCGCCGTGCAGAGGACCCCAGAGGGCACTGACGCCGGCCGAGACGCTGGCGAAAAGATTGGCCCCGCTCGAGGCGACCATGCGCACGGTCGAGGTGCTGCAATTTTGTTCGTGGTCGGCGTGGAGCAGGAGGATGAGGTCGAGCGCATCGGTCACTTCCGGCTTCGGGTTGTAGTCCCGGTAGGGCTCGGAAAACATCATGTGCAGGAAATTGGCGGCGTAGCGGAGGTCCCAACGCGGGTAGACGAAAGGCAGCCCGCGCTTCGTGCGGTAGGACATGGCGGCGAGCGTGCGCACCTTCGAAATGAGCAGCGCCGCGGCCCAGTCGAAGTGGTCCTCGTCGAGCTGCTTCTTGTGCGAAGTCATTTCCGGATAGTAGCAACCGAGCGAGTTGAGCATGGCCGAAAGGATGGCCATGGGATGCGAGCTGTCCGGGAAGCCCTCGAAGAAATGACGCATGCTTTCGTGCACCGAGGCGCTGGAGGCGATACGGCCGCGGAATTTGGCGAGTTGTTTGGACGCCGGCAGCTCGCCGTAAATGATGAGGTAAGCGGTCTCGAGGAAAATCGACTCGTCCGCCAGGTCCTCGATGCGATACCCGCGGTGCCGGAGGATGCCCTTCTCCCCGTCGATAAAAGTGATATTGCTGCGGCAGGAACCGGTGTTGGCGTAGCCGTCGTCGTAAGTGATGTAGCCGGTCTGGTCCCGCAGCGTGCGCACGTCCACGGCGTGTTCGTTTTCGGTGCCGATGACAACGGGTAAGTCGACCTCGCGGCCGCCGGGCAGCGAGAGCTTGGCCTTGTCGTTGGTGGTGGATGCGGTGCTCAAAATCGCGGTAGCCTAACCGCGGCGCGAGGGGGCTGGCAAACAAAAGGGACCCCGTCCGCGCGATTTTTCCGTTGAGCGTGTCAGGAGCCGGCGATGACCGCGGTGCGCATGTCGCCCGCCGCGAGAAACGCGCGGTGCAGGGCATAGGCATTGTCGAACGACTGCGGCGTGTGCGCCTCCCCGCCCAGCGCGAGGTAGGCTTCGAGCAAAGGCCGGTAGGATGGGTCCGCGCACTTCTCGATGATGAGCCGCGCGCGTTCATGCGGCGATTTGCCGCGCAGGTCGGCCACGCCGTGTTCGGTCACGATGACCTGCACGCTGTGCTCGCTGTGGTCGAGGTGCGAGACCATCGGGACAATCGGGCTGATTTTGCCGCCCTTGACCGTCGATGGACATGTGAAGACCGAGATGAAGGCGTTGCGGGTGAAGTCGCCCGAGCCGCCGATGCCGTTCATCATTTGACGGCCCATGACGTGTGTGCTGTTGACGTTGCCGTAGAGATCGAGCTCCAGCGCGGTATTGATCGAGATGATGCCGAGGCGGCGGACGACTTCCGGATGGTTGGAGATTTCCTGCGGGCGGAGCAGGAGGCGCCCGCGGAAGGACTCGAGATCGCGGTAAAGACCATCCAGCACCTCGGGGCTGATGGTCAGGGAGGAGCCGCTGGCGAATTTGATGCGGTTCTGGCGCATCAGCGCGATGACCGAGTCTTGGATCACCTCGGTATACATGCTGAAGGCCGGGATATCGGGGTGTCCGCCCATGGCGAAAAGGACGGCGTTGGCCACATTGCCCACCCCGCTTTGGATGGGCAGGAAGTCCGGGGCAATGCGCCCGGCGCGCAGTTCACCGGCCAGGAAATCGGCCACGTTCTCGCCGATCTTTTTCGTCACGTCGTTCGGTTCGTCGAAGGCGCTCACTTCGTCGTCGAGGTCGGTGGCAACCACACCGGCGATCTTCGCGGGGTCGATCATCACGGTCTCCGAGCCGATGCGGTCGGACGGATGATAGATCGGGATATGGGTGCGCGTCGGCGGGTCATCCGGCTCGTAAATGTCGTGGAATCCGCGCAAGGCCGCCGGATGGCGTTTGTTCAACTCGAGAATGACCCGCTTCGCTTTGTGCAGAAAAGTCGGCGAAGCCCCGACGCTGCTGGTCAGAACCACTTCGCCGCCGGGTTTGATGTCGCAGACCTCGACAATGGCCCAGTCGACATCGCCGAGGAACCCGTAGCGCACGGCCTGCGGCAGTTGCGAGAGATGCATGTCGAAGAACTGCGTCTTGCCCGTGTTGATCCGTTTGCGCAGCTCCGGATCGCTTTGGTAGGGCGTGCGGAACTTGATCGCATCACTCGCCGCCAGCACTCCGTCGAGCGAAGGGCCCGTGCTCGCCCCGGTGATCACACCGACGGAAAACGGCCGGCCCGCCTCGTGTTCCTCGATGGCGCGCCGGGCAATCTCGCGCGAGACCGCCTTGGGCGATCCCGCGGGGGTGAACCCGCCGAAACCGATGTTCTCGTTGTCCTTGATCAGAGACGCGGCTTCGGCCGCGGTCAATTCGGGGAATCCGGCAATCATAATGATAAGAGCCCCGCGCCGTGACCAGCACGGTTCCGGGGGCTCAAGAAAGAATTAAAGGACGCCCTGTCCGCGGTGGCAACCCGAAATGAGCGAGGCTCAAGCAGCGTCGGCGAAAGCACGCTCGACGTCCTCCCGCTTGAGCATGCCGACCAGTTGTCCCCCGGCATTGACCACCGGAAAAACAACCTGCGCCGTTTCGCGCATCACAGCCACGGCCTGCGAGAGCGAGGCATCCGAGATGATGGCGGCATGATCGTGCCGAACCATTTGGTCGATCTTGCCCGACGGATCCCAGCGCAGCGCGCGGGCCAAGGTGTCGGCGGGGATCATGCCGACCAGACGCAGTGACTGGTCGGCCACGGGCAGGACGCCATCGTGCCCCTGCATGGCCGCCTGCACCGCGTCGGAGACCGTCATTCCGGTCATCAGCACCGGGCCCATCGGATGCATGACGGCGGCAACATGCGTGCCCTCCGCAGTTTCCTTGAACGTGGCGAAGTTGGCCTCGGCGCGGGCGCCGAAGAAAACAAACACTGCAATGAAGAGCAGGAACGGGTTGCCGCCGAACAAACCGAGCAAGCCGAAGAGCACGGCCACGACTTGTCCGACCGCGGCCGCGATCCGGGTGGCACGGGCATGACTGAGACGCATGGCCAGCAGCGACCGCAGGACGCGTCCGCCGTCCATGGGAAAAGCGGGCAGGAGATTGAAAACAACGAGGATGACATTGAGGGCCAGCAGCTGCGTCAGGAGATTCCCCCGCCCCTCGGCCAATTCCTGCAGGTCGCCCAGCCCGAAGAAGCGTCCGATCACGATGTAGAGACCGAAAGCGATGACCACATTGACCGCCGGTCCGGCCAAAGCGACGACCAACTCCTGCCAAGGCTTGTCCGGCATGCGCTCCAACCGGGCGATGCCGCCGATGGGCAGCAGCGTGATGTCCGGCGTGTTGATCCCGTAGGCCCGGGCGGCCAGGGCGTGGCCGAATTCATGCAGGATCACGCAGACAAAAAGCAGGATGATGAACGACAGGCCGATGATCATCGCGCCGTAGCCGCCCTCGAGGAAGTAGACCACGCCGAACCAGGCCAGCAGGAGGAAAAAGGTGGCATGGATGCGCACGTCGATGCCCGCGATGCGCGCCAGTTGGAACGACCATTTCACGCGGCGGACCCTCCGCCATGATCCCCCCGCCCGCAAGGCCAAAGCGCGGCGTTTCCCGCTGGCCTCCCCGCGCCGATCGGGTCATCTTCCGCGCGGTCATGACTTGGGAAATCGCCGTTATCCTCGCGCTCGTCGCGTTCGCCCTCGTGCAGTTCATGCGCGAGCGCTGGCCGACCGATTTGACCGGGCTCACCGTCTTCGCGGCGCTGCTCGTTCTCTCGCAATTGCCCTTTGAGACCGCTTTCCCCGAGACCCGCGACCTGCTGGCCGTTTTCGCCAACCCGGCACCGCTCACCGTCGCCGCGATGTTCATTCTCAGCAACGCGCTGGAACGCACGGGTGCCCTGACCCGCGTGCTCGGACGTTTGGAAAACATCGGCAACCTCGGACCACGCGGGCTGCTTTTGGCCATGATGCTCGGAACGGCGCTTGTTTCGGCCTTCATCAACAATACGCCGGTGGTTGTTGTCGGTCTGCCCATCGCCATTCATCTGGCTAACCGCGCCGGTGTCTCGGCCTCCATTTTCCTCATTCCGTTGTCCTACGCGTCGATTTTCGGCGGCACGTGCACGCTCGTCGGAACCAGCACCAACATTCTGGCCAGCGGTTTGTTGGCCGACACCAATCACGCGCCGTTCGGCATGTTCGAAACGGCCGCGGTCGGCTTGCCCCTCCTCCTGATCGGCACGGCGTACGTTGTCCTTATGGCCCCCCGCCTGCTGCCCGAGCGGAAAACCCTCGCGCAGGACCTGACCGAGGGCGGATTTTCCGAGTATGTCGTCGAGGCCTCGGTGCAGGACGGTTCGATGGCCGTGGGCAAGAGTCTGGCCGAAGCCAACCTCGGCCCACGGGCCGGCCTGCGCGTACTCGAGGTCCTTCGCCGCGGCGAGCCGTATTTCGAACCCCTCGACACGCTCCGTCTGCGCGGCGGTGACCGGATCGTCGTGGCCGGCCCGCCCGAGGCCGTGGCCGCGGTCATTGCCATGCCCGGCGTGCAGTTGGACGCGGAAAAGGATCTGGCCGAAAGCGGCGAAGGTGTCGTCACCCACGAGGGACGTCTGGCCGAAGCCATTGTCGGTCCGCTGTCCGAAGTGATCGGGCGAAGCGTGCGTGAGTTGAACTTCCGGCAGCGCTTCGGCGTGGTTGTCCTGGCTATCCACCGCCGCGGCACCAATCTCAGCCGCGGTTTCGAAAACATCCCCCTTCAACCGGGCGACACCCTCCTCCTCCTCGGGCCCGGCGGCGCGATCAAAGCGCTTCGCGCCAACGCTGACCTGCTGCTTCTCGACCGTCCGCGCGTCCCCACCACCGGCCAACGCGCCCGCACCCCGGTGGTGCTCGCCACGCTGGCCGCCGTGATCGTGGCGGCCACCTTCGACCTTGTTCCCATCGCGGTCGCCGCGCTTGTCGGGTGCGTCTTTCTCATGGTCACGGGAGCGCTCAAGCCGCGTCAGGCATACCGCTCGGTCGACTGGGGTCTTCTCTTCCTCATCTACAGCACGCTGGCCCTCGGGCTGGCCATGCAGCAGACCGGCGCGGCGGAATACATCGCGGGGAATTTCGCCTTGTGGGCTACGGAAGTCGCGCCGGCCGATTGGAAGCCTTTCATTCTCCTCGCCGTGGTGTTCATTCTGACCATGGCGGTGACCGAGTTGCTTTCCAACAACGCCACTGTGGTCCTGATGATGCCCATCGCCTTGGGGGCGGCGGCCGAACTCGGTTTGGATCCCCGACCTTTCGCCATCGCCACGACCATCGCGGCCAGCGCCTGCTTTTCCACCCCGATCGGCTACCAGACCAACACCTACGTCTACTCGGCCGGTGGCTACCGCTTCACCGACTTCACCCGCTTCGGTCTGCCTCTCAATCTCCTCTACTTCGTCGGCGCGATGATCATCATCCCGCTGGTCTGGCCCTTCCACAAATAAGAACCCCGCGGATTTCTCCGCGGGGCTCCGTCGATTTCTGTCTTTCGCCTCAGGCCTTCTGCGCTTTCAGGGTCGAGGACATGGAGAGGAAGAAAAACCCGGTGAAGATGAGATTGATCCCGAAGAGGAGTCCGAGCATCCAGGCCGCGGAGCCGGGGAAGCCGCTGAAGATCATCCAGGCCAGCACGAGCGAGACGATGCCGCTCAAAAGCATGAGCCACATGGTGCCGGTTCCGCTGAACTTGAAAGCGGCGATGATCGTCACGATCCCCTGCGCCGCAAAGTAAGCGGCGAGCAGGATGGTAAGAGTCAGAATGCCCGCGCCGACTTGGAACATGAGAAGCAGGCCGGTAACGAGGGTGAGCACAGCCCACAGACCCGAGACGACTCGGGAAGCGGTGCCGGACTCTTTGCGACCAAGGGCGGCCGCCAGCGCGTAGCCGCCCGCGATGAGCAGGAGCGCGGCGAAGAGTTGCTCGACCACGATCGTGCCGAAAAGCGGGAAGGCGATGGCCAAGCCGCCGAGGACGATGAGGAGGATTCCCTGGAACAAAGTCCAGCCGGGTGATTTATGATGGTTTGCGTCAGTCATAGCGCGCCCAAGTTGTCCGGCCGGCGCGCGGGTGGAAAGCGCATTTTTCGGGGGACGCCGGCA
The DNA here is from genome assembly GCA_945878135.1 of Chthoniobacter flavus. Taxonomy (GTDB): domain Bacteria; phylum Verrucomicrobiota; class Verrucomicrobiia; order Chthoniobacterales; family JACTMZ01; genus JACTMZ01. Next base: position 27,857 of record CAMDUL010000009.1, on the reverse strand, counting down.
CCTTCGGTGGTAGAGTCCGGCATCTTCATGTCCGCGAAGAAGCGCCAGACTCGGCATCCCGCCGCGCATCGTATCCGCCTCTTGCGCCCGCGCGCCCGCAAGCGTCGCGTGCGCCGTCAGCGCACCCGCAAGCTGGGTCGTCTCGTGCTGGCCTGCCTTCTGCTCTGGGGATTGATCGGCGCCTTTTACGCCGCCTGGGCCTGGACCTTCGACCTGCAAGAGGTGGCGCGTATTCCGGAAAGTTCGCTCGTCATCGATCGTGACGGTCAGCTCTACACGCGCCTTTCGGGCGAGAATCGCCGCACCGTGCCGCTGGACCGGGTCAGCCCGTGGTTTGTCCGCGCCGTGATTGCGCGCGAGGATGCCCGTTTCCTGCGGCATTTCGGCGTCGACCCGGTCGGGATTGTCCGCGCGGCCCTGCGCAACCTCGCCGCCGGTGGCATCCGGCAGGGCGGGAGCACGCTGACGCAGCAACTGGCGCGCAACACCTTCCCGCTCGGCGGGCAGAATGCGCACCGCAAGATCCTCGAGGCCGCCCTTGCCCTGCGTATCGAGTCGGTTTTGAGCAAAGACGAGATCCTCGGGCACTACATGAACCGGATTTACTTCGGCGCCGGCCTCTTCGGCATCGAGACCGCGAGCCGTGCCTACTTCGCCAAGCCGGCCGCCGATCTGACGCTGCCGGAGTCCGCCCTGCTAGCCGGCCTGATCCGCAGTCCGAACCGCCTCTCGCCCTTCCGCGACCCCGATGCCGCCCTCGCCCAGCGCAACCTCGTGCTGCGGCAAATGGAGGAACAGGGCTTCATCACGGCGCGGCAGCGCGCCGAAGCGCAGGCCGAACCGCTGATGCTCACGGCCGAGAAACCGCGTCCCCCGCAAGAGGACTGGGCCATGGAACTGCTCTGGCGTGAACTCGAACGGGTCCTGCCGCAGAACGTCCTCGACGGGGCCGGCTTGAAAATCCACACCACGCTCGATGGCACGATGCAACGCGCGGCCACCGGCGCGATCGAGGCGCAGCTCGCGGCGGTCGAAGGACGCAAGGGCTACCCGCACGCGAAGAAAGCGGACACCGCTTTCGTCGATCCGCAAAGCCGCGGCGGCACGCCCTATCTGCAGGCCGCGGCCATGGCGGTGGACAACCGCACGGGCGCCATTCGCGTGCTGGCCGGCGGGCGCGACTTTGCCGCGAGCAAATACAACCGCGCGTATTTCGCCGAGCGCCAGGTCGGATCGGCCGTGAAGCCTTTCGTCTACGCGGTGGCTTTCGCCTCCGGTCTCGACCCGGCGACGCCGGTCAGCGACGACCGTCTCCGTCCCGGGGAGTTGCCCAAAGCTTTCGGGAACTACAATCCGTCCAACAGCGACGACACCTACCGCGGACTCCTGCCGGCCAAAGACGGTCTTATTTTTTCGCGCAACACCATGAGTGTGCGCATCGGCGCCATGGCCGGGCTCGAACGCGTGCGCGAGACGATCGTGGCCTGCGGCGTGGGGGAGGACGTCCCGCTTTTTCCGTCCATCTTTCTCGGCTCGTTCAGCGGCACGCTCAAAGGTCTGACCACCGCCTACGCCGCGCTGGCCAATGACGGCATGGCAGCCTCGCCGCATCTTCTCGACCGCGTGGAAGACGCGCAGGGCCGCACGCTCTACCGTTACCGCGGGAGCGTGCAACGTTTGTTGCCGGCATCCGCGGCACGCGCCGTGGCGGCGGTCATGCGCGAGACGATGACCCGGGGCACGGGCGCCATCGCCGCCGCCTTCGGTTACCGCGGCGAGGCCGGCGGGAAAACCGGCACGACCAACGACTACAAGGATGCTTGGTTCATCGGCTTCGACGACGACACGACCTGCGGGGTCTGGGTCGGATTCGACCAGCCGAAGCGCATTGTCGACCGCGGCTACGGAGCCACCTTGGCCCTGCCCGTGTGGGCGGCCATCATGATGGCGGAAAACGCGGAGCGTTAACGCATCCCGGCGACCCGGCGCATCCGCCGGAGGACATCATCTGCGGCCCCGCTGTCGAGCGCGGCCACGGCCCTCTCCCGCGCCTCGGACCAGTCGCCGGTCAGTCCGGCCACGACGATCGCCGCCGCGGCGTTGACCACAACGATGTCGCGCGCCGCCCCGCGGCGTTCGCCGCGCAGGATTTCGGCGAGGAGACGCGCGTTCTCGGCCGCGTCTCCCCCGCGCAATTCCGCAAGGACGGCCGCAGGCACGCCGAGATCCCCGGGTTGCACCGTTTCGCGGACCGGACCGGCCGGCGAAAGCTTCGCGATCAAGGTCGGGCCGAGCGTGGAAATTTCGTCCATCACGCCGTCCGGGACCGCTTTGCCGTGCACCACCCAGGCGCGCTCGCGTCCGAGGTGCGGCAGGACATCGGCATAAAGCGAGATCAGGGCCTCGCTGAAAACGCCGGCCAGTTGTCCCTCCGGTCGCGCGGGATTTAGGAGCGGGCCGATCATGTTGAAGACGGACGGCTGCCCGCGTTCCGCGAGAATTTTCCGCGCCGGCGCGACGGCCTTGAAAGCCGGATGAAAGGCCGGGGCGAAGAGAAACACCGCACCGGCTTCCTCCAGCATGTCATAAAGCTGCGGGATGGGAAGATCGACCGGCACACCCAGCGTCTCGAGCACATCGGCTCCTCCGCTTTTGGAGGTGATGCCGCGGTTGCCGTGCTTGACCACGCGGGCCCCCGCCCCGGCGGCCACGAACATCACGGCCGTCGAGATGTTGAACAGTCCCAGCTTGTCCCCCCCGGTGCCGCAGACGTCGATCACGGGCCGCAGTCCGGCGGGCACTTCGAATGGCTGCGCGTGCGTGAGCACGGTGCCCGCGAGGGCGACCACCTCCTCCGGCGCTTCGCCCCGGCGGTGCCAGATCTCGAGGAAGGATGCCTTGGCGTCCGCGGGGACGCTCTCGTCGAGCAACCACCGCGCGGCACGGTCGATCTGCTCCGCGGACATCTCTCCGGCCCCGGCCGCCGCAGCCCAATCGCTCATGGCGCGACCTCCCGGAGGCGTTGGGCCAGCTCGGCTGCCGGCCATTGACCGGGCACTTGCGGTTTGTCGAGGTAGCCGTAGTTGAGACACGACCCCGCAGCACCCAGGACCAGCCGCGAAACCTTGCCCAGCGGCCCCATGCCCATCGTGGCGAGTGGCACGGCCGTCGTGGAGGCCTGGAGTCGCAGCAGGGTGCAAAGATCATCGGGGCTGCGCAGGAGCGTGGCAATTTTCACGACATCGGCCCCGGCCGCCGCGGCACGGCGGACGACCTTCCGCAGCGCGGCGAGCGGGGGCGTTCCGGAGAAGTCGTGGTAGGAAACAATACGCCGGACGCGGGCTGCCCGGGACTGCTCGAGCAGGTCGTCCCACGCGGCGGCCGAGCGCAGTTCGACGTCGATCGCCGCCGCCCAAGGAAGGTAGCGCTCGAGGAGCGCGCGGCGTTCCGCGGCCCGCAGGCCCGGTGCTCCTCCTTCGGCCGGATGGCGGGCGGTGAGGAGCCAAGGGACAGGGGCGGGCGGCAGTTCGCGGTCCAGCAAGCCGCGGCGGCGGCGCAGGAAGTCGAGACGCACTTCGACCAGATCCGCTCCTCCATGGCGCCGAGTCGCCGCTTGGGCCAATCCCCGGACCGTGTGGGCAGTGGCGACAACCAAAGGCGGGCGGCCGGATTTTTGCTGCTGCTTCATGGCAAGATCTCGGTTAGAGTAGAGGGTCGGAATTATTTCCGCCATGCGGAAGTGACCCTGCTCTCCGCCCGCTCATGATCTCGCGCAAACAGGAACTGTCCTTGCAACTCAACCAGATTGCCGATGGCATCATTCTGGCTGGCGTTCTTTACCTTGCCTACGCGCTGCGCCGTTACCAGATCATCGATTTCGATGTCCTGCCGGAAATTCCCCCGCTTCGGGACTTCCTCTGGATGTTTATCATCGTCGTGCTGTTCGGGCCGCTCCTGCTCGAAATGCAGGGATTTTACCACTACCCGCTGGAAAAATCCCTGCGGCGCTCGCTGCGCCAGATCGCCTACGCCGGCGTCTGGATCGGCCTGATGCTCGGCGCCTGCGTGGTTTTCTTCAAACTGAGCATCCCGAGCCGCTCGGTCTTTTTTCTTTTCATCGTCCTTGCTCCCCTCGGCCTCCTCCTGCGCGAGTCCGTCTACCGCGACATCCGTCTGGGCCGCTTGCGCCGCGGCGCGCACGGCGAAAGCGTCATTCTGGCCGGAGCGCCCGAGCGCATGGACGAATTGGTCGCGGCGCTTTCACCCGCCCAGCGGCTCGAGATCAATGTCGTCGAGCGCATCAATCTCGTCGAACGACCCGTCGACGACTTGGTCGAAGCCATGCACCGCCACAGCGTGGGGCGCGTGGTGCTGTCCTTCGGCTCGCGCCATGCGGACAACCTCCAGGGCGCGATCGGCGCCTGCGAAACCGAGGGGGTCGAAGCTTGGGTGGCGGCGGATTTTGTCCGCGCTTCCATTGCGCGTCCGACCTACGACTCGCTGGGCAGCGCGCCCATGCTTGTCTTCCGGGTCACTCCCGACCTCTCGTGGGCGTTGCTGGTCAAGGAGGTCATCGACCGGACCGGCGCCTTCCTCGGCCTCGTTCTTCTTTCCCCGCTGCTCCTTATCATTGCCGCGGTCATCAAGCTGACCTCGCCGGGGCCGGTCATCTTCCGGCAGCAGCGTGCCGGACGCCACGGACGGCCTTTCACCATGTACAAATTCCGTTCGATGCGCACGGGCGCGGAAACCGAGCAGGCGGACCTGCAGGCCTTCAACCAGATGAAGGGACCGGTTTTCAAGATCGAGAAAGACCCGCGTATCACGCCCTTTGGCGCATGGCTGCGGCGGACGAGCCTCGACGAGTTCCCGCAACTCTTCAACGTGCTGCTCGGACACATGAGCCTGGTCGGACCCCGCCCCTTGCCCGTTTACGAAGTGGACAACTTCGAGCTCACCGCGCACCGCCGCCGCTTGAGCATGAAACCCGGTCTGACTTGCCTCTGGCAAGTGAGCGGACGCAATGCGGTGCGCGACTTCGAAGACTGGGTGAAACTCGACGTGCAATACATTGACAATTGGTCGCTCGGCTTGGACTTGGGCATCCTCCTCCGCACCGTGCCCGTCGTTCTTTTCGGGAAAGGCGCCCATTGAGACGGAAGTTCTTCATTCCGGCCCGGAGTCATGGTAGAAATTCCGTCCATTCCTCAACCCGCATTCATCCATCGGCAACCAGAACCATGAAAAAACACCTCCTTCACTTCGTGCCCGCCCTTCTGGCCGCGGCCAGCGCCTGCGCCCAACCGGCCAACAGCGAGTTCCAAATCACCAAGATCGTGCCCGACATGGTGACCACGCCGGAATACAATTTCAGTTTCGGGCCCAAGAACAAGAAGGTCGCCAAGAACAAGGACTTCCTTGAAGTCGAGGCTTCGTTCGACTGGAGCCCGCGGGACAAGCGGACCGAGTTCCTTGATGAGCTCACCTTCAACTACTACATCCTCCTCAACAACAAGGACCGGGAGAACCCGAAAGGCACTCTCCTCACCGGTTCGGTGACCCATGCCGCCATCCCCGTGGGCAAGGGCATGAACTCCGTCATGTATGTCAGCCCGCGGACCCTCGAACGTTTCTTTGCAGGCAAAGCGCCGGCCAACGCCTCCGCGGCGGTGGTTGATGTCGGTGTGACCATCACCAAGCAGGGGCAACTCGTGGCCGAAGGCAGCTGGAAGGGCAAAGGGCAATGGTGGAGCACGATGCAGCAGGTCAACGGCTACGTGCTGAACAAGAACGAAACCCCTTTCGCCCCGCTGGCCTGGGACTACTACGAGGCCATCAAAGCACGCCCCGGCGGAATGTAGCCCGGCTGTTTCTTCTTTCCCTGCCCGTTTCCCCATGAGCGCACCCACCCGCGTCGCCGCCATCAATCTCGGCATGCAAACGGTCACCTTGGCCGTCTTCGAGCGTGCCGGGGCCGACGGGCTGACCCTCACCGGTTACGCCCGCAACGGTCTGCTGGCCGACCCGGCGGCGGATGGCAGCCGTCCGGGACAACTGAAGATCGCCCTGACCGAGCTCAAGTCTGCTGCCGGTTGGAAAAACGGTGCGGTGGCTTGCGCCATTCCCTCGCAGGGCGTCTTCACACGCTTTGTCCGGATTCCGCGGGTCGATGCCGGACAAGTCGCCGGGGTCCTGCATTTCGAGGCTCAGCAGAACGTGCCTTACCCGATCGAAGAAGTCTCCTGGGGCTACCAAGTGCTGCCCGACGGCGACGGCGAAACGATGGGCGCCGTCATTCTTGCCACCAAACGGGACCAACTCGAGGCCACCGTCGAGGCCTTGTCGGGCGCCGGACTGACCCCGTCCTTGATCGAAACCTCCCCGGTCGCACTCTACAACGCCTTCCGGTTCAATTACCCGGAAGCCGAGGGTTGCTCGTTGCTGATCGACATTGGCGCCAGGGCCACCAACCTTATCTTTGTCGAGGGCGACCAGTTCTTCATCCGGACCCTCCCGGTGGGTGGCAATTCGATCAGCGCGGCCCTGCAGAAAAAGTTCGAGGGCCGCAGCTTCATGGAGGTCGAGGCATACAAGTGCTCCGAAGCGGTGATCCCTCCCCCGGGCAACTACGCGGGCGCGAAGGATGCCGAAGCCGCCGAGGCGGCCAAGATCGCACGGACCGTCATGACACGCGTGCACAACGAAATCACGCGCTCCATCACTTTCTACCGCACGAGCCAGCAGGGCGCCGCGCCCATGCGCGTTTACCTCGCCGGCGGCGGCGTGTCGCTGCCCTACACGCTGGAATTCTTCAACGAGAAGCTGTCCCTTCCGGTCGAGTTTTTCAATCCGTTGCGCCGCGTCGGCATCGGCCCCGGCGTCGATACCGCCCGCCTGCCCTCCGAGGCGCACTCCCTCGGGGAGTGCACCGGAGCCGCCTTGCATCTCCTGCTGGGGGATTGCCCGCTGGAAATCGGCCTCAAGGCCCCTTCCCTCGAGCGGGCCGAAGCCGATCAACGCCGCCGCCCCTTCCTCGCCGCGGCCGCCGCCGCTTTGGTCGGCGCCCTGGCCGTCGCCGGTCTCTATTACGACCGGGCGGCCCAGCGGGTCGCCGCACTCAACGAAGAGACCGCCGGGCAGGCAGCCACTCTGGAGGGCCACAAGGCGGAACTCGATCAATTGGCCTCGGAGCGTCGGCAACTGATGGAAGAGGCCTCCGATCTGGCGGCCGCCCCGGCCCTGCGCACGGCGTGGGCCGCGGTGGTCAACGAACTGGGCGGCAAACTGCCCGCCCGCAATATCTGGCTCACCCGTTTGCGTCCCGTCGTCGGGGGCCAACCGCTCGAACCGTCCGAGAAGGGCGGAGCCGCTTGGACGGGTGCGGAGAAGACCTCCGGCGGCGAAGGGGACGGGGAAAAGGGACCGGCCCCGGCGGAAGTCTCGGCGCTGATGATCGACGGTCTTTATCTGGAAAATGACGACGGTCCCGCCGTGGTCGACGAGTTTGTCGAAGCCCTGGCGGGGTCACCGGTTTTCGGCATCAATCCCGAGAACAAAGCGGACGTGGTCCAAATGCGCGCGACCCAAAGTGGCGAGGCCTGGGCCTACGACTTCAAACTCCTGCTGCCGCTCGCGCGGCCGATCCCACTCTGATGGACTGGTTCAAACGCAACCCATTCACCGGCGCCCTCGCCGCGATCACCGCGGTCCTGGCCGCCGCCGCAGGCTACTACCTTTACGGCGCACAGGGCCGTTTCGCGGCGGAAGAAGCCAGATTCGAAGAGCAGAAAATGGCCCTCGAATCGCTGCAGGCGGACAAACCTTTCCCCAACGAGGAAAACGTGCGTCTTGTCCGCGAGGAACTCGAGCAGGCCCGCACCATCCTCGGGGAAATCGGCAAGGGCTTCGCCACGGAAATGCCCACGGTGACGCCCCAGGAGTTCCAGGATCAATTGCGGGAAATGGTCAACGACATTGTCTCCCGCGCCGCAGCCGGCGGCGTGACCTTGGGTGAGGATTTTTATCTCGGCTTCGAGTCATACGAGGCGCAACCGCCCGCCGCGGCGGCCGCCGGACCGCTCGCGCTGCAACTCAAGTCGATCCATGCCGTCGCTTCGATTCTGGTCGAGGCCAAGGCCCGCGAGATCACCTCCATCGTTCGTCAACCTCTTGCGGCCGAGAACCCAGCCCCGGACGACGGGGGAAGCGACAAAAAGAAGAAGGACGGATCCAAGGGCAAGGACAAGCCCTTGCCCGACTTGGTGCTGGCTCCCTTTGACGTGAACTTCTCCGCCGATCAGGCCTCCTTCCGGACCGCCTTCAACCGCCTGCTCGAGGTCGAGCCTCCGGTTTTCATCCGCCAGCTCGCCGTGACCAACTCCGCTCCCGCCGGCCCGTCGAAGACCGCCGAGGGCGAACCGGCCAGCGGGGAAGAACCCGTGGCCGAAGCCGGTGAACCGGAGGTCAGCGGCGCGATCAAACCCGTGCTCGGCCGCGAGTTGGCCGTGGTCAACCTCCAACTGGCCTCGGTTTCCGCCGGCCACTGACGCCCATGGACCAAATCAAAGCCCACTACGATCGCTACCTGCTCGCTGCCGCCGGGTTGCTCTTGGCCGGCGTGGCGGTCTTCGCCGCGCTCAATGCGGCCGGACTCGGCGAAAAGTTCACGCCACCCGAGATCCCCACCACGGGCGAACCGTTCGCCGCAGACGAAAAAATCACCCTGCTACGCGCCGACCACGGCGGGAAAGAAAAGCAACCGACGTGGCAAGATGCCGGTCATCCCCTCTTCATCAGCCGGATCTACCTCCTGCGCGAAGGCCGCCTCGTCGACATTCTGGAGAGCGGGGAGGAACTTTTCCCCGGCATCGCCAACGCGTGGATTCTGGAAAACAATCTCGACTACACCGACCCCCGCCTGCCCGATGCGGACGCCGACGGCGATGGTTTTTCCAACCTCGAGGAATTCCGGGCCAAAACCAATCCGCGCGACCCCGCCTCCAAGCCCGCCCTCTGGACGAAATTGCGGCTCACCGCCACCAAGATCGACCAACTCAGGGTCAAATTCATGAGCTTGCCCACCGGTTCCGTGGAGGAGGTCTCGATCAACACGATCAGCGAAGGAAATCCGTCGGAATTGTCCGGATCAACCCGCTTCTACCGCCAAGGAGATGCCATCGTCCTTGCCGACCGCGGGGCGGACGGCAAAGAATCCGAGCAACCGACGCCGCTCAAATTCGAGCGCGCCGAACTGCGCAAGCAATTCAATCCGACCACCAATGTCGAGGAGGAGGTCCCGGTCGCCTTTTTGCGCAATACGGCCGACGGCAAGGAAATCGAATTGCGCAAAGGCGAGGTCAAAGATTCGCCCTATTCGCTCGCCACTTTGCTCGACACCCGCAGCGGCGGGACGACCTACCAAGTGCGCTCCGGGGAGACCTTCAAAGTCGGCGATGCGGACTCCTACAAACTGGTTGACGTCACAGAGGAAAAAGCCATCATCGAAAACCTGCAAACTGCCGAGCAGCACGAGGTTCCCTTCCAAGGCGCCGCATCAGCTGCCGAGGTGCCGTCTGAACCTACCATCCAGTAATGCATCCCCTGCGAACCACCCGCTCTCTGCCGCCCCGCTGGCGGCAGGCCGCCCTGTCCTCTCTGGCCCTTGGCCTCCCCTTTTCCCACCTCACCGCCGGGCCCGGTGGCGGTGCCGCGGCCATGTCCGGGGTCGAAGCGCAGGCCGAGTTTGAAATCGCCAAGCGCATGCGCCTGGCCGAGGAATACGCGCCCCAAGCCATGGCACGGGGCTCGGAAGCGCTGATGCGCCGCGAATACGAAACGGCCTACGCGCAATACAAGGCGGCCGTCGACTCCCTGCCCGATGCGCCCAATGTCCGCCACCTGCGCGCCATCGCCCTCGACGGTTTCTCCAAAGCGGTCATGGGACTGGCCGAGCAACGCATCGCCGAAGGTCGCTGGGAAGACGCCGAGACCACCGTCCAGGTGCTGCTCCAGCCGCAATACAACCCGAATTACAAGCCCGCCCAGCGCCTCCTCGCCCGCCTCGAGGCGCCCGACTACTTCAACAAGACGGTCACTCCGGGCTTCGTCAGCAAAGTCGAGGAAGTCAAAAAGCTGCTCCTCGACGCCCAAGGTCTTTACGATTCCGCGCGGTTCGACGAAGCCTTCCGCAAATACGAGGAAGTCTTGCGCCTCGACCGCTACAACATCGCGGCTCGACGGGGCATGGAACAGGTCAACTTGGCCCGCACCCGCGTGGCTGACGCCGCCTACAATGACACGCGGGCGGCCATGATCACCGAGGTCGACAAGGCGTGGGAAACTCCGGTCAAACGCGCCGATCTCGGCCCCGCCGCCGTGCTCGAGCAGCCCGTCCTGACCAGCCGCGGCACGCAGTCGGTCAACCGCAAACTCGACGAGATCCTCATCCCTCGGCTCAACTTCACCGACGCCACCGTGCGCGAGGCCATCGAATACCTGCGCAATGTCTCCGCCCAGCAGGATAGAAACCCGGCGGACGGCGACCGCGGGGTCAACATCGTGCTGAAACTGGACTCCGCGGCCGCTTCGCAGACCATCACCATCGACCTCGCCAATATCCCGCTGCGCGAAGCGCTCGACTACATCACCCGCTTGGCCAACCTCAAAATCAAGGTCGAGCCCTACGCCGTTCTCATCGTGCCGATCAGCGAACCGACCGACACGCTCATCACCAAGGAATACCGCGTGCCCCCGGGCTTCATCACCAGCCTGCCCGCCGGCGGCGGGGCCGGTGCCGACACCGGCGGCGACACCGTGGTCAGCAGCGGCGCCAAAGACTTCCTCGAAGGACAAGGCGTGCAGTTCCCGGTCGGCGCCAGCGCCAACTTCCTGGCCAGCAGCAGCCGTCTCATCGTCCGCAACACCCAGGAGAATCTCGACCTGGTCGATGCCCTGGTGGAAAACGCCACCGGCGCCGTCCCCTCGCAAGTCGAGATCGAGTCGAAGTTTGTCGAGGTCTCGCAACGCAATCTCAAAGAACTCGGCTTCGACTGGTTGCTCGGCCAGTTGGCCCTCGGCGGCGGCTCCGGCGTCTACGCCGGCGGCGGCACGGTGGGAAACCAGTTCAATGCCTTGACCCCCGCCGCGGGCAACTCAGGCTACTACCCTTTCCTCTATCCCGGCACCACCACGCCGGTGGCTGGTCCGCCTTTCGGCGGACCGCTCACGGCCGGCAACCGCACGGGCGGCACCGCCATCGCGGCAAACGCCCTCGATGCCCTCCTCCTCGGCAACCCCCTCACGGCGCCCGCCGCCGGCATCCTGTCCATGGCCGGCATTTTCACCAACCCGCAGTTCCAAGTCGTCCTGCGCGCCCTCAACCAGAAAAAGGGCATCGACGTGCTCTCCGCCCCGAAAGTCACGACCAAAAGCGGCTCTTCGGCCACCGTGGAAGTGATCAGGGAGTTCCGCTATCCCGAGGAATACGAACCGCCGCAGATTCCGCAGGAAACCGGTTTCGGCACCCAGCCGATCACCCCGGCCACCCCCACGTCCTTCACCATGAAGCCGGTCGGCGTCCGGCTCGAGGTCGAACCGACAGTCGGCGCGGACAACTACACGATCGACCTGCGCCTTCTGCCCGAGGTCACGGAATTCGAAGGCTTCATCAACTACGGCAGCCCCATCTTCAACCAAGGTGTCGTCGTCACCGAAAACGTCATCAACTATCCCGTCTTCAGCCAGCGCAAGGTCGAGACTTCCGTCAGCATCTATGACGGCCAGACGGTCGCCCTCGGCGGGCTCATGCGCGAGGATGTGCAGAAGGTGAACGACAAGACCCCGCTCCTCGGCGACGTCCCGCTGGTCGGAGGCCTTTTCCGGTCGCAGGCCGACCAGCATATCAAGCGAAACCTGATCATTTTCGTCACCGCCACGCTGATGGACCCCGCCGGCCAACCCATGGCCCTCGCCCAACAGGACTTCGCGGCGGAGACCATGGACGAACTGCCCCTTGATGTTCCCGACGCCGCCCCGATCGAGCCTCCGCTCCCCTGACACCATGAACTTTCGCGCGCCCCTGCTGGCCCTCCACCTCGCCATTGCTTCGGCTCCCGTTCTGACCGCGGGGTCCGGAGGCGATTCGTACGCCGGTCCGCTCGAGTCGCAGGCCGACCGCGAAATCACCCGGCGACAGGAAGACGTCGTCCTCGCCCAGGAGGCCCTCCAAGCCAGCGAAGCGCAGCTGCGCCAGAACAATATCGAGGGAGCCTACGAGTCGGCCAAGAGGGCGGCTGACCTTGTGCCCGATGGATCGACGGCCCGCGGTTTGCGGTCACGCGCCATTTCACGCTTCTCCTCACTCTCGGTGCGCTACGCGGAATACCTCGTCAGCCAAGGCGAGTATGCCCGGGCCGCCGCCGTGGCCCGCGAGGTCCTCGAGCCGCGCTACAATCCCGGCTACCGCCCCGCCGCGGTCTTTCTCGACCGCCTCGACCAGCCCGACTACTTCAACAAAACGATCACCCCGGAGTTCGCCGCCGACCAGTCCGAGGTCGAGCGCCTGCTCAACGAAGCAACGGGATTCTACGATTCGGGACGCTTCGATTTGGCGCAAAAGCGTTACCAGCAGGTTCTGGCCGTCGACAAATACAACGCAGCTGCTTTTCGCGGCATGGAGCAGGTCGAACTGGGCAAGCAGCGCTATTATGACAGCGCCTACAACGAGACCCGTTCGCGCATGCTCTGGCAGGTCGAGAAGGCCTGGGAACGGCCCAAACGCCGTTTCGTCGAGGCCCGCACCACAGACTCCTCGGCCCTGCAGGACGAACGCCGCGGCACCGAGATGATGATTGCCCGGCTCAACCGGATCATCGTGCCGAAAATCGACCTGCGCGACGCCTCCATCCGGCAAGCCGTCAGTTTCCTCCAGCAGCAAAGCCGCGCCTTGGACACGCCCGGCGACACCGAAGGCGAACAGACGGGCATCAACATCGTCCTCAAACTGCCGGCCGGGGCCCCCGCCGCGGCGGCGGAGACCGATGAGTTCGGACAACCGGTGGCCGCGGCAGCCGCCCCGGCCGACGCCCGAGTCACGCTCAACCTGACCAATGTCCCGCTCTACGAAGCGCTCCGCTACGTTGCCACGCTGGCCGGACTCAAGGTCAAGGTCGAGCCCTTCGCCGTGTCCATCGTCCCGTTGTCCGAACCGACCGACACCCTCGAGCAGCGCGAATTCAAGGTGCCCCCCGGCTTCATCACGGGCACAGGTGGAGGTGCGACTGCTGAACCGGTCGCGGTGGCAGGCCGGGGCGGGGAAGAAGCAGGTGGCCCGAAACTGGCCGCTCGACAGAACGCGAGGGACTTTCTCGAGTCGCAGGGCGTCGAATTTCCTCCCGGAGCCAGCGCCAACTTCAGCGCGGGCAGCAGCCGCTTGGTCGTGCGCAATACCGCATCCAATCTCGACCTGATTGAGTCTCTCGTCGACGCCGCCATGGGCGAGCAACCCACCCAAGTGGAAATCGAGGCCAAATTTGTCGAGGTGACCCAGGACAACCTGAAGGAGCTCGGCTTTGACTGGTCGCTCGGTCCCTTTTCCATCGGAGGCTCGGGCGTTTACGGCGGAGGTGGCGAAATTATCGGGGACCCCAGTGCCTACCCCTTCGTCAATCCCGCCACCGGCGCCGCTGTGGGCGGAACCGCCCTCACCTCCGGCCTCCGCACCGGCAGTGGCACCGCTGCAAACTCGGCTCTCTCCGTCAACAGTCTCAACGGCCTCATCTCGAGAAACCTGGGCGTGGCCGCCACCGGCGGCCCGGCACCGGGCATCTTCTCCATCGCGGGTGTCTTCACCAACCCGCAGTTCCAACTCGTGATCCGCGCCCTCAACCAGAAAAAGGGCTTCGACTTGATGGCCGCACCGAAGGTCACAACCAAGAGCGGGCAGAAGGCCACCATCAGCATCAGCCGCGAGTTCCCTTACCCGCAGGAATTCGAACCGCCTCAGGTGCCGCAAGACAGCGGTGGCGGCTCCGCGGTGGTCACGGGCAATGCCGTGGCGAGCGATCCGGTGGTCACCCCAAGCTTCCCCACCGACTTCACCACGCGCAACCTCGGGGTCACCTTGGAGGTCGAACCGCAGATCGGTCCGGACGGCTACACCATCGACCTCACGCTGAGCCCCGAAGTAGTCGACTTCGACGGTTTCATCAACTACGGATCTCCCATCAGCGTGCCGAGCCGTCAGTTTCTTGGCCAAAGTTTCGCTGTCACCGGCGCGGGCACCGCCAACGAAGTTGCCAGCTTGCTGGACATTTTCACCCCCACCACCCCCCGCATCCTCACCGAGAACGTCATCAACCAACCCATCTTCAGCACGCGCAAAGTCACGACCAATGTCAGCATCTGGGACGGCCAGACCGTGGCTTTGGGCGGCCTGATCCGCGAGGACGTCCAGAAGGTGAACGACAAGGTCCCCATCCTCGGGGATATCCCGGTCGCGGGCGGACTCTTCCGCTCCGAGGTTGAGCAGAAAATCAAGAGCAACCTGATCGTCTTTGTCACCGCGCGCCTCATGGATGCCGCCGGGCAATTGCTGCGCCCGGAAGATGACTCCGACCAGGAAGAGATCGTCGAACCCCTTGGTTTGCCGCCCGAGCTGTCCCCGCCGGGCACGATGTCGGCCAAAGGATTCCGCCAGAAATAAACCCGCGCGTCCCGCGCTCCACCGCCCGCCACGGGCCCACGATTCGCCATGCTTCTCGCGCTGACCGGCGGTCCTGCCACGGGCAAGTCCACCTTGGCCGGCCTCCTGGCCGGGCGCCACGCCTTCGAAGCCTTCGACGCGGACGCCTGCGTGCACGAATTGCTCGCGGCGGATCCCGGAATCATCGCCGCGGTGGTCACAGAGTTCGGCCCCGGTGTGCTCGATCCGGCGGGCGCGGTCCATCGTCCGGCCCTGCGGGCCCTCGTCTTCTCAGACCCCGCCGCCCGTCGCCGCCTTGAGGCTATCCTTCACCCCGCAGTGCGCCACCGCTGGTTGGACCAGGCCGGGCGATGCCGGGATGCGGGCCGGGATTTCCTCGCCGATATCCCGCTGCTCTTCGAGACGGGAGCCGACCGCTTTTTCGACGCCACCTTGGCCGTGGCCGCCTCGGCAGACGTCCAACGAAGGCGCTTGCAGGAGCGCGGCCTGGATCAGGCCACCATCGAAGGTTTGCTTGCCAGCCAGCTCCCGATGGACGAAAAACTGAGTCGTGCCGGTTCCGTTGTCTGGAACAACGGCACTCTGGGGGCTCTCGCCCGCCAAGCCGACCTTCTGCTCGAACGTCTTTGCCTTTCGCCTCAGCCATGACGGAATCAGCCACGACCAAGCCTCCCGAGGGTGCCGATGCCTTTCCGGCGGAAACCGCCGTGGACGGATTCCGTGTCAGCATGGAGACCCTGCAGGCTTTGAACCATGCCGAGCTGAGCGGACTGCTGGAGCGTTACCGCCTGCGCGTCCGGCCCGACGGCACCAAGCGCCATCTCGTCTTCGACCTCGCCCGCTTTCTGCTCTCCGCGGGCGCGGAAATCATCGCACAGGGCGGCATGATCGAGGATCTCGGGGACCACGCCATGGTCCGCTGGCCGAGCTACAACTTCGCCGCCGGCCCGGACGACCTCTTTGTCTCTATCAGCCTGGTGCGGCAGTTCGGACTCCAGACCGGGCTGCAAATCTGCGGCGCCGTTCGTGGACCGGGTGAGCGGGACCGGTATTGCGGCTTGGAGAGCATCACGTCGATCGAGGGGATCCCCGCCGCGGAGTGGCAGCCCGTCACCCCGTTTGACAAGCTGACACCCCTCTTTCCCCAGGAACGCATCATCTTGGAGTCGGTCAAAGAACCGACCCTCAGCACCCGTGCAGTCGATCTGATCGCCCCGCTGGGCAAAGGCCAGCGCGCCCTCATCGTCGCCCCGCCGCGCACGGGAAAGACCATCCTGATGAAGCACATCGCGCAGGCCATCCGGGCGAACTCACCGGACGTCCGCCTCATCCTGCTGCTGGTCGACGAACGCCCCGAGGAAGTCACGGACTTGCGGCGTTCGATCGATGCCGATATCTACAGCTCCACCTTCGACGAATCGCCGCAGCGCCACACCCAGCTTGCCGAATTCGTCGGCGAGCGTGCCAAGCGCCTGGTGGAACTCGGGCAGGACGTGGTCATCTTGCTCGACAGCATCACCCGCCTCGCCCGTGGCTACAACAATCTCCAACCGGGCAAAGGCCGCATCATGTCAGGCGGCGTCGATGCCAAGGCCCTCATGAAGCCGAAAAAATTCTTCGGCGCGGCGCGCAACACGGAGGAAGGCGGCAGTTTGACCATCGTGGCCACCGCACTGGTCGAGACGCAGAGCCGCATGGACGATCTCATCTTCGAGGAATTCAAAGGCACGGGCAACATGGAGATCCATCTCGACCGGACCATCGCTGAGCAGCGCGTCTTCCCGGCCGTCCACGTCACCAAGTCCGCCACCCGACGGGAGGAGAACCTCTACCATCCCGACGAACTGGACCGCGTTATCGTCCTGCGCAAGCAACTCAACGAACTTCCCGCCGTCGAGGCCATGGAAACCCTCGTGCGCAACCTGCACCGCACCAAAAGCAATGCCGAGCTGCTCCTCGGCGGCCTGCGCTGAAGCGAAGCGGGACAAAGGTCTTCCACCATCCCGATGCAACCTGAAGCAGCAGCGCCTGAGCTCAATGCCGCCGATCTCGCCGCGCACATGAACCCGCTCGAGGGCCGTATCGGTTACAAGTTCCGCAATTCCCTCCTCCTGGCCGAAGCCCTCACCCACCCGAGCCTCTCGTTCGAGCGCAAAACTTTCCACTTCGACAACCAGCGCCTCGAGTTCCTCGGCGACGCCGTGCTCCAACTCGTCGTGACGCACCACCTCTACCGGCTTTTTCCCGCCTTCAGCGAGGGCCAATTGACCAAGCTGCGCTCCCGGATTGTTTCCCGCGAGGGACTCAAGAAGCACGCCTCCGCGCTCGGGCTCGGCGATTACCTCATGCTCGGACGCGGGGAGGAAGGCAGTGGCGGACGGGAACGCGCCTCCACCCTGGCCGATGCCTTCGAGGCCCTCGTCGGCGCCGTCTACCTCGACAGCGACATCGCCACCGTGCGCCGTTTCATCCTCCGCGTGGCCGGGGACGAGTTGAGCGCACTGGCCCGCGAACCGTCCGAGCACAATCCGAAGGGCGAGCTGCAGGAGTTGCTGCAGGCCGTCTCGCTGCAGAGTCCCTCCTACGATGTTCTCTCGGAAACCGGTCCCGATCATCAGAAGCAGTTTATCTGCCGCGTGTCGTGGGAGGGCCGGGAACTCGGGCGCGGTGACGGCCAGAGCAAGAAGCAGGCGGAAATCAACGCCGCCGCCGACGCGCTGCAGCGCCGGGCGTGGGAGTGAGCCGGGGACCTCAGGCGTCCACGTATTCCTGCAGGCACCGCACGCCGTAGCCGCCTGCCTTAAGGGCCTTGATGGCCCGCGCGCTCATGCTCGCCCCGCGCAGCGTGGTCATGATCGGGATGCGGTGCGCCACCGCCGCACTGCGGATGGCCACCTCGTCCTGCCGCGGCACCTTGCCGTGCGGCGTGTTGATGATGAATTGCATCTCGCCGTTCTTGATCAAATCGAGCAGATGAGGACGCCCCTCGCTCAGCTTGTAGATGAGCGAAGCGTCAACGCCGCCTTCGCGCAACACCGCGAGCGTGCCTTTCGTGGCGTGAATCTTGAAACCCGCCCCGGCGAACTCACGGGCGATCGGCACGACCTGGCTTTTGTCCGCGTCTTTGACGCTGATGAAAACATTCCCGCCCTCGGGCAAGGCCGGTTGGGCCGACATCTGGGCTTTGGCATAAGCGATGCCCAGATCGGGATCCAAGCCCATCACTTCGCCGGTCGAGCGCATCTCGGGACCGAGCGTGATGTCCGTGCCGGGGAATTTGATGAAAGGGAAAACCGCTTCCTTCACCGCGTAGTGGGCCGGGAGGACTTCCTCGGTGAAGCCGAGTTCCCGCAAGGTGTGTCCCGCCATAACCTTGGCCGCCAGCTTGGCCAGCGGCACGCCGATGGCCTTGCTCACGTAAGGGACCGTGCGCGAGGCGCGCGGGTTGACTTCAAGGACGTAAACTTTTCCGTCTTTCACCGCGAATTGGACGTTCATCAGCCCGCGAACACCCAGTTCTTTGGCCATGGCCTTCGCCGCGGAGCGCAGTTCCGTCAGGACATTATCCGAGAGGGAGAAGCTGGGAATGACGCAGGCACTGTCGCCGCTGTGCACTCCCGCTTCCTCGATGTGTTCCATCACCCCGCCAATGACCGTGTCGGTCCCGTCGCTGAGACAGTCGACATCGACTTCGGTGGCATCTTCGAGAAAGCGGTCGACCAAGACCGGACGGTCCGGGCTGGCCTTGACCGCGGTGCGGATGTATCGGCGCAAATCGTCGGGCGTGTAGACGATTTCCATGGCGCGTCCGCCCAGCACGAAAGAAGGCCGCACCAGCACCGGGTAACCGACCCGCTCCGCGACCGCGAGGGCCTCGTCCTCGTTGGTCGCGGTGCCGCCCTGGGTGGCGTTGAGTCCGAGGCGCGCGAGCATGGCCGCAAAGTGTTTGCGGTCCTCCGCCATCTCGATGCTGGCCGGCGACGTGCCGATGATCGTGACCCCGTTGGCCTCGAGCGCCGCCGCCAGGTTGAGCGGGGTTTGTCCGCCGAATTGCACGATGGCCGCGTCACACTTTTCGCGCTCGTAGATGTTGAGCACGTCCTCGAGGGTCAGCGGTTCGAAATAGAGTTTGTCGCTCGTGTCGTAATCGGTGGAAACCGTTTCGGGGTTGGAATTGACCATCACCGTCTCCCATCCCAACTCGCGGAATGCGAAGGCGGCATGGACGCAGCAATAGTCGAACTCGATCCCCTGCCCGATCCGGTTGGGTCCGCCGCCGAGGATCATGACCCGCTTCTTGTTGTTCGGCCGCGTCTCGTCTTCCTCGCCGTAGGTCGAATAGAAATACGGAGTGTAGGCTTCGAATTCCGCGGCACAGGTGTCGACCAACCGGTAGGTGGGCTCCACGCCAGCCTTCTTGCGGGCCGCGCGGACCTCCGCTTCGGACGAACCGGTGAGGTGGGCGATCTGCCGGTCGGAAAATCCGTGCCGCTTCATGCGCCGCCAAGGCACCGAGGTCAAATCCGCCGGACACCCCTGCTCCTCCGCGGTGATCTTGGCCAGCCCGCGGAGGAACCACGGATCGATCCCGGTCAGCGCATGGATGCGGTCGATACTCCAACCCGCGAGCAGGGCATGCCGCAGGCTGAAAATGCGTTCGGCCGTGGGCACGCGGATCTTTTGCTCGAGCTCGCCTTCATCCAGGCTGCCGTCCGGTCGCTCCGGCGGAGCGTCCTTGCCATCGGCCCCGAAGCCCGCCCGCCCGGTCTCGAGCGAACGGAGCGCTTTCTGCATGGCCTCCTTGAAAGTGCGTCCGATGGCCATGGCCTCGCCCACGCTTTTCATCTGCGTGGTCAGCACAGGATCGGCCTGCGGAAACTTCTCGAAGGTGAAACGCGGCACCTTGACCACGCAGTAGTCGATGGTCGGCTCGAAGCTGGCCGGCGTCTCGCGTGTGATGTCATTGCGCAGTTCGTCGAGCGTGTAGCCGACGGCCAGCTTGGCCGCGATCTTGGCGATGGGAAAGCCGGTGGCTTTGGAAGCCAGCGCCGAGGACCGCGAAACCCGCGGGTTCATCTCGATGACCACCATGCGTCCGGTTTGGGGACAGACCGCGAACTGGATGTTCGACCCGCCGGTTTCCACCCCGATGGCGCGGATCACGGCGAACGATGCGTCGCGCATCGCCTGGTATTCCCTGTCGGTCAGCGTCTGGATCGGCGCCACGGTGATCGAGTCGCCGGTGTGCACGCCCATCGGGTCGAAATTCTCGATCGAGCAGATGACCACGCAATTGTCCGCACGGTCGCGCATCACCTCGATCTCGAATTCCTTCCAGCCGAGCAACGACTCCTCGACCAGCACTTCGCTGACCGGTGACATGTCCAGCCCCCGGGTGACAATTTCCTCGAATTCTTCCTTGTTGTAGGCGATGCCGCCGCCGCTGCCGCCGAGGGTGTAAGCCGGACGGATAATGATCGGGTAGCGGCCGATCTCCGCCGCCACCGCGCGCGCCTCCTCGAGGGTGTGCGCCACGCCGGACTGCGCCACGTCGAGACCGATCTTGAGCATGGTCTCCTTGAAAATGAGCCGGTCCTCGCCCCGCTCGATGGCGTCCGCTTTCGCTCCGATCAACTTCGTCCCCAAACGCTCGAGGGCGCCGGTGCGGTGCAAAGTCATGGCCGCATTGAGCGCCGTCTGGCCGCCGAGGGTCGGCAGGACGGCGTCCGGCTTTTCCCGCTCGATGATCTTCTCGATGACCTCGGGAGTGATCGGTTCGATGTAGGTGCGGTCGGCGAACTCCGGATCGGTCATGATGGTGGCCGGGTTGGAGTTGACCAGCACCACCTTGTATCCTTCCTCCCGCAACGCCTTGCAGGCCTGCACTCCCGAGTAATCGAACTCGCACCCTTGCCCGATGACGATGGGTCCGGAACCGATGATGAGAATCTTCTCGAGCGAGGTGTCTTTGGGCATGGCGACGTCGGCTGTCCTGTTTAGCGGGCCGCCCACTCCAGTGCAATGCGCCCTTTGCGGCGGCACTTGGAACTTGCCGCGGGGCACCGGCTCCGCGAAAATAACACGCCATGACCGAACTGGAGATCTACGCGGCCGGGGTGCGCGCGCCGGACAAGCTGATGGGACTTGATCTCGAATTGGGCGCCATTCCCGGTTTGCACTACAAAGTCGACACGCTCCACGACGTCATCTTCCTCGAATCCGAGGATGCGGCTCTCTCGCTCGAGGACATCCGCAGCATCTTCAACAAGCTCGACCTCACCGCGCGTTTCGTCGGGCCGGCCCACTCGCTGGCCCCGTCCCAGTCGGCCACCCAGCTGATCCGCCCCTGACCGGCCCCCGCCATGGCTTTGGCCCGCTACGTCGGAGAAATTCTGCTCTCGTTCACGCGCTACCTCGGGGACCTCTCCCTGCTGGCGGTGGAGACGATCCGCGGCGTCTTCCAGGGCAAAATCCACTGGCGGCTGGTCACGCGGCAAATTTACGAAATCGGCTACCGTTCGCAACTGGTCGTCCTCATCACCGGCGCCTTCACCGGCGCGGTCTTCGCCACCCAGACCTTCTTCCAATTCAGCAGGCTGCAAATGGACACCGCCGTGGGCCCCGTGGTCAGTGTTTCCATGTTCCGCGAACTTGGCCCCGTGCTCTGCGGCCTGATGGTCGCCGGTCGCGTCGGCGCGTCGATGTCGGCCGAGCTGGGCACCATGAAGGTGACCGAGCAGATCGACGCATTGCGCGCCCTTGCCGTCCATCCCATCGACTACCTCGTCGTCCCGCGCTTCCTCGCCATGCTGGTCTCCATGCCCCTGCTGGTCGCGGAGTGCATCGGCATCGGCATTTTCGCCGCCTACCTGCTCACCACCAAAGTGCTCGGTGTCTCGGAAGCCTACTATCTCCACAACATGCTCTATTTCACCGGGGGCCGCGACGTGGCCATGGGGCTGATCAAGGGTATGGTCTTCGGGGTGGTCATCGTGTTCGTCAGTTGCCACCAGGGCCTCAACGCCCGCGAGGGCGCGGTGGGCGTCGGGCGCGCCACGACCGAGGCCGTGGTCATCGGGTCGCTCTTCATCCTCGTGGTCAATTTTTTCCTGACCATGACCCTCAACATTTTCTTTCCGGCCGGCAAATGACCGAACACGCCAGACCGCGCGAGGTCATCGCCGTCGACAACCTAGTGCAAACCCTCGGCGGACAGGAAATCCTCCGCGGTTTCAGCCTGAAGGTTTACGAGGGAGAGACCCTCGTCCTGCTCGGACGCAGCGGCGGCGGCAAAAGCGTTTTTTTGCGGCACCTTATCGGCCTCATGCAGCCGGTCGGCGGCACGATCACGGTCGACGGTTTGAATATCACCGACTTGAAAGAGCGCGACCTGGCCAAAGTCCGCCGCTGCATGGGCATGCTGTTCCAGAACGGTGCGCTTTTCGATTCCATGACTGTGGCCGACAATGTCGCCTTTCCCCTGCGCGAGCGCGGGGAAACCGACGAAGGTCTCATCGCGGGGAAAGTCGACAAGGCTCTGCAGATGGTCAACCTGCACGGACAGCAGCAGAAGATGCCGGTCAATCTGAGCGGCGGCATGCGCAAGCGGGTGGCCTTGGCCCGCGCCCTGATCAACGAACCCCGCTGCATGCTTTACGACGAACCCACCGCCGGACTCGATCCCATCGTGGCCGACAGCATCGACGTGCTGATCCGCCGCCTGCAGCGCCGCCTCGGCGTCACCTCGATCGTGGTGACCCACGACATGAAGAGCGCCTTCGCCATCGCCGACCATGTGGCCCTGCTCCACGAGGGACGGTGCTACTTCTACGGCACCTGCGACCAATTGCGCGCCTCGACGGATCCCGTGATTCGTGATTTCGTGGAAGGAAGGTCCCACGAGGAACCCTGAACCATGTATAACCGCGATCCCCGCATCGAAACCCGCGTCGGCCTCTTTGTCCTGCTCGGCCTGGCCGTGGTGGCTTTCCTTGTCGTCTACTTCGGCCGCCTCGGGCAGGGCTTGCAGAAGTTTTACGACGTCCAGGTCGACTTCCCCAATGCCAGCGGGTTGCTCGCCGGCGCGGACGTCCTTCTCGGCGGGGCCCAGATCGGCTACGTGGCCGAGAACCCGCGGGTCCTGCCCGCCATGCAGGGTGTCGCCGTCCCCTTGAAAATCCGCGAGGAGGTCATCCTGCCCGAGGCGTCGAAATTCATCATCGGCAGCTCGGGACTGCTCGGCAACCGCTTCGTCGACGTGATCGTCGATCCCAAGGCCGACCTGCAAAAGCGCCTCGAGCCGCGCTCGGTTGTCCAGGGCCTGCGCGAAACCGGTTTCGAGGACCTCACCCGGGACGGACAAGAAATGCTGGCCGACGTGCGCAAAGCCGTGACCACCCTGAACACGGCGCTGGACCGCCTCAACGAGACGGCCCTGAGCAAAGAGTCCCTCGAGGATTTGCGCGCGACGTTTGCCAACCTCAAAAAGGGGAGCGAGGGATTCACCGGGGCCGGGAAGGAAATCAGCAAAGCGACCAAGGACCTCGAGGCCGTGGCCGGCGATGCTCGCAAGTTCATCTCCTCCGCCCGCAGCGGCCCGGGTCCCCTTCCCATGCTGATCAACGACCGCGAAGCCGCCGCCAACCTGCGCGCCATTCTTTCCAATGTCCGCCGCCACGGCGTACTCTGGTATAAAGATTCCTACCGCGGCCAAGGCGCCCCTCCGGCCCGCTGATCAGGGCGGCGCCTCGAGGCGCGTGCGCGGCAACGGACGGACCTCGTCACTCACATAGTGCACGATGCGCATCTCCGGCGTTTCGCGCAGCACGGCCGAAAAGCGGAAAATTTCCTCGAACAGGGGAAACTTCCGGTCGCCCTCCGCCGCGCGCTGCACTTCGGTGAGATAAAGGTCGCGGCAATAGGGCAGCGCCACGCGGTAGACTTCCGATCCGCCCACGACAAAGACCTCCCCCGGCAGGGACAGTGCGGCCAGTCCGCTCAAATCACGGATGACGCGCACCCCGGGAATTTCCAGCCCGTCCTGACGGCTCATCACGACCGTCTCCCGTCCGGGCAATGGTTTCCCGATCGAATCGTAGGTCACCCGCCCCATGAGCAGTGTCCCGCCCATGGTCAGCTCCTTGAACCACCGCAGGTCCTCCGGCAGATGCCACGGGATTTTTCCACGGTCGCCGATCACGCGGTTGGCCGCCATGGCCGCCACGGCGATCATACCGCGACCGGCGCCTTGATCGCCGGATGCGGATCGTAGCCCTCGAGGACGAAATCCTCGTAAACGAAGTCCTCCAACCTCGTGCGCGCCGGGTTGAGCTTCATGCGGGGCAGCGGACGCGGTTCGCGGCGCAATTGCTCGCGGGCCTGCTCGAGATGGTTCGAATAAAGATGCAGGTCGCCGAAGGTGTGGATGAATTCTCCCGGACGCAAACCGGTCACCTGCGCCATCATCCGGGTGAGCAAAGCGTAGGACGCGATGTTGAAGGGGACACCGAGAAAGAGGTCCGCGCTGCGCTGGTACAACTGGCAACTCAGCTCGCCGTCCGCGACATGGAACTGGAAAAGTGCGTGGCAGGCCGGCAGGGCCATCCGCGGCAAATCGGCAGGATTCCAAGCCGAGACGATGATGCGCCGGCTGTCCGGTTGCTCGCGGATGAGACGCACCGCTTCGGCGATCTGGTCGACCGTGCGCCCGTCGGCCCCGCGCCAACTGCGCCACTGGGCTCCGTAAATCGGTCCGAGGTCGCCGTCCGGGCGGGCCCACTCGTCCCAGATCGTCACACCGTGCTCGTGCAAATAGGCGACATTGGTCTCGCCGCGGAGAAACCAGAGCAGTTCATGGATGATCGAGCGCAGGTGCAGCTTCTTGGTTGTGACCACGGGAAAGGTCTCCCGCAGATCGAATCGCGCCTGCGCCCCGAAGATCCCGATGGTTCCCGTGCCAGTGCGGTCCGTGCGCGGCCGGCCGTGGCTCAGCACGTGTTCGAGCAAACGATGGTATTCCTGCACGGCGCGGAAACTAGACCGTGCCGCGCCTTTTGGCCAACCCGGAAAGAGCGGATATTTGCCGTGCCGCCGCTTCCCCGTTAGCATCCGCCGCGTGGAACTCATCGTGCTCGGCAGCGGAAGCAGCGGCAACGCGGCCGTCCTCTGCGCCGGTGACTCGATGGTGCTGATCGACGCGGGGCTGGGTCCGCGCAAAATGATGGCCCGCCTCGCGGCCGCCGGATTGGATCCCACACGGATCGAAGCCATCCTCCTCACCCACGAACACGGTGACCATGCCGGGGGACTGCCCGCGCTGCTCCGGACCGTGCAATGTCCGGTCTATGCCACGCGCCTGACCGCGGAGGAGGTGCGCGGACAGGACCCGCGCAACGGGGGCGCCTCGTGGCGGATTTTCGGGTCGGGCACCACTTTTGCCGTGGGGTCGCTCGAGGTCACCGCCTTCTCCGTGCCGCACGACGCCGCCGACCCGGTCGGCTTCACCATCCGCTCCTCCGGCGCCGCCGTGGCCATCCTCACCGACCTCGGTCACGTCAACCACTCGGTCGTGCACCACGCCACGGGCGTCAATTGCCTCTTCATCGAAGCCAACCACGACGAAGACCTTCTCCAGCGCGACACACGGCGTCCGTTTTCGATCAAACAACGCATCCGTTCCCCCCACGGCCACCTCTCGAACCGCAACGCCGCCGACTTGGCGTCCCGGGCGGCCACGGGCGCGCTGCGCCGGGTCGTGCTGGGCCACCTGAGCCGCGACTGCAACGAACCGGAACTCGCGGTATCCGTGGTCCGCTCCGCCCTCGACGCCTTCACCGGCGTCGAGGTGGTCGCGGCGCGCGAGGACGAACCGCTGCGCGTGACCGGCTTTGCCGCTCCCGGTTAGGAACGCTGCTTGAGGCTGTCGCGGATCTCGGTGAGGAGTTTGACCTCGTCGGACGGCCCGGCCGGGGCCGCCTCTTCGCCCTTCTTGAGGGTGTTGATCGCTTTGACCACGAGGAAGATGGCCCACGCGATGATGATGAACTGGATGAGCACGGTGATGAAGTTGCCGTAGTTCAGCGTCGGCGCGGCGGCTTCCTGCGCGGCAGCCAGGGTCGGATAGCTCTTGCCGTCGAGACTGACGAACAATTGGCTGAAGTCGACTTTGCCGAGGAGCAGGCCGAGCGGCGGCATAATGAGGTCGTCGACCACGGAGGAGACAATTTTCCCGAAGGCCGCACCGATAACCACGCCCACGGCGAGATCGATGGCGTTGCCCTTGGCGATGAAGGTTTTGAATTCTTGTAACATGGGAAATGGGTTTTGCCCCTTGTCCGCCCCGCTGGCGAGCCCAAACGCTGTTGTTGACGCTGCCCTGCGCGGGTGGTCCCATGCCGGGCATGATGACACGCTGGGTCCTCTTTTTTTTCCTCTCCGCCGCCCTGCTCCGCGCCGAACCGGCCCCGATGCGGGTTGGCATGGATCTGTCTTATCCACCGTTCGAGACGATCGGTCCGGACGGACGCCCGGCCGGGATCAGTGTGGACCTCGCCGGGGCCCTCGGGGCGGCCCTCGGGCGTCCCGTGCAGATCGAGAACATGCCTTTCACCGGACTGATCCCCGCGCTGCAGTCCGGCAAAATCGACCTCATCATCTCGTCGATGACCGCCACCCCGGAGCGGGCCCGGGCGGTTGCCTTCTCCGAACCCTATCTCACCACCGGTCTGGCCGCCCTCGTGCCGGCCGCGAGCGCGGCACCGGATCTGGCCACGCTCGACCAGTCCGGACGCACCATAGTGGTGCGCCAAGGCACCACCGGCGAAGTGTTCGCCCGCGCCAACGTGCGACAGGCGGCCATTCTCAACCTTGAAAAGGAAAGCGCCTGCGTGCTCGAGGTCGCGCAAGGCAAGGCCGATGCCTTCATTTACGATCAGATGTCCGTCTTCCAGAACGCCAAACGTCACCCGGGCAAGGTCCGCGCCCTCCTCGCGCCGCTGCAAAAGGAGTCTTGGGCCATCGCCCTGCGGCCGGCCGACACCGAGTTGCTCGCCGGGGTGAACGCCTTCCTTGCCCGGTTCCGCGCCGACGGCGGATTCACCAAGCTGGCCGACCGCTACCTCGCCGAGGAAAAGGCGGCCTTCGAGGCGCAGGGCATTCCCTTCGTGTTCTAGTCGCCGCGCACCAGAATGAGCGCACCCCGCGGCGGCACGGACAGCGGCAAACGCCCGGCGGATGAGGCAACCTGTCCTCCGTTCCAACGGTCCTCCCACACGCCACCCGCCTCGAGCGATGCTTCCTGCCTTTCGCCGGAATTGTTCAGCACGACCAAGATCTCTTCCTCCCCCATCCGGCGACGGAATCCATAAAGTTGCCGCTCGTCATCGGTCAAGACGGTCTCGAAGGACCCGCGACGCAGCGCCGGGAGTTCGCCGCGCAAACCGATCAACTTGCGGTAGTGCGCCCGCAACTCCCTGTTCACCCCGACCTTGTCCGGAGACTTCTTGATGGAACCGTCCGGCAACGTCGCCTCGTCATCGTAGGCCAGGTCTTCCCACACCATGGGCTTGCGGCAGTCGGGATCGTTCGCGCCCCACATACCCACCTCGTCGCCGTAGTAAATCATGGGCGCGCCGACATAGGTCATCTGGAAAACGGCGAAAAGTTTCTGCGACTCCAGTTCCTCCGTGGTCGGTTTGCGCGGGTCGTATTGCCCGTTCTCGACCTTGGAGAAATTGAAGTAGGCTCCCCAGTCGCCGGCGTGTTCGCGGTCGCGGTTGACGATGTGCGAGCCAATGCGGTCGGTGTCGTGGCTGCCGAAAAGATTCTGCTGCACCTCGGCCACCCCGGCCGGAAATGCCTCGCGCAATTCCCGCAGGCGGCGGTCGAATTCGGTCGTGCTGATGCGCGTTTTCTCGTCGGCGAAATAATCCGAGCAGGCGAAAGCGAAATTGTAATTCATCACCGCATCGAACTCGTCGCCCTGGAGGTAGGGCTTCAGCTGCGGCACCGGGTCGATCAACTCGGCCGTGATGTAGGCCTCGGGGTTCACCCCTTTGACCACCTTCCGCCACTTCTTCCAGAACGGATGGGCCACGCAGAACGCCACGTCGAGGCGCCAACCGTCGATGCCATCGGACGGATCGCCGTCGCCATCCGG
>CAMDUL010000008.1 GCA_945878135.1 Chthoniobacter flavus | reverse complement strand
CGTGCTTAACCTCTCAATTCCAATGACCTCTGACTACATTTTTTCCTCCGAGTCGGTCGGCGAAGGCCACCCCGACAAGGTTTGCGACACCATTTCCGATGCCGTGCTCGACGCGTGCCTGACCCAAGACAAGAAAAGCCGCGTGGCCTGCGAAACGCTGGTCAAGAGCAACATGGTTGTGCTCGCCGGTGAAATCACCACCGACGCCAAATTCGATTTCGAGAAGATCGTTCGCACAGCCATCGGGGACATCGGCTACGTCAATGATGACGACGTTTTCCACGCGGACAAAGTCATCATCACCAAAGCGATCACCCAGCAGAGCCAGGACATCTCGCAGGGCGTCGACGCGAAGAAAGCCAAAGGCAAAAAGACCTCCGAGCAAGGTGCCGGTGACCAAGGCCTCATGTTCGGCTACGCGTGCAATGAAACGCCGGAGCTGATGCCCGCGCCGATCATGTTCGCCCACCGCCTCGGACGCGCCCTCACCAAGATCCGCAAGAGCGGCAAAGCCCCGTGGCTCCGCCCGGACGCCAAAACGCAGGTCTCCGTGCGCTACATCGACGGCAAGCCGAAGGAAATCACCGCGGTCGTTGTCTCCACGCAGCACGCCGATGGTGTCTCGCACTCGACCATCGAGAAATTCCTCATCAACAACCTGATCAAAAAAGTCCTTCCGGCCAAGATGCTGACCAAAAACACCGAGTATCTGGTCAACCCGACGGGCAAGTTCGTCATCGGCGGACCGCAGGGCGACGCCGGCCTGACGGGACGCAAAATCATCGTCGACAGCTACGGCGGCATGGGCCGTCACGGCGGCGGCGCTTTCAGCGGCAAGGACCCGAGCAAAGTCGACCGCAGCGCCGCTTACATGGGACGCTGGGTGGCCAAGAACATCGTCGCCGCCGGCCTCGCCGACCGCGCCGAGATCCAATTCGCCTACGCCATCGGTTATCCCAAGCCGGTGTCCGTCACCATCGACACCTTCGGCACGAACAAAGTGAGCGAGCGCAAACTCCAGCGCGCCGTCCTCGACACGTTCAGCTTCAAGCCCGCCGACATTGTCAAACAACTCGACCTCCTCCGCCCTATCTACAGCAAGACGACCAACTACGGCCACTTCGGCCACAAGTCCGGCCTCAAGTGGGCACCGTGGGAAGACACCTCGAAAGCCAAGGAACTCCGCCGCAAAGCGGGATTGAAATAATTCCATCCGAAACATCAACACCTGTCGTTAAACCTCCGAACACATCAAAACCATGAGCACTGCTACAATCAAACCGACCAAAGTCGCCAACGACTTCAAAGTTGCCGACATCACCCTTGCCGACTGGGGTCGCAAGGAAATCGAAATCGCCGAAAAGGAAATGCCGGGCCTGATGGCCATTCGCGAGAAATACGCGAAAGACAAACCCCTCAAGGACGTTCGCGTCACCGGATCGCTCCATATGACGATCCAGACCGCGGTTCTCATCGAGACCATGGTCGAACTCGGAGCCGACGTCCGCTGGGCCAGCTGCAACATTTTCTCCACACAAGACCAGGCCGCCGCGGCCATTGCCGCCGCCGGCGTCCCCGTCTTCGCCTGGAAAGGCGAAACCCTCGAGGAGTATTGGGACTGCACCTGGAAAGCCATCGTCAACCCCGAAGGCAAAGGCCCGCAACTCGTCATCGATGACGGCGGCGACGTCACCCTCTTCCTCCACAAAGGCTTCGAACTCGAGGAAGGCGATGATTGGGTCAACAGCCCGAGCGGCAGCCATGAGGAGAAGGTGATCAAAGACCTCCTCAAGAAAATCCACGCCGAGAGTCCTTATATCTTCCACGAGCTGGTCAAGGAGTGGAAAGGCGTCTCCGAGGAAACCACCACCGGCGTGCATCGCCTCTACAAACTCCAGGAAGTCGCCAAACTTCTCGTCCCCGCGTTCAACGTCAACGACTCGGTGACCAAGTCGAAGTTCGACAACCTCTACGGCTGCCGTCACTCGCTGGTCGACGGACTCAACCGCGCCCTCGACGTCATGATCTCCGGCAAAGTCGCCGTGGTCTGCGGCTACGGCGACGTCGGCAAAGGCTCGGCTCAGTCGCTCCGCGGACAAGGCGCCCGCGTCATCGTCACCGAGATCGATCCGATCAACGCCCTGCAAGCCGCGATGGAAGGTTTCGAAGTCACCACGCTCGAGGACACCCTCGGCCGCGGCGACATCTACATCACGACGACCGGCAACAAAGACGTCATCACGGTCGAGCACATGGCCAAGATGAAAGACCAGGCCGTCATCGCCAACATCGGCCACTTCGACAACGAAATCCAAGTCGACAAACTCAACGCCCTGCCCGGCGTGGAGCGCGTCAACATCAAGCCGCAACTCGACAAATACGTCTTCCCCGGGGGCCGTGAGATTTTCATGCTGGCCGAAGGGCGCCTCGTCAACCTCGGCTGCGCCACCGGCCACCCGAGCTTTGTCATGAGCACCAGCTTCAGCAACCAGACGCTGGCCGCGCTCGACCTGTGGAAGAACAAAGACATCTACAAGCCTGCCGTCTACGTTCTGCCCAAGAAGCTCGACGAAGAAGTGGCCCGCCTCCACCTCGAGAAGATCGGCATCAAACTGACCAAGCTGACCAAGGACCAAGCCGAATACCTCGGCCTCCCGGTCGAAGGCCCGTATAAGCCCGAGCACTACCGCTACTAACACGGTTTCGCTCTGCGAAACGTGAGTTGGCAGTTTTCAGTCAACAGCTCACAGACCGAACCAGCACAGAAGGCCGTTCCGCAAGGAACGGCCTTTTTGCTGGGGAGGGCGGCTGCCATATGTGGCGCCGCCGTCCTCGGCAGCAGTCGTTTCCCCCGCCCCTCTTGACATCCCAAGCTTGCATGTAAGTCTACATATATGAGCATCAAAACCATCGCTGTCGGCACCCACGTCTACGACAAACTCGCCGGCCGCAAACGGCCCGGGGAGTCGTTCACCAGAGTGATCGACCGTCTGCTCGATAATACCGCGTCCACGGCGACATGTGCCGATGCTGTCCGTGAAGCAGCCGAAATCTGGGGCGCCTCGACCGGCACCCCGGCCGAGGCCGACAAGATGGAAAAGATCATCCGCGACAACCGCCGGCAAGCTCGATGGGATGTCGAGAGGCCGTGATCTGCGCCGACACCACCGTTCTGATCGACGAGTTCCGCGCCAAAGGCGACCTTGCGGCAGCGGTCAACCGCTCCCTCCTGCGCCATGGCGCGGAAGAATTGGTCGTGCCGTTCGCCACCGCGGGCGAATTCCTCGACGGCGCTTCGTCCGTCTCGGAAGAACGTTGTCAGGAAGCGCTATCTCTCCTCCGGCGGCGCCGCGTTATCCCGTCCGGCTTGGACGTGGCGGAGCACTACGGCCGTATCGCCGCTGCCCTGCGCAAAGCCAAGAAGCTTGCTGGTCGCTCCGAGAACGACATCTGGATCGCCGCCACCGCGCGCTCACTCGGCGCACGCCTGCTCACCCGCAATGCACAGGATTTTCGCGGAATCGACGGACTCGAAGTGCTGTCTTACGGCCGTTAGGACGCGGCCCGATCGCCCGCTAATCCACGTTTCGGCGACGGAGCCGAGTCTGCGAACCGAGGCTCTGCGAGATGGCCCCCAGGCAAACGGCCCTTGGGCAACCCGCCTCGACAGTCCTATCGTTGGAACACCGCCTCGATCTGCCCGTGCGGTTCGTCGGTCGCGGTGAAGACGATGTTCGGATTGTCCAATCCGAAAGGTGCAAGGTTGATCAGGTTGCAATGCTTGTTCGGCAAGGTCATCGAGATCTCGTCGATTTCCGGCACCGCGGCAAAAGCCGCCCCGGCCATCTCGGCCATGGTGGTTTGCACCGACGGACTGAAGTTGTCGCAGAAAGGACGCAGCATCGCCTCGCGGATTTTTTCATTCGCCGCGCGGAAACTCGCAGGGTGCTTCGTCCAACGCCACCCCGCCGTGACCGAGCTGGCAAAAATGCGATCATTCGTCTCCGGCAAGGTGGTGAACTCGCAGCGAGGATAATCCGAAAATCCGCTTTCCGTCGATTTGAGGATCAGCCAATCGGTCACCCCGGAAGTCAATTGCTCCTCCTTCGCCGTAACCACCGCTTCGACCCAAGGCACCGGTGAACCCGGCGCGGTGAAACTGTGGTTGTTGTCGCCGATCCTTTCCCAGACCCGCTCCCGGATCTCGACATGCGCCCGCTCGACCTGCGGGTAGCGCCCGACGAAGTGATGCCCCAGATGGAGGGCAAATTTTTCCGTCTCCGTGGTCAGGTGATCGCGCGCCAGCGTATTGATCGTGTTCTTCACCGTGTCCGTCGCCACCACCTTGCTGTTGTCGCCCTTGGTGTAGGACGTCTCAAAATCGCCTTCGAGCAGCACTTGGACACCGGCTTCGACCACGGTGTGAAGCGCGCCAGCGCGCAGGATTTTGACCACACGAACCCGTGCTTTTCCGTAGCGGTGGGAGGACAGCTTCACAAGGGAGGCAGGCTGACAAAATCCGGAGAGCACTCCAAACACATTTCCTTCGGACGCGGCGGCTGCTAATAGACTCGAGGTATGCCATTCCCCGCCCGCTACGAGACCATGGACTACCGCCGCTGCGGACGCAGCGGGCTGAAACTTCCCGCGCTTTCCCTCGGCCTCTGGCACAACTTCGGGGCCAACGACGATTTCGCCAACGCCCGCGACATGGTCCTGCGCTCCTTCGGCGCCGGCATCACGCATTTCGATTTGGCGAACAATTACGGTCCGCCGCCCGGCAGCGCGGAGCAAACTTTCGGGCGTATCCTGCGCGAGGATTTGGCCGCGCACCGTGATGAGCTGATCGTTTCGACCAAGGCCGGCTACCAAATGTGGCCCGGACCTTACGGCGAATGGGGCTCGCGCAAATACCTCCTGGCCAGCTTGGACCAAAGCCTCAAACGCATGGGGTTGGACTACGTCGACATCTTCTACAGCCATCGCCCGGATCCCGAAACTCCTCTCGAGGAAACCGTGGGCGCGCTGGTCAGCGCCGTGCAATCGGGCAAAGCTCTCTACGTCGGGATCTCGAGCTACGATGCCGAAACCACCCGCCGCGCCGCCGAGATCCTCCGTGCCGAGCGGATCCACCTGCTCATTCATCAGCCCGTCTTCAATCTCTTCGACCGCTGGGTGGAAAACGGATTGTCCGACGTGCTTCAGCAGGAAGGCATCGGCTGTATTCCCTTCAGCCCCCTCGCCCAAGGCCTGCTCGCCGGGCGCTACAGCAATGGCATCGATCCGCAATCGCGTGCCGGAAAACCCGACGGCTTCCTGCGTCCCGAGCACGTCACCGAAGAGAAGCTTCGCCGCATCCGCGCCTTGGCGGAAATCGCGAATTCACGGGGTCAATCCCTCGCCCAGATGTCCATCGCATGGTTGCTGGCCAAACCCTGCGTGACCAGCGTCCTCATCGGCGCGAGCCGGTGGGGCCAAATCGAAAACAACCTCGGCGCGTTGCGGAACACCAGCTTCAGCCACGAGGAACTGGCAGCGATCGACCGCGCCTGCCAATTGTAGCGGCGGTCATAGACTGCCGCTACAAGCGATCGAACTTGAAGAAACTATGCGCGGTTCGCTCGGTCTCGGCGGCGACTTGGGCCGCGGACTCACCGCGTAGCTCCGCAATTTTTTCGGCGGTCAAGTTCGCATGTGCGGGCTCGCAGGTTTTGCCGCGGAAGGGCACCGGGGCGAGATACGGGCAGTCGGTCTCGACCATGTAGCCGTCTGATGAAACGGACTTGGCGGTTTCTTGCACCAGCGTGGCGTTTTTAAAGGTCACGATGCCGGTGAAGGAAACGAGGTGGCCCATCGCGGCGATTTCGGCTGCGGATTCGGGGGATCCGCCGAAGCAGTGGAAGACGCCGCGCAATTTGCCGGTGTAAGGGCGGAGGAGGTCGAGGGTGTCTGGCCACGCATCGCGTTGATGGATGACGACGTTGAGGCCGAGTTCGACGGCGAGGTCGAGTTGGGCTTTGAAGGCTTCGGCTTGGGTGGACTTCATGGCGCCGTCGGCGATGCCGGCTTGCAGAGACTCCGCGGTGCCGGATTGCAAGGCAGTGAAGACGCTTTCCTCTTTGCGTCCGGCCAACCCGCGGCTGGGCAAATGATGGTAATCCATACCGGTCTCGCCGATGGCGACGACTTTCGGGTGTTTGGCCAGCGCGGGGAGTTCCTCGAGGAAATCCATGGCGCCTTCGTCGAGGACATTGCACGGGTGCAACCCGACCACGGCGTAGACATTGTCGTGTTTTTCGGCGATGGCGACCGACTTGCGGCAACTTTCGCGGTCGATGCCGATGGTGATGATGCGGTGCACGCCGGCTTCGGCGGCACGGGCGATGACGGCGTCGAGTTGTCCTGCAAACTCGGGGAAGTCGAGATGGGCGTGGGTGTCGGTGAGCACGGTGGCTACCAGCGGACCACGGAGGACGCCCAGGTCAAGCCGCCGCCGAAGACGACCATGAGGATATGGTCGCCGCGCTTGATGCGGCCGCTGCGCTGGGCTTCGTCGAGGGCGATGGCCACGGCAGCGGCGGAGGTGTTGCCGTAGGACTCGAGATTGACGAAGAACCGTTCCATCGGAAGGTCCAATTTGTCGGCAATGGTCTCGATGATGCGGAGGTTGGCCTGGTGGGGGATGAAGCACTCGATGTCGTCGGGGGTGAGACCGGCGCGGGCGATCGCCTCCTTGGCGGCAGCCATCATGGTCTGGACGGCGTGGCGGTAGACCTCGCGTCCGGACATTTTCATCGTGTTGGTTTTTTCCCCGATGTTTTCCGCGGTGAGCGGCTGGCGCGATCCGCCGCCGGGCACGTTGAGGATTTCGTCGAGGGAGCCATTGCTGCCGGAGTAGGCGGAGAGAATCTCGCCCGTCCCCTCGCCCGCCGGTTGGAGCACGGCGGCGCCGGCGCCGTCACCGAAGAGGACACAGGTGTTGCGGTCGGTCCAGTCTATGATGGCGCTGAGTTTGTCCGCTCCGATGACGAGGGCTTTTTCGGCCGAACCGGTGGCGATGAATTGGCGGGCCAGTTCCATGCCGTAAAGGAACCCGGAACACGCGGCGGAGACGTCGAAGCAGGTGGCCTTCGGGGCGCCGAGGGCTTTTTGCACGAAGCACGCGGTGGCGGGAAAGGCCATGTCGGGCGTGACCGTGGCGACGATGATGAGATCGAGATCCTCGGCTTTGACGCCGGCGTTCTCGAGGGCATCGCGTCCGGCCTTGATCGCGAGATCACTCGTCGCTTCACCGGCCGCGGCGATGCGGCGCTCTTTGATCCCGGTGCGCTCGACGATCCACTCGTCCGAGGTATCGACCATGCGTTGCAGGTCGGCATTGGTCAGGACCTTTTCCGGCAAGAATTTGCCGGTGCCGGCGATGGCGACGGGACGGAGGGTTTTGGCGCTCATTCGCGGGCGTAGAAGGCGGACAGCTCTTCCACGATGTGGGGGTTGATGCGTGTTTTGATCGATTCGAGGGCGACGCGGATGGCGTTTTTGATCGCTTTGGCGCTGCTCGAGCCGTGGGCAATGATGCAAATGCCGTCCACCCCGAGCAGCGGGCTGCCGCCGTATTCCTCGTAGTTGGTGCGCTTCTTCAGTTTGCGGAAAGCGCCCTGCATGAGGTAGGCGCCGGCCATGCGCACGGGGGACCGTTTGATTTCGTTCTTCAGCCAATGGAAGACGGCCTCCGCGGTGGCTTCGCAGGATTTGAGGACGACATTCCCGGTGAAGCCGTCGCAGAGGACAACTTCGACGGGGTTCTGGAAAAGATCGTGCCCTTCGATATTCCCGCGGAAGTTGAGCCCGCTGGCGCGGAGCAGTTTGAAGATGTCCTTGGTGAACTCGCTGCCTTTGACATCCTCCCCGCCGATGGACATCAGGCCGATGGCCGGGTTTTCGTAGCCGAGCACGTAGCGCGAAAAGACGGCGCCCATGATGGCGTATTGCAGCATGTGGTCGGGCCGGGCATCGGTATTGGCACCCGCGTCGATGAGGACGCAGAGATTGGTCTCGGTCGGGAGCAGGGCGGCAATGCCGGGGCGGTCGACACCTTCCAGCGTGCGCAATTTGATCGTCGTGGCGGCCACCGCGGCGCCGGTGTGGCCGGCGCTGACCACGGCATCGGCCTGGCCGTGTTTGACCAGGTCGACGGCTCGGGAGATGGAGGAATCTTTTTTCCGGCGGACGCCATCGACGGCGCTTTCCGACATTTCGACGACTTGCGTGGCGTGGACAATTTCCAGGCGCGGATCGCGGCAGTGGTTGCGGTCGAGCTCGGCCCGGATGCGGGTTTCGTCACCGACGAGAAAAAGTTTTTCCAGCCGGGGAAATTCGCGCAGGGCGAGAACGGCGCCGTCGACGCAAGCCTGCGGGGCGTAGTCGCCGCCCATGGCATCGAGCGCAACTTTCATCGGCGCGGTCTGCCGGGTTACGCCGCTCCGACAGACAGGACTTGGCGCCCTTTGTAGTAACCGCAGGACGGGCAGGCGGTATGGGACGGCACTTTGGCGCCGCACTGGGCGCAGGTGCCGAGCTGGCCGGCGCGCCAGCGGTTGGCGGCTTTGCGGGTGCGCAGGCGCATTTTGGAGACTTTTCGTTTCGGGACGGGCATAAGAAGTCAGCGTTCGGTTTTTAGCTTATCCAACTGGTCCCAAGCAGATTGCGCACTCTTCTGCGCTCCGCCGCCGATGGCTTCCGAGCCACGGTAGGGACAGGTATGGCCGGCTATATGATCACATCGCGGGTGGTTTGGCAAAGCCAATAAAAGCTCCTCCCGGACGGCCGGGGTCAGATCGACCAGTTCCCGGCCCTCGATCTCCACCTGGGTGGCAAACGGATCCGCCACCGCCTCGTAAACAAAGGGCTGCAAGCAGGCCACGCAGGTCATTTCGACCGGGACGGACACCGTCCCCGTGGCGAAAACCCCGCTGCCGGAAAGCCCGACTTCGAGCGAGTAATGGACCGGTCCGGCCGCCTTGGCCCCGATCTCGGCGAGATCGAGAAACCCGGCGTTCTCCTCCCCCTCGAGATGCTTTCCCTCCGGCGGGATCTGCAACAAATGAATGCCGATCATGACGCCGATTCTCCTCCGGAAATTTTCTGGCGCAAAGCAGCCGCCACCGGCGGGGTGACCACGCCGGACACGTCGCCGCCCAACCGCGCGACTTCCTTGACGATACGGCTGCTGATGTAGCTGTAGTCCTCCTTGGGCATGAGGAAAATGGTTTCCACGCCCGGCGCCAGGCGGCGGTTCATGAGGGCCATCTGGAATTCGAATTCGAAATCGGAGACGGCGCGCAGCCCGCGCACGATGACCTGTGCTTTTTCCGCCGTGACGAAATCGACGAGCAACCCGTCGAGCTTTTTCACCTTGAGCCGCTTTTCTCCCGGCAGGGAGGCGCGGATCAGTTCGAGCCGCTCCTCGATGGGGAAGAGCGGACCCTTCCCTTCGCTCGGCGCGGCGGCGACGATCACTTCATCGAACAAACGCAGGGCGCGCTCGATCACATCGACATGGCCGAGCGTGACCGGATCGAAGCTGCCCGGGTAGATGGCACGCGTCATGAAGGGGATCTTTTCGCAGATCCTGCGGGTTTGTCAAAAGCGCTTGGGGCTGGAGGCTCTCGAACGACCGATGGCGGGGACGCCGACGCTACAGGAAATGTAGCGGCGCCGTACCCGGCGCCGACTCGTTGCGGAACAATCTACTCCCACTCGATGGTGGCGGGCGGTTTGCTCGAAATATCGTAGCAGACGCGGTTGACACCGCGGACTTCGTTGATGATGCGTCCGGAAATGCGGGCCAGCAGTTCGCCGGGCAAGCGCACCCAGTCGGCCGTCATGCCGTCGCGGCTCTCCACCACACGCAGGGCCACGGTGTTCTCGAAGGTGCGTTCGTCGCCCATGACCCCGACCGAACGGACCGGGAGAAGGACGGCGAAGGACTGCCAGACGCGGTCATACCAACCGGAGGAGACCATCTCGTCGTGGACAATGGCGTCGGCTTCCTGCAGGACACGGACGCGGGCCCGGGTCACCTCGCCGAGGATGCGCACGGCGAGTCCGGGTCCGGGAAAAGGGTGCCGCTGGACGATTTCCCGCGGCAGACCGAGTTGCAGTCCGACCTCCCGGACCTCGTCCTTGAAAAGCTGGCGGAGCGGTTCGACGAGTTGGAATTTCATCCGTTTGGGCAATCCGCCCACGTTGTGGTGGCTCTTGATGAGCGATGCGGGGTTGCCGCCGATCGGGACGCTTTCGATGACGTCGGGATAAAGCGTGCCCTGGGCGAGAAAGCGGTAGGGCCGGCTTTTGCGGCGGCGGGCGATGGATTTGGCCGCCTGCTCGAAGACGCGGACAAATTCGTTGCCGATGATTTTGCGTTTGCGCTCGGGATCGGTGACTCCCTTGAGCAGACGGAAAAACCGGGCGGACGCATCGATGATGCGCAGGTCGATGTGGAAATGTTGGCCGAAGATTTCCCGCACCCATTCCCGCTCGCCCGCCCGCAAAACGCCATTGTCGACAAAGATGCAGGTCAACTGGTCGCCGATCGCTTTGTGCAGGAGGGCCGCGGCGACCGAGGAGTCGACGCCGCCGCTCAGCCCGAGCACCACCCGGTCATCGCCAACTTGCCCGCGGATCTCCGCGCAAGTGCGCTCGATAAAAGAGCCAGGGGTCCAGTCCGCCCGGCACCCGCAGATACCGAGCACGAAGTTCTCGATGACCTCGCTGCCGCGCGGAGTGTGCGAGACTTCGGGATGGAACTGCAGGCCGTAAAAATGGCGCTTGGCATCGGCAATGGCCGCGGCTTTGGAATTTTCCGTCGTGCCGATGACGGCGAAGCCGGAGGGAAGCCGAGTCACCTTGTCACCATGGCTGTTCCAGACTTCGAGGTGCTTGGGCAGGCCGGCGAAAAGGCGGTTCTTGCGCGTGACGGTGAGGCGGCCGGGTCCGTATTCGCGCGCCGCCGAGGCCTCGACGGCGCCGCCGAGGTCGCGCGCGAGGAGTTGCATCCCGTAGCAGATGCCGAGCACAGGCAAGCCGAGACGGTAGACGCCGCGGTCGACCCGCGGGGCTTTCGCCCCGTAAACGCTGGCCGGACCGCCGGACAAAATGATGCCGGCCGCGCCGCTGCGTTTGATTTCCGACGCGGTCGCGGTGTGCGGAAGGATTTCCGAATAGACCCGGCACTCGCGCACGCGGCGCGCGATGACTTGGGTGTATTGCGACCCGAAGTCGAGGATGACGATTTTGGACGGACGAATGCCGGCCGGCAGAGTCCGGCTCACTGGTAGAAGGACCCGAAGGCGTCACCGGTTTGGCTGGGCGAAATCAAGCGGCCTTGTCCGGTGATGCCCTGCTCGAATTTTTCGGTCACATCCGTGCCGGCTTCTTCGACCGCGGTGCAAGCGGCGCAGAGCAGGGCCGAGAAGAGGATAACGATGAGCTTTTTCATGTTTTTGATCGGGGTGGTTTGCCAAGGCTTTTTTAGCGCGCGCCGTCCGCGGGGGCAAGGGGCAAGCTGTCGGCGATCAGGCCGATTTGCGCCATGACACGGCTGGCCCAGCGCCGTCCGGCCGCGTCCCCGTAGTGGACGCCATCCCCACCGGTGGCACCGTCACGGTAGGGCGCGGTGATGAGGCGCGAATCGATAGTCCGGAAGCCCGCCGCCACAGATTCGAGCCGGATCCAGTCCTCCACTGCCTGGTGGACGGCGCGGGGGTATTTCGAGGAATCGGGCGGCATGACCCAGACGATGAACGGATCGGAGCCGCGGCGGATTTCGCGCACGAAATCGCGGATGTGCCGGCGATAGGGTCGTCCGTCGGGACGTTCGGAGGAAGCAAGGTGGTCCATCCAGTTGGTCCCCAACTGGACGATGACCAGTTGCGGGCGGCAGGTGGCGAAGAGGGCCGGGAGTTTCGGGGTCTTGACCGGCGGCGGACGGCGGCCGTTGCGGTATTCGTGGGAAAAGGACGCTTGCGGGGTGGTCTGGCGGTAACCGCAGTTGGTGACGAAGACCGGTTTTTTGGGCAGCCAATCTTCGGGCGACGATCCGCACGAGGCGAACACGCAGACGTCGCCCCGCCCGAACCGGGTCTGCAGGGCGCTCTCGAGGGCGCGGCCGAACGGGCCGACGGACAAGGAGTCGCCGATGAGCATGACTTTGACCGGCGATGCCGGCGCCGGTTCGGCGCGGAGCGGGGAGAGCACGCCGGCGGCCAGCAGGCTGAGAACGGCGGCCGCGGACGGGCGGGCCTTCACGGGTTGGAGGCCAGCTTGCGATGGTCCTCCTCGCGGATGAAGCGCTCGAGTTCGAGGAAGCGCGGGTCGTCCTTGGCCTTGAGGGTGGCCCAAGGCGTGCGGTCGACGGGCATCAAGCGCATGATGCGGTTTTGTCCGAGCTGGAAGCGGTGCATCGACTGGCGTTTGCCGCCGATGTGCGCCGCGTGCAGGACAACAAGGTGCGTTCCGCGGAACTCGCCTTTGAGCACGCGTTGGACGCGATAGACGAAAGCGACCAGCGATTCGTGGTAGGGCGCAATTTCCTCGTGCCGGAAAGGCACGCTCATTTTTTCGAGCGAGCACTGGGCCACGAGAACCGGTGCATCCCCGGCGATCCGGGGCTCGCCGGGATCCACCCCGGAGGCAACAAGCGGAACCTCGGGCGCGGGCGGGGTGTGGCCCAAGTCGTCCTTGATGATGTCGAAGACGCGATCGGCCCACAACTCCATGTCAGGTCCGAAGAAGTGCTGCTGGTCCGGTTGCAGGTTGCGGTAGGGGTATTCGATGAGTTGACGGCTGTCGATGACCCGCATGCCGGGACCGGCGCACATCTCCAGGCGCTCGACGAGCAGGTCCTGCGCGGAGGCCGGGATCGCGCCGCTGACGGGCGGAGCGACCCAGTAAATGCGACGGACGGGAGCCGCACCCTCGGCCACTTTGGCGAGGAAAGGACGGATGAACGGTTCGAGCACCGCGCCATTGCGCGACTTTTCGCGCCCCTTTAGCAGGTCGAAAAGGTTGCTGCCGAGTTGCACCACCAACACCTCGGGACGCAGTTCGGGGAGAAGCTGCTCGATCTTGGGAACGTCATAACGCGACGGACGGTGCCCGCGCCGCATGCCGTAGGTGTCCTGGAAAGAGACCGGACCCGCTTCGCCGGTCTCGATGCTCCAGTAACCGCAGAGCGACTGGGCTTTGGCATAGGCTTTCAGTGCGGTCCACGAGAGCGGATGGGTTCCGCATGCCATGTAGGTATTGACCAGCGGGACGCCCCAGGCCCGGAGTTTGCCGTCGAGCCGCGAACCGAAACCGCACAGGGCCATCGAATCGCCGAGGACAAGGACCGAGGAAAGCCCTTGGCGGGCGGGTGTGAACGTGCCCGCCCGGGCGAAGACCGGGGACAAAGCGACCGCGCCCAGCATCTTGAGGAAACGACGGCGAGGCCAGAGCGCGGCGCCGCTGTGGGAGAGCGTGCGCAAGAACAGAACGGGTTAACGCAAGCCGATTTCGCCTTCAAGCTTCGAATCAAAGATTTTACATTTCGCGGGTGGTAAGGCAGAAGCATCGCCAATGATCCGCCGCCTGCCGCCCGTCACCGCTGTCATAACATTCCTCTCCGCCCTGCCCTGCGCCGCGCAGCCGATTGGGGCGCCGACCACGGCCAATGATGTCATACTGAAGACCAAGACCCCGCTGGGCGACGCGGCTATCGTCTGGCCGGCGGGATCGGTGCTGACCGAACCTGTCGGGACCGCGGAGGAGATCGTCGTGCGGCAGGGTCCGTTCACCGCGCGCCTCGACCGTGCCGAGGTCGTTTTTCCCGTTGCTCCTGTCGCGTCCGGGCAGGCGCCGGACGGCGCTCTGCTTTCCGCACCGGAGCCCGACCCCGCTCGGCAGGCTGACCTTGGAGACAAGGAGCCACATCCAGCCTGGTTCAAGGACTGGCGGGTCCTTGGTCCGGCCGGTGCAGCTGTCCTGCTCGGTCTCTACTCCTTGGCCACCACGGCGGCGCTGGTCCGCGGACGGCGGAAAGCCGGAGACTGAGGTGCGATTCTAGAAGCCCGCGGCGGTTTTCACCGCGGCCTCGCGCAGGGTCTGTTCGTATTCCGGTTGGAGTTCGTTGCTGAAGAGCAAGAGCTTCCCCTCACCCGTGGTCCCGTCAACCAGCATCTGCGCGCTGACCGACTCGCCGGGCCAGACGAGCGAGCGTCCGTCCGCGTCCGCGTGCGGCGCCGCGCCGTATCCGAGTTCGAGTGCTTCGCGCAGAATCGTGGTCTGGCGGTTGTCCGGCGTGGAAAATGCCACCGCGTAGAAGCGCCCGCGCAGAAAATAATAGATCACCTCGCGAACCCGCACGCCGCCGAAGATGTGCGACTCTTCCTCGCGCAGGTAGACCTGCACCGGGTCGTCGGGCACCGAGGCGCCGTCGACCTCTTCGAGTTGCCAGTGCTGCCGCGCCTCGTCGAGCGTGGCCCCGAAGGGAACCCCGGAAAACGTCTTGCTCAGGTCCGGGAAAGTAACCGCGCCCGATTGCCCGGTGACTGTTCCGGTTGCGAAAGGAAGAAAAAAGAGGGCAAAAAGAAGGGGAGCGCGCATCAGGAGAGCTTGGCGTGCGAACCGTCGCAGAACGGCGGATTGGACGTGTGCTTGCAAAGGCACCAGGCGACTTTTTTCTTTTCCGTGATTTCCACCTTGAGCGGTTTGAAGCCCTTGTCCTTGTGGGCGCCGTCGCAGAAGGGCTGCGTGGAGGAGAATCCGCAGGAGCACCACCAGTAGGTGCCGGGTTCCATTTCCATCACCTCGGGGGACTTCGCGCAGGTCTTGGGAGAAGACATGTCGGGTATCATGGACGAATGCGGGGCGATTTGGCCAGACGGAAGGAGGGCTGCCGCGCGGCCGGCACGACGATCAGAACTCGATGACGTAAAAAAGCCCCTGGCTGACGGCCGCTGCTTCCTCGACCGTCATCCATCGCTCCTCGAAGCCCGGGCCGTAGGAGTCGGAGATGGCCAGTTCGCCGGTGGTCTCGTTGTAGCCGGTGATCATGCAGAGATGCGCGGACTCGGGTTCCTTCGCCAACTGCTTCCCCGCGGCACGCGCCGCTTCCAGCGAGGCAGACCAGGC
Source organism: Chthoniobacter flavus (assembly GCA_945878135.1). Classification (GTDB taxonomy): domain Bacteria; phylum Verrucomicrobiota; class Verrucomicrobiia; order Chthoniobacterales; family JACTMZ01; genus JACTMZ01. The sequence goes on along the minus strand of CAMDUL010000008.1, from coordinate 79,009 downwards.
ACGGGGATCGGTCATTTCCCGGCGCGACGCGAGGCGCCCATCCACGGCACGGTTGAAATCCGGCGTGCTGAACATCGCCCACATGACCGGCAGTCCCCGGTCGATGAATTTGGCCACCGCGGACGGCACAAGTTTGAACGAAGGACTGTCGAGGCGCCGTCCGGCGCGCGTCACGGCATCGCGCGCGCCCCACATGATGTCTTGACCCGAGGTGCCGCCGCCGGCCTCCGTGTTCCCGGCCATGGCCAGAACATACATGTCGGCCGGCACGCCCATCCAGCGCATGGCCCGCTCCCAGGTCGCCGGCACGCAGTAGCCCTTCGGACCCTGGTTGACCATGGGCAGGGCGGAGAGGACCACATCTCCGTTGGGCCGCCTCTCCACGCCCGCGGCGGCACGCTCGCGGATGACATCGTCGGACAGTCTCGACTTTCCCCCGTTGTCCGCCCCGGCGGACGGCAGGATGCGCAGAGTGACATATTCGCCGCGCGGCGCGGAAAGCAGGAAAGCGTGCCCCCGCCAATCCCAGCGCTGCACGGTCTCGCGCGTCCGGCTTCCTTGTCCGAAACGCGCGGTGGAAGGTTCCCCGAAAAGCGATTCGAGGGCCGCGGCCAGCGTCTTCTCGTCCTCCTCGATAGCCTTGCGGTTCCCGCGCAGCTCGGCGCGCCGCTGGCGCAGATCGCGGTTGTCCGTCGGACCGGTCGCGGTGGCCACGGCGTCCCCCTTGTTGGCGAAGACAAGCGAAAGCGCGGCGACGCGTCCGTCCTCCCCGTAGAGCGCTTGCGAGTAAGGACGCGCCCCGAGGAAACGCGAGGACGCATCGGGATAGAGACGGTAACTCGAGTCGACGGGTGTCTCGGACTCCCGAGGCCAGCCGAGGCGTTGCGCCACGGTGTCCGCTTGATCATCCCAGAGATTGTCGTCCGCGAAGAGCACCGCACCGCAGGCTGTGTTGACTTCCGCGAAATCCGGTTCGGCCGCCCCGGCCGTGGCCGCGAGGACGAGCACGGGCAGGACCAGGGTCGGGATCATCCGGCCGGGCCCTATTTTTTCGTCTCCGGATTGAGCGACTTCAGCTCCGGCGGCACAAAGATTCCGTCCTTGCGGACAAGTCTGCCATCAAACCAAACCTCGCCGCCGCCGTAGTCGGCGCGCTGGATGCAGACCATGTCCCAGTGGACCTGGCTGCGGTTGCCGTTGCCGCCGACTTCGTAGGCTTGTCCGGGGGTGAAGTGGAAAGAGCCGGCGATTTTCTCGTCGAAGAGGATGTCGCGGATGGGATGGAGAATGTGCGGGTTGAAGCCGAGCGAAAATTCCCCGATGTAGCGGGCGCCGGCATCGGCATCGAGGATCGCCTCGAGCTTGGCCGTCTGGCGTCCGCCGTCGGCGCGGACAATGCGGCCCTGTTTGAATTCCAGCACGACGTCCTCGAAAGCGGTCCCGTGGTAAATGCTGGGGACATTGAAGTGCACACGGCCTTCGACGCTGCGTTTGACCGGCGCGGTGAAGACCTCGCCATCCGGGATATTGCGGTCGCCGCCGCAGATGACCGAGCCGATGCCTTTGATGCTGAAACGCAGGTCCGTGCCGGGTCCTTTGATGTGCACCTGATCGGTGACATCCATGAGCGCCTTGAGCGTTTCCATGCCCTTGCGCAATTTCCCGTAGTCCGTCGTGCAAACGCGGAAGTAGTAATCCTCGAAAGCTTCCGTGCTCATGCGGGCCTGCTGGGCCATGGACGGCGTGGGCCAGCGCAGGACAACCCAGCGGGTTTTGTTGATCCGGTGGTTCATGACCGGACGCATGGTGGCGGCGATCATTTTCATGTTCCCGGGCGGAACATCGCTCATTTCGGTCACGTTTTCGCTGCCGCGGATGGCGATGTAGGCGTCCATCTTTTTCATCCGCGCCATTTCGATTTCCGAGGCGACCGACATCTGTTCCTTCGTGGCGTGCAGCGCCATTTCGCGCGCGATGCGGCCGTGCTGGAGTTGGACGAACGGCAGGGCTTTGGCCGCGCGGATGGCGCGCACGAGGGCGACGACCATGGCATCGGGCACATCGGAAACCTCGACCAGCACTTTGTCGCCGGGTTGCAAGGCGGTGGAATGTCTGGTCAGAACCCCGGCCAGCTGGTCGTAACGTGCGTCGGTCATGGGTAAGATATGCCCGAGGCCGCGGGTCCGGGCAACGCAGGACTAGCGGACTTTTTCCATGGAATCCAAGGAAACGCGGTAGAGTTGGCCGCCCTCGTTGGCGATGACCACCGAATCGTTGCCGTCAAACGCGGCCGCCTCGGCCTGCCAGGCGAAGACCGGCGTCCAGCGCGCACCGCGGCGAAAAATGCTGCCCGAAGCCGGGTCATATTCGAAGACCCAGAGGGACGTGTAGGTCAGGACGGCCACCAGCTTGCCATCCGGCGAAACGTCCGCCGCGGTGACCATGCCGCCGATTTCGAAAGAATCGACCAGCCGCAGCGGGTTGGATTTGTCCGGCGACGCCCCTTCCAGCCGGTAAAGGCGCGTGCGCTTGTCGCTCCGGTGCTTGGTCAGGAAGTAGATGCGGTCACCGGCAGAGAAGACCGCCTCGCAATCGTAATCGGGCGAAGCTTCCCGCTGGTCCTCGTAGTGCACGCGAAGGGTGCGCGCGGGCCGGATGATTGTCGTGCCGGGTCGCGGCTCCCCGACGAAATGCAGCATCAACTGCTTGCGGCGCCCGAGATTGTTGCCCACATCGGCAATGATGAGATTGCCCCTGCCATCGAGGGCGAGGTCTTCCCAATCGAAATTGCGGACCCCTTCGATCCGCACCGGACCGGACCATCCCGGGGCCAGCCGGCCATCGGCGGTCACGGGCACAACCACGGAAGCGTTGCCGGAATCGCCCAAAGCCCAGAAAATGCCGCGGTAACGGAGGCTTTGGGCCAAGCCGGAGCACTCGGTGACGAGGGCAGGATCGATTTTCCCGGCGGGCTTGAGAAAACGGAAAGCCTGCCAAGGAAACTGCGCGAGGACCGGGGACGCGAGGAGCAATGGGAGGGCGAGCGCCAACGAGAGCCGCCCCAAGACCGCGGCCCGGCGTGCGGCGGCCGGGGTCGGCCGCCCTCCAGCGGCGGAAAGATTCATCAATACGACTTGGCGAAGACCACGCGGCGGGCGCTGGGTTTTCCGCTGAAAGGACAAACCCCCGGTTCCGCATCCCCGTCGCGCGGAATGCAGCGGATGGTCACCTTGAGTTCTTCTTTGATCTTTTCCTCCGTTTCGCGCGTGCCGTCCCAATGCGCGAGGGCGAAACCGCCGTGGATTTCCGGCTGGGCGGCGTTCTTCGGGGTGAAAAAAGCGCGGAAGTCGTCCGCAGAGTCGATGATCTTGGTGTGGTCGTCGCGGAACTTGGTGGCCCGGTCAAGCAGGCCGGACTGGATCGATTCAAGCAGGGCACCGGCGCCGGAGACGAATTCCGCGGCGGCGGGAAATTCCTTTTCCTTCGGACCGCGGTCGCGACGGCTGACCGCGACCGAGCCTTTTTCCAGGTCTCGCGGACCGATCTCGACCCGGACCGGAACGCCTTTCTTGATCCACTCCCAATTTTTGGTTCCCCCGCCGGCATCGCGGAGGTCGATCTCGACGCGGACCGGCTCGCTGAAGGCGGTTTGTCCGCGCAACTGCACCGCGAGCTTCTCCGCCGCTTCGAGCACGGCGGCCCGGGACTCCTCCTTGGTCAGGACCGGGAGAATGACAATCTGCGAGGGGGCCACGCGGGGCGGCAAGACAAGCCCGTCGTCGTCGGAGTGGGCCATGATCAGAGTCCCGATGAGCCGCGTGCTCACGCCCCAACTGGTCGTCCAGGCGAGCTGGCGGCTGCCATCGCGCGCGGCGAACTCGATGCCGGAGGCGCGGGAAAAGTTTTGTCCGAGAAAATGCGAAGTCCCCGCCTGGATGGCCTTGCGGTCCTGCACCATGGCTTCGATGCAGAGGGTGCTGACCGCACCGGGAAAACGTTCGCTTTCGGATTTTTCCCCGGTGAAAACGGGCAGCGCGAGATGTTCGCGGGCGAACTTTTCATAAACGCCGAGCATTTGCCCGGTCTCGGCCACGGCTTCCTCCATCGTCTCGTGCGCGGTGTGGCCTTCTTGCCAGAGGAATTCGGCGGTGCGCAAAAAAAGGCGCGGACGCATTTCCCAGCGGACCACATTGGCCCACTGGTTGATGAGCAGCGGGAGGTCGCGGTAGCTCTGTACCCAGCGGGCGTAGGCGGCCCCGATGATCGTTTCCGATGTCGGGCGAACAATGAGCGGTTCGTTCAGTTCGCCGGCCGGCACGAGCTTGCCGTCTTTTTCCTCCAGCCGGTGGTGCGTGACCACGGCGCATTCCTTGGCAAAGCCTTCGACGTGCGCGGCTTCTTTCTCGAGGAAGCTGAGCGGGATGAAGAGCGGAAAGTAGGCGTTGACGTGTCCCGTCGCTTTGAACATGGCGTCGAGTTGGCGCTGCACATTCTCCCAGATCCCCCACCCCCACGGTTTGATGATCATGCAGCCGCGCACGTCGGAATTTTCCGCGAGGTCGGCAGCCTTGATGACCTGCTGATACCACTCGGGGAAATTGCCGGCGCGGGTCGGAGAGATTGCGGTCTGGTTGCTCATGAAGACGACCGGACTCTAACCGGCCTGCAGGCTGGCGAGAAACCTTTTGAAAAAATCAACGCCGGCTTCGAGATCGTCCACCGCGATGAATTCGTTTTCGGTGTGGGCCTGCGCGATGGAACCCGGGCCGACGGCCACGGCCGGCGTGCCGCGGGAGGAGAAGATGGCCGCGTCGCAGAACCACGCGGCGCCGGCGGGACGTCCGCCCGCTTCGATCAATTTGCCGACCAGCGGGTGCGAGGGGTCGGTGTCGAGCGCCTCGGATCCGGCGATGCGGCTCACGGCCAGGCCCGGGCCGGCAGTGCGCATGACTTCGAAAACGGCCTCCGCCCCGCGGTCCTTCCACTGCGCGGGGAGCAAACGCAGATCGACCACCGCCTCGGCGTGGTCGGGCACGATGTTGAATTTCGTTCCGCCGCGGATGGTGCCGATGCTGAAGGTCGGGTGACCGAGGACGGGATCCTCGATGGCGGCGAAAGACGCGGTCAGAGCTTCCTGCAAGGAGAGCAACCCCGCGGCGAGTTTGATGATCGCGTTCTCGCCGCGTTCGGGGCACGAACTGTGCGCCGAGCGACCCGTCGCGGTGATCCGCGCGGTCACATCGACTTTGTGTTTGTAGACGACGTCCAGATCCGTGGGTTCGCCCACCACGACAAAAGCAAAATCCTCTTCCGCGGCCAGTGCCTTGGCGCCGTCCTGCCCGGCCTCCTCCCCCATCAACCCGGCGAACCAGATTTCGTGGGTGAGGCGCGGCAGAAGATCGCGGCTCTCGTGCAGGGCCCAAAGCATGGCGGCCATCGGTCCCTTGGTGTCGCTGGCCCCGCGGCCGTGGATTTTCCCGTCGCGCAAATCCCCGCCGAACGGATCGATGGTCATGCCGGCCACGCTGACCGTGTCCGTATGCGGGGCGAGGAGCAGACGCGGCTTGCCCGGGGCGGGAAAGAACCCGACCACATTGGGGCGTCCGGGATGCACCGGACGCAACCCCGCGTGCGCCCCGAGGGAGCGGAGAAATTCCGCGACAAACTCCGCGCAAGCCTCTTCGCCGGTGCGGTCGGTGCCGGGGTCGCCGTCGGGATTGACGCTGGGAATGCGGACCAGCGCCTGCGCCAGTTCCACGACGGAGTCGGGCGCCGCGCTCATGCCGCAGTGGAACGGAACCACTCGACGAATTTCGGGATACCCTCGGCGATTTTGGTCCGCGGCTTGTAACCCAGCAGCAAGCGCGCCTTGGAGATGTCCGCCCACGTGGCCGGCATGTCGCCGGGTTGGTCGGGTTGGCGGTCGATGACCGCTTTTTCACCCGTCGCGTTTTCGATGGCCGCAATCAATTCGCGCAGCGAGGTGGTTTCCGACTCGCCGATGTTGAAGATGTCGAAGCCGGCACGCCCGTAATCCGCCGCACCGCGGATACCTTGCACCACATCATCCACGTAGGTGTAGTCACGGCGGCTGGTGCCGTCGCCGTATTGAGTGATGGGACGTCCCTCATGGATGGCGCGGGTGAATTTATGGATGGCGAGATCGGGACGCTGGCCGGGGCCGTAGACGGTGAAAAAGCGCAGGACGACGACCGGCAGGCCGTGGAGGTGGGAATAGGCGGAACACAATTGCTCGCCGGCCACCTTGGTCGCGGCGTAGGGGCTGTAAGTGCGGCGCAGGGCGGCGCTCTCGCGGAAGGGCACCTCGTCGGTCGCCCCGTAGACGGACGAGCTGCTGGCAAAGAGGAATTTCCCCGTGCCGCCCCGCACCGCCGCGTCGAGGACATTCACCGTGCCGAGGACATTGGTCCGTGCGTAGAGGGAGGGTTGCTCGATGGACGGCCGGACGCCGGCGCGGGCGGCGAGGTGGAGCACAACGTCCCAGCCGGGCGCGAAAGCCCGGGCGACCGCCTCCGGGTCGCAAATATCGCCTTCGAAGAGTTCCGCTTCGGCCAGACCGGCCATGTTGCGGCGCTTGACCTGCGGATCGTAAAAGCCGTTGAAATCGTCGAGGACCCCCACTTTCCAACCTTCCCGCAGAAAAAGGGAAGCCGCGTGGGAGCCGACAAAGCCGGCACCGCCGGTGATAAGGATACTGCGTCGGGACATCGGGATATTTCAGCGGCTCGGCGCACGGGCGAGAAGCCCGAAAATCACGCGGCGAGATTAGCGGGCTGTCCGGACAATCGGTCGGCGACCAGTTGCGCGAGCGAACGCGCACCGCGGTCGAAAAGAAAGCGCGCCTCGGCACCCTCGCCCGGCCAGGCGAGAACAAGGACATCGGCGAGAAATTTGTGTTCGACTCGCGCCAGCGAAGGCGCGCCGGGAGGCAGGGCGCGCGGACGGCGCGGGTGCGCCCGCGGGACAAAATAGAGCATCGGTGCGGCGCCATCGGCCGAAACCAGCCATCCGAACCGGTTGCGCGGGTAGCCCGGGCCGCTCCCGCTGATGCACGGCACGGCCCATGCGACGCGCCAACCGGGCCCGGCATGGTCCTCCACCGCCGCGCGGGCGGCGGCGGGCAACTCGTCAGGCAGATCGGCCACCGGCACTTCGTCGGGCGCGAGGCGCAATTTGCGTCCGCACAACCAGAGCTTGACCCCCGTGGCGCGCAGCATGCGGGGGACGAAAAACCAGATGGCGGCGAGGAGGAAAATGGCCAGCACGAGAGCCACGACCGGGTAGGTGAAAATGAGTCCGAGCCCGAGGACCACGGTGGCATCCTCGGCCACACTCAGGGCGATGTTGGACACCGGCTCGGGCGAGGCATTGGCTTGCAACCGGACGGTCGACTTCAGCGCGTGGGTGGTGAAACCGAGCCACGCGGCGAGGAGTCCGACGACGACATTGAAGACGGCATTGCTTTCGCCCAGAACCATGATGGCGAGCAGCGCGGCGCCGACCGGGCGGATGGCGGTATGGACGGCGTCCCAGGCGGAATCGACCCACGGAAATTTGTCGGCCAGAAATTCCATGGCGAAGAGCACGCCCGCGACAGCCAGGACGAGCGGGTCGGCCAGGACTTCGAGGCGCTGGTAGGCGGGTGAGAGGTCGATCCAGTCGAACCGCACGGCGAGGCCGGTGAGAAAAACGGTCAGGTAAAGGTTGAGACCGGCCAGCGAGGCGAGGCCGACGGCGACACCGAGGAGTTGGAGGATTTCCATGGGACGGGCGGAAGATAATCCATTCCGCGGTCAATGCCAGTCCGGGCCAAGAAAAAACCCCTCCGGCCGGAGCCGGAGGGGTTTGGTGAGTGGAAGCTGCTTAGAACGAGAAGTTCGCGCTTACCCCGGCCCACCAGGTATTCTCGTCGGTCCCGACGATATCCTGCCACTGGTAGGAGTAGGCCACGTAGGGCGAAATGCCGAACCAGCTGGTCACCGAGATGGGCAGAGCCACCCCGAGTTGGAAGTTGTTGCCCCCGTCGAAGAGGTTGCCGTTGTTGTTGGCGTTGAACCCGAAGTTGATGCCGTAGGCCACATAGGGCTCGACCGCGAGCCAATCGGTGACGGACATGCTGGCGTCCAATTGCAGGAGCAGGTAGGAAGCGCCGGGCTCGGTCCAACCGCCGTCACCCGCGTGGGGGCCGACGTTGAGGAAGTAGGTCATGTTCGGCGTGAAGGTGACAGCACCAACCTCGATGTTGTAAGCCAAGGCCCAATAGAGCTCGTTCTGGCTCAGATCAGCGCCGCCGAGACCAAAGTTGTTAGGGTAGTAATAATAGATCCAGCCGAAGGAAGCATCGAGCGGGCCGAAACTGTGGGTGTAGTCGACGAAGACGTTGAGCTCTTGATACTGACGGCTCGTCGAGGAGCTGACGCCATACCAGACGCCGGCGGTCAGGGCGCCGTTCTCCCAAGGAGTGACGCTGACATCGCCACCAAGCCAGTAGAGCCCGAAACCGTTACCGAGCAAGTTGGCCCCGCGGAACATGTAAAGGCTGTCCCAACCGGTGGAGGCGTTGACCGACCACCATTTGTCTTCTTCTTCGACCACGACGACCTCTTTGCTCATCGACTTGCCGTCGACAACGGTGACGGTGGCTTCAGTGGTCGGGCCGCCTGCGCTGATCGGGGCCGAACGGGCGCGATCGAGGGCCAAGGCTCCGGCCGAAGTGCCGGTTTCGGTTTGAGCCTGCGCCAGCGGTGCGGCCAGCAGCAGGGTTGCTATTAACGCGAGGAGTTTTTTCATGGTTTTAGTGGGTTTGGTGTTTTTGGAGAACCGTCCCTCAAGCAGACGATGTAATGAACGGACTCTTTGAAGCACAAGCCGTGCCAAAGGACAAACCTTTTATTTTTTCTCTGTAGAACCCTGATTTCCGTTCCTTGCTCTCACCAAGTCTGGCCAAAAAGCGCCATACCGGATGGTCAAACGGCGACCGGGGAGTCCTCGCGGACGAGCAGGCTGACATCGTTGGGGTGGATGAGGCACCAGACGTGCTCGCCCTCGTGGAAATCCAGTCCGGTCTCCCCGGCATTGGCCAGCAGGGCGCTGAGTTCGAGGCCGCCCTCGGTCACGATGGTCATGTCGTCCACCGCCCCCTTGAAGACCTCGCTGCTCACGCGGCTGGAAAAAACATTACGGTCTCCCTCGGGCCTCTCGCGGTGCAGGCGGATTTTTTCCGGGCGGACCGAAACCAGCATCTTGCTCCCGACCGCGCTGCTCTCGCCGCTTTTGATCCAGAGTTCGAGGCCGCCTTCGAGACGGCAGAAAGCGAGTCCGTCCTCGCGCCGGAGCACCTCGGCTTCCACGATGTTCGTTTCGCCGATGAAGCCGGCCACGAATTCGGTGCGCGGGTGGTGGTAGATCTCCGCCGCGGTGCCGATCTGCTCGACGCGGCCCTTGTTCATGACCGCGATGCGGTCGGACATGCTGAGTGCCTCCTCCTGGTCGTGCGTGACAAAGATGAAGGTGATGCCGAGGCGCTTCTGCAGGTTTTTCAGCTCCGCGCGCATTTGCGTGCGCAGCTTGGCATCGAGGGCGGAAAGCGGTTCGTCGAGCAGGAGGACCTGCGGTTCGCAGACGATGGCGCGCGCGAGGGCGACGCGCTGGCGTTGTCCGCCGGACAACTGCGCCGGCTTGCGGTCCTCCATGCCCTGCAGCGACGTCATGGCGATGGCCCAATCGGTTTTTTCCTTGATGGCCTCCGGCGGCAATTTTTTCATGCGCAGCCCGAAGGTGATGTTCTCGCGCACGGAAAGGTGCGGGAAGAGGGCGTAGCTCTGGAAGACCTGGTTGACATTGCGCTTGTAGGGCGGGTCGTTCGAGACGTCCTGCCCGGCGATGAGAATCTGTCCCGTCGTCGGCTGCTCGAAACCGCTGATCATGCGCAGGCAGGTCGTCTTGCCGCAGCCCGACGGACCGAGGAAGGTCATGAACTCGCCCTCGGCGATGTCGAGGCTCACGTGGTCCAGAGCCGTGAAATCCCCGAAACGTTTCGTGACATCGCGGACTTCGACCATCGGGTTCATCAGATCAAAGATTTTTGAACCAGCCGATGCGGCCGGGCGCGAGGTTGATGTTGATCTGTTTGACCTCGGTGTAGGCCTCGAGGCCGTAGGTGCCGAGTTCGCGGCCGATGCCGGACTGCTTGTAGCCGCCCCACGGGGCCTCGTTGAAGGTCGGATGATACGTGTTGATCCACGTGATACCGGCGCGCAGCTGTTTGATCACGCGCTGGGCTCTGGCGCCGTCGGAGGTGAAAACCGCGCCGGCCAAACCGTAAACGGTGTCATTGGCTTTGCGGATGGCTTCCTCCTCGGTGTCGAAAAGCTCGACCACGAGCACCGGGCCGAAAATTTCCTCCTTCAAGATTCTCGCGTCCGGCGGGACATCGACGAAGACGGTCGGCTCGACGAAATTGCCCTTGGCCAGGGCGCCCTTGGTGATGCGCTTGCCGCCGCAGAGCAGCTTGGCTCCCTCGTCGAGACCGGACTGGATGTAGCCGAGGACTTTTTCCATGTGGGCCGGCGAGATGAGCGGACCCATCTCGGTTTTTTTGGCCAGGCCGTCGCCGACCACGATGTTCCGGCAGGCCTCGGCCAGGCGCGGGAGGAACTTTTTGGCCATCTTGCGCTCGAGGATCAGGCGCGAGCCCGCGCTGCAGACTTCGCCCTGCCCGGCGAAGATGCCGAACATGGCGAATTCGAGCGCCGCGTCGAAATCGGCGTCGGCAAAAACGATGTTCGGGCTCTTGCCGCCGAGTTCGAGGGTGACTTTTTTCAGGTTGCCGGTGGCGGCGGTCATGATTTTGCGTCCGGTCACGCCGCCGCCGGTGAAAGCGACTTTGTCCACCCGGTCGCTGGCCGCGAGGGTCGATCCGACCGGGTCGCCGGGCCCGAGGATGAGGTTGGCTGCGCCCGGGGGAAAACCGGCTTCCTTGATCAGTTCGAAAAGTTTCACCGCGGAAACGGGGGTCATTTCCGACGGCTTCAGGATGCACGCGTTGCCTGCGGCGAGACCGGGGGCGAGTTTCCACACGGCCATGAGGAGCGGATAATTCCACGGGATGATCTGCGCGCACACGCCGATCGGTTCGCGCACGGTCATGCAGACCATGTTCGGATCGCTCACGCTGTAGGTCTGGCCCTGCGGTTTGCTGGCCAGGCCGGCATAGTAACGGAAGCACCCCGCGGCATCGGCCGCGTCATAGCCGGCCTCGCGCAACGGCTTGCCGTTGTTCTCGGTGTCGATTTTCGCGAACTCCGCCGCGTGCTTCTCGACGAGGTTGGCCAGAGCGAAAAGTTTCTCCGCACGCTCGGGCCCGGTGCTCTTGCCCCACGGTCCGTGGTCGAAGGCCTCCCGCGCCGCACCGATGGCCTTTTCGGCATCGGCTGCGCCGCTCTCGGTCGCTTTGGCCATCACCTTGTTGTCCGCCGGATTGAGAATATCGCGCGTGGCGCCGCTCTTGGCCGGGACCCACCGGCCGTTGATGTGGTTCAGGAGGGTTTTCATGATGGAAGATTAACCCATTTCACCGCGGTTTCCACAATGCCGCATTCAGGCAGGACCAAAGGTGCATGATCCAGCCGAGGGTGCCGATGCTGACAAACCACAGCACGGCGGCTCCGACGAAGAAGAGCACCGCAGCGAGAAAGCGGCCCTGCAGCAATTGCCCGAGGCCCGGGACCAAAAGGCTGCCCAGAGCGGCAATCACATTGCCCGCCGAGCCTTGTCCGACCGTCATTCCGTCACTAAACGCCCCCGCCGCCCCGATGTCTACCCCGCAAAAGGACGTTCGCGCGCGAAAAATTCCACCACGGCGGGGAAGAGGAGGTTTTCCGCCTGGCGGATGCGGTCGCGCAGAATTTCGGGCGTGTCACCGGGCAGGACGTCGGCCTCGGCCTGCGCCACGATCTCGCCGAAGCCGCCGTCCCCGCCGACGCGGTAGACCGTACAACCGGCCACCGTGTCGCCCGCGGCCAGGGCGTCTTCCCAAGGCCGGGGACCCGGATGAGCGGGCAGGAGCGAAGGGTGGACGGCGAGGATCCGGCCGGCGAAGGCACCGAGCAAGTCGGGACCGGGAGCCCGCCGGAAGTTGAGCAGAAGAATCAGTTCCGCGTGCTGGTGCTGCAGGGCGTTGACGATGTTGTGCTCGCTGGCCGGGTCGAGCACGCCTTCGGCTTCCCCGGGGTAGACATATTTCGTCTGCGCGCGGTGGGCCCGACCGACGTGCAGGATGCCGGCATCGCGCACGTCGGAGACGACCACTTTGATTTCCGCGGGCAGCATGCTGTCGTGGATGGCGCGAAAAATCGCATCGAGGTTCGTGCCCGCCCCGGAACCGAGGACGCCGATGCGCAATTTGTCTCCCGCGCTCACCGTTCGTGCATCCTTTCCAGCAACGCCGTGGTGGAACGGCCCGGCACCAGCGGGAGGATCCGGATTTCCGCCCCGGCATCGTGCAGGGCCGCCTGTTCCTCGGCATCGAGCGACTCCGGCGTGTAATCGCCGCCTTTGGCGTAAATGTGCGGTCGCACCGCGCGCAGGACCGAGGTTGCCCGTTTGTCGTCGAAAACCACCACGTAATCCACGCAACCGAGCGCGGAGAGCACTTCGGCGCGGTCGTCCTGCGGGTTGAGCGGACGACCGGGGCCCTTCAACTCGCGCACGGAGCGGTCGCTGTTCAGACCGACGGCCAAAGCATCGCCGAGGGCGCGCGCCTCGCGCAGATAACGCACGTGGCCGGCGTGGAGGAGATCGAAGCACCCGTTGGTGAAAACCAAACGGCGTCCGGCGGCATCCATGGCATCGCGCTCCTGCGCCAGATCGGCCGCTTCCAACACGCGTCCCTCGTGCATGCGCCGAGTATTCCAGCCACAGCCGTCATTGCGCAAGACCTTCGGCACGCCTACAAAGACCCCCATGCGCATCGCGCGAATCGCCGACCAGTCCAGGACCATCCTGCACGGCCGCCCCACGGAAGAAACCGGTCTCTACGAGGAACTCACGGGGTCCTGGGGATCGGGATTCCGCGGCACCGGGCGCACCGTCCGCGCCGCCCGCCTGCTCGCCCCGCTTGATCCGTCCGCGGTTTACGCCATCGGCCTGAACTACCGCGACCATGCCGCCGAGACCGGGGCGCCCGTGCCGTCCTATCCCGTGCTCTTCATGAAAAACCCGCGCGCGGTGACCGGGCCCGGCGCGCCGGTCCTTTTGCCGCGGCGCCTGCGCAGCGACGAGGTCGACTACGAGGCCGAGTTGGCCGTGGTGCTGGCCCGCGACTGCCGCAACGCGACGCGCGCGACCGCCCTCGGTCACGTGGCCGGTTTCACCTGCGCCAACGATGTCAGCGCGCGCGACTGGCAACGGCAGCGTTCGGGACACCAGTGGTGCCGCGCCAAATCGTTCGACACTTTCTGTCCGCTCGGTCCGTGGGTGGTCACCCCGGACGAAATGCCCGATCCGCTGCACGTGCGCATCGCCTCGCGGTTGAACGGCAAAATCATGCAGGAGAGCAACACGGCGCAGATGATCTTCGATGTGCCAGCCCTCTTGGAATTTCTCAGTGCCGACACCACCCTGCCGGCCGGCGCGGTCATCCTCACCGGAACCCCGCACGGGGTCGGCATGGCACGCCAACCGCCGGTCTGGCTCCAGCCTGGCGACACCATCGCCGTCGACATCGCCGGCATCGGCACCTTGGAAAATCCGGTGGCGGAAGGGGCCTGAATGACCTCGTTTCCGGTGGCCTTGCCCCGCGGCGCCGCCGAACCGGGCACGCCCCCGCCCTGCCCGATCGCACGGCTGGCCGCGTTGCTGGCGGAAGAACCGCGACTGGAAGCCGTGGCCTTCAACCCGGCCACGCGCCGGCTTTCCATCGCCACGCTCGGCGGCGACAAGGACGGACACCTCGCGCAACGCGTCACCGCGACCATGCTGGAGAGCCACGAACCGTGTCCGCATTTCCGTCCGGAAAAATGCCAAGTCTGCGGGGTCAGCGCGGAACACCTCCCCGGCACCTCGCGTATTCTCGTCTCGGAAAAACTCGGCACGACATTGGTGCGCAAGGCGACCTGCGTGACCGCCCTCTCGCTCTGGCAGTGGGTCAAACTGGTCTGGCCCGCCTACGCCCCGCGGCAGAAAGGCACGATCGAGGAACACGGCGAGACGGAATGGAAATCCATGGCCGCTTTGGCGGCGGGGTGCGCGGTTTTCGGCCTCGCGGGCTGGGCCCTCGATCTCGCGCACGCGCCGGCGTGGGCGCCGCTGGCGGCCTACCTTCTCGCCTACCTGTGCGGCGGCTGGGATGCCGCGGGTGATGCGTGGGAGCGACTCAAGGCGGGCCAACTCGACATCCATTTCCTCATGCTGGCCGTCGCCGCCGGCGCCGCGTTGATCGGCGCGTGGCGCGAAGGCGCCCTGCTCCTCTTCCTTTTCTCCGCCTCCGGGGCGATGGAGCACTACGCCATGGGCCGGACGCGGCGGGAGATAGGCGCCCTGCTGCGCGGCGCGCCGAAGACGGCACTCGTCGTCGACGGCGGCCGCGAGCGCGAGGTGCCGGTCGACGACCTCCGGCCGGGTATGAACGTGCGGGTCGTGGCCGGCGGACAGATCCCCGTGGACCTGACCATCACGCACGGAAGGTCGGAATGCGACGAGTCGAATCTCACCGGCGAATCCGTCCCCGTTCCCAAGGGCCCCGGCGACACCGCGCTGGCCGGCACGATCAACTTGAGCGGGGTGCTCGAGGGGTCCGTGCTGCGTCCCGCCTCGGAAAGCTCGCTGCAACGCATCATCCGCCTGATCCGCGAGGCGCAGGGCCTGCGCGCGCCGTCCCAGACCTTCACCGACCGTTTCGGCACGACCTACACGTGGACCATCCTCACGGTCTGCGCGGTGATGTTCTTCGTCTGGTGGCTCGGCTTCGGCTTGCCGCCGTTCGCCGGAGCGGGGGAGACCCGCAGCGCTTTCTACCGGGCTATGACATTGTTGGTCGTGGCCTCGCCCTGCGCCCTCGTGCTTTCCGTCCCCTCGGCCATCCTCTCCGCCATCGCGGCGGGCGCCCGGCGGGGCATTCTCTTCCGCGGCGGGGCGCCGATCGAAAATCTCGCGCTGGTCGATGTGGTCGCCCTGGACAAAACGGGCACCCTCACCTCGGGGCAGTTGACCCTGGCCGGCATCGAAATGGTGCGGGGCGGCGAAGGCAAACTGCTCGAAGTCGCGCACGCCCTCGCCCGGCATTCCGCGCACCCCCTTTCGCGCGCGATCCGGCGGTTGGCCCTGCAGCGCGGCGCGGCGGATGACGGCGCGCAGTCCCACGAAACCGTGCCCGGCGGCGGGGTCCGGGCCGCGATCGGCGGCGAACCATGCGTGCTGGGCAGCCGCGCCTTCGTGGAATCCGAAACCGGCCTCGTCCTCCCCGCGGAAACGCGCGCCGCGGACGCCGCCGAAGTCTGGGTCGCCGGGCATGATGCCGTCGGCTGCCTGCGCTTCCGCGATGAGGTCCGCCCGCAAAGCCGCGAACTGCTCGGCCGCCTGCGCGCGCGCGGCGTCCGCACCGTGATGCTGACCGGAGACCGTCCGGCACCGGCGGAAGCCATGGGGCGTGCGGCCGGACTCGATGAAATCCGTTCCGGCCTGCTGCCCGCGGACAAAGTCGCGGCCGTCGAGGAGTTGAAGGACGGAGGCCGCCGGCGCGTGGCCATGATCGGCGACGGGGTGAACGACGCGCCATGCCTCGCCGCGGCTGACATCGGCGTGGCCATGGGCGCGCGCGGTTCCGATGCCGCGCTCGAGCAGGCCGAGGTCGTGCTGATGAACGACCGCCTGGAAAATTTCCTGCTCGCCCTCGACCTGAGCACCGCGGCACGGCGCGTCATCCGGCAAAACATGGCCATCTCCCTCGGAACCGTGGCGATCATGGTGCTGGCCACTTTCATCATGCCCGTGCCCCTCGCCCTCGGCGTGGCCGCGCATGAGGGCAGCACGGTTGTCGTGGTGCTCAACAGCCTGCGCCTGCTGTTCACGCGCCGCGCCTGACAAACCCCCGCGCGCGGGTTTACCTTGGGTCTTCATGTTCTGGCGCGCCCTGACCCATCATTCGCTGAAGACGGTGGTCCGTCTCCTGCAACTGGTCGTTTTCGTCGTCGTGCCGGGCGCCCTCCTCTGGTTGCATTTCGCCGGTTTGCCGCGTGCGCTGCACGCGCCTTTGGTCGAGGCCGCGCGCCGCGAAGGCCTCGACATCGATTTCACGCGGATGCGCTTGAGTTTCCTCCAGGGCTTGGTGCTCGACCGCGTGGAGTTGCGCGCCGAGCGCCTGCCGGATGCGCCGGACGTGGCGGTGGACCGCGCGGCCATCGCGCTCAATTGGCGCGAGTTGCTCCGGGGACGGGTCGAGTTGACCTCGCTCGACCTGCGCGGCGCCCAACTCTTCCTGCCGGTTGTCTCGGCCGAGGGGGTGACGCGCACGCTGCGGCTGACCAGGGCGCGGGCCCGCTTGATGCTGGCCGACGGCGTGGTCAGTGTGCCGCTGGCCCGCTTCAACCTGCAGGGCATCGATGTCACCGCGACGGGCCAGATCGCCTTGGCCCGGGACGCCGTCCCGGCAGCACCCGCCGGTCTCGTGCCGCCCGAAGTGAGCCGTGCCCTCGAGGTGCTCGAATCGCTCGACTTCGGCCAGACCCCGCCGCGCCTGGAAGTGGAATTCGCCGCCCAGTCCGGCAACGCCGCCGCCCTGCGCCTGCCGCGCATCTCCCTGGAGGCGCCGCGGGCGTCTTACGGACGCGCCGGCTTGCGCGACATCCGCGTGCGGGCGTCCTACGGAGAGCACGGACTGGAAGTCGCGCAGTTCACCGCGCGCGATGCCAAGGGCGGGCAACTCGATGTCTCGGGGACGTGGAACCTGACGAGCGGCGCCGCGCAGGCGGAGGTGGAATCGACCCTCGACCCGGCCCCGTGGCTCGCGGAACTGCGTCCGGAGGGTCCGTGGCGTTCCCTGAGCTTCGGCGCTCCACCCGCCGTGCAAGCCTCGCTCGAGATCGAGCCGGACCGCCAACCCCGGATGCGGATCATCGGAACGTTGGACGCCCGGGCCCTGTCCTTCCGGGGCGCGGACTTGCGCGGCTTGTCCTGCGGGTTCGCGTGGCGCGACGGGGAGCTCTACGCGAACGACATCCTGCTCAAGCCGGCCACGGGCGAGATCCGGGCGGACTTCATGATGCGGACGGACGAGGTCAAAATCCGTGTCCTCAGCCGCACCGATCCCCTGCAACTGCTGCCGCTCTTGCCCGACAAGGCACGCGAGGATGTGGGCAAAATGGAACTGGCCTTCACCGACCCGCCGGAAATCCGGTTTGAAGCGACGGGTCCCTCGCTGGACGCGGCCTCGTTGTCAGCACGCGGACGCCTCAAACTCGGGCGGACGTCGATCCACGGTTCCCCGCTGGACGGGGCCACGGCCGATGTGGCGTTCGAGAACCTCGCGCTCCTTTTCACCAACTTGCAGGTCACGCGGCCGGAGGGCGAGGGCAGCGGGAGCTTTGTCTATGACTTCGGACAAAACCAGGTGCGGCTGGCCGGCATCCGCAGCACGATGAATCCGTTCAATGTCCTGCAATGGGCCGACCCGAAGGTGGCGCGCGAGACGCAACCCTACCGCTTCAAAGCCCCGCCCACCGTCACGGTCGACGGCGTGATCGGGCTGAAGAATCCCGAACTGACCCGTTTGACCGCCGCTTTCACCGCGCCGCGGGGTCTGGACTACGACCTGCTCGACCGCACGCTGAATTTCGGCGAGACCCGCGGCACGCTGCAGTTCGCCGGGCGCCGCATCGCGGTCGACGTTCCCGCGGCCCGCCTGTTCGGCGGCAGCATGCGCCTCACCGCCAACATCACCACCGGCGAAGCCGACGCGCGGCAGCAGATGAGTGTCGCGCTGGACAATGTGGACTTCGAAACGGTGACGCGGCTTTATTTCGACTACAAGGATTCGAAGGGTGTTCTCGATGCCGACTACGATTTCACCTTCGTGCCCGGCCGGCCCAAACTCATGCGCGGCCGGGGGAGTTTGCTCGTGGCCAACGGCAATGTTTTCGCCATTCCGGTGCTCGGTCCGCTCTCCGTCCTCCTCGACGCGGTCATTCCCGGCACCGGTTACCAGACATCGCGCAAAGCGACCTGCGATTTCCGGGTGACCGACGGCGTGATCCGCACCGACAACCTCGACGTCGAGGGCCAGGGCTTCAGCATGATCGGCAAAGGCAACCTCTTCTTTGTCGAGGACCGCATGGATTTCACCGTGCGGGTCAACGCGCAAGGCGTGCCGGGACTGCTGCTCTACCCGGTGAGCAAACTCTTCGAGTATATTTCGGACGGGAAACTCTCCGAGCCGAAGTGGCGACCGCGCGTCCTGCCCAAGGGGGCGGACCGCGACCGCGCGCCCGCGGAAAAGGAACAACCCGCGGAGCCTAGCGCAAAAGCAAAACGGCCCGGGCGCGCTTGATGGCGCGGGTGATGCGGCGGTGCAGGTGGGCCGGCACGCCGGTCAACCGGCGCGGGATGATTTTCCCGCTTTCGGTGACGAAGCGCTTGAGCAATTCGGGGTTCTTGTAGTCGATGGCGTCGACCGCAAGGTCGATGCGGCGGCGCGGCATCGGGCGGTTGGCGCGGCGCATGGCGGCGCGGCGTTTGGGTGTCTTGGGTTGCATGGCGTGTTACTTGGTCTCCCGGTGCAGCGTGTGGCGCCGCAGATGCGGATTGTATTTCTTTTTCTCCAGGCGCCCGGGCGTGCGCGGGCTCTTCTTGTTGCGGGTGCTCATGTAGCGGGAGACCGGCTTTCCTTCGGCCGCGGCCTCCGTGCATTCGAGGGTGATGGTTTCCTGTGGCATGTCTTTATTCCTTGCTGTCGGCCGAGGTTTCTTCGTCGGAGTCCTCGCCGGACTCCTCGTCCAGGGAATCGAAGAGGCGCCCGACGGGTTGGCGAATACGGCTGAAACGGTTTTTCTTCTCGATCTCGTTTTGACACTCGACGGTGAAGCGCGCGAACGGGCGCGCCTCGAGGCGAGCTTTGGGGATCGGCTTGCCGCTCATCTCGCAGGTCCCGTAGGTGCCTTTGGCCACGCGCTTGAGGGCCTCGTCGATCTCGAAAAGCGCATCCTGCTCCTGCGAGAGGAGATTGAGGGCGAAATCACGGTCGTAGGCGTCGCTGCCCGCATCGGCTTGGTGCAACCCGTGGGCCGAGACCTCGTGGGCATCATGGCCGGTGCGCAGGTTGTCGCGGGCTACCCCGGTCATGGAATCGAGCAGGGTGTCTTTGAGGGCGAGCAGACGAAGTTGCTGCTTCTTGAGCCATGGATTGAGACGGCGGCTTTTGTCCACGGGTTGGCCGAAAGCGAGCATGTCGCGCGTGCCGACCAATGGGGCCTTGCTCGCGCGGTCGGGCCGTTTGGCCGGCACCGTGGACGGCTTTTTCGCGGCGGGTTTCTTCGCCGCGGGAGGTTTTTTGGCCGCCGGTTTCTTCTTGGCCGCCGGCTTGGGCGCCGGCTTGGCCTTGGGTTTTTTCTTGGTCGCAGGCATGAAAAGTTTTCTTTGAGGGGCGGGGAAGCTAACGGCCCGCCGGAGACCGCGCAAGGCTTTTCGGCCTCAAGAACCGGGCAGCGGCACGGGGCGATCACCGATCTTGTCGGCCTCCATCTGCGCCTTTTCTTCCTCGCCCGGGATGTAAGGCCGGCCGCCGGAGACCACCACCGTGCCGCCGGATTGCTTGATCAGCCGCGGCCGGGTCCCCGCCTCGACGTAAAACTGGCGGTCGATCACTTTCCCGTCCAGATCGAGGTGCGTGTAAAGGAACTGCTTGGGGGCGTTGTTCTGCAGGATGTGGATCTCGTTGCGCGCGTCGAGGATGACATCCGGACGACCGAAGGTGAGAAAAGGCCCCAGCTGGTGCGTGGCGTAAATGCGCCCGTTCTCGCGGTCCTCGATGCGCGCGTAAAGGCGCGTGCTGCGCGACAATTTGTGCGAAAGCAGGGTGATGGTGCGCAATTCGGGCCGTCCGTCGCCGCCGGGGACACCGACGACCTCCTGCCAGATGGGCCGGCCCTCGGTGATCTCCACGGCCAGCGGCGGCGAGCTGAAGAACCTTCCGAATTCGGCGACATAGACGGAAGCCCGGACGCGGTAGAGGCCGAACTCCTGCAGGGGAAACAAGGGTGTGAGGTTGAAAGCGGCGGGCAATTTCTCGCCGGCCTCGACCGCCGCGGGCGGGAAAGAGTAGTCGGGGTCGACGGGAGGAATGATCCGGCCGTCGGCCGTCTCGATGTTGAAACTCAGCCAGCGGTGGTCCGGCGTGTTGTCGAGCAGGAGTTGGCGCCCGCTCAGGTTGTGCACGGTGACCGCGGCGATGAGCGGCTCATACATGACATAGAGTTTCCGCTTGAAACTGATGTCCACACGGACCTGCGCCGCCGCCTGCTCGGCCGCGCCGGCCAGCAGCAACAAACCCGCGACCAGGGTGAATCGGGATGAAAATCGGAGGCTCATTGCGGGGGCGTGTCAGACACGGTGCGAAACCCCAGTGTATCCTGCTGTTGCAAAGGGTCCAGTATAGCCCGCCGGCGCGTGACGTGGTGTTCGGGGTTGCCCCAGTTGCCGCCGCGCACGACCGGCACCTCGCCACCCATCCCCTCCTCGTGGGGGGCGAAGGTGGCCGTCCATTCCGAAACATTGCCGCCCAACCCCCGCACCCCGTAGGGACTGACGTCGCCGGCCGGCTGGTTGACCGGCGACCAGCGCTTGTAGCCGTCGAGATCCCCGCCTTTCTTCGGGTCGGGGTCGTAATCGTGGCCCGTGCCGGCCCGCGTCGGATCCTCTTCGTTGCCCCAGGGGAATTTGCGGGCATCGGTGCCGCGCGCGGCTTTTTCCCACTCCTGCTCGGTCGGAAGACGGCGGCCTTTCCACTTGGCGTAAGCATAGGCGTCGAACCAGTCGACATTGAAGACCGGGGAGTCGACCTCGAGTGGGGCGTCCTTGAATTGCTTCCAGCGCACCGCGCGCGTGTAGTATCCGGGCATCGGCGGGGTCAAAGCATTGTTGTCGGCCCAATCGAGCGGCACGTGCGATTTGCCCTCGGGCATGTCGGGGTGCGCGAAATTTTTCGCCTGGTCGGGATTCGCCTCGAGGAAATCGAGGAACTCTTTGTAGTCCGCGATGGTCACCTCGTGCTCGTCGATCCAAAAGGCGGGCAATGTGACACGCTCCCCGTCCTGGTAGACAAATTCGCCGGCGGGAATTTCAATCATGCTCGTCACCACCGTGCGCGTGCCGCCGGCGAAGAAACGCAACAACGCCAGCACCCCGACCAGCAGGACGAGCATGGACAAGGCGGCGGTGATCAAGAGACGCTTTTTCTGCTGCCGCTTGGATTGCTCGACGAGTTCCTTGGATTTCGCGGCGCGCGCGCCGAGGCGGCCGGCGTCTTTGGGTGCGGACACCGGCTGCGCTGCGTTCGCCGTTTGCAGGACCAGCGCCCAGTCCGGCCGTTCCGCCTCCTGCAAGGTCGCCGCCGCACCCGCCACCGCGCCACCCGGGGCGGCGAGCTGCCCGATCACCGCGGCGAAAGCGCGTACCTCCGAACCCTCGTCCGGCGGGGTGACCGCCCCCGACTGCGCGAGATTGGCCAGACGCGGGCGCAACGAGCCATCGAGCAGCACGTCACCGGGCTCCAACCGGCGGCGCCCGAGACCCTGCTGCCCGAAGTGCCCGGACACCTCGGCCGCGGTGCGCATGGCCGCGAGCAAAACCCGGTCGTCAAGTTGGTGACCGGCCGCGGCGTAAGCCGCCAGGGTGTAACCGGGGACAAAATCCGAACTGTAAAAATAATGGCCGTCCGCCTCCCCCGCTTCGTGCACGGCGAGGAGGTAAGGATGGGTCACCGCGGCCTTGGCCCGGGCATCGGCGAGGAATTTTTCGACCGCGGCCGGCTCCTTGGCGGCTTCTGCCGAAAGCGCGTGGAGGAGGACATGGCGGGACATCGAGGCCTGCCAGGCCAGGAAATCCAGCGTTTCCGCCCCCTCCCCGGCCGGCTCCTGCAGGTAATACGCGCCCAGGTTCATCCCCGGGGCGAGCCCCGGCGGGGCAGCGAGCACAGCAACCAGTTGCTCTCGTGTCACCGGCTTGGCCAGCACCGGGGCGCCCGCGATCCGGTCGGCGTGGCCGGAAAGGTCGTAGCCGCTGAGAAAAACCGTCCGCATGCGCGGGAACTCGGCCGCCAGCATGTCGCGGAGACGGAAGCCGTCCATCGGTTCCATGACCACATCGGTCACCAGCACATCGGGTCCGCCCCAGGCACGGGCCGCCTTGAGCGCGTCGCCGCCGGTCGAAGCGGTGCGCACCTCGAACCCGTCAAGCAAAGCGCGCCAGGCGTCGAGGACATGCTCCTCGTCGTCGACCAGCAGGATCTTCATGGAACCTCGCCGGCGGGGAGGGACGCGTCTGCGGCCGGCAATTCGCTCAAGGGCGGCGGGAACAATTCCTGCAGATCGACCGGTTCGGCGCGCGTTTCCTGCAACTGGCCGCGATGGTAAATGTTCACCACGTAGCCGTAGTATTCCGGGGCCGGACCACCGTCGGGTCCGAGACGCGGGACCTCGTATTTGACCTCGAGAATTTCAATGCCCTCGTCTTTCCAATCGACCGGGGTGGTGAACCACATCGACTGCACGCGGCTCATGGTCGGGACGATTTCGCCATTGAGCATTTCGTAGAAAGTCACGTTGATGCGCACGTCGCGGCCGTCGACCGTCTCGCCCGGACGGGCTTTGACCGCCAGACGCAAATCCTTGGTCTCGGCGCCGCCTTCGTTGTTGTCGTTCAGCTTCAAGTCGACCACCCCAAGCAAAGATCCCGGTTGCAGGCCGACTTGGTCGCGCAATTCAAGGGCTTCAGCAGCGGCCGTTTCGGCCGGCGCAGCCTCCGGCTTGAGCAGGCGCAGCCGGATTTCCGCCACCTCGAGGAAACGCCCCGCGTCCGGCCCGAGGGAAATGAGGTCCTGCCACGCTGCCTCGGCCAATTCGGTCTGCCCCAGGCGCTCGTGCAGCCCGGCCAGGCGCGACAGAACCTCGGCATTGCGCGGCTGCAGCATCTGGGCTTCCTCGAGCGGAACCAAAGCGTCGCCGGGGGAGGTTCCGCCCCCGAGTTTCTCCGCTTCGGCCAGCAATTCCGCCACGCGCGCCGCGACCTGAGCGTCGTCCTCGGCGGCGGCCGGCGGAGGGCTTTCGGGAGCCGGCTCGGCCGGGGCGGACGGTGCTTCGTCGGCGGGGGCCGGAGCGGAAGCGGCCACCGTTGTCGCCTTGAGGCCGGGACCGAAATAAACCAGCACGGCCACCAGTTGGGCCAAAGCCGCAAGACCGAGGATGGTCGCGGCCACCAAAAACGTTTTTCCGACCGGAGATTTCATCAGGCAGTCAGCATGCCGAGGCGGGGGCGGACAAGTCAACGGCCGTCGGCCCGCCGCCTCAAGGCGTGATCACCTCGAAGGATCGGACCCGCCCGCGGGCGAGCAGAAGCATGGCCGCCTCGTCGGGGGCCAGCGCACCGGCCGCCGCCGCAAACTCGCCGGGCGTGGCCACCGGCGTGTCGTTGATCTGTTCGATGACATCGCCCGGACGCAACCGCCCCCGGGCCGGAGAAGCGGGGGCCACCTCGCTCACAAGGACGCCGGCGATGTTTTCCGGCAGGCGGTAACGCGCCACCAGGTCCGGGGTCAGGCCGGTCACCTCCACTCCGGTGAGAGCGCCCGCGGTCCCGGCGGGAGCGGGGCTGGGAGCGGACGGCGGCAACGGTTGCGGCACGACGCCCGCAGGCGGCGGGGCGGGCAAGGCTGCCATGCGAGCGCGCTGCGGCGCCTCGCGGATGGTGACCGAAAGGTCGAGCTGCTGGCCGTTGCGCAACACCTCGGTCTTCACCGTGCTGTCGATTTTCGCCGCGGCCACGCGTTTGCGCAGATCGTTGAAATCACGCACTTCGCGGCCGTCGAATTTCCTTATGACATCGCCGGGTTGCAGCCCGGCCTTGGCCGCCGGCGATTCGGCCTGCACGCCGCCGATGAGGGCGCCCCGCGTGTCCGGCAGGCCGAGCCGGGTAGCCGTCCCCGGATCGAGGGGCTCGAGGACGACGCCGAGCTGCGGACGCAGGACGCGCCCATGTTCGAGGATCTGGTCGAGCACGCGGCGCACGGTGTTCGCAGGGATGGAAAAACCGATGCCCTGGCTGCCGCCGGATTGGGAAAAAATGAAGTTGTTGATGCCGACGATCTCCCCGCGGATGTTGATGAGCGGACCGCCCGAGTTTCCGGGGTTGATGGCCGCATCGGTCTGGAAAAAATCGTTGGCCACCTCGCTGGAGAACAAGCGCTCGCGCGCACTGATGATCCCCTGCGTGATCGTTTCCTGCAGACCGAAGGGATTGCCCACCGCGAAGACGAGCTGGCCGACGCGCACCGTGTCGGAATCGGCGAAACCCAGCGGCCGCAACCCCTCGGCCTCGATCTTCAGGATGGCGAGGTCGGAGGACGTGTCGGCGCCGAGCAACTCGGCCGGCAAGCGGCGTCCGTCACCCAGGCTCACCAGGATCTCCTCCGCGCCTTCGATGACATGCACATTGGTCACCACGTGACCTTCCTTGGAAACAATGGCCCCGGAACCCTGCGGAACCGACTCCGGACGCGCCGAAGGCGGCAGGCCGAAAAACTGGCGCAACAACTCCTCGCGCGGGTCGACCGTGGCGCCGCGGCGCGAAGTGATGCTGACCACCGACGGAATCACCGCTTCGGCCACCCGCGTGAATTCCTCGTCCAAGGCCGCCAACCCCGGAACCGATCCGCGACCAATGGCCGGCTTGACGTCCGGCAACGCGCTCGACTCACGCACCGGCTCCGGCCCCGCCGCGCGGTCGAACTGTCCGCTTTTCCACGCGTAGAGCCCGGCCAGGGCCAGAGTGATGACCAGGACAAAAAGGAGAAATTGCAGGAAGCTTTTCATGGCAAGCGGACAAACTGCCTCAAGCCGACCCGCGGCGCAACGCGTCGGCGTGCAACCAGTCCCAGAGACGGTCGATCGAATCTTGCACCCGCACCCGGGCCGCCGCCACCTCGTCCGCGGTCATCTTCCGCCCGGGCGGCTTTTCCACCCCGAAGATGTAATATTTGATCTTCGGCTCGGTGCCGCTCGGACGCACGGCACAACGACGGCCGTCGGCCAGCGTGAAAATGATCATGCCCTCGGCCGGGATGCGGTCGCCTTCCACGTCGTGGATGACATCGACGGCGAAATTTTCCACCTTAGCCACCCGGACACCATCCATCGCGGAAGGCGGATTCCCGGCATAGGACGCCGCCAGCTTGGCAATTTGCGCGGCACCCTCCGCGCCTTCGAAGACAAGCGACTCGCCGCGTTCGAGGTAAACACCGAGCGTGGCGAAAATATCATCGAGATACTCCACCGCGGTCATCCCCTTCGAGCGCGCGTAGGCCACCACCTCGGCGAAACCGGCCACCGCCGCGTTGGCATCTTTGTCGCGGGCGAAGTCCGACAAGGTGTAGCCGTAGCTTTCCTCGCCCCCCATGACCATGAGCGAGGAATGGGCCAGCCGCAGCCGCAGCGTTTCGTCCTCCGGCAAATGCGGGTAATCCGCACGAAGCTCCGCGGGAATACCCTCCTCGTATTTGCGCAGCTTGGCCGCGTTGTATTTGAAACCCGTCAGCGTTTCCACGCAGCGCAACCCGAAATGCTCCGCCACCGCTTTCTGCAGGTCCGTTGTGACATAAGTCTTGATGATGACCCCGCGCGACTTGTTCGAATCGTCGAGGATCCCCAGCTCGAACATCCGCGACGCCCGGTAGTAAGCGAGCATCGAGCCGATCTGGTTGCCGGTCAGGAGCTCCATCCGCCCCGCGCGGTTGCGCGCAGCCACACCCATGCGGTCGTCGTCGGGATCGGTGGCCATGACCAAATCCGCGCCGATCTTGTCGGCCAGCGCGACGGCCATGGTCAGGGCTTCCGCGTATTCCGGGTTCGGTGACTTGACCGTGGGGAACCTGCTGTCCGGCACGAGCTGCTCGGGCACAGCCGTCGCGTCGAAGCCCAGCCGCCCGAGCAAAGGCATCACGATGGAAGCACCCACGCCGTGCAGCGGGGAGTAGACAATTTTCAGCCCGCGCTCGCGCGCGACAAGTCCGGGGTCGAGCACCATACGCTCAAGACGGTCGAGGTAAGCCTCGTCCATTTCCGCACCGAGGGTCCGGCGCAGGCCCTGCTCGCCGGACGGCAGCGGTTCGAAATGCGCACTCGTCACCGCATCGACCTTGGCAATGATGGCCGAGGCATGCGGTTCGACAACCTGGCCGCCGTCCTCGAAATAAACTTTGTAGCCGTTGTAAGCCGGCGGGTTGTGGCTGGCCGTGATATTGATGCCGGCCGCGGACCCCGTCTGCCGCACGGCGAAACTCAATTCCGGGGTCGGGCGCGGCTCGGCGAAAACCAGCGCGTCGCACCCCAACCCGGTGATCACCTTCGCCGCCAAGTCCGCAAACTCGCGGGAAAAAAACCGCGTGTCATAGCTGATGCAAATGCGCGGGCGGTGCGGAAGCTTTTCGCGGGCGGCCCATTCTTTGACATAAGCCACCAGCCCCTGCGTCGCCCGGCTGATATTGAAGCTGTTCATCGCGTTGGTTCCCGTGCAGGGGAACTCCGGACGGCCGAGAGCCTGCGGTGTGCCCCGCTCCGCGACAGTCACCACGGCTCCGATCGTTTTGCCGCGCAACCCGCCGGTGCCGAAGGCCAGGGTGCGGAAAAACCGGTTGTTCAACTCGGCCCAGTCGCCCGACTCCGCCAACTCGGCGATACTCGCCTTCTCCACCTCCTGTGGGTGTCCGGCCAGCAGCGCCCGGATGTTTTCCAGGGACGACACGAGCAGGGCTCCGCTTTGCGCGCCCTCTTCCAGCCGGCGGGACAAGTCACTCATGGGGCGGGGAATATAGACACCGGCGCGGCGGGAGGGAAGCCCGAGCCCCGCGTTGCGGAGCCGGTGCTCCACGCCTAGAGTCTCCGGCCATGGGTCTTTCCTCGTGGAGCGTCAAAAACCGCGTCGCGGTCAACATCTTCACGTTGGTCATCATTTTCGCCGGCTACTACGCGGCTGGCACGCAATTGCAGCGGGATCTTTTTCCCGACGTCAGCACCAACTTCATCCAGATCACCACCCTCGACCCGGAGACCGGCGCACCCGAGGACATCGAGCGCACCATCACCGTCCCCATCGAGGAGGAATTGGGCAACGTCAACTACCTCGCCGAAATCCGCTCCATCTCGCAGGACAACTTTTCCAACATCTTCATCGAAGTCGACCCCTCGATCGAGGACATCCAACCCGTCCTCAACGATGTCCGCCAAGCCGTCGACAAAGCCAAAGCCGACCTTCCCGCCTCGGCCGAACCGCCCGTTGTCGAGGAATTCGACATCCCCTTCCCCCTCGTCACCTTCACCGTATCGTATCCGCCCGGGTTCGACCTCCGGAAAATCCGCCCCGTCCTCGACGAGATCGAGCGCCGCCTCAAACTCGTCCCCGGCGTCTCCAAAGTTCTCGTCGACGGCCTCGAACGACGCGAAGTCTGGGTCGAGGTCGATCCCTACCGTCTGCGACTTGCCGGCTTGTCTTTCCGCGAAGTGGCCGATGCGGTCGCGGCCAAGAACGTCAACGTGGTCGGCGGACGCCTCGATGCCGCGGGCGGACAGCGCATCGTCCGCCTCCTCGGCGAAATCACCGAGGCCGCGCAACTCGAAGACCTTCCCGTGGTCAAACGCCCCGACGGCCGCACGGTGAAAATCCGCGACATCGCCACGGTCAAGGAAACGACGGAGAAAGCGCAGACCTACGGACGCACCAACCTGCGCCCCGCCGTGACCTACACCCTGGTCAAAAAGAAAGGCACCGACGTGATCGAATCCGTGCGCGAAGCGCGCCGCGTCTTCGCCGCCGAGGCCGCCCTCCTCCCGCCGGAGATCGAGACGCAGGTCGTCGGCGACACGACCAAATACATCAACACGCGCATCGAGACCGTGATGAAAAACGGCATCCAGTCGCTCGTCCTGGTCACCGTTCTGCTCCTTCTTTTCCTCGATTGGCGCCTCGCTCTCCTCGTCGCCTTCGGCATCCCGTTCTCCTTCGCCGGCACGTTCATCGTCCTCTACATCGGCGGCTTCACCATCAACATGCTCTCGCTTTTCGGCATGATCATGGCGCTTGGCATGGTGGTCGACGACGCCATTGTCACCGGCGAAAACGTCTTCCGCCTCTACAGCAACGGCGAAAGCGCGGTCAACGCCGCCGTGCGCGGCGCCCACGAGGTCATGTGGCCCGTCTTCGGCAGCGTCAGCACCACCGTGGCTGCCTTTCTCCCCCTCATCTGGGGCGAGGGCATCATCGGCAAATTCCTCGCCGTTGTCCCCGTCGTGGTCATTTCGACCCTCGTCTTCTCGCTGGCCCAAGCCTTCCTCGTCCTGCCCTCGCACCTCGCCGATTTCATGCGCCCCCTGCGCTCCGCCGCCGCGCGCCGCGCGGCCGCCGCCCTCCATCCGCCGCGCGGGTGGCGACGACTGCGTCACGAACTCGGACTGTCCTACGAAGAACTCCGCGAGGCGATCGACCGCGCGGTTAACCGCGCCGTCGAGGTCTACACCCACCTCCTTAATCTCGCCCTGCGCATCCGCTACGCCATGGTCGGCGCTTTTCTCGCCGCGCTTGTCTTTGTCGGCGCGCTCGTTGCCGCCGGCGTTGTGCCCTTCCGCCTGTTCGCCACCGACTTCGCCGACACGATCAACATCAAGCTCGAGCTTCCCGCCGATTACACCCTCGACCAGACCGCCGATGTGGCCGCGCGCGTCGAGCGCTCCGTGGTCGACACCCTGCCCACCACGGACCTCGTCGCCGTGACCACGCGCATCGGCGCCATGTTCGACCCGACCGACCAGTTCCTCGAATACGGCAGCAACCTCGCCATGCTCATCGTCGACGTCGACGAACAAAATCCCGCCGCACGCAAACCCTCGGCCATCGAGCGCGACCTGCGCAATGTCGTCAACACCTTCCCCGAAGTCATCACCGGCACGGCGAAAAAAGAAGAAGGCGGACCCCCGGTCGGGCGCGCCGTCAACATCGAGATCCGCGGCGCCGATTTCGGGGAACTCAGGTCGGCCGCGGCGGAGATCCAGCGGAAACTCGGCGGGGTCCCCGGACTGGTCAACGTGGGCAGCGACCTGCCCAAAGGCAAAACCGAGTTCCGCGTGCGTCTCGACGAGGACCGCGCCGCCCGCGCGGGACTGGATGCGGCGCAGGTCGGACGCGATCTGCTCGGCGCCTTCCGCGGGCTCGAGGCCTCGCGCCTGCGCTGGGGCAACGACGAAGTCATCGTCCGCGTGAAAATGGACGAACGCTACAGCCAAGACCCCGGCATCGTCGGCAACCTCATGATCAAGGGCCCGCAGGGCATGGTCGATCTCGACACCATCGCCACACTGGAGCGCGTCAGCGGCATCCCGCGGGTCAAACGCCTCGACCAGGAGCGCGTCATCACGGTGTCGTCCGACATCGATCCGCGCGTCACCACTTCGGGCCTGGTCAACGAGGAAATCAAAACGTGGCTGCCCGAGGTCCTCGCCGCCCACCCCGCCCTGCAGATCGGCCTGACCGGCGAAAACGAGGACACCGAGCGCAGTCTCGAGGCCATGAAGTTTGCCGGCCTTGTCGCCATTTTCCTCATCTACGCCCTCATCGCCACGATCACCAATTCGTTCCTCCAACCTTTCGTCATCATGACCGTCGTGCCCTTCGGTATCGTCGGTGTCATTCTCGGACTTCTCTTCATGGGCGAACCGATGGGCCTGATGTCGGTGATGGGCACCATCGCCCTGGCTGGCATCGTGGTGAACAACTCGATCGTCTTCGTCGACTTCATCAACAATTTCCGTCGGGGTCGCGACGTCTCCCTCCCCCGCGTGCGCTGGCATTCCATCCTCGAAAGCGGGCGCACGCGCTTCCGTCCGATCCTTCTCACCACCGCCACCACCGTGGTCGGACTGTTCAACCTCGCCTTCTTCAGCAAAGGCCAAGAGCAATTCCTCGCCCCTATGGCACAGGCCATCGTTTGGGGCCTGACCTTCGCCACGCTCATCACGCTCGTCCTCATCCCCTGCCTCTACGCGATTCTCGACGACTTCAACCTCGCCGTGGCCCGCCGGCGCACGGCCGTGCCGCCCGACCTCGGAGGCTTTCCCTCCCGGGCCTGACCGACTAAACTGTCAGGCATGAGTCTTCCCCGAGCCCTGCTCCTGGTGTCCCTCCTCCTCGTCGTCCGGGTCTCCGCCCAAGACGGCCCGCAACAAGCTCTCGACGCGGCCAACAACGCCTATGTCGCCGGCGACTACCCGTCGGCCGTCGCCGCTTACGATAAAGTCCTCGCCGATTATCCCACCTCGCCGGTCGTCGCCACTGCGCAGGTCCAGCTCGCCCTCTCCCATTACCTTACCGGGGACAACCGGAAAGCCCTCGAGACACTCGGCAAATTTTTCTCCGGCCCGCCGGCGGGCGCGGAGCTGACCGAACTCGCCGCGTTCCTCGAGCCCCAGGCCCTCTCCGGCCTCGCCGCCTCGCTCCAGCCGGACGACCCCGCGCGCAAGACGAACTACACGGAGGCCGTGAAGAAGTATGCGGCTTTCATCGGGAAATACCCGCGCTCGACCGAAGTCGAGGCCGCCTCCTACGGCAGCGCCATCGCCTCGTTCCAGACCGGCGACTTCGCCGCGGCCAAGGCCGCTCTCGAGGCCAACCTCAAGCGCTTCCCCGACAGTCCCGGCATCCTCGACAGCCAGAACCTGCTCGCCCTCATCTTCGCTACCGAGGGCAGCAATATGCTCTCCGGGAAAACACCCGACAAAGAAGCGGCTTTCGCGCTCTATGCCAAAGCCGCCGGACTGCTCCGCGAGATCATCGCCCGGAAAACCGATCTGGCCCTGGTCAACGCTGCGCAATTCCAGCTCGGCGAAATCCTCCTCAGCGAAGCCGCCTTCGCCCCGGAGGACCGCAAAGCGGTCCTCCTCGAACAAGCCCGTGCCGCCTTCCGCGATGTCCTGCCCAAGGACAAGATCGTCGCACTGCAGCAGGAAAAAATCGACGGCATCCCGGCCCTGCGCCGCGCCGCCCTCGCCGCACGCGACACCACCGAACTCAAACGTATCGACCGCCGGGCGGAACGCGACCGCCGCAAACTCGCCGAGCTGCAATCAAACCCCGACCAGACCGTCACCGCGCTGCAGAAAATCGGCGAGAGCTACTTCCAGGGCGGCCGATACGACGAGTCCCGCATCGTCCTCGCGCATCTCGAACCGCTCCTGACCGGCGACGCGGACAAAAAACGCAACCTCTACTTCCTCGCCATGACCTACGCGGTGCAAAACGCGGCCGATCCCGCCGTGGCGCGCTACGACGCCTTCCAGCGCGCGCACAAAGGCGACCCGCTCGCAGCCAACCTGCCCGTCGCCATGGGCAACCTTTTCCTCACCCACCCCGACCCGGATGTCCGCAATCCGGAAAAAGCGGCGCAATATTTCAAGGAAGCGGCGGAAATTTATCCCGAGAGCCCGCTCCTCGGCTTGTCCGTGGTCAACGAAGCCACCGCCCGCGCGCAGCAAGGCGATTTCGAAGGCGCGCTCAAAACTTACCGCGACTTCCTCGCGACCGATCCCCCGCCGGAGGTCGGCGCCGTGGCCCAACTGGGCATCGGCAACGTGTTCAAGGAACAAGGCAAATGGGACGAGGCCATCGCCGCCTACCGGGACATCGTGACCAAGTTCCCCCAAGCCGCCCAAGTCGAGGAAGCCGAGTTTTGGATCGCCGTCGGCACCCAGCAGAAAGGCGACAACGAAGGATCTCTCCCGCTCATCGACGCCTTCGTGCAGAAATACCCGCAGACCCAGCTGACCCCGGGCGCCATGTATTCCGCCGCCGCGGCCAAGCTCGCGCTCGGACGCAACGACGAGGGCGTCGCCACCATGGCCGAGATCGCCGAAAAATTCCCCCAAAGCCAGCCCGCGCCCTTCACCTACTTCCAGCGCGCCCAGCTCGCGGGCGCCGCGCAAAACGCGGACGAGGTGGTCCGCCTCATGACCGCCTTCGTCGAAAAGTATCCCGAGGATGACAAGGTCTTCTTCGCCTACGACAGCATCGGTCAGACCGAAACCAACCGGGGCAACATCGAAGCCGCGGTCGCCGCCTACCGGACCTTCGCGGAAAAATACGCCACCGCACCCAAGGCCCCCGAGGCCATGCTGAAGATCGCCGACCTCCACCGCGCCACGGCGGAAAAACTCGGGCGCTACGGCGCACTCACCGCCGGGGAGCAGGAACAATGGAAGGCCGCCATGACCGCCGCCATCGCCGCGGTGGAAAAAATGACCGCCACCTACCCGGACAGCCCGCAACTCGGACTCGGACTCCGTTCCCTCCTCGCGGCCAAGCAGGCCGAGGCGACAGCCGGACTCCTCGACGATGCAGCCGTGGAAAAGTATTTTCAGGACCTCGCCGCGTCCGCGCCCGGGGGCGCGAAAAACAAAGTCCTCTTCGCCCGCGCCGCCTTCATCAACGAAAAGGATCCGGCCCGCGCGCTCGGGGAGATGGGCCAAGCCTACGATGCATCGCTCATCTACGCGCCGTCCGACCTCGACCTCTACGGGCTCGCCCTGCTCGGGAACGGGAAGGCGGTCCAAGCCAAGGCCGTCTTCGAAAAAATCGCCGTTGATTACCCGAATCCCGACGGACAGCAACCCGCCCAAGTCCCGCCTGCCATCCAGGAAGCCCAGGCGATTTCGCTCTTCGGACTCGGCCGCGTCGCGCAGGAGCAAGGAGACGTGGCGGGCGCCGGCGCCCTCTTCGAAAAATTGAAGTCCCTTTACCCGTGGTCGCCGAAAGTGCTCGAAGCCAACTACGGAATCGCCGCCTCCCTTCGCGAGCAAGGCAAAAGCGACGAAGCCATCGCCTTGCTCACCCAGATCATCCGCGCCCCCAACGCCCCGACCGATCTCCGCGCCAATTCCATGCTCCTCGGCGGCTTCATCCAGAAAGACAAAAACGAGCGCGACGCCGCCATCGACTACTTCATCAAGATCTCCGCGTTCTACGAGGGCGTGCCCGAGGCCGCCGCCACCGGATTGTGGGAGGGCGGGCAACTCCTCGAACTCCAAGTCGCCGAACTGCAGTCGAGCGAACCGGACAAAGCGCAAAAGCAAAAAGCCCAAGTCCTCCGCGCCTACAAAGAACTCGTCGAAAAGTTCCCCGACAGCGAGTTCGCCCCCAAAGCCCGAGAACGCCTCGACGCCCTCGGCCCCTCGTGACCAAAAAGTCCCGTCACCCGTCACCCGCCACTCGCCACGCCCGCGCCAGCGAGCTTCTGGGCATCCTCCGCGCCACTTACCCCGACGCCCACTGCGAATTGAACCACGAAGGAGCCTTCCAACTCCTCGTCGCCACCATCCTCTCCGCGCAATGCACCGACGTGCGCGTCAACATGGTGACGCCCGCGCTCTTCAAGAAATACCCCGACGCCGGAACCCTTGCCGCCGCGAAGCAGGATGATGTCGAAGATCTCATCCGTTCCACCGGCTTCTTCCGCAACAAGGCGAAAAACCTCATCGCGGCCGCGCAGGCTCTGGTCGCGCATCACGGAGGCGAAGTCCCCCGCGACCTCGCCACGCTTACCGAACTCCCCGGCGTCGGACGCAAAACCGCCAACGTCGTGCTCGGCAACGCCTACGGCATCGAGGCCGGCATCGTGGTCGACACCCACGTCGCGCGCCTGAGCCAGCGCCTCGGTCTGACCAAACACGCCGATCCGGTCAAAATAGAAAAAGATCTGGTGAAAGTCATCCCGCAGGACGACTGGACCCTCTGGAGCCATCTCCTCATCTGGCACGGCCGGCGCCGTTGCCCGGCGCGCAAGCCCGATTGCCCGGGTTGCGAACTTCGTGACCTCTGTCCCTCCGCGGATCAATTCGCCGCGCCGGGCCGGGCGGCGCGGAGTCGTTCAGGCGTCCGGCGCCGGAGTCGCCCCGCGGCCTGAGACAACCAGAGCAGCAAGGCACGCCGCTTCCGGAGCCGCTTCGCGCAAGGTCGCGCCGCGATCCAAACCCGCCGCCAGCGCTGCGCAAAACGCGTCGCCCGCGCCCACCGGATCGACCGCTTCGACCGGCACTGCGGGCTGGTGCGTGAGCACCCCGTCCTCGTGAATCCACGCGCCACCGGCCCCGGCCGTCAGCACGCCGCACGGGATGGCGAACTCGCGGAGCAGGCCGGTGAACAAATCCTCTTCGGCTCCCGCCGCGCCGAGCAGACGCGAGATTCCGGCCAGTTCGTCCCGGTTCAACTTGAGGACACTGCAGTGACGCAGCGTCCAGAGGAGGATTTCTTCATCGTAGAAAGGCGGGCGCAGATTCAGGTCCGCCAGCACCCGCGCCCCGCCTTCCGCCGCGGCTGCGGCCAGGTTGCGAATGGCGGCGCGTGAAACCGGATGGCGCTGCGCCAGGGTGCCGATGACAAGGACCCGCGCACCGCGCGCCAGATCCAGAGCCGCTTCGTCGGCCGCGATAAAGTCCCACGCCGCCGGTCCGGCAATGTCATAACGCGGGCCGCCGTCGGACACCGGGTCGACCGACACCGTTCCAGAAGGCCGTGCCGGATCGGACGGACAACAAGACGTCCCGACGCCCGCCCCGCCCAACCACGCCCGCAACCGCCGCCCCGCAGGATCGTCGCCGGTGCGCGAAATCAGAAAGGTTTCCGCACCCAGGCCGGACGCATGGAAAGCCACATTGGCGGGGGCGCCGCCCGGAAACTCGGTGCCATCCGGCCAACGGTCGACCAGCACTTCTCCGGCGCAGACCACCGCCATGATTCAGGGCGCCACCGGACGGATCAAAGATGCCACCTCAGGGGGCAGTCGCGGAGGTGCGCCGCGCCAGTTCGGCTTCCGCGATCATGGCCGCCGGCGTGCCGGGATGGAGCGAACCGATGGATTGGAGAACCGCACGGGCTTCGCCGGCGGAACCGCGCGACTCGAGCAATTTGGCCTCGGCCAGCAAAGCGAGCGGCGCCGCGTAGGAGGTGCGGTAAAGGGAGGAAGCGCGGCGGTAGGCCTCCAGTGCCGCTTCGGGTTCGCCCTGCAACTGGCGCAACTCCCCGAGCATGAGGCACGCGGTGCCGGCCAGCGGATAGTCCGGCTGGGTGGAAATCAACCGGTCCAACTCGGCAGCGGCCGCGCCCGTGTCGCCGCCGGCCCGCAAAGCGGAAGCCAGTTGCAACCGCGCATTGCCCGCCGGAACCGTGCCGGGAAATTTCTCCACCACTTCGCGCCACCCGGCCTCGTCCGCCGCGGCGCTGTAAAGCGCCTCGGACGCGTGCCGCACCTGCGCTTCGCGGAATTTCCAGAAACCCGCCGCCAAAATGAGCAAAACCAGACCGGCCAAGCCCCAGAGGAACTTCCGCCAGTGCGCCTGCCAGAAAAGGTCGCTGTCGGTCAGTTCCAAAGCCGGGTCGACAACCGGACGGAGAATGGAGGAGCGGTCTTGGTCCACAGCTTTGTCAGTTGGCCACGGCCGCGCGCGCTTCGTCGGCCAGCGCGGTGCTCAGATAGCGCTCACCGGTCGAACAGGCGATGGTGACGATGAGCTTGCCCTTGTTTTCGGGACGACGGGCCAACTCGAGCGCCGCCTGCACGTTTGCGCCGGAACTGATGCCGCCGAGGATACCTTCCTCCTTGGCCAAACGGCGCGCCATGGCGAAAGCATCGTCGTTCGAAACGGTCAACACTTCGTCGACCACGTCGAGATGGAGGTTGTCCGGAACGAACCCCGCGCCCGTGCCCTGAATTTTGTGCGGACCGGGCTTGACCGGCTCGCCGGCACGGGTCTGCGAAATGACCGGCGAGTCCTTCGGCTCGACCGCGACAATTTTCACGCCGGGTTTGCGTTGCTTGAGCACTTCACCCACGCCGGTGCAGGTGCCGCCGGTGCCGACCGCGGAAACAAAGATGTCGACCTTGCCGTCGGTGTCATCCCAAACTTCTTCGGCCGTGGTCTTGGCGTGGATAGCGGGATTGGCCGCATTTTTGAATTGCTGCGGCATCCAGCCGTTCGGCGTGTCTTTGAGAATTTCCTCGGCCTTGGCGATCGCGCCTTTCATGCCCTCCGGTCCGGGCGTGAGAACCAACTCCGCCCCGAGCATGGCGAGCAAGGTGCGGCGTTCGACGCTCATTGTCTCGGGCATGGTCAGGATCAATTTGTAGCCTCTCGCAGCCGCGACAAAGGCCAGAGCGATACCCGTGTTGCCGCTGGTCGGTTCGACGATGACCGTGTCTTTTTTCAGGATGCCTTTTTTCTCGGCGTCCTCGATCATGGCCATGCCGATGCGGTCTTTCACGCTGCCCAGCGGATTGAAAAATTCGCACTTGAGGGCCACGGAGGCGCCGGCGCCCGCGGTCACTTTGTTCAATTTGACCAACGGCGTGCGGCCGACGGTCTCCACGATGTTGTTGTAAAGTTTGCCCATGTCTGTGGTTCCCGCTCCGCGGCGGGCCCTCCTGCATACGGCCAACGCCCCGCGGAAGCAACGCCGGATTTGCCCGTCCGGCGCGGCCTCAAAGACCCCCGCGGACGACGCGGAAGACGTGCGCGACCCGCACGGCCGGATCCAGTTCCACGTAGTTGCGCGCCCCGTGCCACGTCCAGCGTTCTCCGGTCAGGAGATCCTCGACGATGTAGTCCGCATCCCAGGCCAGCCCGTATTCCCAGAGCGGCCACTCCACGGCGGCGGTCTGCAGATTGTGCGGGTCGAGGTTGACCGCCACCAGCAGGAGGTTGCCGCCGGTCGCTTTGGCGAAAAACAGGATCTGGTCGTTCTCCGCCGCATGGAAACGGAGGTTGGTCAGGTGCTGGAGGGCCGGATTGGCACGGCGGATGGCGTTCAACCGCGCGATCAGGGCCTTGATTTTGCCCGGCGCGTTCCAGTCGCGCTGCTTGAACTGGTATTTCTCGCTGTCGAGATACTCCTCGCGTCCGGGCAAGGCGGCATTCTCGCCCAACTCGAAGCCGCTGTAGATCCCGTAGAGCGGCGAGAGCGTGGCCGCCAGCACCGCGCGGATCATGAACGGTGCGGGGCCGTCCTGCTGCAGGAAGAAGGGCAAAATATCCGGCGTGTTGGTGAAGAAGTTCGGACGGAAATAATCCGCCGACCACGGCGCACTGACCTCGGACAAGTATTCGGTCAGCTCCGCCTTCGTGTTCCGCCAGGTGAAGTAGGTGTAACTCTGCGAGAACCCGGCCTTGGCCAGCACGCGCATCATCTTCGGTTTGGTGAAAGCTTCGCTCAAGAAAACGAGGTCGGGGAACTTGGCCCGTGTTTCCGCAATGAGCCATTCCCAGAAAGCCACCGGCTTGGTGTGGGGATTGTCCACCCGGAAGGTGCGGACGCCACGCTCGGCCCACCACAGGATCACATCGCGCAATTCGTTCCACAGCTCCCGCCAGGACGGATTGTGGTAATCCAGCGGGTAGACATCCTCGTATTTCTTCGGCGGGTTCTCCGCGTATTTGATCGTGCCGTCCGGACGGTGAAAGAACCACTCGGGATGCTCGTGCACGTAAGGATGATCCGGCGAGCAGTTGAGGGCGAAATCCAGCGCGATCTCCAACCCTCGCTTCTTCGCCTCCGCGACCAACCATTCAAAATCCTCCAGCGTCCCCAACTCCGGCGCGACGTCGCGGTGTCCGCCGCCGTGCGGGCACCCCTGATGACGGTTGCCGATGGCATAGGGGACGCCCGGGTCCCCGGGTTCGCAGGCGAGCGCGTTGTTGCGCCCCTTGCGCTTGGTCGTGCCGATGGGATGGATCGGCGGGAAATAAACCACATCGAAACCCATCGCCTTGGCGTCGTCGAGGCGACCGAGGCAATCGCGGAAGGTCGAACCGCGATCCCCGCGCCCTTCGGCCGAGCGCGGGAAAAATTCATACCATGCGGCGAAGAGGGCCGCCTTGCGCTCGACCATGATGAGGCCGCAGGGACGGAACTCGCTGCCGA
The DNA here is from genome assembly GCA_945878135.1 of Chthoniobacter flavus. Taxonomy (GTDB): domain Bacteria; phylum Verrucomicrobiota; class Verrucomicrobiia; order Chthoniobacterales; family JACTMZ01; genus JACTMZ01. The sequence goes on along the minus strand of CAMDUL010000008.1, from coordinate 40,780 downwards.
TCGCGCGATCGGGATACTTGGCCATGATCGCGGCAAGATCGGTCCGCGCCGCAATGGCTCGCGCGGTCGTGCGGTCTGCAGCTCGCAGTTCGCCCGCCGCCGCGCGCAGGCTGGCAGCATCTTTCCCGTCGGCGCGCGAGACGACTTGCTCGAGAAGATGGACACCCTCCAGCGATTCCGAACCCAGATCCTCCTGTCCGCCTTCGTATTTCCGGCGGAACTCGTCGCGCCATGTTTCGTAGGTGTCCAACCATGCCTCGACCGTGTATTCGCAATCGCCGGTTTCCTTCACCGTGAAGGACCCGGACCAGACGTCGTTGTCGCCGGGCTTCATCGGCGACTCGTGCCATTTCTTCGCGCCAGCTCTCCGCCATTTGACCGTGGCGGCTATGACATCGTGCCCGTCCTTGAAGATGTCCGCGGTGACATGCACCGGATCGCCGACCAAACGCTTGGTCGCATAGCGTCCGCAATCGAGGAGCGGATGGATGTTTTCGATGACAACAGCGGTTTTTTTCATTTCGCGGCGGCGCGGATCGCTCCGGCCAGAGGTTGCCACGCGGGATCGGCTTCGCAAAGCACGGCCAGCCGCTCGCTGGCCACCGGGATGTGGGCCAGAAACGCGGTTTTGCCTTTGGCTTTTCCCAAAAATCCGTAAGCCCCGAGCGCCTGCATCAGTCTCTGCCGCGCGCCCGCATGAAGCTCCCTCTGCCAAGCCTCGCGCCCGGTGCGCCCGGCCAGTTCGGCATAGATGGCCGACAACTCCTCCCGCTCTTCCGGCCCCATGGGTACATAGGGATCGTAAAGCAAAGAGGCTACGTCGTATCCGGCTAATCCGGCGCGCATGCCCTGAAAATCGATCAAGGTGACTTCGCTGTCATGCACCATGATATTCTGCGACTGCAGGTCGCGGTGGACCAAGACGCGGGGCAGCGCCGCCAGTGCCTCCGCTTGCGCGTCCATCGGAACGGCGGTGCGCCATCGGGCGGCCGACTCCGCGCCGAGGAAGTTCTCGAAAAAATAGTCCTGCTCCCAGCGGTAAAGCGCGGCATCAAAGGGTTCGCGCAATACCTGCTCCGCCGCAGCCCCCTGCAGATCGAGCGCGTGCATCCGCGCCGCTTCGCGCAGCGCTTTGGTGTAAAGCTCGCGCCGCACCGGCCAAGGTTCCTCGCGATGCGACCAGAGATCCTCCGTCCCGGCATCCTCCATGAGCAAGCGGCGCCACTCCGCGTCGTGGGCCAGCACGGCGGGGACGCGGACTCCTTGACGATGCAAGAAATCCGCGCAATGCGCGTAACGGCTGTTCTCCGCTTTCTCCGGACCGTAGAAAACGGCGATCAAACCCGCCGCCGCGCCGCGACCGCGCCAGAACCGACGGTCGGATCCCCCGTGGTTGACCGGCACCCACTGGCCGCCCGCCGCGGCGGGATGGACGGATTCGACCCAGGCAAAAAGTTCCTTCATACCACCGTGTCTTTGACTTCGCCGGCCGCGATCATGCCCTCGCGCACGACCGACCCCTCGACGACCGCGCCCGGTTCGACGCGGCTGCCGGCCCAGAGGATCGAGTTCGTGACACGCGCACCCGCCCCGACACGGGAGTCCGGTCCGCACCAATTCCATCCCCCCATCGCGGCATCCGCCGCCACCTCTGCGCCCGGCAGGCGCCAGACCGGCCAGCCGGAAGGGGCCGCGGCGGGCGGGGTGACCTTCGCCGTTCCCGCCGCCAAGTCGGCATGCACGCGGAGGTATTCCGCGATGTTCCCGATGTCGCGCCAGATGCCGTCGTCGAGAACCACGCCGGCGATTTTTCCCCCGGAACGGAGGACCTCGAGCCACACCGGCACGAAGGAAACCGGTTGGCCGGAGGGAATCCGCGGCAACAATTCCGGCGCAACCACGCACACGCCGGTGTAGAGGAAACGCGGATCCGTGGCACCCAACTCACCGCGAAAATCGGTGACCAAGCCGCGTGCCGCATCAAAGGCCACCCTGAGCTCGTCCCCGGAGGACCGCAGCGCAAGCGTGCACAAGGCACCGCTCCCGGCGTGCGCGGCGAAGAGCGCGGCAAGATCGACCTCCGCCAGAATGTCGCCGTTGTGCACCAGCACCGGTCCGGGCAGCAAAAGGTCTTCCACGTTTTTCAATCCGCCCGCCGTTTCAAGCAGCACTTCCTCGTGGCGGAAACAGACCGGAACCCCCGCATAGCGGGATGGAGCGGGGTATTCGGGAAACAACCGGACGAACTCGCCCGGAAGACGGTGCGTGTTGATCACGATCCGCTCGACACCCGCCGCGGCAATCCGCGCCAAGGCAAACTCGCACAGCGGCACACCGCAGACGGGCACCAGCGGCTTCGGGATCTGGTTGGTCAGCGGCTGCAGGCGCTCGCCCCAGCCCGCACAGAGCACGAAGGCCGTCCGCGGCACCGCACTCACGAGACCCCGCTGCCCCCCGGCTCAAGAAGAAGGCGCATCGTTACCATTTCGGACTGCTTGAAACCGTGCTTGCGGTAGAACTCGACAAGGCTCCCGTCGCCGCGGTGCGTCAAGAGCGTGATGCGCAGGAAATTTTTCTTCTGCGCGAAGTCGATGGCATGACGCAGGAGCCGCGCTCCGTGGCCCTGGCCACGGTGATCCGCATGAATGACAAGATCCTCGAGCACGACGACAAATCCGCCTTCCGCCGTGCTGATGGTGAAGAGCAAATTGATCATGCCGATGATGCGGAGGCTGTCGCGCAACACGAAAATCCTTCCGCGGTTGGGTTGCTCGAGAATGAGGCGCAGACCGCGCATCTGTTTGTCGTAATCCGGACGGAAATCCGGCTCGTGCGAGAACAAATCGGCCAGCAACTCCGCGAGCAAGGGCAAATCCTCGAGGGTGGCCGGTTCGATGCGCAGATCGGGCATGACCGAGTTGTAGCGGGGAGCCTCCCCCGCACGCAAGGCGGCGCGCCCGGGCTCAGGCACGCCCGAATTTCCGGTCCAGTTCCCGCCAGGAGAACTGCAGCATGACCGGACGCCCGTCGGGGTCGCAGTAGGGCAGTTCGCAGGCCAGCAATTGCGCGACCAGCGCCCGCTGCTCGCGTTCGTCGCGCGCCCCCTCGCCGCCGACCGCCAGCCGCGCCACCGCCCGGCGGACCGCGTCCGCAGCGTCAGGCCCCCGCGGACGTCCGGCCGCCAGGCAGCCCGCCGCGAAGTCCTCCATCACCCGGCGGGGATCGCGTCCGGCGAGAAAATCGGGCAGGGCCTCGACCTTGAGCGAGCGGCCGCCGAAAACTTCCACGCCGAAACCCGCCGAAGAGAGGACCCCGAGATTCTCCGCCACCGTTTCGTGCTCGCGCGGGGGAAGTTCGAAAACCTCCGGCACGAGCAGGCGCTGGGCGGCCACCGCGCCCTTCTCCACCCCGCGCTGCAACCTCTCGAAGAGCACCCGCTGGTGCGCCGCACGCTGGTCGAGGAGGACAAGGCCCTCGGCACCCTCGAGGAGCAGGTAGCGGCGCGACAACGATCCGACGAGACGGAACTCCACCGCGGCGTCCGTGCGCGGTAGCGGGGGTTCCGTGGCGGTGGCGGTCGGGGAAGCAGCAGCCGGAAGGACGGGGCGTGGCAACTCCGGTTGGTGCACTGCCTCCGGGACCGGCGGCGGGACAGGTGCCGGCGACTGCAAACGCGCCGCCACATGCCTCCGCAGCGGTCGCATCCACTCGGCGCGCGCAGCGCGCAACGCCCCCTCGACCGCCGTCCGCACCGCCTCCCGCACGGCAGCACCTTGGCGGAAGCGGACCTCGCGCTTGGCCGGATGCACATTGCAGTCGACCGCGCGCGGATCCATGGCGAGATGCAGGTAGACCGAGGGATGGCGACCGGGTTCGAGCATCTGGCGGTAAGCTTCGCGCAGGCCGGATGACAGAAAAACGCTCTCCACGGCACGTCCGTTGACGAAAATGAATTGCCGCGCACGGTCGGCCCTCGTCACCCCGGGGCGCGAAACCAAGCCGGCCACGCGCACGCCTTGCACCTCGGTTTCCGGCACCTCCAAAAGATCCTTGGCCTCCTCCGCGCCATAAAGATCGGCCACGCGCGGCCCCGGACCGGGGGCCGCGGCCGCGCGGAATACGGTCCGCCCGTCGCGCAGGTAGTGGAAAGCAGCATCCGGCCTGGCCAGCGCCGCCGTCTCCACCGCCCGGTCGAGGTGCGCCGTCTCGGTCGCGGCGCTGCGCAGGAATTTCCGCCGCGCCGGCACGTTGAAGAAAAGCGACTTCACCTCGACCGTCGTCCCCGGCGGGCAACCCGCCTCGCGCACCGCGACCAGTTTCCCGCCCCGGACCACCGCCTCCGTGCCCGCGGCAGCCCCGGCCGGCCTCGTCCGCAGGGTCAATTCCGACACGCTCGCGATGCTCGGCACCGCCTCGCCGCGGAAGCCCATGGTCCGCACATCGGCCAGATCCGCCGCTGTGGCGATTTTGCTCGTGGCGTGCCGTTCCAGCGCCAAGAGCGCGTCCTCCCGGTCCATCCCCGCCCCATCGTCGGTCACCCGCAGCAACCCCGTGCCCGCACCGCGCACCTCGACCTCCAGCGCGCCCGCGCCCGCATCGAGACTGTTTTCCAGCAACTCTTTGACCACGGAGGCCGGACGCTCCACCACCTCGCCGGCCGCCACCTGGCTGGCCACCTCGTCGGAGAGCACTCGTATTTTACCCACGGAAATCGCCTCCCGTTTGACTTGGACGCACCGCCTGATTTAGAGACACTCGGCTTTCTTACATGCGCCGACACCACGACTCAATGCCCGCGCGCCGGAACTGCCGATCCCATGCCTAAACGCACCTCCCTCGGGCACGCGGGCGGCGACGACAACCTTTTCGTCTGGACCGTCTTCATCATCCTCCTCGCCCTCTTCGCGGCGACCTGCTGGATCGGCAGCTTCTATGTTTTCGGCCACCCCGAGAACGCCTTCAGCTACCGCGTCCTGCGTTCCCTCGGCAAGGTCGACCCGCCGAAACGCTTCAAACTGACCGCCGCGCCGCGCGGCCGGTTTCTCGACGCGGATAAACTCCTCGAGCGCTACGGGGACCAGTCGCCCGCGCAACTCGACGCGGCCAGCGACCTCCTCCTGCGCAACTACCTGCGCAATTACTACCAGAGCAAAGACCGCGTCCCTTATGTCACGGGCTCCTTCAATATCATGGGCGTCTTCCGTCTCGGGCCGAACAACTTTGTCACGAGCGGCGTGGTGGCCCTCGCCCGCTCGACCGACAATCCGTCTCTGCTCCTCGAGATCATCTTCCCCGCCGAGGAGAAAAACGTGGGCAACCTCGAACGCATGCTGCAAACCGGCCTCGACCTCACGCTGGCGCGAACCCTCGACCTCACCGCCGTGATCAATGCGCGCCGCCTGCCCGACGGCCGCCTCAACCTCACCGCGGTGCCGCTCCTCTACGGCAGCTACACCTCGACCGACGACACCGGCACCTTCAGCCTCGAACCCCCGGTCTCCCTCAAAATCTCGGCCGGCCTCCCCGTCCTCAACCAGGCCGCGGTGGAGAAAGCCGAGGAATACTACGCCGGATACCTCGAGCGCGCCGGCCTGGCGGACGATTCCTCCGCGCCCGCGCTGATGCGCGTGCAAAAAACCGAGGCGGCCAATCCGGAGGCCGCGCCCGTTCCCGCCGTCCCGCCGCCGGGCACCACCGAAATGATCGACGGCGTGCCCGTCGCCCGGGCCGTGGCCGTGGACACCGCCGGCGAAGACGTGCCCGTCGCCCGGGCCGAACCCGCCGGAGCCGACGCTCCCGCGCCGACACCGGCTCCGACCGCCGCGCTGGAACCCTTTACCGCGGCCACGCCGCCGGCCGCCACGCCTGCGCCGGAAAGCGGCGCGCGGAATTGGACTCTCTATGACGCGGGCCGCATGCCGCGCGGGCGGCTCCTCGATGCCAACGCCGCACGCAACCTCGCGGGTCAAGGCGCCCCCGCCGACCCCGTCTACCTCTCCGGCGAGTTCAGCGTGGCCGGCACGGGAGGCGGACGCGCCATCCTCCGCGGACGCCGGGCCCCGCGGAATGTGCGGATCATCGCCGACTTTCCCGCCGGCGCCACGCCGCCGGCCCAAGGACAGACCTTCCGCCGCGACTCCTCGCGCCCCTTCCGCATCGACCGCGTCGAGGAAGGAGCCGATGGATTCGTCAACGTTTATGTCCGGGAAATCACCCGGCCCTGACGGACCCGCGGCCGAACTCCGCGACCGCATCGCGCGGCACGGACCCGTCGGCTTCGACGAATTCATGGCCGTCGCACTCTACCACCCGCTCGGAGGGTATTACGCGTCGGACCGGCCGCGCACCGGGCAGCGCGGGGACTTTTTCACCAGCGTGAGCGTCGGTCCGGTCTTCGGAAAACTTCTCGCCGCGCAATTCCTCGAAATGCGGGAACAACTGGGGAACCCCGGCGACTTCACGCTCGTCGAACAAGGGGCCGACGACGGACAGCTTCTCGCCGACATCCTCGCGGCCTGGAACGGACCATTGCCGCGCGTCCTCGTCGTCGAACCCCTTCCCGGTCTGCGCCTCCGCCAGCAACAGACGCTCGCCCCGTGGTCCGGTCACCTCACCCACGTCGCGCACGAGGACGAACTGCCCGCGTTCAACGGCGTCTTTTTCGCCAACGAACTCCTCGACGCTTTCCCCGTCAAAATCCTCGTTCGCGAGCAAACCGTCTGGCGGGAGCGACGCGTCGACCATGACGGCACGAACTTTGTCTTCGTCGACGCACCTTGGTCCGGCGAAACACCACAGGTGCCCGGGGAGATTCCCCGTTTCGTGACCGAAGTTTGCCCGTCCCTCGCCCCCTGGCTGCAGGCTGTCGCCTCGCGACTGCAAAGCGGTTGGCTCCTGCTTGTCGACTACGGGCATCCCTCCGCCATCCGCCACCAACCCGCCCGCGCAGCCGGAACCCTCGCCGCTTACCGCGGGCACCAACGCCTCGATGATCCGCTGGCCGATCCCGGTTCGCAGGACCTCACCGCACATGTCGATTTCACCGCGGCGGCCCGCGCAGGGGAGCGGGCCGGACTGTCCCTCGCCGGTTTCACCGACCAGCACCACGCTCTGACCGCACTCGCCGCGCAGGTCTTTCCGGACATGCCCGGAAGCCGACTCACCAACGAAGCCGCCCGCGAAATGCGGGCCCTGCGCCAGCTGCTCCATCCCGAAAGCATGGGAACTTCCTTCAAATTTCTCGCCCTCGCCAAACACCCGGCCGCACCCCTCGCCGCTTTCCGCTTCGCCCGCGATGCGCGGCATGAACTTTTCGCATGACCCCGCCGGCACCCGGACAACGTGAAGCCGCCCGCTGCGCCGTCATGCATCAGCGCTGGGAGCATCTTCTTTTTCTCCACTGGTCCCTCGAGCGCGATTTCGTCCAGCGCACTCTTCCGGACGGACTCCACGCCGACACCTTCGACGGCCGCGCCTGGCTGGGCATCGTGCCCTTCGCCATGCGCGCCGTGCGTCCCGCCGGACTGCCCGCCGTCGGGCCGCTCTCGAATTTTCTCGAACTCAATGTCCGCACGTACGTTCACGACGACCGCGGCGTGCCCGGCGTCTGGTTCTACTCGCTCGACTGCAACCAAGCACTTGCCGTCCTCATCGCGCAAAAAATCTTCCGCCTCCCCTACCGCCACGCGACGATGCGGGCCGACTTCGGGGAAACCATCGACTACCGCTCCACCCGGCGCGGCACCGGTGCGGAATCACGTTACGTCTGGAGCCCGCACGGAGAGCGGCGCACGGCGGCGGAAGACAGCTTGGAGTTTTTTCTTCTCGAGCGATATCACCTCTACGCCTCCCGCGGCGGCCGCCTCTACCGCGGCACGGTGGCCCACCCGCCCTACCGATTCCGCGAGGCCGGAGTCCGCGAGCTCTCCACCACACCGGCGGCCCTCGATGGTTTTCCCGGTCTGGACCCGCAACCCCGGCACACCTGCCACGCCGATGGCGTCGATGTCCGGATCCTCGCCTTGGAAAAAGTCCCATGAAACTCCACGGCCTCCACCATGTCACCGCGATCACCGCGCGCGCAGGCGACAACCATGATTTTTACACGCGCACCCTCGGACTGCGCCTGGTCAAGAAGACGGTCAACCAGGATGACGTCTCGGCCTACCATCTTTTTTACGCCGACGGCGCCGGCACGCCGGGGACCGACCTGACTTTTTTCGACTGGCCCGCCGCACCCGAGCGCCGCGGCACACGCAGCGTGACCCGGACCGGATTGCGCGTCGGCAGCGTCGCCACGCTCGAGTGGTGGCGCGATCGGCTGGGCTTGCAGGATCCCGTCACCGAGCGCCACGGGAGGCCGGTCTTGGATTTTGCGGACCCCGAAGGGCAACGCTTGAGCTTCGTCGTCGACGCGGAACCGGCGGCCTCGGTGTGGGAACGCAGTTCCGTTCCCGCCGGGCACCAGATCCGCGGTTTGGGTCCCCTGCTCCTCAGCGTGCCGGCCTTCGAACCGACCGACCGCGTCTTTCGCGAAATCCTGCACCTCGAAATCACCGGCACCTACCCGATGGACGGACGCGACGTGCACGTCTACCGGATCGGCGCAAGCGCCGGAGCGGCCCGCGAACTTCATTTGCGAGTCGATCCGGATACTCCTGCCGCGCGCCAAGGCGCCGGCGGTGTGCATCATCTGGCCCTCCGCACCACGCTGGCCGATTACCAAGCTTGGGCGCGGCATTTGGCCGCATCGGGCATGCCGAACAGCGGCCCGGTTGACCGCCACTGGTTCCGCAGCCTCTATTTCCGCGAACCCAACGGCATCCTCATCGAAATCGCCACCGACGAGCCCGGCTTCACCGCGGACGAGCCGCTCGAAGCGCTCGGATCGGCACTTTCCCTGCCGCCGTTCCTCGAGCCGCGCCGGAAGCAAATCGAGTCCGGCCTCGTGATCTTGCCGGCCTCCGGCTGACCGATGCGCACCGGGCCCGGTCAATAAAGCAACTGCCGCGACTCTTCGGTGAGGTGGAAAGTGGAATTGACCACAAGGAAGCGCCACTGGTCCTCCGCCCATGCCGCCATGCTCACCGCGGCATTGTGGAAACGGAACGCGCGCGGGATGTGCTCGCGCGGCGCCGGGTTCCCGTGCTCGAGCATGTGCGTGTGCAACGCGTTGAGCGCCCCGCCGTGACTGAACAAGGCGACATGCGCCTGCGGTCCGGCGACAATCTCTTCGAGTACTTCCCTTGTGCGCTTCATCAAGGCACGCCGCGACTCGCCGCCCGGCAGAGCCGCGTCGAAATCCCCGCTGCGCCAGCGCTCCACCGCGTCCGGGTCGGCCAGTTCGCACTCGGCCACGGTCTTTCCCTCGAGGATCCCGAAACTCAACTCGCGCAAACGCGCGTCCGGTTCGACCGCCAGCCCGAGTGCCCCGGCCAACGGTTCCGCCGTCGCCACGGCCCGCCCGAGATCGCTGCTCACGATGCGCTCGATCGGATAGCGCCGGAGGAATTCCGCCGTCTGGCGCGCCTGGTCGAGTCCGCGCGCGTTGAGCGGAATATCCATCTGCCCCATGGCCCGCCCCTCGGCGTTGTGGTCGGTTTCTCCATGGCGGATGAGGTAGACGGTCTTCATGTCCTTGCGCGAGCGCGGGTGATTCCCTATAGACGGCGTCCGGCCAATTGCAACCCGCGCGGTTTGCAGCCGCTCATTTTATGCACAAACTCGTATTGCTCAGGCACGGCGAAAGCACGTGGAACAAGGAAAACCGCTTCACCGGATGGACCGATGTCGATCTGACCGAACAGGGCCGCAAGGAAGCCAAGGCTGCCGGGGAAGTCCTGAAAAAGGACGGCTATTCGTTCGACCTCGCCTACTGCTCGGTGCTCAAACGCGCCCTGCGCACCCTTTGGATCGTCCTCGACGAACTCGACGAGCTTTGGATCCCGGTGGAAAAAACCTGGCGGCTCAACGAGCGCCACTACGGCGGACTGCAGGGACTGAACAAATCCGAAACCGCCGCCCAATACGGCGAGGACCAGGTGCTCGTCTGGCGCCGCAGCTATGACATCCCCCCGCCGCCGCTGGAGAAATCCGACGAGCGCTATCCGGGTCACGACCCGCGCTACAAGGACGTCCCGGCCGCCGAACTTCCGCTCACCGAATGCCTCAAGGATACGGTCGACCGCTTCCTGCCCTACTGGCATCAGGTCATCGCCCCGCAGGTCAAGGCCGGCCGGAAAGTCGTCATCGCCGCCCACGGCAATTCGTTGCGCGCCCTGGTCAAATACCTCGACAATTTGTCCGAGGAAGAAGTCCTCAAGCTCAACATCCCGACCGGCGTGCCGCTGGTTTACGAACTCGACGCCGACCTCAAGCCACTCAAGCACTACTACCTCGGCGACCAGGAAGCCGTCGCCGCTGCCATGGCCGCCGTCGCCTCGCAGGGCAAAGCCAAGTAGCCCCCCGCCATGAACCGTCCCGCGCCGGAAAACTGGTCCACCCGGATCGGGGTCATCCTCGCGGTGACCGGCAGCGCGGTCGGCCTCGGCAACTTCCTCCGCTTCCCCGGCCTCGCCGCCAAATACGACGGCGGGGCCTTCATGATCCCCTATTTCGTCGCGCTTCTCCTCCTCGGCTTGCCCCTCGCGTGGGCCGAGTGGTCGATGGGGCGCTACGGCGGGACGCGCGGGCACCACTCCGCTCCGGGCATTTTCCGCCTCATCTGGAAAAACAAGGCCGCACCCTACCTCGGTGTCCTCGGACTCATCGTGCCCGTGGTCATCTACATGTATTATGTCTTCATCGAGTCATGGTGCCTCGGCTATGCGTGGCATTACCTGACCGGCGCGATGGATCTCGGACGCGACCCCGAGGCCTACCAGAGGTTTTTCGCCGGCTACACCGGGATGGAAGCCGATGCCTCCATCTTCGCCGGCTTCCTCGGCACGCCGCTTGTCTTTCTCGTCATCTGCATCGCCCTCAACTTCATCCTCATCAACCGCGGACTGACCCGCGGCATCGAGCTTTTCTGCCTCTGGGCCATGCCCGCGCTGGTCATCTGCGCGCTCCTCGTTCTCGTGCGCGTCCTCACTCTCGGCACGCCCGACCCTTCGAAACCGGAACTCAATGTCCTCGCCGGACTCGGCCAGATGTGGAACCTCGACGCCGGCGGTAAGTCGATCTGGGAACAACTGGCCAATGGCAAAATGTGGATGGAAGCCGCCGGTCAGATTTTCTTTTCCCTCTCGGTCGGTTTCGGCGTGATTATCACCTACGCCAGCTACATGAAACGCGATGACGACATCGCCTTGAGTTCGACCACCGCGGTGGCAGGCAACGAATTTTTCGAAGTCTCCCTCGGCGGCATGATCACCATCCCCGCGGCCTTCGTCTTCCTCGGCGCGGCCGGCGCGGTCGGCGGAACCTTCGCTCTCGGCTTCAATACCCTGCCGCTCGTCTTCGAATCCATGCCGCTCGGACGCTGGGTCGGCTTCCTCTGGTTCTTCCTCCTCTTCCTCGCCGCTATCACCAGCTCGCTCTCCATGCTGCAACCGGCCATCGCGTTTCTCCAGGAGGGACTCGGACTGACCCGCACCCGCGCCGTTGCCCTCCTCTGCGGCGTCGGCACGGCCGGCACGCTGCTCGTTGTCTGGTTCAGCAAGAACCTCACCGCCATGGACACCCTCGACTTCTGGGTCGGCACCTTCTGCATCTACCTGCTGGCCAGCCTGCAGACCTTCCTCTTCGGATGGGTCTTCACTCCGCAGCGCGGACTCGAGGAACTCGACCGCGGCGCCGACCTGCGCGTCCCGCGCGCGTTCGGATTTGTCATAAAATACATCTCGCCCGTTTACCTGCTGGTCGTCTTCGCCGCTTGGGCCGTGCAAGACATGGGCGACCGGGTGGAAGCCTTCGCCTCGGACCCCGCCGTGCGCTGGTCGATGCTCTTCCTCGCCGGCGTCTTCGCCCTTTTCCTCTGGTGGATCCGGATCGCGGTCAAACGCTGGAGCATGGAGGAACGCACCTCATGACAACCAGCGGCTGGATCATCATGCTCCTCTCGGTCGGCGGCACCACGGCATTCTTCTTCTGGTGCATCTCCCGCGTCCTGCGCCCGCCGGGCAAGACGGACAAACTCCACGGCGTCCTCGATACCGAATTCGAGATCGAGGAGGAGGAGCGCCGGCGGAGGCGCGGGGAACGCGGACGCTAAACCGGTCCCCGCAAAACCGGCGCCCGCTCGGGATGCCACGGATTGACCGCGAATCCCGCCGCCTCCAGCTCCCCCGCCGTGGCCACCGCCACTGTCACCAACTCCGCGACAATCACGCCCTCGTATTCCCCCGGCAAAAACCCGAACAATTCCGCCGACCGCCGGAACAAGCGCGCTGCCGGACGCAGCCGGCGTCCGTGGATGCGGTGGGCAGGCTCACGGTGCTGGTGCTGCAAATGAACGTAACCGCCGGCGAATTGGATCAGCGCCTTGTAAAAAAGATACCGTTCCCCGTCCGACCCCAGCCAGATGTGTTCCAGCACATCGTGCGCCTCGTAGTAAAATTGCGCGTTGAAGAGACGGAAATATTCGAGGTAGCAAGGATGATATCCGCCGCGCGGGTCCAATCCCGCCGTCTGTGCCGCGATGCGTTCGTGCTTCCGCATGAGAGAAATTTTACCAACGCCTGCAAGCCATCGTTCAGCTTGTAGCGGCGGTCTATGACCGCCGGTGCCTGATTTCCCAAAGTTTCCGACGGTCATAGACCGCCGCTACAAAAAGCCAGCAAACATAACTCAACCCGCCGCAATCGCCGCGTGGTCGATCGTTTTGAGGCGCCTCTCTTTCGACCCGAGGCGCGGAATGCAATCAATCAGGGCGCGGGTGTAGGCGTGCTTCGGATGACGCAATATTTCGTCCGTTGGCCCCTGCTCGACGATTCTTCCGCGATACATGACCAGCACGCGCGAAGCGAAGCCGGAAACGATGCCGAAATTGTGCGTGATGAGGATGACCGACATGCCGAAACGCTCTTTGAGCGACCCGAGCAGTTCCATGATCTGCGCCTGGATGGTCACGTCGAGCGCGGTGGTCGGCTCGTCGGCTACGAGGACGTCGGGTTGGCAGGCCAGGGCCATGGCGATCATGACGCGTTGCTGCATACCGCCGCTCAACTGGTGCGGATAGTCGTGCATGCGCGCCGCGGGATCGACGATCCCCACCGCGTCGAGCCAGCGCAAAATCTCGGCATCGACATCGGTCACGTCCGGACGGTGCAAACGAACCGCTTCGCCGATCTGCGTGCGCACGGTGTAGACGGGGTTGAGCGACGTGCTCGGCTCCTGGAAAATGTAGGCGATCTTGCCGCCGCGCAGCCGGCGTAACTGCGAGGCGTTCATCTTCATGACGTTCTCGCCCTGGAAAAGAATCTCGCCGCCCTTGATGTCCGCCGGCGGCAAGGGGAGCAGGCGGGTCAGCGCCAGCGCGGTCACGCTCTTGCCGCTCCCGCTCTCGCCGACGATGGCCAGCGTCTCGCCGGAGGCCAGCTCGAAGGATGCATCCTTCACCGCCTCGATCGTGCGGTCTTCGAGGACGAAATCGATGGAGAGGTCGCGGACTTGGAGGATGGGTTGGCTCATTGTCTTTCCGACCGGGTTTCCACCGCCTGCCGCAGCGCATCCCCAGTCAGGTAAAACGACAGTGCGGCGAGGAGAATGGCAAGCCCGGGAAATAAAATAAGCCACCACGCATCGAGGATGTAGGTCTTTCCGTCGGCAATGATGTTGCCCCACGTGGCCTGGGGAGGTTGCACGCCGAAGCCGAGGAAGCTCAGTCCGGCCTCGGCAAGGATGGCCTCGGGCACGCCGAGCACGGCGGTGACGAGGATCGGGGCGGCCGCATTGGGCAGGAGGTGGCGGAAGATGATTTTCGGACCGCGCTGCCCGAGGGCCCGCGCGGCTTGCACATAGGCGGATTCGCGCAGGGTGAGAAATTCCGCCCGCACCAGACGCGCCGTGCCGGTCCAACTGACCAGACCGATGACGATGATGATGTTGAAAATGCTCGGACCGACCAGCGCTACCGCGGTGAGAATCAAAAAGAACGTCGGAAAGCACATGATGGCATCGACCACGCGCATGATCAGATTGTCGACCCACTTGCCGAAATAGCCCGCCACCGCACCGACGGTCACGCCGATGGAGAGCGAAACGAACACCGCAACAAAACCGACGGTGAGTGAAATGTAGGCGCCGTTGAGCAGGCGGCTGAAGACATCGCGTCCGAGATTGTCCGTCCCGAGCCAGTTGACCGAATCCGGCGGCATCAACTTGCGCTCCAGATTGGTCGCGTTCGGATCCATCGGCCACGGGATGCCGAGACGGTCGAGAATGAAGAAAGTCAGCGCGACCACCCCGAGCAGGCAGACTAGGCCGAGGGCGAACAGGCCGATCTTGTTCGCCTTGAAACGTCGCAAGGCCCGTGCGGCCGGACTGGCCGCGGCGGCAGGAAGAGGCTCCGGTGTCGTCGTGATCATTCCAGTCGCACCCTCGGATCGACCACCGCGTACAGCACGTCGGCCAGCAGGTTGCCCAGCAGGACAAGCGCCGCGGTGACGAAATTCAGCGCCACCAGCGTGGGGTAATCGCGCTCCAGCACCGCCTCGTAGCCCAGGCGCCCCATCCCGGGGTAGGCGAAAATGTTTTCGATGATCACCGCCCCGCCGATCAGGGCGGGCAGAAGCATGCCGATGCCCGTGATGAGCGGACGGACCGAATTGCGCAGGGCGTGGCGGTAAAAGACCGCGTTCTCGTCGAGCCCCTTGGCCCGCGCCGTGCGGATGTAATCCTCGCGCAGGGTTTCGATCATGCTCGCGCGGATGAAACGCGACTGCACGGCGATGCCGCCGATGGCCAGAATGGAAGCCGGCAGCATGACGTGCCACCAGCGGTCGAGGAAGACCTCGAGCCCGTTGGCGAAGGTCACCCCGATGGTGTGCGTGCCGAGGATGGGCACGGCGGCATAGTTGACCAGCCCGATGGCCAGAAGATAGGAAACCCAGAAACCGGGCAACGCGATGAAAACAAAAGCGAGGATACTTGTGATCACATCGGGCGGGCGCCCGGCATAGCGCGCCCCGTAAACCCCGAGCATCAGACCGAAGCTCAAGGAAAGCGCGAGCGCCCCGAGATTGAGGACAAGGGTGGCCGGGAGACGTTCGGCGATTTTCTGCAAGACCGGACGCTCGTCCTTGATGCTGCGCAACTCTCCCGTGAACAAGTCGCGCATGATGAAGCCGTATTGCTCGTGCAACGGACGATCGAGGTGGAACTTCTCGCGGAAGATGCGCTTCACGTCCTCGGAAACTTTCGGGTTCAGCTCGCCCCAAGGATACGGACTGCCGGGGGTCAGCGTGATGATGAAAAAGGAAATCAGGCTGATGAAAAACAAAAGCACGATCGAAATGAGCAGGCGGCGGATGATGAAGGCGGTCATGGCTTATTCGGACGCCTCCTGCCCGTATTCCGGCCGGTAGAACCACTCGAGGTAGTGGCTCCAACCGGCCTTGGTCATGGTCACCGGCTCGTCGATCCACGTGCCGTCGGGACCCGGACGCTTCACCCGGAAGGCGTCTTTCCACATGACCGAGGTTCCTTCCGGCACGAACAAAAACAAATACGGCTGGTCGTTGTAAATCAACTGCTGCAACTCGCCGCACTGACGGATGATTTCCTCGCGGTCGAATTCCTCGCGGACCGATTCGAGCAGGCGGTCGGCCTCTTTGCTCTGGTATCCGACCATGTTGAGCCGCTCGGGCTCGGTTTGCGTGGAATGCCAGATCTGGAACTGGTCGAACCCCTGCCCCAAGGCCCAGCCGAGCACCACGGCGTCGAACTCGCCCTGATTGACGAAACGTTTGAGGAACACGGCCCATTCATACATCTCGACCGTGACTTCGATGCCGACCGCGCGGAGGTTCTCCTGCACCAGCGTGGCGATATCGCTGCGGATGACATTGCCGTTGTTCGTGATCAGGGTGAAGGCAAAGCGCTTTCCGTCCTTCACCCGCACCCCGTCCGGCCCCGGCACCCAGCCGGCCGCATCGAGCAATTGCTTGGCCTTCTCCGGATCGTAGGCCAGCGGCTGGACGTCCGGGTTGAAGAACCACATTTCGGGCGTGAAAATTCCCGTGCTCTGCGTGCCGTAACCGTAAAGCACGTAACGGATCATCTGGTCGATATTGACCGCGTGGGCCAGCGCCTGCCGCACGCGCAGGTCCTGGAACATGGGCCGCCGCAGGTTCCAGCCGACGTAGTTGTAGGAATTGCTCGGCGAGGTGAAGAGCGTGAAGCGTTCGTCCTCGCGGAAGCTCCCCACCGCCCAAGGGTCGACCGACCAGAAATCGACCTGCCGCGTTTCGAAGGCGAGCCGCAGGGTCAGCGGATCGGGCAGGGAGCGGAAGACGATGCCGTCCAAGTGCGGACGCCCTTTGAAATAGTCGTCGTTGCGCGCCACGCGGACGAATTGGTTCGTCTTCCATTCGGCGAACTTGAACGGACCCGTCCCGACCGGCGCGCGGTTGAAGGTGAGCGGCCACTGGTCGGGCGCGATGTCCGCCAGCAAGTGCGCCGGCAACACACTCATCATCCAGCTCTCCAGCGCGGGGGAAAACGGACGCCGGTAAACCACGCGCACGGTCTGCCCGTCGGGCGCGTCGACCGAGAGCACCAGTTCGTAGTCCGGTTTGCGCGGCGAAGCCACGCGGTCGTCCATGATCGCGTCGTAGGTGAATTTGACATCGCGCGAGGTGAACGGCGCGCCATCGTGCCAGCGCACGCCCTCGTGCAGACGGAACGTCACTTCCGGCTCGGCCAGAAACTCCGGCGCGAGCACCGGCTCGATGACCAACCCTTCCTCGCCGAAGCGTTCGGCCAACCAGACACGCAAGCGCCCGAGCGTCGCCTCCTCGTTGCCGAGAAAAACCAGTTCGCCGAGGTTGCCATTGGTCCAGACGCGCACGACCTGCGCGGCCAAATCCTCCGCGGCGAACCTCGACAACGCGTCACCCAGCGGTTTGGACGCGGCGATGGACGCGGTCCGGGTCGGCAGGGCCGCCACGCCGAATTTCTCGGCCAGCTTGCGCGAATCGCTGACCCCGGGGAGCGACAACTCGAGCACCAACCGCTTGTCCCCCACGGTGTAGCGCCGCAGGTGCAAGGCCGCGCGGTCGACGATCCCCGCCTCCATGTTGGCCGCGGCCATGACCGCCTCTTCGTCCGTGGCGAAGAAAAACGTGCTCCGCTGGCTCAGGTCCCACTCCGCGGCCAGGTCGCCGACGATTTCCAGATCGGCGTTGTATTTGAGCAGTCCGTTGAAAACGACGCCCGTGACCGAGCTGGCGGCCGCATCGGCCGCCTGGACCGGATTGAGCGTGGTCGGCTCCCCGATGCTGCCGATATACATCTCGTTTTTCTTGTCCACCGAGACGCGGGCCACCGTCCAGAGCGCGACGGCTGTGACCGCCGCCAAGAGCAGCGGAATTCCGACAATCAAAGTTCGCACCCGGGGCATCCGGCGCATTTTCCCCGTTAAGAACCTCTTCGCGAGCCAAAAGGGCGTTCGCAACAGCCTGTTTTCCCTTTGCAGGGCAGGCCCCCGCCGCATTAAGCTCTCCTTCCTGATGGTCACGGCAGTCAAGGAAAAGACGGTGGCGCATAATGACCTCGATCCCGCGCTCATCGTGCGAGCCTACCGCGTCATGCTTCTGGCCCGCGCGACAGAAGACAAACTCGCGAGTCTTTACCGTGCCGGGATGATCAAAGGCGGCGTCTTCCTCGGCAAAGGCCAGGAAGCCCTCAGCACCGCGTCGTCCATCTTTCTGAAAAAGGGCGACATCTTCGGTCCGCTCATCCGCGACCAGGCCGGACGCCTCGCTTTCGGCGACACCGTGCTCGATACCCTGCGCACCTACCTCGGCTCGGCCCAGGGGCCCATGCGCGGACGCGATGGCAACATCCACCGCGGCCGCCCGCGCGACGGCTACTACGCCATGATCAGCCATCTGGGCGCTCTCGTGCCCGTGGTGGCCGGCGGACTCTACGCCCGGCGCCTGCGCGGCGAGACCGGCGTGGTCGGGGTCACTTCCATCGGCGACGGCGGCACCTCGACCGGCGCCTTCCACGAAGGCATCAACATGGCGGCGGTCGAACACCTCCCGCTCGTCGTCGTGGTGGCCAACAACCAATACGCCTACTCCACGCCGAACAACCGCCAGTTCGCCTGCGCCGACCTCCTCGACAAAGCCGCCGGCTACGGCATCGCCGGATTCAAATGCGACGGCACCGATCCCATGGCCTGCCTGGAAACCTTGCGCCTCGCCGTGCAGGCCGCGCGCGAGGGCAACGGACCGCAGCTCGTCGTTGCCACCCTCCTGCGCCTGGTCGGCCACGGAGAGCACGATGACGCCGGTTACGTCGATGCCGCCCTGCGCAAAGCCAATGTCGGACGCGACTGCCTCGAGGTCGGGGCCCGGCAACTCATCGCGGCCGACCTCGCCACGGCCGATAATATCTCCCAATGGACCAAGGAAGCGCAGGCCGAAGTGGAGACCGCGCTGAACAAAGCGCAGCGTGAAAAAGGACCCAATCCGAATGCCGAGGACTGGCAGGCCATCTCGACGGAGCATCTGGTCGACGGACATTACGACGCGGAGGAAGAATGAGCGTCACTTACCTTGAAGCCATCCGCGCCGCGCAGGAGAAAGCACTGACCGACGACCCGCGCGTCTTTATTTACGGGCAGGACGTCGGCGCGTTCGGCGGCGCCTTCAAGGCGACGAAAAACCTGGCTGCCGAATTTCCCGGTCGCGTCATGGATGCGCCCTTGAGCGAAGACGCCATCGTCGGCCTCGCAGTCGGCGCCGCGATCGAAGGCGCGCGCCCCATCGTCGAAATGCAATTCGCCGACTTTTCCACCGTCGGGTTCAACCAGATCGTCAACCAAGCCGCCACGCTCTACTACCGCACCGACGTCCCCTGCCCGATCGTCGTGCGCCTGCCCAGCGGCGGCACGCTCGGCGCGGGACCGTTCCACAGCCAGAGCATGGAAGCGATCTATTCGCATTATCCCGGCCTGGTCGTCATGACACCGGCCACGGTGGAAGACGCCTACAGCATGATGCTCGAAGCGGTGTCGATCGACGACCCGGTGATTTTCTGCGAGCACAAGCTCCTCTATTACCATCTCAAGGCGGACAAACTTCCCGACGTCGCGCAACCAGCCGGCAAAGCGCGGATCGCCCGGGCCGGACGCGATGCCACCCTCGTGACCTACAGCGCCATGCTGCACGAATCACTGCAAGCGGCCGAGGATCTCGTCGAGGAAGGTTGGCAGATCGAAGTGATCGACCTGCGCACGGTCAAACCGCTCGACACCGACACCGTCCTCGCTTCCGTCGCCCGCACCGGACGCCTCCTCGTCGTGGGCGAAGCTTGGCCCTGGGGCGGCGTCACCGCGGAAGTCATTTCCCGCGTCGCGACCGAAGGCTTCGGTCTCCTCGACGCCGCGCCGATGCGACTCAACGCCAAAGATACTCCGGTCCCCTACCATCCCGACCTCTGGGCCGCGCACCGTCCGACCGCCACGACCGTCGCCGCGCGCCTGCGCCAGCTTCTCACCCAATAATTTTTATGGCCCGCATTCCTCTCCTCATGCCGCAACTCGGCGAATCCATCGCCGAAGCCACCATCGTCCGTCTCTTGGCCAAACCCGGCGAGGACGTGGCCGGTGACAGCGACGTGATGGAGGTCGAGACGAACAAAGCGGTCATGGGCGTTGTCGCCCCCTGCAGCGGCAAGCTCGTCGAGCTCCGCGCGGCCGAAGGCGAAAGCTACGCCGTCGGCGCCACGCTCGGTTACCTCGAAGTGGCGGACGCCGACGCCGAACGCATGGGTTACCTCGAACCGGAGGAAAACGGCTCCAACGGTCAACCCACCGGTTCCATGCCGGCCGGGGCGCCGGAAAAACCGAAAAAGAAACGCGTGGCCAAGCCCGAGATCAAGCAGTCGGACAAACCGGAACCGACGATCCAGGGCCTTCCCGTCCCCGCGCACGCCGGCGGTGCCGCTTATCTTTCGCCGCGCATGAAAGCGCGCATGACCGAACTCGGACTCAGCGCCGCCGACCTCGCCGGCGTGGCCGGCAGCGGGGCGGGCGGGCGCGTCACCATCGAGGACTTCGAGCGTTTCATGGAAAACCTCGACCAGCATAAAGTCACCGAGGCTTCCTCCATGCGCGTCGCCGTGGCCGATGCCATGCGGCGCAGTTGGACCCGTCCGCTGGCCACCGTCGTCCTGCCCGTCGAGCTCGACAAGATGCTCGCCCACCGCAAAGCCTCCTCCGAAAAAGCCGGCGTCTCGCTCTACGCCTTGCGCGCGCTGGCCATGGCCCTGAGCGAGAACAGCGCCCCGGCCGGCCGCCTCATCGGCAACCAAGTCGTCCATCCGGGCTCGATCGATATCGGTTTCGCCGTCGAAGCCGAGGACGGCGTGCTTGTTCCCGTCATCCGCGAAGCCGACAAGCACACCCTCAAAGAACTCGTCCCCATCTACGCCCGTCTCGTCGAGTTGGCCCGCCAACGCCGCCTCACCCCGAAAGACATGGGGCAGTGCATTTCCACCGTCACCAATTACGGCACCTTCGGCCTGACCCTCGCCACCCCGATCCCCCTCCCCGAGCAAACCGTCCTTCTCGGACTCGGCGCCGGCCGCATCGAGCCCAAGTGGGACAAAGACAAAGAACAATTCCTCCCCGTCACCGCCGCGCGTTTCACCCTGAGCTTCGACCACCGCGTCCTCGACGGCGGTGCCGCCGGCCGGCTCCTCCTGCGCATCGCCGAGTTGCTCAACAACCCGGAGCAACTCTGAGCCTTCGATGTGCGCCACAGTCCGCTGTTTATGACAGAGTAGAAGCGGCGTCCCCGCAGCTTCTATATTTCACGCAAACCCCTGCGCCACGCGCTGCAACTCCTGCTGGAAGGCCATGATGTCGCTTTCGCCCGGACGATATCCCGGATTCGTCGGATTGAGTCCCAGCCTTCCGGTTTGATCGAGCATCCAGTCGGCTGTTTCGCCATCGGAAAAAGTCACCTTTCCGCTGGCCAGGGCCGAGGCCCGTGTCACCGCATCCATGCTGACCCGCACACCGCCGGTCGGTGTCCCGCCGCCGTGCCTCTCGCTTTCGCCTTCCTGCTTGGCCGCGGCCAGACGATCCGCCGCTTCGCTTTGTTTCGGTTGGTCTTTCAGTTGCAAGTGCAGGTCGTCGACGAGAAAACGCACGTCCATGTAAGTCAGGCCGAGGCCATGCTCGTCCTTCAAGCGCCGTTGCACGTCGGCCAGCGTGGCCCCTTCGCCGATCCAGCGGGACACGACGGCTTTTTGCTCATCCGTTAACTTCATGGCGCCACCTTAGCCCAAGGCCCGCCGCCTGCAAAGCCGCCGCGAAAATCTGCGTTTGCGGACTTGCCAAGCCCCCGGCTTTGCCTAATTAGAAACCATGCAAAAACCTCTCCGCTTTGCCGCCACCGCCGCCGTGTTGGGATCCCTCGCCACCGCCGGTTGCGAGAACATGACCGCCGGGGAAAACGCGGCCATCGCCGCCGGGTTGGCCGGCGCGGCCACCGGAATCGCCCTCGGCACGACCGGCGTCCCGGTCGGCACCACCCTTCCCGTTGCTCTCGGTGCCGCCGCCGGCGCGGGCGCCCTCGGTTACGGTATCTCCAAGATGCAGGTCAACAAAGACCAGCGCAGCTTCGCCGAGATGCGCGGACAAGATCTCGTCATGCGCGCGCAGCAGCGCGGCATGAACGACATCCCCCGCTACATCCTCGTCGACACCATCGCGGAAAAACCCTCGGGAGGACGTCCGGTCATGATCTTCGACACCGCCACCGGCCGCGTGGCCAGCAACCGCATTTACTACGTCAACATGCCCGCGGGCCCCTACGGCTTCGTGCCCGCGCCGCCCGGCATGCTCGGTGGCGGACGGTAACAAAATGCCGTCCACGGCCGCCGGGCCGGGCCGCGCACTTCCGCCTTTCCTGAGCCTCCCGCCGGAGCGCCGCGCCCGCGTCTTCGGTGTGGACTACGCCGTCGTCCCGCAATCCGACGGCGCGGATTTTTGGGTCAGCCGCCCGGCTTGGCACTGGCTCGATTACCTGCAACCCGGGCGCTGGTGGGACCGCGACAACCTGGCCGTTCGCGGCGAACGCCTCGCGGCGAGCACCGGCACGGTCTACCGGGCCCGCAGCGCGCCACCCGGACGCGTGCCCCGCGATCTGGTGGTCAAATTTTCCCGCGTTGCGCAGGACGTCCCGCTCTTCATTCCCGACGACTTCCTCGACTCATTGCCGCGCACCGCGGTGGCCGACGCACGCTTTCTCGCCCCTTTTGCCGAGTTCGGACTTCTCCACGAACTGCGCGGCAACATCCTCAACCACGGACCCCACCGCCTGAGAACGAAAATGCCACTCGCCATCTATTCCCCGCCCGGAAAATACCCGCTTTGGCAAACAGGAAGACATGCCGACATCTTCCGCTCGCACCAGCAGGTTATGGCCCGGGACCAGTTCGAAAACGGATTGGCCGAGGTGCAACTCGATATCGAGCGCGATTATCTCGCGCTCTTCGCGTGGGTCGACGGGATCGACGCCGAGGAAGCTTGCCACCGCGGTATGATCGGCCAGGACCTCCTCGTCCTCTTGACCCGCTCGAGCAACCACGCCCTTTCAAGGCTCGGCTACCACATCCTCGACAACAAACCGCGGCATCTCATCGTCCGTCCGCAATCCGACGGAACCCTGCTGCAACGCAACGGCAAAGTCATCTACACCATGAT
Source organism: Chthoniobacter flavus (assembly GCA_945878135.1). Lineage (GTDB taxonomy): Bacteria > Verrucomicrobiota > Verrucomicrobiia > Chthoniobacterales > JACTMZ01 > JACTMZ01. Next base: position 17,895 of record CAMDUL010000008.1, on the reverse strand, counting down.
CGACTTCGAGTTGCTGCAGCGACACGAGGACACGGCGGGAAGGAAACAATGAACCGGGACCGGACGCCGCACTCCGTCCGGCTTGGCACGGGAGGTCACCGCCGTGAACCCATGAACATGCGGAGCACATACCAGAACATCATGGCAATGCCGGCGAAGAGCTGGATTGACGCGGCCACATCGGCATTGGCCGGAAATCCACGCATGATATTCGAGGTCGTGTAGAGCACCGATCCGGAGGCCAGAACAATCATGGCCACACTGAACCACGTGCCCGGATCGAATTTGAAGATCACCGCGCAAACGATGACGGCCAAACCGAACAATCCACCCCAGATCAGGAAGGACCGCAGGAAAGAAAAATCGCGGCCCGTGGTCACGACCACCGCGGTGAGCAGGAGAAAACCGCCGATGGTCACCTGAGCCGCACTGGTGATGACACCCGGGGCGGCGCTCTCCGCGGCGGCGAGCAACGGGACCGTGATCAACGCTTGCAGCAGCACGTAGAGAAAAAATCCACCGTATTGCAAGGGACGCGAAACCGATGGCACGGCAATCAGGGTCGCGACCCACGAGAGGAGCATGAATCCGCCGAGAACCACGAGCCACGAGACACCCGAAAAAACCCGCAGCACGGTTTCCGCGATACCGCTGCGGAAGAACCAGACTTCCAAACCGACAAAAAGGAGGACCGCAAGCACGAGGTGCGCGTAGACGCGGGTAAGGAAAGAACTTTGGGCGGACGCGGCGAGATCGGCGACAGGGGTGGAGGAGAAGTTGCTCATTCTTGGAACATCGCCCAGCCGCCGCCAGGCGGCACGCTTTACTTTTTGGCCCGCGGATGGAACTGGCGGTGGGCCTTGTGCAAGCCGCGCGTGTCGACGTGCGTGTATACCTGCGTCGTCGAAATGTCCGCGTGACCGAGCATTTCCTGGATGACGCGCAGGTCGGCTCCCCCCTGCAGCAGATGCGTGGCGAAAGAATGGCGCAGCATGTGCGGGTGCACCTTCTTGGCAATCCCCGCCCGCTTGGCCAACTCACCGAGCAGCTGCCAGACGCGCTGGTTGGTCAATTTGCGTCCGCGCACCGACAAAAAAACTTCGCCTCCGGTTTTTTTGCCGACCAGTTCCGGGCGGCCGGACTGCAAGTATCGGCCGAGGGCCTTCCGTGCCCCGGAACCGACGGGCACCAGGCGTTGTTTGTTGCCCTTGCCGGTGACGCGGATGAAACCCTGCTCCAGATCGAGGTTCTCCAGACGCGCACCGCACAGTTCGGAGACGCGCAGGCCGCTGGCGTAGAGTAATTCGACGATGGCCCGGTCGCGGATTTCCAACGGTGTCTTGCCGCCGGCCGCGGCCAGCAGTTGCCCGATTTCCGGCTCGGCGAGCGTCTCGGGGAGGTAGCGCTCGATTTTCGGCACACCGAGGAATTCCGTCGGGTCACGCCCGAGCATTTTGCGTTGCACGAGGAACCGGAAGAGAATGCGCAGGGCCACGGCATGAAGTTTGATCGTCGCCGCCGCGGCCCCGCCTTTTTTCCGCCAGCCGAGAAAGTCGCCGATCATCTCCGGGGTGACATCCGCCCAAGCGGCGGCGCGTTTTTCGTCGACCGCCCACTTGACGAAAAGTTCGAGCGAGCCGCGCGTGCTCAGCTGGTAGTTGTCGGACAACCCCCGCTCGGTGGCGAGATACAGGATGAACTGGTCGATCTCGGCGTTCACGCCGGGCGCCGTCCGAGGGCGAGCCGCTCGTAGGCCTCGCGGTATTTCGCGGCGGTCCGGGCAATGATCACCGGAGGCAGGTGCGGCGCGGGCGGCTGACGGTTCCAACCGGACTGCAGCAGCCAGTCGCGCACGAATTGTTTGTCGAAACTCGGCGGGTGCGTGCCCGGTTCCCAACGATCGGCCGGCCAAAAACGCGACGAGTCGGGCGTGAGGCATTCGTCGATCAGCACGGGCTCGTCGTCGATCAGGCCGAATTCGAATTTGGTATCGGCAATGATCACGCCGGACCGCTCGGCCTGGATGCGGCCGTAGTCGTAGACCTCGAGGCTGACCTCGCGCACGGCATGGGCGAGTTCGTCGCCGAGCAGGCGGCGGCATTTTTCCCAGCTGACCGGCTCGTCATGGCCTTCCGTCGCTTTGGTCGTCGGGGTGAAAAGCGGTGCGGGCAACTTGGCCGCCTCGCGCAACCCGCGCGGCACCTCGTGTCCGCCTACCGTCCCACGCTCGCGGTATTCGTCCCACGCCGCACCGGCCAGATAGCCGCGCACCACGCACTCGACAGGCAGCGGTTTCGATTTGCGGCAAAGCATGCTGCGTCCGGCCAGTGGCCCCGCGAAGGGCTGCAAATCGGCGGGAAAAGCCCCGAAGTCGGCGGAGATGAAATGATTCGGCACGAAGTCCAGCCGTTGGAACCAGAAAGCGGAGAGTTGGGTCAGCACTTCGCCCTTGCCCGGAACCGGGTCGGGCAGGACGCAGTCGAAAGCGGAAAGCCGGTCGCTGGCCACGAGCAAGACACGGTCGCCCGACGCGTAGACCTCGCGGACTTTGCCGCGGCGGACCAATTCCCAACCAGGAAGCTGCAGATCCGACATGGCGCGCATTTTACTACCGTCCACCCCCACCCCGGCAAAGCCCAAAGAAGGAAACCGCAAATTCCTTGGATCCGCCCCGCCCCTCGCCTAGCCTCCGCGATCCTATGCAGACCCTGACTTTGCTCGCCCAAGCCGCACCCGGCGCCCCGGAACAACCGCCGGTGCTCTTCCAGTTCCTGCCGCTCATTATCATCGCGGTCCTCTTCTACTTCCTGCTCATCCGCCCCCAGCAGAAGAAACAGAAGGAACACCAACAACTCGTCGCCTCGGTCAAGACCGGGGACAAAGTCGTCACCGCCGGCGGCCTCCACGGCATCGTGGCCAACGTCAAAGAGACGACGTTCCTCCTCAAAGTCGCCGACAACGTGAAAATGGAGTTCGACAAAAGCTCGATCACTTCCGTGACCAAGTCCGCCGAAGCGGCCTGAGCCGTCCGCCGCCTCCGGCCCCGCCCAACGACGCCATGAGCCCGACCATCACTTTCCTTTTCGGCCTGCTCCTGCTGGGGCTGTTCATCTGGTATTTCATGACCGACTTCTCGCTGCGCAAGCGGATCATCGGCACCGTCCTGACCATCCTGCTTGTCGCGTTCTGCCTCGACGCCGTCATGCCGCCGGAGAAAAAGATCCGTCTCGGTCTCGACCTGCAGGGCGGCACCTCGTTCCTCCTTCGCCTCGTCGACGAAACCGGGGAAGGCGTCAGCCCGGCCACCCTCGATCAAGCCATCGAAGTCATCCGCAAACGCGTCGACCAGTTCGGCGTAAGCGAACCGGTCATCGCCGCGCAGGGCCGCGACCGCATCCTCGTGCAGATTCCCGGCCTCGACACGCAGCAACTCGCGTCGACCAAAGAACAACTCCAACGCGTGGCCAAACTCGAGTTCGCCATGGTCCACCCGCAAAGCGAAGCCGTCCTCGCCGCCGTCGACGCCGGCCAAGGCGTCCTCCCGCCCGGCTTCGTCGTCAAGGAATACACCGACACCATCGAGGGGAAGGAGCAAACTGTCCGTCTGCTGGTCAAACAGCGCGCCGACCTCACCGGCGACCGCGTCACCGCGGCCAACCCTTTCTACGACGTGCAGGGCTACGGGGTGGCCATGAAACTGGACAGCGAGGGCGGAAAAATGTTCGGCGACCTCACCACCGCCAATGTCGGCCAGCGCCTCGCCATCATGCTCGACGGCGACGTGCAAAGCGCCCCGAGCATCCGCCAGCCCATCTACGGCGGCGAAGCGGTCATCACCGGACGCTTCTCCGACGCGGAAGCCCGCAATCTGGCCAGCGTTCTCGAAAACCCGCTGAAAACACCGGTGGAAATCGAGGAGACCCGCAGCGTCTCCGCCTCGCTCGGGGCCGATTCCATCCGCAGCGGCGTCGGCGCCGGTCTGCTCGGCCTCGCCCTCACCCTGCTCTTCGTCCTTTTCTACTACCGGCTCGCCGGCGTGGTCGCCTGCCTCGCCCTGGCCGTCAATCTCGTCCTGCTCTTCGGCGCGATGAGCATGTTCAATTTCGTCCTCACCCTGCCCGGCATCGCCGGCATCATCCTGACCATCGGCATGGCCATCGACGCCAACGTGCTCATCTACGAGCGCCTGCGCGAGGAAATGGCCGCGGGCAAGTCGCTCGGTGCGGCGGTCAACTCGGCTTATGACAAAGCTTTCTCCGCCATCTTCGACGCCAACGTCACCACCCTGATCACCTCGGCCATCCTCTTCTGGCAAGCCACCGGTCCGGTCAAGGGCTTCGCCATCACCCTGACCCTCGGCATCATCGCCTCGATGTTCTCCGCCCTGCTCTTCACCCGCACCGTCTTCGGGTTCCTGCTGGAGAATTTCGGACTGAAAAAACTGCGCATGGTCAACTGGATCCCGTCGCGCAGCATCGACTTCCTCGGCAAACGCCACCTCGCCCTCGCCCTCTCGCTCGTCGTCCTCCTCGGCTCGATCGGCTATTTCGCCTGGCGCGGGGAGAAAAACTTCGGCGTCGACTTCACCGGCGGCGACCTGGTCGTGCTCGGCGCCAAAGACAACATCCCGCTGGCCGACCTGCGCCGCAGCGTGGAAGGCGCCGGCCTCGGCGAATCCACCCTGCAGATCGCCACGGAAGAAGGACGCGAACTGATCACCGTGCAGAGCAAATTCGGCACCGCCGATGCCATCGTGGCCAAACTGCAGCAGGATTTCCCGCAGGCCGGCCTGACCATCGAACAGACCGACACCGTCGGTCCGCGCATCGGCAAGGAACTGGCCGGTCGCTCCCTCTTCGCCCTCGCCCTCGGCCTCCTCGGCATCCTCATCTATGTCACCCTGCGCTTCGAATTCTCCTTCGCCCTCGGCGCGCTCGTCGCCCTGTTGCACGACGTGATCATAACCGTCGGGGTCTTCGCGCTTCTCGGACGGGAAATCTCCATGGTCATGGTCGGTGCCGTGCTGACCATCGCCGGCTACTCGATCAACGACACCATCGTTGTCTTCGACCGCGTGCGCGAAGGCCTTATGTCCGGGCGCCGCGGCACCGTGGCCCAGATCATGAACGCGTGCCTCAACGAGACCCTCGGCCGCACCATCCTGACCGGCGGCACTACCCTGCTGGCCACGACCGCCCTCTACTTCTTCGGCGGCCCGGTGCTCAGCGACTTCGCCCTGGCTATCATCATCGGCGTCCTCGTCGGCACCTATTCCTCGATCTTCGTCGCCGCACCGATCGTCCTCTGGTGGTCGAAACGCACCGGCAAGAGCATCAAACGCGAAGTCCTCGGCGACCTGCCGCAGGCGGCGTCCTGATCGCGGACTGCCCCTGAGTGGCACGGGCGCATCCTGCCCGTGCCGGAGAAGGTCATCGGCAGGATGCCGATGCCATATCACTACTTCATCAAGAGCAAACTCAGCGCCATCACGACCATCCCGCCGACCAACCCGAGCAGGCTATCGTGCCCTTTGCCGTAGGCGCGGCTGGTCGGGAGCAGTTCATCGAGGCTGATGTAAACCATGATGCCGGCCACGGCGCCGAAGACAGGACCGACGAAGTCGCCCGGGATGACCGCGCCCCCTCCTCCGGCCAGGAGGACCAAAACCGCATAAGCCGCAATGGCCCCGACCGGTTCGGCCAAACCGCTCAGCGCCGAGTAGATAAAGGCTTTGCGCCGACTGCCCGTGGCGAAATAGATCGGCACGGACACGCTCATGCCCTCGGGAATATTGTGCAGGGCCACGGCCACCGCGATGGCCACACCCAGACTCGGATCCTGCAGAGCGACAAGGAACGTAGCCAACCCCTCCGGGAAATTGTGGATACCGATAGCCAACGCGGTGAACAGCCCCATGCGCATCAGTTTGTGGTGGTGCGGATGACGCGGCGCCGTGTCGTCCTTGGCGCGAAGCAGCACCTCGGCCTCCTCGTGTGAACGCGCTTCATGCGGGTTCTCCGCCGCGGGAATCATGTTGTCGATCAATCCGATGATGAGAATGCCCGCGAAAAAGGACGCCGCGTTGATCCAAGCGGCCATGACATCGCTGTAACCCGCGCCTGCCAACGCCGCCTCACCCTTGGGGAAAATTTCGACGAACGAAACATAAAGCATCACGCCCGCGGAAAATCCTGTCGTCACCGAAAGAAAACGGTGGTCGGTCTGTTTGGCCAAAAACGCGATACAGCTCCCCACCACCGTGCCCAGACCGGCCAGCAAGGTCAGCAAGAAGGCCGTCAAGAGGTGTTCGTTCGTCATTCTGCGATGCGGGAATTATCCGCGCGCCCCCCCGGTGTCAATGCACACGCGGGTAATTTGTGTCGTCCGGAGTCCCTTCGGCACTGGCCAACCCTCCACTGCACGGGCATCATTCCGCGCTCCCGACCCATGGAAACCATTGTCATCGGCCACCGCAATCCCGACATGGATTCGGTCTGCTCGGCCGTCGCCTACGCGGCTTTGAAAGAACGCCTCGGCGAAAAGGGTGTCCGGCCGGCGCGCGCCGGCGCGCTGAACGACCGCATCGCCTTCGTGCTGGAGAAATTCGGTGTACCCCAACCGGAATTCCTCCCCGACGTCACCCCGCGCGTGCGCGACGTCATGATCAAGGACTACATCGACATCCGTCCGGACCAGCCCATCGCCGAAGCGCTCGCCCTGCTCTCGTCCAGAGGACTGCGCGCCTTGCCGGTGGTGGACGGGGACGGGCGCTTCCACGGCACGATCAGCGAAAACAAGCTTCTCGGACTCGTCATGCCCTCGCGCGAGGCCGCCCAGCGCGCGCGGGAGGTGCTGGCCAGCCTGACGAATATCGCGGCCACCTTCGAAGGCCGTTCGCTCACCGGCCCGCTGCCCTCGGGCGAGGAAAACTTCGCCCTCGTCGTGGCGGCGATGGATGCGGACACGTTCGCCGCGCGGCTGAAAAACCTCGACCCCGCGCGCACCGTGCTTTTCGTCGGCGACCGCGACAATGTGCACCGCACGGCCCTCGAGGGCGGCGTGCGCGCCCTCGTCGTCACGGGCGACGCCGGCGTCGATCCGGCCTTCGCCGCCGAGGCGCAAGCGCGGGGCCTCGCCGTGGTCGCCTCCCGCTGGGACACGGCCACGAGCGTGATCTTCGCCCGCGGGGCGATGATCGCACGGCACGCGCTCGAGGAAGTTCCGGTCAAATTCGACGCCGACACGCCGCTGGAAATCGCCCGCCGCACCGTGGCGCTCTCCAACAAACTCATCTTTCCCGTGCTCGATGAAGACGGACGCCTCGAGGGCATCCTTTCCAAGAGCGATTTCCTCAAAGGCCCGGCCCGACGGCTCATCCTCGTCGACCACAACGAACTGTCGCAGGCCGTCCCCGGCGCCGCCGAGCTGCCGATCGTGGAAATTCTCGACCACCACCGTCTCGGCAACATGCCGACCGAGACACCCATCCTCTTCCTCAACCAGCCGGTCGGGTCGACCTGCACGATCGTGGCCGATTTCTACCGGCGCCATGGTCTCGCCCCGGAGCGCCCGGTGGCCGGACTGCTCCTCGCCGGCATCATCGCCGACACACTCAATGGCACGTCCCCGACCGCGACCGACACCGACCGCCTTTTCCTCGCCGAACTCGGCGAGGCCGCAGGCATCCGCGCAGCCGATCTTGCGGCGGAAATTTTCGCCGTTGGCTCGCCGCTGCAGACCATGAGCCCGGCCAAGGTGATCGAGGCCGACGCCAAACGATACGACGAGCAGGGAGTCGCCTTCAGCGTCGCGCAGATCGAGGAGGTCACCTTCGCCAACTTCGACGCGCAACGGGACCACCTCCTCGGTGCTCTGCAGCACCGCGTGCAGTCAGAAGGACTTTTCTTCGCCGCCCTCCTTGTCACCGACATAAACGCGCAAAATTCCTACCTGCTGGTCGAAGGCAACGCCGACTTTCGCAAAACGATCAACTATCCGGAGCATTCCGACCGCGTCTGGTTCCTCGAGGGTGTGGTCTCGCGCAAAAAACAGCTCCTGCCCTACCTGACCGAGTGCCTGGCCCGCGTCCGTTGAGCCCGAAAGCGCGCCAAACGGACGTAAATTGCAGGGTCTCGAAATAACTTAAGTCGTTGATCTACAATGATTAAAAGAATTATTTGACGCTGATCCTCGGGCGCTCCTACCATTTCATCCATCCCCAAGATACCTAGAAAGGATGTGAATCAATAATGCCCGAAGTCATCGTTCGCAAAGGAGAGTCGATCGACCGCGCCATCAAGCGGTTGAAATCGAAATTGGACTCCGAGGGAATCATGGACGAAGTGCGCCGCCTGCGTGCATTCGAGACACCGACCCAGAAGTCGCGCCGCAAAGCCAAGGCCAACGCCAAGCGCGCCAAAATGAAGCACCGCTTCAGCATGTCCTGAACAAATCCGTTTCAACTCCGCGCATCTTCCTCGCCGGTTGCGGTTACACCGGTGAAAGATGCGCGGATTTTTTTTGCGCGGACGGCTGGGACGTCACCGCCCTTGTTTCCTCTGTGGAATCCGCCCGCCGGCTCGCCGGGAAACCCTACCGCGTCCTTGCCGCCGATGCGGCCAACCCAGATGAACTCCGCGCCAAACTTACCGGCTGCGGACCGACCGGTGTGCTCATTCATTGCTTGAGCGGGAAAGACGGACGCAATCCCGCCGCCTACCGCGTTGTTTACCAGGAGACTCTGCGCCATCTCCTCGATTCGCTGCAGCCGGAGTTCACCGTCTTCACCAGCAGCACATCGGTCTACCCGCAAAACGACGCCGCCCGAGTCGACGAATCCTCCCCCGTCGGCGGCACTCCGACCGGCGACATCTTGGTCGGCGCCGAAAACCTCGCCCTCAAAACCGGCGGAGCAGCCGTCCGCCTCGGCGCCATCTACGGCCCCGGCCGCACCCGCTTCATCGAAGCCGCCCGCAAAAGCGAACCACCTCCCTTCGGCACGCCCGATGCCTTCATCAACCTGATCCACCGCGACGACGCCGCCCGCGCCCTCTTTCATGTCGGCTCCAACCGTCTCCCCGGGGTCTACAACGCGGTCGACGACCACCCGTCCCGGCGTGACGACCTCGCCGAATCGATCCGCAGCGGGGAACCTCTCCCTCCCGACTCGCACCACAAGTCCATCGGCAAGCGCGTGAGTAACGCCAAGCTCAAATCCACCGGCTGGACCCCCCGATACCCGTGGGTTCTCGATGCCATCCGCGCGGACGCCGTCTGATACCGAGTCCCGAAAAATTTCAGGCTTTGCCGTGGCCGCGGTCATCCGCGTGGTCATCATCGCCCATGTGCGGCGGAGATTTGCCCGCGGTGTCTGCGCGCTGGGGAGGTTCGCTCAACCCAGCACGGACCGCACCGCCCGCGCCAGATCCACGCTGGCCGGCGAGTCGGCATGCACGCAGACCGTCTCCGCCTCGACCAACCACTGCTTCCCGGCTCCGGTTTCCAGGTAGCCCGTTTCTTTCCACGCGCCGATTCTCCGAGCCACCCTCGACGGATCATCGATCAGCGCGCCCGCTTGGCCGCGCGGAACCAGACGCGCCTCGTCGGCGTAGCCGCGTTCCGCGAAAATTTCCCGCAGCAAGGGCACGCCGCGCGCTTCCGCCACGGCATGCAGCAATCCGCCCGCTCCGACAATGAGCGGCACTCCCTCCAGCTCCGACTCCATCCAATCGACGCATGCTTCGGCCAGATCGGTGCGCTCGTCGCACAAATGGTAAAGAGCGCCGTGCAATTTGACATGACCCACCAGCCCACCCACCGCCGCGGCCGCACGGCGGAAGCTGCCGACTTGATCCCCGAGGAGGGCGGTCAGATCACGCGCGCTCACGGTGGCCGGCGCGCGACCGAAATTTTCACGGTCCGGCCACCCCGGATGCGCCCCCGTTGGCACGTTGCGCTCGAGCGCGGCCCGCACCACGCGCTGCATCGTCTCCCCGTCACCGGCATGACCCCCGCAAGCGATGTTGGCCAGATCGATGACCTCCAAGAGGGCCGCGGTGGTCTCCGCGGGTTCGTCTTCCCCCAAATCGCAGTTGAGCAGCACTTTCATTCGTCCGGCGGCAAAAATTCGAGTGATCCACCCGGCGGAACCTGCGCCACGCGGCGGCAGGCCTCGTCGTCGAGCCACGCGATCTTGGGATAGCCGCCCACCGTTGGTCCATCCCGCATTGTCACCACCGGCTGTCCGCCCCCCGTGATCTGCACCGAACCCGCAAGCACCGGCTCGCTCGGCATGGTGGCCGGCGACGTCGGGATGACTGCGCCGGTCAAACGCACCCCCATCCGGTCGAGCTGCGAGGAGACGGCCCAACGGGTGGCGAAAAAAGCCGCGCGCGCCGCGTGGGAAAATTCCGCCCACTGCGGCCCGCGCCAGACACGCACGGCGATGTTCCGGGGATAAAACGCCGCGGAGGGCGCATCCTCGGGAGGACACCGCCCGGGACGCGCGGGATCGTGGCGACACGACAGGATGTCGCCTCGGGCCAAAGCGCGGCCCAAACCGCTGCGCTCCGAGACGGAGGCACTGCCGAGGATGACCGGAGCCGACCATCCGCCCGGCACCGCCAGATACGCGTAGACGCCGGCTTCGTGCCGCGTGAAAGCCAGTTCCTCGCCACGCGCCATTTTGCGGACAACGCCCGGCGCGGGTCCCATCGACGCGCCCGCCACGGCGAGCCACCCTTCGCGCCGCGCGCGGAACCGCGCCCCTTGCAGGGCCAGTTCGACCACGACCATTTCCTCCGCATTGCCCGCCAAACGGTTCGCTTCGCCCGCGGCTTCCGCGTCCATCCATCCGCCCGGGGGCACACCGAAACGTTTCCGGCCAGGACGCCCCGCATCCTGCCACGTCGCGCCGCATCCCGGCGAGATGACCTCGAGAAATTCAAACATCATCCGCTCCCACCGCAAGGAATCGCACCGAGTCCCCCGGACGCAGCAAAAACGGGTCCGGTGCTGCCGGATCGAAGAGCTTCGCCGCCGTGCGTCCTATGACATGCCACCCGCCGGCGCTCGCGGCCGGATAAATCCCCGTTTGCCCGCCCGCGATGGCCACGCTTCCGGCGGCCACGCGCGGACGCGGAGTGTCGCGCCGCGGCAGATGGAGCGCCGCGTCGAGCATGCCCAGGTAGGGGAAGCCCGGCGCGAATCCCAGCAGCCACACGCGATACTCGCGCCCAGTGTGCCGCGCGATCACCTCCCCGGCTCCGAGGCCGGTCAGACGCGAGACCTCCGCGAGATCCTCACCGTCATAAACCACCGGAATTTCCACCGCTTTTGCCGCGGTCTTTTCCACATCGAGCACCCGCCAATTTTCGATCATCTCCGGCAGGACGCGCCGGCCCCAGCGGGCCGCCGCTTCGTCATCGCCCTCTGGCTCCAGCAGCACCGAACCGAACCCCGTGGTGAACTCGCGCAAACCCTCCGGGGGCTTCGTCTCCAACGCCCGCGCCACCGCCAACGCCCGCGCCATGGTTTCCCCGGACAAATCGCGCCCGAACCGCACAAGCCAGGCACGCGGCCCGTAGGGCTCAACGGACCAGTCCATCACGTCCGCACCGCGGCGGCTGCTTTACCGCCCGCCGTGGCCACCGCCACCACCGCCGCCGCCATGACCGCCGCCTTGGTTGCCGTTGCGCCAGTTGTCGCTGTCATACCAGACATCCGGGTAGCCGAAGTCGAACGGGGCCGCGTCCATGTAATAAGGGTCGGACCAATAAGGGTGAAAGGCCGCTCCACCGCCGGCCGATGCGGGCGCATTGCCGGAATCCTCGAGGTAGATGCCTTTCGCCTTGCCGAGATAATTGACCAACTCATCATCCGCACCCGCCGTGACCAGACGGTTGATTTGGCGGGTGGAGAAGTCGTAGGGCGTCTTGGTCGCCTTGAGATAGGGCACAGTCATGCTGCCCGGCACGCCGGCACGGACCAGCGCCATGATGTCATCGTAGCCGAGGACGCGCCCCTTGCTGATGCGGGTGTAGGTGCCGGGATCCAAACCTTTTTGCGCGAGCGCCTGAAGATAGGGAGGCGACTCGAGTTGCGGCTTCTGCAAAGTGGCGCAACCGCAGAGCGCGGCAAGGAGGGCGGGGAGCAGGGCTTTCTTCATCCCTGCCAACCTGCACCATCCGCACGCCCCCGCAAAGCCGAAAGCGGCGGGGACCGGGCCCCCGCCGCTTCGTGCTATGTCAACCTAATCAAATCCCCCTGCGGGGGCCAATTGGTCAGACGGCCTTGTCGCCCGTCTCGTCGGTGCGGATGCGGATCGCTTCCTCCACCGGTGAAATGAACACCTTGCCGTCGCCGATCTTGCCGGTCTTGGCCGCCTTGACGATGGCTCCGGTGGCCTTCTCGGCGAGTTCGTCGGCAATGACGACCTCGATCTTGATCTTGGGCAGGAAGTCCACGGTGTATTCGCTGCCGCGGTAGATCTCGGTGTGGCCTTTCTGGCGTCCGAAACCTTTGACTTCGCTCACCGTCATGCCCTCGATGCCGAGGTCGGCCAGCGCGTCCTTCACTTCCTCGAGTTTGAACGGCTTGATGATTGCTTCGATTTTTTTCATTGGTGTGATCCTCCTTGTTGCGGCGGTTTACTTGTTGGCCACGAAGTCGGGGTAGGCCTCCTGGCCGTGTTCGCCGATGTCGAGACCCTGTTCCTCTTCCTCCGCGCTGACGCGCAGGCCGAAGATCGCCTTGATCACGCCGAAGGTGACCAGCGAGAAGATGAAGGCAAAGGCGGAAATGGCCACCGTGCCGATGATCTGCGTGGAAAGCACGCCCGCGCCGAAGATACCCACGGCGATGGTGCCCCAGTTGCCGCAGATGCCGTGCACCGAGATCGCGCCGACCGGATCGTCGATCTTCAGGCGGTCGAACATGAGGACCGAGAAGACCACGATGATGCCGGAGATGGCACCGACCAAAACGGCCGGCCACGGCGCGATGCTGTCCGCGCCCGCGGTGATGCCGACCAACCCGGCCAGCATGCCGTTGAGGGACATGGAAAGATCGGGCTTCTTCAGCACGGTCCACGAAGTGAAAGCGGCCGCGAGTCCACCCGCCGCACCGGCCAAGGCCGTGGTCACGAAAACGAGGGAGACGAGCACCGGGTCGGCGCTGAGGACGGAACCGCCGTTGAAGCCGAACCATCCGAGGAAGAGGAGGAACACGCCGATGGTGGCCAACGGCATGCTGTGACCGAGGATCGGTTTGATTTTTCCGTCCACGTATTTGCCGGCGCGAGGTCCGAGCACGAGCACCGCGGCGAGCGCGGCGTAACCACCGAAGGCGTGGACCAGCGAGGAACCGGCGAAGTCGATGAAGTCTTCGCTCAGCCAGCCGCCGCCCCATTCCCACGAACCGGTGATGGGATAGGCAAAAGCCACGATGATCGTCGCGGCGAGCATGAAGGAACCGAGCTTGATACGCTCGGCCACCGCGCCGGAAATGATCGTTGCGGCCGTCGCGGCGAACATCGCCTGGAAGATGAAGTCGCCCCAGATGGTGTAGCCAGCGTTGTATTCACTGGTCAGATTGGCCACGATCGCATCGGACTCGGTGAAGCCGTTGGCAATCGGGGAGCCCATGGCGAACCAGCCCGGGATGGACCAGTTGTCGCCCGGATACATGGCGTTGAATCCGTAGGCCGCATAGGCCAGCAGACCCATGCAAATGATGAAGACGTTTTTGAAGAGCACGTTGGTCGTGTTTTTCGACTGGGTCAGCCCGCTCTCCACCGCGGAGAAGCCCAGGTGCATGAGAAACACCAGCGCCGCTGCGAGGCAGATCCAGAGGTTGTTGACCGTGAAGATGGCCTGCTCGGCTTCCTTGCCGGACCAGAAGGCTTCGACCGGAGTCGGCTCCTCTGCGGGTTCTTCCGGTGCCACCACGGCCACCGCTTCGGTCGCGACAACGGCAACATCGCCGGCCGTATCGGTCAGCACGGCCGTGGTTTCTTCGACAACAGCGGCCGGGGCCGCGAACGGGTCGTCCTGCGCGTGCAACGGGACCGCGGCCATCACGGCCAGCGCCACCGCGGCGAGCAGCAGACCCTTTGGGGATTGTTTGGTTCGCATCATAATTGTGTGGTTAGGTTTTTGTTTTCAGTTGGCCGGCCTGCGACCGCGGGACTACCCGGAGAAATCGGGGCGACCGCACGGGTGAGCAAATTGCCGGTGATGAGGGATTGAGCAACCGCCGTGCCAAGATGACCGAAAAACGATCGGGACTCCGTCCGACCGGACAGATGGTCGAATTTCCACACCACTCCGGACCGCGGGGTGTCGCTTTGTAGCCACCGCGGGGAGCGGGTTTTTGCCTTGGTGTGGTGCCGGAGAGCGCGAAGCCGCACCGCAAACGGGTTCCGGCTTCTGGAGCGGGGCACGCAGCAACGGCTCGCCCGGCCGGCCGCCAACCGATACTACTCTCCCTTCATGCCGTCCCAACGCTCCCCGCGCATCCTCGCCCGCGTCTTCGCCTACCTCCGCCGCTACCCGCTCCTCGCCGGGGCCACCCTCCTCTGCGCCCTCGGCGCCTCCGTCATGGTGATCATCTTTCCCGTGGTCACCCAGCGCATCATCGATGACGTCCTGCGCGGGGGTAATGTTGATGCCCTTTGGCCGATGGTCGCGCTCGCCGCCTTCGGATTTTTCGCCCAGGACGGACTCAACACCCTGCGCATCCTCCTCAACAACACCTTCGAACAAAAAGTCCTTTTCGACCTCCGCAGCGATCTCTACGGGCGGCTGCAGTCGCTCCCGCTCACCTGGTTCGACCATCGCGCCACCGGAGATATCATGACCCGCGTTGTCGAGGATGTGGGCAATGTCGAACGCGTCCTCATCGACGGCGTCGAGCAGGGCGCCGTCGCCGTCCTGCAAATCACCGTGGTCCTCGTCCTCATGTTCTGGTGGAGCCCGCCGCTCGCCCTCTGCGCGCTCACGCCCGTCCCTTTCCTTGTCGCCGGCGCGCTGGCCTACACGCTCACCGCCGGCAAACGCTACAGTGCACAACGCCGCGCCGCTTCCGATCTCAACTCCCTCCTGCACGACAACCTCGACGGCATCCGCCAGATCAAAGGCTACGCCCGCGAAACGGCCGAACACGCGCGCTTCAACACCGCCAGCGAGAAACTCCGCCAAGCCACCCTCGTCGTCATGCGCGCCTGGGCCTTCTACAACCCCGGCATGAGCTTCTTCTCCTCCATGGGCAGTCTCGTCGTCCTCGCCTACGGGGGCCACGCCGCGATCAACGGCCGCCTCGACCTCGGCGTCCTTGTTGCCTTCCTCGTCCTCGTCCGCTTCCTCTACGAACCCGTCGGACGCCTCCATCAACTCAACCAGATCATCCAGGCCGGACGCGCCGCCGGCAAACGCGTCTTCGACATCCTCGACGCCGAAGCCGAACCCGATGCCGGCCACACCCCCGTCCCCTCTCCGCTGCGCGGGGAAATCGAATTCCAAAATGTCCGCTTCGCCTACGGCGACGGTCCCGACGTCCTGCACGACATCACCCTCACCGCCAAGCCCGGCGAGACCGTCGCCCTCGTCGGACCCACCGGCGCGGGGAAATCGTCCCTCGTCGGACTCCTCATGCGCTTCTACGAATCGACCGGCGGGGCCATCACGCTCGATGGCGAGGACATCCGCCGCTTCGCCAAAAAGGATCTCCGCCGTGTCGTGGGTCTCGTCTCGCAGGAGAGCTTCCTCTTCAACGGCACGGTGGCGGACAACCTCCGCTTCGGAAAACCCGGCGCCACCGACGACGAACTCTGGACCGCCCTCCGCGCCGCCAACGCCGCCGCCTTTGTTGAAAAACTCCCCAAACAACTCGACACCGAAGTGGGCGAACGCGGCGTGCGTCTCAGCGTCGGGGAAAAACAGCGCATCTCCATCGCCCGCGCCCTCCTGAAAGATCCCCCCGTCCTCCTCCTCGACGAAGCCACCGCCAGCGTCGACAACACCACGGAGAAACTCATCCAGCAAGCCCTCGACCGGCTGCTGCAGAAACGCACCAGCTTTGTCATAGCCCACCGCCTGTCGACCGTCCGGCACGCCGACCAGATTCTCGTCCTCGACCACGGCCGCATCGTGGAGCGCGGACGGCACGACGACCTCCTGGCCAAGGGCGGCCTCTACGCCAAACTCTGCGCCGGCACCGGCCTGCTCAACGAAGCCTAGTGCAGAGGAGGCGCAACTCCATCGCCCCCACGCTTGTAGCGGCGGTCTATGACCGTCGGTGCCTTTCCCTCTTCATGTTCCGATGGTCATAGACCGCCGCTACAACCTCAGTCACCTTTCAAACTCAAGTCTCATCCCTCTCTTCATCCCTTTCCTGATTGACTCTCTCCCGCACGCCACTAATCCAACAATCATGGAAAACACCCCTCCGCCCGTTCCCGCGCCATCGGATCAACCCCCGGCAGTCCCGCCGTCCCCGACCAACGACAGTTCCCTCGCCGTCGTCATGCATCTGCTCGGTTTCGCCGGCTTTGTTTTCCCCTTTGGCAACATCATCGCCCCGCTTGTCCTCTGGCTGGTCAAACGCCCCGAGAGCCCGCTCCTCGACCGGACCGGCAAAGAAGTCGTCAACTTCCAGATCAGCTACACCATCTATGCGGCGGTGGCCGGCATTCTCTGCTTCGTGCTCATCGGATTCCTCATCCTCCCGGTCGTCTTCATCCTCTGGGTCGTCTTCATGGTCGTGGCCGCGATCAAAACCGGCAACGGCGAGGAATACCGCTACCCGCTGACCATCCGGATCCTGCTGTAAGTTGCTTCCGCGCATCATTTTGTGATTTGACGCGGACCTCCTCGGGCACCATTTTCCAGGGGAGACTGATTGCGCAGTGGCCCGATTCACGCACCGAACCAAGAGACTCGCCCGCCAGCGCGAAAGCGCGGTCTTTCGACATGTCGTCATGCCGATCGCCTTTCTGGTGGGCTTCATCGGCCTCTTGGCGGTGGCCCTCATCCTGACCGACCATCTGCTCCACAACCGTTGGGAAGCCCAAGTCTTCGCCGCGGCCGTCACCGTCTCCCTCGTACCCGCGGCCGTTTTCCTCCTCCGCTGGATGCGCGGCCACTTCAACCGCCACCTCGGCGATCCGTGAGCGCCGCCACACTCCTCCCCCTGTAGCGTCGCCGTCCGCGGCGTCGGTCGCTTCATTCTCCCGGTAGGGCCCCAGCCGGCTCTACAAATGTCGCCGCGCAAAAGTCCAGCCCGAGCCAGACTTCAAATACTTCTCGAAGGCCGACGCCTTTTCGCTACAGCGAAAGGCCACCGCCGTTTCCATGCGCCATGGCCTGTGTGGCGGTGTGTCTGACTTTTACGGCGTTATGCGCAGCGAGGCGGGCCTGCAAATCGCGCGTGGATCCGACATAGTGGCGTGCCGGGTCAGTCCCGCTGACCAAAATGTAGACGTAGTGAAACATCAAACTGCAACCTTCTTGCCCGCAAAAGGCTGGCTCGCCAAGCCGTAGTCTCGCCGGTTTGTGGCTTTCGAGTGAAAGCCCGACTACGCTCCTACGGAGACTCCGGCGTGGCAGCCTGCGCTCTTGCTGCGCGGCGAGCGAAGGCTGGAGGCGACGGGAGTCGAACCCGTGTCCTCATGGCGTTGAACGCCGCCCGCTACATGCTTAGCTGCCGGTGAGTATTCGGACTCGGGCTGCTCGGCAGCGCGCTACCCTCATCCTATCGTCCACGAGAAGATCCCCGGCGGCAGCGGTCGATCCCGCCGCCGAGTTGCCTGCTGTCGTCGGCTTCCCGCCTAGCAGGCGTCAACTGGAAGCCGTCGCGGGCGTTTAAGCCGCGAGAGCGAGATCTTCGTTCTCTGCTGTT
>CAMDUL010000007.1 GCA_945878135.1 Chthoniobacter flavus | reverse complement strand
TCGGTCAGCGCCGCCAACCTGCAAAAGGTGGCCCGCGCCGTCATCGGCGGCGCCATGTTCCAGACCGCCTTCCACTTCCCGTCCGCCAGCACCGACCTGCGGAAATTCAGCACCGGCGCCTACATCTCTCCGGCCAACAATACCGAGACCCTGGCCGACTTCGCCCGGAACACGCAGGCCCAGACCCGCTTTGCCAAAGTCTACCAGCGCGTCCAGCAGTGGAATACCACCGCCACTGCATCGACGCTGGGTGCCGAGGCGGCCGATGTCGATCTCGACGGACAAAACGAATACCTCCTCTACAACAGCAAGGTCTTCGCGGTTTTCGAACGCAAAGGCGGACGCATGACCGCCGCGTGGATGCGCGATGGCACCGGCAAGATCTGGCAGGTCGCCGGCAACTTCGCCGCCTACAGCAACACCGACACCGAAGACGAAGGCTCGACCAACGAAACCGCTTACCGCACGAGCGGCTTCAAAGACTGGTTCTCGCTGTCCGGCACCACCGGTAGCAGTGCCAACGTCAACGGCGACTACACGGTGAGCGCCGCTGCGGGCAAGACCGGTTGGGTCTTCACCCGCAGCGGAGTGACGAAGGAAATCACCATGGATTCCGCCACCGTCGGCGAACTCAAGGCCGCCTACACGCTCACCGCGCTCGACAAACTCTATATCCGCTTCGGTCTCTCGCCGAATCTCCTCGATCTGATGCTCCGCGGCCAGGAGGGTCTCCTTTCCGAAGTGGTCGAGGGCACCCGTGCCAGCGTGACCAATGCCAGCGGCAGTGAAGTGGTCCGTGCTTGGGTCGAAGGACCCCAGATCAACGCCGCCGCGGTCGACACCACCGCCACCACCACGGTGCAGCGCCGCAACCAAGCCCAGACGCATCAAGTCGAAGTCGAACTGACCGGGAGCGGAACGCACCTGGTCACTCTCGGCTTCGACGATGGCGGCGGCACCAACCCGGACAGTGACAATGACGGACTGCCCGATGTCTGGGAATTGGAAAACTTCGGCAATCTCGATCGCGACGGCAGCGGCGACTTCGACAACGACCGCCTCACCGACCGCGAGGAACACATCGTCGGTTCCGATCCGACAGACGCCTCCAGCGGCTTCCCGGCCCTTGCCGTCGAGTCGACCGGCGAAACCTTCCGCGTGTCCTTCCCGACTGTCGCCGGCCGCTCTTACACCGTCCTCGCCTCGAGCAACCTCACCGGCGGCCAGTGGACCGCCGTGACCAATGTGGCCAACGGCCAATCCAACCCAGTGACCGGCGACGGCACGATCAAGACGGTGACCGAGACCGGTCTGGATTCGACCGCCGCACGCTTCTACCGCATCGTGGTCGAAATCGGCGGCTCGTCCGACCCGGGTGGGGACGGGATCTGAGGCCTGCCCGGCCTCCCGGTCCGCTCCCCCTCGATCCCCGCGCTGACCCCGGGGCTGCGCCTTACCCGTGCCGCACCCCTACCGGTAGGGGGTGCTCCCTTGGGGCCACCCTACAAATTGTGGTTGCTACCTAGGCAAAAACCTGCCAACACAAGAGCTCGTTATGCCTAAGAAAAAAGCAACCAAACGTAAACCAGCCAAAAAAACCGTCAAAAAAGCCGCGAAGAAAAAAGTGGTGAAGAAAAAACGGAAAGCGAATCCCGCGCTCATGAAGCCGGTGACGCCCTCCGCCGCTCTCGCCGCCGTTGTGGGCGCCAAGCCCGCTCCCCGCGGACAAATGACGAAGAGGCTCTGGGACTACATCAAGAAGAACAAGCTGCAGGACAAAGTCAAAAAGACGATGATCCACGCCGACGACAAGCTGAAGGTTATCTTCGGCGGCAAAAAGATCGTCAGCATGTTCGAGATGACCAAGCACGTCTCCAAGCACCTCAAATAACCTCCCGGTTATCCTTCACAAACCGGCGGCTTCGCAAGAGGCCGCCGGTTTTTTTTTGCGGTCCGGCGCGGAAACGTCCGGATGGCTGCAGTCCGCAGGCTTGCCCGGTCCTACATGTGCGGCACCGGGGCGTTCATCGCGACGGAAAGCGCGATGATCGCTTCGGTGGTGGCCGCCGACACTTCGCGGCCGACCAGATCCATTTTGGCCAGCGTGGCCAGACGCGCGTCGCGCGCGGAAAACTCCGGCCCGTCGAAAATGTTGTCCGTCAGCCGGCAACCCCTCAACAAACTGAGGAGCGTGGCATCGCGCGGGTCGGGCAGATCCTCCCCGAGGATGAGTTGTCCGAGCCGGGTGCGCACCTCGGTGCGCTCGTGACCGTCGACCGTGGGATAGCGGCGCAGCCCGATGACCCAGAGGATTTTTTTGTCCTGCCGCTTGAGGATGCCGCGGCTGATGAGTCGTTCGAGCGCGGGCTGCTCGATCTCCTGCTGGCGGTCGGCCAGCACGGAGAGCCAGGAGGCGACAGAGCGCGGATTTTTCTCCGCGGCGATCAGGGCGAGCCAGGGGTCGAGCAGGGGATCGCCGGTGGGTGACGGATCAAGCAGGGTCAATTGCTGCGCATCGGTGTCGATCTTCCCCGCGATGGCCAGATCGGCCAGCACGGCCCCGGCCAGGCCGTAGCCCAGCGCGGTGACGGGCAAGGGCAACTGCGCCCCGGTTTTGTCGTCCAAGGCGAGGAGGACGATCTCCTCGGTGAAGGTGAGTTGTTGCATGGTCTCAGGCGGTGGCGGACTCCAGATTGTCATGGATCTCCAGCACGTCGAGGAATCCGGAGACGCCGAAAATTTCGCGCAACGGCGGCGTGAGCGAGGCGAAGCCGCAGCGTCCGCCGACCGTCTTCAGTTTCTTCGCCGTGGCGAGGAAGACGCGCAGCCCCGCACTGCTGGCGTATTCGATGCCGGAGCAATCGAACACCATGCGTTGCGGGCCGGTGGCGAGGAGTGCGGCCACTTTCTCCTCGACGGCCGGGGCAGCCAGACCGTCGAGACGGCCCCGCAAGGTCAGGACCGGGATTTCGTTGACAACCGATGCGGTGATTTCCATGGGGGGGAGTGTGGGGAGCAAAGGGGACGGGATCAACCGTAGCTTTTGCTGAATTTCTTTTTGTCCTCTTCCGTGGCGGGTGGAGTGCCGGCAACCGGCGGGATAGCTGCCGGTTCCTCCGCCGCGGCGGCGGGCGCCGGCTGGCCGGCCTCGACAAAGGCCAGCTGCAAATCGGCCAGCACCTTGGTCAGAATATCCTCCTCATCCTTGCCGAGATTGCCGCGTGTCTTCTCGCGGATCATTTCGAGCTGGTCGATGAAGATACGGGCCACCGGAAGATTCGGCTCCAGCGGTTTGCCCTCCGGTCCGGGGATCTGCCCGAGCATCAGGGCAATCTGCTGCGCTTGCATGAGGACGAATTCGATGAACCGGCGGGTCATCTCGCCGGACTGTTGGGAATTTTGCACTTCGGCCATGGGAATCTTTTACGCGCTCACGGACAGGATTGCAATTTTCCCGGTTTTGTCGTGGCGGCCTGTGACCGCCGCGGCACGATCACGCCGTCGGCGCAGTCGCCGGCGTGACCAGCACCGTCGCCCGGCACGGATCGTGGAAATACTTGCGCGCCACGGCGCGAACTTGCTCGAGCGTGACCGCGTTGATCTCCGCGGCCCGCCGCGCGTGGTGTTCCGCGCCCAGGCCGTAGAGTTCGTCCACCGCGACAACGTGGGCGAACGCTTCGAGCGATTGGTTTCGGATCGCTTCGCTCCCGATCAACTTCTTCTTGGCCCGGGTCAATTCGGCCTCGGTCAGACCGTCCGCCGCAAGCGAGGCGATCTCCTCGTCGAAATTTTTCCGCACCAGATCGACCTTGGCCGGATCGGTGCCGAGGTAAAAAGTGAAGATGCCTGGGGCGAAGCCCATCATTTGCGAGGCGCCGACAAAATAGGCCAACCCGAGTTCCTCGCGGATGCGGTGGAAGAACCTCGAAGCCATGTCGCTGCTCGCCGTGTCGATCAATTCGAGGGCGGCACGGTCCGGACTGAGCGCATCGGCCCCGCGGAAGCCGGCCATGAGGACAGCCTGTTGCTTGGGTTCGTGCGCCACCACTTCGACCGCTCTGGCCAGAGCCGGGGCGACAGGAGGATCGGTCATGAGCAGGGCGCCCTCGCACAGGCCGCCGAACATCTCCTCCGCCATGGTCCGCACTTCGTCCACGGACACATCTCCGAAGACGGCCAGGACGCCGTTCTTGGCCGTGACGCACTCGTCACGCAAGGCCAGCAAGTGCCCGCGGGTCAGGGCCGCGACCGAGGATGCCGTTCCGCTCGAGCGCAGGCCGTAAGGATGGTCGCCGAAAACGGCCCGCCGCATGGCATGCCTCGCCACGGCGGTGATTTGCTCGTCCTCGGCTTTGATCGAAGCAATCTGGTCCTCTTTTTCCCGCTCGATTTCCTCCTCCGGAAAGGCGGCGTGGGTGAGGACATCGGAGAGAATATCCATGCCCAGACGCAGGTCCGGCTTCATCACCTCGACGGAAACGCTGAAGCTGTTGTTGCCGGAGTCGGCGCGGATCTGTCCGCCCACCGCCTCGATTTCGTCGTTCAATTGCTCGGCGCTGCGGCGTTGCGTGCCTTTGACCAGCGTGCGCGCCGCGAGCGCGGTCACGCCATTGGTCGCAGCCGTTTCGGTGAGGAGCCCGCCGCGGAAGACGGCGACCAGATCGACCAGCGGGAGTTTGTGGTCCGCGCAGACCAGCACGCGCAGGCCGTTGGGCAGGGTGAACTTTTCGATGTGCCGCGCGCCGGCCGCGGGTGCTTCGCCGGTTGTGCGGGCCAGCGAACCTTTCGGGTTGAGCGAGGTGACGGTAGCCTTCGATCCGGTGAGATAGCGCCGGGCCACGCGTTGCAGGTCGGCGGCTTCGACCCGGCCGATGTGCCCGAGGTATTCCGAGCCGAGGTCCGGATTGCGGGCCAGCAACCAGCTGCCGCCGATGTCGGAGGCGCGTCCGCGGGCGGTCGAGAGATTGTTCAGCTGGTCGGCCAGAATGCTCTTGCGCGCTTTGGTCACCTCGGCACCGGATGCGGGTTGATCGCGGTAGCGGGTGACAATGTCCAGCACGGCATCCTCCGCCTCGATGCGTTTTTCCGGATCGCAGAGAAAGTCGATGCCGAAGAGCCCCATTTCCCCGGCCATGTAGGAATAGGCCGAGATGTGGTGGACGAGATTGCGCTTCTCGCGCAACTCGAGATGCAGCGGCGTGCTGCGTCCGCCCCCCAGCACGGTGGCCAGCACGTCGAGCGCCGCGGTGTCGGGGTGGGTGACCGGCGGGATATGCCAGACGAGGGAGCAACGGGTCAGCTCGGTCTCGAATTCCTCGTGCGCCTCGCGCCGCCCGAGCTGCGGCGGTTCGTGCGGGATGAAAAGCGGCGGCTGGGCCTGGCGTGGGGCGGACCCGAAGTGTTTCTCCGCCTCCGCGAAAACCTGGGCGGGATCGACGTCGCCGGTCACGACGAGGAACATGTTCTCCGGCGTGTAGCGTGCGCGGTAGTAAGCGGCGAGGTCCTCGCGGGTCAGGCGGTTGAAGACCTCGAGATGGCCGATGATGGGGTGACGGTAGGGGCTGGCGCTGAAAGCGGTCGAGAGCATCAGCTCGGTGCTCATGCGGTTCGGGTCGTCGAATCCCATGGCGAATTCGCGGCGGATGACCTCCTGTTCTTTGGCGAACTCCCCGGCGGGCAATGTCGAGTGCAGGGTGGCATCGGCCAGCAGCTCCATCGCGGTGGCCGCGCCATCGGCCGGCACGTCGATCCAGTAGACCGTGCGGTCGAATGACGTGTAGGCATTGACATAACCACCCGCCTCCTGCACGGCGCGCGCGATTTCGTTGGGTCCGCGCTTTTCCGTGCCCTTGAAAATCATGTGTTCGAGCAGGTGCGACAATCCGGCGCCGAGCCATTGGCCCTCGTGGATGCTGCCGCTTTGCACCCAGACCTGCACGCTGGCCACCGGGGCGGAATGATCGGGCTCGACCAGCACGTTGAAACCGTTGGCCAGGACGCGGGTCTGGGTGCGTCCGCGGGCCAGTGCGGCGGCCGCGGGGTCGGGGTGGGGCGGGAAGTTTTGCATGGCGGGACGGCGCGGCGGCCGGCCGCGTCAGTTGGCCTCCTGCGCGACTTTGCGGGAGCGCGGGGTGCGGCGGGAGGTTTTCTTTTCGACCGGACGGAAGGGCGCGACGAAGGCTTCCTCGAAGCTGAAGCCGTTTTCGAAGTCCTCGATGCGGTCGTCTTCGGCGCGGCCGAAGACACCGGCTTCAATCAGATTGAAAACCATGCGGCCCACGTCACCCGTGGAGCGGACACCCCAGTATTCGAGGACGGTGAGCCCCATCGGACCGAATTGCTGGAGCGAGTATTCGCGGAAGCCGCCGAGGAGTTCGTTGGCCGAGACGTGGGTGGACTCGGCGCGCGACTTGCGGCGTTTTTTCTGGGTGAACTCGAGGGCCTCACGCAGGAAGCCGTAAGCTTCCTTGCTGTAGCGCGGGTCGCGCGCCACCACCTGGTCGAGCGTCTCGTGAAAAGCGGGTTTTTGCATGGGTCAAGGAGCCTGCGCCTTTTCTGCCACCGCGGCCTCCGTCTCCCGCGTCTCCCGCCAGTGCTTGATCCCAAGCCCGGCGAGGAAAGCCGCGAGGATGAAGGCGACGAGTTGCCTTTCCTGGCGCGTCAGCCTGAACATCGAAGCAACATAGTGGACCATGAACCCCCTGCAAGCAAGCCGCTGCATCGCCGTGCCGACTGTGCCATGATGCCGGCATGGCCGACCGCAGCAACCCGCCGTCCGACGGTCTGTCCGGGCTCGTCGAGCGTGTGACTTTCCACAACGAGGACACCGGCTTTGCCGTGCTCAAAGTGAAAGTGCAGGGCCGCCGCGACCTCGTTGCCGTGGTCGGCACGGTCGCCGCGGTCTCGCCCGGGGAGTGGATCACCGCGGAAGGACGTTGGGAAAGCAACCGCGACCACGGGATGCAATTGCGTGCCACCGAGATCCGCTGCCAGGCCCCCACCTCGGCGCAGGGGATCGAAAAATACCTCGGCAGCGGACTGATCAAAGGAATCGGTCCGGTCTACGCCAAAAAGATGGTGGCCAAATTCGGGGAGAAAATTTTCGACATCATCGAGAAATCATCTGTCCGCCTTGAGGAAATCGAGGGCATCGGGGAAGGGCGGCGCCAGCAAATCAAAGCCGCCTGGGCCGAGCAACGCGTGGTGCGCGACATCATGGTCTTTCTCCACAGCCACGGCATCAGCACGAGCCGCGCCTTGCGCGTCTTCAAACTTTACGGCGAGGAGGCCATCGCGCGCGTGCGGGACAATCCCTACCTGCTGGCCCGCGATATTCCGGGAATCGGGTTCAAATCCGCCGACGCGGTGGGCGAGAAACTCGGTTTCGGCCACGATTCCATCCTGCGGGCCCGCGGCGGACTGCAGCACATCCTCGCCCGGGCGACCGGCGAGGGACACACCGGGTTGCCGCAGTCGGTGTTGCTCGCCCAGACGGCCGAGCTTCTCGGGGTCGGCGAAGACATTGTCTCCGGCGCTTTGCAGCGCGAGGTCGCCGACGGCCAGCTGGTGGGTGAAGACATCGCCGGCCAGACCACCATGTTCCTGCCGTCCTTGCGCGCGGCCGAGCTGACCATCGCGGCGACCCTGCAAAGACTCGCCTCCCAACCGCCGAAGCTCCCGGACGTCGATTTCGACAAGGCGCTCGGATGGGTGCAGGAAAAGACCGGCAAGCTGCTCTCCCCCAGCCAGACGCAGGCCTTGCGCACCGTCCTCGGCGCGCGCGTGGCGGTCATCACCGGCGGTCCCGGCGTGGGCAAAACGACCCTCCTCGACAGCCTGCTGAAAATTCTCGGCGCGAAAAAAGTCCGCTTCCAACTTTGCGCGCCGACCGGACGTGCGGCCAAGCGCATGGGCGAATCGACCGGGCACCGCGCGCAGACCATCCATCGCTTGCTCGAATTTCTCCCGAGCGGCGGATTCAAGCGCGGGCCGAAGCACCCCCTCGATACCGATCTCGTGGTGGTCGACGAATTTTCCATGGTCGACGTGCCGCTCATGGCCTCCTTGTGCCGCGCCCTCCCGCCGGCGGGATCGTTGCTCCTCGTCGGCGATCCGGACCAGCTGCCCAGCGTGGGTCCGGGCTCGGTGCTCTCCGATCTGCTGGTCAGCGGCGCGGTGCCGTCCGTGCGCCTGACGGAAATCTTCCGCCAAGCCGAAGCCAGCCGCATCGTGCGCGCGGCGCATGATGTCCGGCACGGACGCGTCCCGGAGGAAGCCGCGGAAAAGGGCGCCGATTTCGCCTTCCTCCATCGCGAGGAACCGGAGGAAATCGCCCGCCTTGTGCTGCGGCTGGTGCGGGAGGAAATCCCCAAGCGGCTCGGACTGGATCCGGTGCGCGACGTCCAGGTGCTGGCCCCGATGCACCGCGGGAGCCTCGGGATCAGGGAACTGAACGCCGCGCTGCAGGCCGCACTCAACCCGCCGCGGGACGACCGACCGGAAATCGAGCGTTTCGGGACGAAATTCCGCACCGGCGACAAAGTCCTGCAGACGCGCAACAACTATGACAAAGAAATTTTCAACGGCGACATCGGACGCGTCGCCGCCATCGACGCGGAAGCGCGCGAGGTCGGGATCGACTTCGACGGGCGCCGCGTGATTTACCAATTCGGCGAACTCGACGAGGTGGAACCGGCCTACGCCATCAGTATCCACAAGAGCCAGGGTTCCGAGTTTCCCGCCGTGGTCATCCCGCTGGCCATGCAGCACTTTCTCCTCCTGCAACGCAACCTGCTTTACACCGGCATCACCCGCGGCAAGCAGCTAGTCGTCGTGGCCGGACAGCGCAAAGCGCTGGCCACGGCGGTGCGGCAAAACGAAACGCGCAAACGGCACGGGGGTTTGCTCGCCCGGTTGAGCGCCGGCGGATCGGCGCCGCTCGGAGAAATGTAGCGCCGGCGCCCCTTGCCTCAGTCCTTGTCCGCCGTGTCCGCGAGGTAGTCCTCCACCGCGAGGATATTTTTCTCCCCGGCGCGCTGCACCAGCCGCAGGAATTGATCGGCCGAGGAAATTTCCTCGACCTGTTCGGTGACGAACCATTGCAGCATGGCCACCGTGGCGTGGTCCTTCTCCTCGATGGCCAGGTCCATGATCCTGTTGATCGACTTGGTCACCGCCATCTCGCTGTCGAGGGCGGCTTGAGCGGCCGCTTCGGACGATTTGTAAGTGTGCGGTTGGGCGGGGATTTCCGGGATTTGCACGCGTCCGCCGGCATCGAGCACATAGCGGAGGAATTTGTGCGCGTGCTCGCGTTCCTCGCCGGCCTGTTTGAAGAAACGTTTGGCCGCCTGCGGCAGGGCCTCGGCCTCGAAGTGCGCGGCCATGGCGTCGTATTTCATGGCCGCGGCGAATTCCATTCCGATTTGCGCGTTGAGCGCCTTTTGCATTTTGGCGGAGATCATCATGGGTGAATTCTACGAGCGACCGGAGGGTGGTGCCAGTTTTTCCGGTGTTTCATCTCTGCCGGATGACCTCCACCGGGTAAGCCTCGAACCGGCGGTCGGTTGTGAAGACGGGGCAACCGGCGCGCACCGCCAAGGCGATGACCATGCGGTCGAAAGGATCCTCGTGATGGGGTGGCAGCAATTCGGCATTGCCGCAGGTTTCGGCGTCCAGCGGCACCACGCGCAGGCTGCGCCGCCGGATCGGTCCATCGCCCGCTCGCCAAATCAAGCACTGCACACGTGTCGAGAACGTGCAAAATCACTCGTCGCCCTTCCACTCCGATTCCCAAAGCGCCTCGTCTGTGTAGGTGATGCGTCCCTTCCACTGCGGGGCGGGGACCAGGGTGCGCCGGGCGCTCGGCTTGACCGGCACAATGCGGAAACGCGCTCCTTTGCGGCCGCGATCACTTGGCTAAGTTAGCCAAGCATGGAAGCCACCGTCCTCAAAGCCAAAAACAGCCTCTCTCTCCTCCTGCAAAAAGCGGAGCAGGGACCGTCAAGGAAGCGGCGTCAGTCGACCGGAATTCCGGGCACATTCAGGGCTTGCCCGTTTTCCTTGGATCCGAGCTTCAGTAAATATGGTCCGGCTGCCGTCGCCCATTCATCGGCCGTCGGATATTGCGCCGCGCCCACTTTACCGAAGCAACTCTGCAGCATGTCGGTGTTGATGATGCCAGGATTGAGTGATACCGCCGCGAGTCCCTTCGGGAGTTCTTGGGCGAGCGCCTGCGTCATGCCCTCGATGGCCCACTTGCTGGCGCAGTAGGCGGAAACTTCGGGTGAGGTCGAGCGTCCCCAACCGGAGCTGAAATTGACGACCACGCCCGCGCCGCGATGGATCATAGCGGGAAGAAAATGGCGCAGGACATGGGCGGTGCCCTTGATGTTCACGTCGATGACGGAATCGAATTCGTGCACGGGGATTTCCCAGAGCGGGGCATTGCCGGCAATGACCGCCGCGTTGTTGACCAGCAAATCGGGTGCACCGGAATGGGCGAGGACGTCGCAGGCCCAGACGCGGACAGCATCATTGTCCGAGACATCGACCGCGGTGAAATGATGGAGCGGACCGTGTTCGGCACGGAGTTCGTCCACCACGTCCTGCGAGCGCGCGCAACCGGCCACGCGGTGCCCGCAGGCCAGATAATATTCGGCCAGCGCGCGTCCGCAGCCGCGGGAGATGCCGGTGATGACGATGTAGCGTCCGCTTTTTTCCATCGGAGGTGTGGCGGCGGTCTGTGACCGCCGGTGCCTTTGTATTCCCGGTATCCGGCGGTCACAGACCGCCGCTACAAGCAGAAGATTTCCCTTTGCCCTCCAGCGGATTGAAATCCGCCGCGTGATACGAGCTGCGCACGAGCGGTCCGCTGGCCACGTGGGTGAAGCCTTTGTTGCGGGCGATGTCGCCGTAGAGATTGAAAACTTCCGGCCGGATGTATTCGACGACCGGAAGATGCTGCGGTGTGGGGCGCAGGTATTGGCCCATGGTCAGGACTTCGACGCCGTGCTCGCGCAGATCGTCCATCGCCTGGAAAACCTCCGTCTCAGTCTCTCCGAGTCCGAGCATGATACCGCTTTTCGTGGTGATGCCGGGGCTTAGTTCCTTGGCGCGGGCGAGGAATTGGAGGGACAGTGTGTATTTCGCGCGCGAGCGCACGACCGGCGTGAGGCGTTCGACCGTCTCGATGTTGTGGTTGAAAATATGCGGCGCGGCTTCGAGCACGGTGCGCAGGGAATCGTCCTTGCCGTTGAAGTCGGGAACGAGAACTTCGATGATGATGGACGCGTCGCGTTCGCGGATCGCCCCGATGGTCTGCGCGAAATGCAAGGCTCCGCCGTCCGGCACATCGTCGCGGGCCACGGCGGTGATGACCACGTGTTTCAATTTCATCCGCATGACCGCCTCGGCCACGCGTTGCGGTTCGTCCTGTTCAAGAGCGAACGGCTTGGCCGTGGTCACGGCGCAAAATCCGCAGGCGCGCGTGCAGCGGTCGCCGGCGATCATGAAGGTGGCCGTTCCCTGGCTCCAGCACTCCCAGCGGTTCGGGCATTGCGCGCTCTCGCACACCGTATGCAGGCGGAGGTCGGAGACGAGGGCCTTGGTCGAGAAAAAGACCGGGTTCGAGGGCAGGCGGACTCTGATCCAGTCCGGCTTCTTCGCTTGGTGCAGCTCGGGGTTGATTTTGAGGCCGGGCATGGAGAGCAAAGTTACACTGACGGAACGCCGGCGGAAGGGGAAAAGTTGCCGGCGGAGGCGAGGCTTGGGGCCGGCGGACGGGCTGCGGCCCGGTGCACGGCGGAGGAAACCGGTAGGGCGGGCGGCCGGCCAGCGGCCGAAGCTTTCAAGTGAAGACGAGACGGCAGACGGCGATGGAGGCGATGATACCGGTGAGGTCGGCGATGAGGCCGGCGGGGACGGCGTGGCGGGTGCGGTGGATGGCCACCGAGCCGAAGTAGACGGCGAGAACGTAGAACGTCGTTTCTGTGCTGCCCATGATGGTGCCGGCCATGCGGGCGAGCAGGCTGTCCGGTCCGTGGGCGGCGACGAGTTCGGAGAAGATGCCCATGCTGCCGCTGCCGCTCAGCGGGCGCATGAGGGCCATGGGGAGGAGTTCGGCGGGGAAGCCGACGACTTGGAAAACGGGATCGAGCGCGCGGCTGATGAGATCGATGCCGCCGGCGCCGCGGAACATGCCGATGGCCACCAAGATGGCGACGAGAAAGGGGATGATACGGAGGGCGACTTGGACGCCCTCCTTGGCGCCTTCGACGAATTCCTCGTAAACGGGCACCCGGCGGAGGGCGGCGTAGAGGGGAAAAAAGGAAAGGAGGAACGGGATGGCGAGGAGGGAAATGGCGGTGACATAAGATGCAAACCAGCCGCGGTCTCCGTCATAGCCCTCGCCCGCGGTGCGCCAGAGGAGAAAGAGAAAAAAGGCGCCAAAGGCGGCGAGGAGGAGGCGGGACCAGAGGGCGAGAGGTTCGGGCGGTTCGACGGTGACAGGTTCCGGGGCGCCGGCTTGTTCGATTTTTCTGGCCTGGTCGTCGGCGGGAGTGACGGGCGGTAGTTTGTAGAAGGGGAGTTTTTCCAGCGTTTTGACCGCGGTGAGTCCGGCCAAGGTCGAGCAGAGGGTCGCGACGAGGGCGGTGCCGATGATGGCGGTGGGCTGGACGGAACCGGCGGCGGCGAGGATGGCCACGGCGCTGGCGGGGATGAGTTGGACCGAGCTGGTGTTGAGCGCGAGGAAGGTGCACATCGCGTTGGTCGCGGTGCCGGGTCGCGGGTTGAGCTTTTCCAGATCCTGCATGGCGCGCAGTCCGAGCGGTGTGGCGGCATTGGCCAGGCCGAGCATGTTGGCCGACATGTTCATGATCATGGAGCCCATGGCGGGATGCTCCGCGGGAACATCGGGGAAAATACGGGTCATGAGCGGCCGCAGAGCGCGGGCCAGGGCGTGCGTGAGTCCGGATTTTTCGGCCAGCCGCATGACGCCGAGCCAGAGGGCCATGACGCCGGCCAGCGGCAGGGCGATGGTCATGACAGCGGCTTTGCAGGCGTCGAACGCGGCGGTGGTGACTTCTTTGAGTTGCCCGGTTGCTCCGCCGAGAAGGACGGCGCCGATAACGAGGGCGAGCCAGATGTAATTCAGCACGGGAAGGGTTTAAGCGGGATGCGCGGCTCGGGCAAGGACGGGGCAAAGAACGTGGTCGCGCGTGTTCAGAGGTCCGCGCATGCGCGGGCGGCGGCGAGATTGCGGCGGTAGGGAGCGCCACCAAGGAGGCGGGCGAGCAACCGGGGGACGAGGGGGAGGGACTGACGCCATGCCGCGTCCGTCTTGATGGCGGACGACCGGTCCCTCTTCATGCGGTTGCCGCCGATGATGTGCATTTCTTTTTCCCCCCAGGTCTCGAGTTGCTGCGGGTCGGGCTGGAAACCGGCGAGCGCGAGGATGCGGCGCAGATGAATGTCCGGGTCGGCACAGAAGTCGTCGTGACCGATATGCAGGGCGGCGGGGTGGTCGGACAAGCGGCGGAGAATCGCATGGCTGCGCCGCCGGTAGTGGCGCATTTCACGGAGCACGGAGCGTCCCGCGCGATGGGCGGACCAGGCCTGCGCGCCGGGATGCTTGAAGATGTGGATGGCGGTGGCCCGGAAATCCGGGGCGCCCGGGAGGAGATCGAGGTACGAAGGCTGGCGCGAACTTTCGATGAGCAGGGGGCGATGGGATGAAGCGGCGACCGAGGCGAAGAAGTCGCCGATGGTCGCGGCGTCACCGGTCTTGATCGCGTCGGAGAGCTGCGAAAGCTGGCGTCCGCGCTTTTGCAATTCGCTTTCCACGCCCAGCCAGACCGGACAATCGCCATACGAGGCGCCGCAACTGCACGCGCGGCGGCCGGTGGCGAAGTCGGCAAGGTTTTTCATGCCGCCGATGCTGACGGCGTCCGGGTGGCTGTGGAGGATGCGGACAAGGAGGGTTGTTCCGCTGTGCTCGAGACCGAGGATGCTGAGGATGGTGGCCGGGGTTGGCACGACAGTTTGCCGGCGGTCATAGACCGCCGCTACAGGTTCAGGAGGGGCTTGAGGTAGGGGGCGGTGGGGCTGGATTTGATTTTGACGACATCCTCGGGCGGTCCGGCTACGACGAGTTGGCCGCCGGCGGTGCCGGCCTCGGGGCCGATTTCGACCACGTAGTCGGCTTCGGCGATGACGCTGAGGTTGTGTTCGATGACAACCACGGTGTGACCTTCGTCGGTCAGGCGGTGGAGGATGCCGATGAGCTGCTCGACGTCGGCCATGTGGAGTCCGATGGTCGGTTCTTCCAGGAGGTAGAAATTGCCACGATGGTCCTCGCGGAGGCGGCGGCCTTTGGTCGCGCCGGTGCGGGAGAGTTCGGTCACGAGTTTGATCCGCTGGGCTTCGCCGCCGGAGAGGGTCGGACTGGGTTGCCCGAGGGTGAGATAGCCTAGGCCGGTTTCGACGAGGAGGCGGAGGGCGTGGCGGATTTTCGGATGGGCCGCGAAAAATTCGGCGGCCTCGGCCGCGGTCATTTTCATGACGTCGGCGATGGTTTTGCCGTTGTAAAGAATCTCCAGGGTCTGGCGGTTGTAGCGGTTGCCGTTGCATTCGCTGCAGGGGAGCCAGCTGGCGGGAAGGAAACTCATTTCGAGTTTGATCGCGCCCTGCCCGAGGCAGGTCTCGCAGCGGCCACCGTCCGTGTTGAAGGAAAACCGGCTGGCCGTGTAGCCGCGCATGCGCGAGGCGGGCAGCCCGGCGAAGAGTTGCCTGATTTCGTCGAAGACCTTGATGTAAGTGGCGGGCGTCGAGCGCGAGGTCTTGCCGATGGGTGACTGGTCGACCATGTGGACGGCGGCAACATGCTCGGCACCGGTCAGTTTGTCATAAGGGGGCGGGGCGGCCTTGCGGGACGGTTTGCGTCCGCGCCGGGTCATCGACTCTTTGAGCGCGGGGACCAGCGTGCCGCGCAGGAGGGAAGATTTGCCCGAGCCGGAGATGCCGCAGGCCACGGTGAGGCGTCCGAGGGGGATGCGGACATCGATGTTTTGCAGGTTGTGCAATCTGGCGCCCTTGAGTTCCAGCCAGCGGAGCTCTTTGCCTTGGAGCGGACGGCGTGATCCGCGCGAGGGGCGTGGCGGCGGACTGGCCAGGCAGCGGCCGGTCACGGAGTTTTCCGAGGCGCGGATTTCGTCGAGCGTGCCGGCGGCAATCACCTCACCGCCGCGGGAGCCGGCGCCGGGTCCGAGGTCGATGATGCAGGTGGCGCGGCGCATCGTTTCCTCGTCATGTTCGACGACAAGGAGGGAGTTGCCTTGCCTGACCAGCTCATCGAGGGCGTCGAGCAGGCTGCGGTTGTCGCGCTCGTGGAGTCCGATGGTCGGTTCGTCGAGGACATAGAGGACGCCGCGGAGGTTGGATCCGAGTTGCGCGGCGAGACGGATTCGTTGGGCCTCACCGCCGGAGAGGGTGGTGGCGGGGCGGTCGAGGGTGAGGTAGTCGAGTCCGACGCGTTGCATGAATCCGAGTCGCTGGCGGATCTCCGGGAGGATATCCCCGGCCAGGGTGGCGTCGTGGGCATTGAAGGAGAGGGTATCAAGCAGGGCGGCGGCTTCCCCGGCGCTGGCGCGGGTGAAGTCGGCGATGGGATGGTCGTGCACGCGGACGTGACGGGCTTCGGTGTTGAGGCGGACGCCTTCGCATTCGGGGCACGGTCGGGCGACGTCCTCGTCGGTTTCTTCCCGCGCTTGTTCCTCCTGCAGGTCGGCTTCGAGCTGGGTGCGGGCCTGGTCGGCCTTGACTGCGCTGTCATAGACAAGGCCGAACCCCCGGCAGGTTTCGCACCAACCGTGCGGCGAATTGAAGGAGAACATGCGCGGGTCGAGCGGCTCGAAGGCACGGGCGCAGGACGGGCAGGCCATTTCGGTGCTGAGGAGTTCGCTTTCCTTGCCCCGGACCAGGCGTGCGGTGTTTTTGCCGATTTCGAGGGCGCGGCGGGCCAGTTCGAGGGCTCCTTCCTCGCCGGCCTTGGTGATTTGCCCGACAAGCACATCGATGGAGTGCTCGCGGTAACGGGAGAGTTCGGGGAATTTGTCGGCTTTGATCAATTTGCCGTCGACAAGGAGCGTGTCGAAATCGTGGCGCACGGCCCATTCGGCGACTTCCTTGTGGTAGCCTTTGCGGGATTTGACCAGAGGGGCGAAGACTTGGGCCGGTCCGGTCTGCGAAGCGGCGCGGACTTTTTCCGCCACCTCGGCCAGTGTGGTGGTGGCCACCGGGACGTGGCAGGCCGGACAGTATTGCGTGCCGAGCTTGGAGTAGAGGAGGCGGAGGAAGTGGTAGACTTCGGTGATGGTGGCGACGGTCGATTTGCCGCCGCCGCGCGAGATACGTTGCTCGATGGCCACGGCCGGGGGGAGTCCGTCGATGTGATCGACGTCCGGTTTTTCCATCTGCTCGACGAATTGCCGGGCATAAGTCGACATGCAATCGAGGAAACGGCGCTGGCCTTCGGCGAAGAGGATGTCGAAGGCGAGGGAGGATTTCCCCGATCCGCTGAGGCCGGTAACGACAACGAATTCGCCCCGCGGGATTTCGAGCGAAATATTTTTGAGGTTGTGCTCGCGGGCACCCGTGATGCGGATGCGGTGGTTGTCCGCCGTGACCGGCGGCGCAACGGGTTCGGCCGCGAGCAGGGTGGCCCCGTGCTTTTGCTCCTCGAGCGCGGCGCGGAGAAAAGGGGCGCTGCGCGAGTCCGTGTTTTGTGCGACCTCCTCGGGCGTGCCGGCGGCGACGATTTGTCCGCCTTCCTCGCCGGCCTCGGGTCCGATGTCGATGACATGGTCGGCTGATTTGATCACCTCCACATTGTGTTCAATGACAATGAGGGTGTGCCCGGCGTCGACCAAGCGGTGGAAGACGCCGAGGAGGCGGGCGATGTCGTCGAAGTGGAGTCCGGTGGTGGGTTCGTCGAAGAGGAGGAGCGAGGCCTCGGCCTCGGTGTCGGCGAGGTGGGACGCGAGTTTGAGCCTTTGTGACTCGCCGCCGGAAAGGAAGCTGGTGGGTTGTCCGAGTCGCAGGTAACCGAGTCCGACGTCCTCGAGGGTTTGCAGCGGCGCGGTGATCTTCTGGTGTTTGGGAAAGTCTTTGAAAAAGGCGAGCGCTTGGGTGACGGTCATTTCGAGGACGTCGTGCACCGAGTGCCCTTCGAGACGGACGCGCAGCACATGGGGTTGGAAGCGTTTGCCGCCGCAGGATGTGCAGACGAGCGAAACGTCGCTGAGGAATTGCATTTCGATGCGCTCGTAGCCGAGGCCGGCGCAGCGTTCGCAGCGTCCGGCATTCGAGTTGAAGCTGAAGGCGGATGGTCCGAGTCCTGCGCCTTTGGCCGCGGGGGTTTGGGCGAAGAGGTCGCGGATGTGGTCCCACGCACCGAGGTAGACAACGGGGGTGGAGCGGGAAGATTTCCCGGGTGGCGATTGGTCGACCATGACAACTTCGCCGACATGTTCGATGCCGGTGAGTTTTTTGATCGTGCCGGCGTCTTCCTCGACGGGTTCGCCGCGTTCGCGGAGGAGGTTGCGGTGGAGGAGTCCGTGGACGAGGGTCGATTTTCCCGATCCGGAGACGCCGGTCACGCAGGTGAAGACGCCGAGCGGGAAGTCGGCGTCGAGTTTTTTGATGTTGTGCAGGGAGGCGCCGCGGAGTCTGAGGAATTTTTTCGCGGTGCGGCGTTTGGCCGGGACGGGAATGGAGCGGCGGCCGAGAAGATAATCCGCGGTGAGTGAGTCTTTGGTCTGCGCGATCCGGGCGGGCGGACCCGAGAACATGAGTTGCCCGCCGGTTTCCCCGCGTCCGGGTCCGATGTCGGTGAGCCAATCGGCCGCGCGGATGACGGCTTCCTCGTGTTCGACGACGAGGAGGGTGTTCCCTTTGTCGCGCAGGCGGCGCATGATGCCGAGGAGTTGTCCGAGATCGCGCGGGTGGAGGCCGACGCTTGGCTCGTCCATGACAAAGAGTGTGTTGACCAATGAGGCGCCGAGGCAGGTGGTGAGGTTGACGCGCTGGACTTCGCCGCCGGAGAGGGTGCGGGTCGGGCGGTCGAGAGTGAGGTAGCCGAGACCGACTTCCTCGAGGTAGGAGAGACGCGAGGTGACCTGGTCGAGGAGGAGCCGCGTGGTGTGGTCGGGGTCGGCGATCCGGACACCCGACAGAAATTGGCGGAGCCGGCGGATCGGCCGCGCGGCGATGGCGGGAAGCGTGAGGCTTTCGCCGCCCGCGCCGGCCAGCCGGTAGTTGAGCGTCTCGGGTTGGTAACGTCCGCCGCGGCATTGCGGGCATTCGTTGTAGTTGCGGTAGCGGCTGAGGAGCACGCGGACGTGCATTTTGTAGGTTTTGGATTCGAGCCAATCGAAATAGCCCTGGACGCCATACCAGCGGTCGTTGTCCCAGACCTCGTGCAGGGCTTCGCCGGGACGGCGTTCGCCTTTGATGACCCAATCCTGGTCGGACGGCGGCAGGTCTTCGAACGGGCAATGGATGTCGATGTCGCGGCGGCGGGCGTGGCGGACGAGATCGGCTTGGCATTCCTGGGCCATGCCGCTTTGGAACGGGCGCACAACGCCTTCGGCGAGGGTGCGCGAGCGGTCGGGCATGATGCGCTGCCAGTCGAGGCCGATGACGCGCCCGAAGCCACGGCATTCCGGGCAGGCGCCGAGCGGATGGTTGAAGCTGAAGAGGCCCGGGGTGGGCGGACGGATGTCGAGGTCGCACCACGCGCAGTGCCATCCGGTGGAGAGCGGATGGCTTTCGCCGGTGTCCGCATCGACGAGCAGGATGCGGCCCTTGCCGAGGCGAAGGGCGGTCTCGACAGCCTCGGTCAGGCGGGTTTCGTCCGCGGCGGCAACGCGGTCTTGGATGACGTGAACAACGGGCGGCAGTGCGGGCGGCGGTGCTTCGTCGACGCGGAGAATTTTTTTATCGAGCCGGATCCGCAGGTAGCCTTGTTGCTGCAGGAATTCGAAAAACTGCACGGGGTTGCGTTTTTCCACGTCGCCGGTGCCGACGGGGAAGGTGACAAGAAGTGTGCGTCCGGCGAAACGCGTCGCGGTATCACGGACGATGCTGCGGGCTGTCTCGGGCCGGATCGCTTTTTGGCATTGCGGGCAGGAGGCACCGGCGAGGCGGGGAACGAGGAGTTTGAGATAGTCGTTGATTTCCGTGATGGTGCCGACGGTCGAGCGGGTGGTTTTGACATTGTTCGACTGTTCGATGGCGATGGCCGGCGGGATGCCTTCGATCGCGTCGACGCGCGGTTTGTCCATGCGGTCGAAGAACTGCCGCGTGTAGGGCGAAAAGGTCTCGATGTAGCGGCGCTGGCCCTCGGCGTAGATGGTGTCGAAGGCGAGGGAGGATTTGCCCGAGCCGCTGGGGCCGGTGATGACGTGGAGGAGTCCGCGGGGCAGATCGAGGTCGAGTCCGCGGAGGTTATTCTGGCGGGCGCCGCGGATGCGGAGGACGTTTTGCGGGGTCGCGGGGCGCTGGCGGTTGGACATGCCGGGAAATCGCCGGCGGGTCGGGTTATCGCCGGCGAACCGTGCAGAATAGGGCAAATGGCGCGTCAGGCAACGCGGCAAATCGCGTGTTCCCAACCGGACAAAGGAAGGGCGGATGGAGGCGGGCGCCTCAAGGCAGCAGGGAGAGGAGCGGGGCGGGGTAGACGCCGATCCAGATGATCAGGGCGCAGAGGAGGGCGATGGTGATCTTGGCCAAGGGGCCGATTTCGATTTCGGGGGCGTCGGGGTCGGCGGGCTGTTGCCAATACATGGCGCGGATCACTTTGAGATAGTAGTAGAAGCCGGCGGCGACGGTGATGACGCCGATGATGACGAGGACCCAATGCTGCTGGTCGATGGCGCATTCGAAGATGAACAATTTGCCGAGGAAGCCGGCGGTGAGCGGGATGCCGGCGAGGGAGAGCATGGCGAGCAAGAGGGCGAAGGCGAGATGGGGGGAGCGTTGGTTGAGTCCGTTGAAATCGGAGATGTCATCCCCGCCGGTGGCTCGGCCCACGATGGTCATGACCAGGAAGGCGAGAAGAGTCATGAGCAAATACGCCGCGAGGTAGAAGAGGACGGCTGTGCCGGCGAAGGGGGCGCCGATGGAGACGATGCCGAGGAGAAGGTAACCGGCGTGTCCTATGCTCGAATAGGCGAGGAGGCGTTTGAGGTTCGACTGCGGGAGGGCGGCAAGGTTGCCGAAGATCATGGTGGCGCCGGCGATGACGGCGAGGAGCGGGAGGATTTTTTCCTGCAGGGCGGGGACAACGAGGAAGGTTTGCACCACGCGGAGAAGGACGATGAAGCCGGCGGCTTTCGACGCGACGGAGAGGAAGGCGGTGACCGGAGTGGGCGCACCTTGGTAGACGTCGGGGACCCAGAATTGGAACGGAGCGGCGGCGATTTTGAAGCCGAGGGCGATGAGGATGAGTCCGAAGCCGAAGAGGAGGGCGGGCGCGGCGGCTTGGTCGAGGGCGGGAAGTTTTTCCGCGATGGCAGCGAGGTTGAATTGTCCGGTCACGCCGTAGATCCACGTGATGCCGTAGACGAGGAAGCCGGTGGAGAGAGCGCCGAGGACGAGATATTTCGTGCCGGACTCGAGGCTGGCTTCGCTGCGGCGCAGGTAGGAGACGAGGATGTAGAAGGTGATGGTGACGAGTTCGAGCGAGACGAAGATCATGACGAAGTCGACGGCGGAGGCCATCCACATGAGCCCGGCGCAGGCGAAGACGGGGAGGACGTAGAATTCGCCGAGTCCGGCGCCGCGGCGTTCGGACGGCATGTTCGCCTCGACGGTCGGGGCGTACTCGAGCGACATGACGAGCACGACGATGGTCGAGAGGAGGGCGAATTGTTTGAGGAAGATGGCCAAAGCGTCCGCGCTGTAGAATCGCGCGTAAGGCGCGGCGGCGTTCATGGCCGCGGGATCGATGAAGAAAGTGGCGCCGAGGATGCCGAGGAGTCCGGCAATGCCGGCGTAGACGATGCCGCGTTTGGCGCTGGCCCCGTCGAAGGCTTCGGCCATGAGCAGGACGATGCCGAGCAGGACAACGAGGACTTCGAGGTAAAGCGGGTTCATCAGGGCAGGGCGGCGAAGACCGGGTTGAGATAATCAAGAAGGAGACCGGGACGGAATCCGGTGAGGAGGAGCACGGCGATGAGCAAGATGACGGCCCAGCGGACACCGGAAGAGATGTCATCGGTGTCGTCTTTGACGGCCGATCCGCGTGCGCCCCAGAAAATGCTGCGGTAGGCACGCAGCATGTAGACCGCGGAGATGACCACGCCCCAGAGGGCGAGGGCGGTGGCGGTTTGGAACCAGTCGAAGCTGCCGACGGTGCCGCGGGCGAAAGCGCCGAAGAAAATCATGATTTCTCCGGCGAAGGTGGCGAAGCCGGGGAGTCCGACCGAGGCCATGGCGGCGAAGCCGAAGAGGAGTCCGAGTTTCGGGGCGAGTCCGCCCAAGCCGCCGAGCTCGCGGAACTCGAGTGTGCCGGTGCGGCGGTTGATTTCCCCGCAGAGGGCGAAGAGCGCGGCGACAGTGAGTCCGTGGGC
The DNA here is from genome assembly GCA_945878135.1 of Chthoniobacter flavus. Classification (GTDB taxonomy): domain Bacteria; phylum Verrucomicrobiota; class Verrucomicrobiia; order Chthoniobacterales; family JACTMZ01; genus JACTMZ01. The sequence goes on along the minus strand of CAMDUL010000007.1, from coordinate 84,047 downwards.
GAACATCATGAGCGACATGCCGCCGAGTCCGAGTTGGTTGAGCGCGACAAAGCCGAGGAACGCGTAGCCCATGTGCATGACGCTCGAGTAGCCGAGCATGAGGTCGAGGCGTTTTTGCGCGATGGTGACGAAGCCGACGTAGAGGATGTTGCCGAGGAGAAGGACGAGGACGAGGTGGGCGAACTGCTGGATTTCCTCGGGGAAGATGGGGACGGCGAGGCGGAGGAGTCCGTAGAGTCCGAATTTTTTGAGCACGCCGGCATGGAGCATGGCGGCGGACGCGGGAGCGGATGCGTAGGCTTCGGGCGCCCAGGTGTGGAAGGGGAAAAGAGCGATGAGGATGCCGAAACCGAAAAGGATGAGCAGGTAAACGGCCGGTCCGGGGGCGAGGATGCCGGCGTAGCCGAGTTGTTGGAGCAGGCGGATGTCGAGGGTGCGCAGTCCTTCAGGCACGGCGAGCCAGAGACCGATGAGTCCGAGCAGGAGAATGAAACTGCCGAAGGCGAGGTAGATGGTGACTTTCCAGGCAATGCGCTGGCGTTCGCCCGAGCCCCAGATGCCGATGAGGAGGAAGGTCGGGATGAGGGCAAGTTCGTGGAAGGCGTAGAAGAAAAAGAGATCGATCGAGGCGAAGGCGCCGATCGCGCCGGCGGAGATGAAAAGGAGGCACGCGTAGAACATGCCGGGGGATTTTTCGACCGGCGGGGCGACCCAGATGGCGGCAAAGGTGACGAGCGTGGCGAGGAGGAGGAGGACCATGCTCAGTCCGTCGGCCCCGAGCGAGAAGCTGAGGCCGTAGGCGGGGAAGAGGGTGTTTTCGCTGACGAATTGGAAGCCGCCGATTTCGAGATTGTAGGAGGCAAGAAGGTAGAGGCTGAGGAGGAGGTTCGCTCCCGCGCCGAAAAGCGAGATGCGGCGCGGCGCGGCTCCCGCCATGCAGAACGCGGCGGTGACCAGCGGGATGAGGATGAGAGAAAGAAGCGGGCTCATCAGCGGAAGACGAGGAAGCAGAGGACAAGGAGGACGCCGGCGCCGAAAAAGAAGGCGTAGGCTTGGAGGTTGCCGAGTTGGAGGAGGCGCAGGAGGTAGCCGGCGCCCCACACTGTGCGGGCGCTGCCGGTGACGAGGAGGCCGTCAATGATCCAACGGTCGAACCACGAGCTGAGAACGGCGAGTCCGCCCTGTCCGCGGGCAACGAGCCAGTTGTAGAAATTGTCGATGTAGAGACGGTTGGCGAAGAGCGGGATGCGCACGGGGTCTTTGGCCGGTCCGCGCAGATAGAGGAAGGCGGCGAGCAGGGCGCCGGCGGCGAGGAAGCCGAGGACGATCTTGTGGGCGATGGCCGGGGCGCCGGCGTGCGGGACGTCGAAGAAGTGTTGGATGAACCAGGGGTAGCCGGCGATGACCGCGGGAACGGCGAGGATAACCAGCGGGAGTGTCATAACCAGCGGCGATTCCTTGGCGTGGGCGGCGTGGTCACCGCGCGGTTTGCCGAGCAGGACAACAAACAAAAGGCGGAAGGTGTAGAGGGCGGTGAGGAGGACGGCACCGGCGGTGACCCAGAATCCGGTGCGGTTGTTCATCCAGGCCCACTCGATGATGTTGTCCTTGCTGAACGATCCGCTGAAGAACGGCACGCCGGCGAGGGCGAGTCCGCCGGCCAGCATGCAGAACGCGGTGACCGGCATGCGGGTGAGGAGTCCGCCCATTTTCCAGATGTTCTGCTCGTGGTGCAGGGCGATGATGATCGAGCCCGCGCAGAGGAAGAGGAGGCACTTGAAGAACGCGTGGGTGAAGAGGTGGAACATGGCGACGTCGCCCGTCGAACCGACGGCGATACCCACGACCATGTAGCCGAGCTGCGAGATGGTGGAGTAGGCGAGGATGCGCTTGATGTCGTCCTGTTGGATGGCCATGAGCCCGGCGGCGAAGCAGGTGACGGCGCCGATCCACATGATGACTTCGCGCACGATGTCCGGCGCGGCGAGGAGGACGGGGAAAATGCGCGCCAGCATGTAGACGCCGGCGGCGACCATGGTGGCGGCATGGAGGAGGGAGGAAACCGGCGTGGGGCCTTCCATCGAGTTGGGCAGCCAGACGTGGAGTGGCATTTGCGCGGATTTGCCGAGCGTGCCGCAGAAGACAAGAAGGCAGGCGGCGACGAGGTAGCCCGGATGCAGGGTGAGGGCGGAAAGGTTTTCCTCGATGCCGGAGAACATGATCGAGCCGGTGGCCAGCCAGAGCATGAGGATGCCGAGCATGAAACCGAAGTCGCCCACGCGGTTGACGGTGAAGGCCTGCTTGGCGGCGTCGGCCGCGGAGTCCTTGCGGAAGTAATGTCCGATGAGCAGGTAGGAACTCACGCCGACCAGCTCCCAGAAGATGAACATCATGACGAAGTTGTCGGCCAGGACGATGCCGAGCATGGAAAAGAGGAAGAGGCTGAGCGACGCGTAGTAGCGCGGGATGCCTTCGTCGCCGCGCATGTAGCCGGCGGAGTAGACGAAGACGAGCGTGGCAATCGTCGTGACGACGACGAGCATGACGCGGCTCAAGTCGTCGAGGAGGATCCCGATCGGAACGGAGAAAACGCCGGGGACTTCGATCCAATTGATCTGCGCGGTGGCGGCGAGGGTGGGATCGAGAAACACTTTCCAGCTGAGGAAGCAGGTGAGCGCGGCGGTGAGGATGCCGACAGCGCCGGCGGCGGTGTTGCGGCGCGGGAGGACGAAGAGGACGAACGCGGCCGCGACGAGCGGGGCGAAGAGGATGATCCAGGGATAAAGTTGCGGATTCATCGCGGGGTCAGAATTTCATCCGGTTGAGGTCCTCGACGTGCGTGGTCTGCCGCAGGCGGTAGAGGGCGACGATGATGGCGAGGCCGACGGCCACCTCGGCGGCGGCGACGGTGATGATGAAAAAGACGAGGACTTGCGCGTTGTAGTCGGGGAGTCCGAAGGCGGTGACGCCGTGGCGGGCGAAGGCGACGAGAGAGAGGTTGGCCGCGTTGAGCATGAGTTCGAGGCCCATGAAGATGATGAGGAGGTTGCGGCGCAAAAGGACGCCGGCGAGGCCGATGGAGAAGAGGAGGCCGCTGACCAGGAGGTAATCGCCGAGGGTGGGCATGGTCTTAGCGCAGGCTGCGGCGGCTGAGGATGACCACGCCGACGGTGGCGACGAGGAGGAGGACGCCGATGATTTGGAAGGGGAGGTTGAAACCGCTGAAGAGGGTCATGCCGACATCGTAGACATCGGAGTAACCGGTGCGGGCGAGGGCGGGGAAGTGATCCGAGCTGCCGGGCAGGGATTTCACCACTTGGATGATGAGGACGACGAAGCCGCCGAGCACGGCGAGTCCGCCGGCCAGGGCGGCGATGTTGAGTTTGCGGCGCGCTTCGGCTTTGAGGTCGAGGAGCATGATGATGAAAAGGAAGAGCACCATGACGGCGCCGGCGTAGACGAGGACCTGGATGATGCCGATGAAGTAGGCGTCGAGGGTGACGAAGAGCGCGGCGAGGGCGAGGAAGGAGAGAACGAGGCTCATCGCGCTGTTGACCGGGTTTCGGAAAAGAACAACGGCCGCGGCCGAGGCGAGCATCAGCACGGAAAAAACCCAGAACAGAATGGTGAGCATGCGGTGGTTTGCGCCCGGGGGCGCCTGGCGCGCCGCTTTTTCGCCGGAAACCTCGACGCTAAAAGAGAGCGGGGCCCGTTTCGATCACTTTTTTTCGTTCCACTTGTGGACGAGGCCGTTCATGACGCCGCCCAGTTCGTAGAGCTTTTCCTTGTCGTGGACCATTTCGGCGCGGGTCAGGCCGGTGATCGAGTAGTCTTTGCGGAGGAAGATGGCCTGTTCCGGGCAGACTTCCTCGCAAAGTCCGCAATAGATGCAGCGGATCATGTCGATGTCGAAGGCCCGGGGGTATTTTTCCACCTTGGCCCATTTGTCCTTTTCGGGGAGTTCGCCGGGTTTGATCGTGATGGCGCGGGGCGGGCAGATGAATTCGCAGAGCTGGCAGGCCACGCAGCGTTCGCGTCCGTGTTCGTCGCGCACGAGGGTCGGCGCGCCGCGATACCATTCGGGCATGGCGCTGTCCCACTTCTGCTCGGGATACTGCATGGTGACCTTGGTCTGGCCGAAGGTCATTTTGACGAAGTGTTTGATGGTGATCCAGAGGCCGCCGAGGATGGCGGGAAAGTAGGAGCGCTCGAGGAGGCTGAGTTTCGGACGTGAGACGACGGTGGCCATGTCAGGATTTGAGGTAAGCGAGGATGCCCGCGGTGATGAAGATGTTGACCAGCGCCACTTCGAAGAAAACATACCACCCGAGTTTCATCAACTGGTCGAAGCGGAAGCGCGGGAGGGTCCAGCGCACCCAGAGGAAGAAGAAGATGATGGCGGCGACTTTGGCGAAGAAGACGCCGATGTTGATCAGGCCCCAGACCCAGCCCTGGGAGCCGTCGGGAATGAAGGGCAGGCTCCAGCCGCCGAGGAAGAGGGTCACGATGAAGCCGGCGCCGGCGATCATGGCGGCGTATTCGCCGAGGAAGAAGAGGGCGAAGCGCATCGACGAATATTCCGTGTGGTAGCCGCCGACGAGTTCCTGCTCCGCCTCGGGCAGGTCGAAGGGGACGCGGTTGGTTTCGGCAAACATGGCGATCATGAAGACTACGAATGAAATCATCATGGGGATCCAGAGGAGTGATTTCTCGAGGCTGAGACCGAACATCGCCCCGCTGTCCGTGGTGATTTCGAGCGGACCGGCCCCGCTCTGGAGCCACGCGGGGAAGACCATCCAGCCGTTGTCCACCTGGTATTGCACGATTTCACCGAGATTGAGCGTGCCGGTGATCATGAAGACGGGGATGACGGAAAGCCCGAGCGAAAGTTCGTAAGAAATCATCTGCGAACTCGAGCGGATGCCGCCGAGGAAAGGGTATTTCGAATTCGAGGCCCAACCGGCGAGGACGATGCCGTAGACCCCGAGCGAGGAGACGGCGAAGACCCAGAGAACGCCGATGTCGAGGTCGGCGATGACCATGGGAACGCCGAAGAGCGTGCTGCCGAAGGGCAGGACGGCGAGAACAAGGATGGCCGGCACCATGGCGAGGCTCGGGGCGATGCTGAAATAGAATTTGTTCACCCCGGCGGGGACGAAATTTTCCTTGAGGAGGAGCTTCACGCCGTCGGCGATCGGCTGGATGAGCCCGGCCCAGCCCACACGGTTGGGTCCGATGCGATCCTGGATGAAGGCGCTGACCTTGCGTTCCGCCCAGACGGAGTAGGCCACCATGGTGAGGACGATGCCCAGGATAACGACGGTTTTCAGGGCCGAGGTCCAGGCGAGGAAAATCTCGGGCTGAAGGAAGAGATCGAGGCTCGGCATAAAACAAGAAAGGCGGCGCAAACCGCGGGCCGAATAGTTGCGGGGCACGGGCGGTTCTTCAATCCCAAAGCGTCCGGGTGGACTTGACGTCACGGCCAACCGCCACTTGCATGTGGTCATGTGGCTGGAGGTTTTGCGCGCGGTGCTCTACGGGATGGTGGTTCTGTTGCTGGCAGTTCTCGCTTTCCTCGCGGGGCATGTTGTGGCGGCCAAGACGGCCAAGCAACCGGTGGTCCTGCCGGAGGCCGCGGCGGCGCCGGAGAAGCGGAGGATGGCGCGGGATTTTGTCGAAGCGGCGCTGGCTTCGCGTTTCGCCGGGCGTTTCCGCGAGGCGCTGGGTTACCTCGAGCAGGCGCGCGCCGGGGATCCCGCTTTGCGCGGGCTGGACTACCAGTTTGCCCTCACGCATCTCGAGTTGGGGAATTTCGATGCGGCGGAGACCGCGGCGCGCCGCTCGGTCGAGAAGGACGAGGAAACAGGCGGCGCCCAAGCCCTGACCGGTTTGATCGCCCTCGAGCGGGCGCGGGCGGGCGGCGCGGTCGAGGCGGCCCGCGAGGAAGTGCTCCGGGCCGTGCAAAAGTCGCGTGACTGGGACCCGCTCAGCCCGATGCCGCATTACGTCGAGGCGGAGTTCCACCGTGCCGCGGGCCAACCGGAACCGGCCGTCGATGCCTACCGGCGTGCTTTGGAGAGGGTTTCCAAAACGGACAGCATCATCATATCGACGGTGAAAGCCGGGCTGGCCGGGATCCGGCTCAACCACGAGGCCGGCTCTCCTCCGCTCAAACTGCAGGCGATCAACGGGATATATCCGCCGGAGCAACTTTTTTTCGGGGCGGCCGATGCCCTCCTGCACGGTGACCGGGAGACCGCGGGGAAGTATCTGGCCGAGGTGCGCGGACGTTTACCGGCATCGCTTTTCGACGCCCTCCTGCAGGATTCGTTCTTTCAGGATTTTCTGCCCGATGGTATAGTGCCCGAGTCGTCAGATGACGCCCCCCAACCATGAGACGCACTGCTCATCTCGCGATTGTTTGCGCTGCGCTGGCGGCCTTCCTGCAGGCGGATGCGGCGCGCGGCCAAGACGACCAGATGGTTTTCACCGCGGACCTTCCTTTCGATGCCGCGCAGGCCTTGCCTGCATGGATGCACGGACCGCCCGTGGTCGCGCCGGGCAACGGTTCGCGGCTCGCCTTCCGGCTGTCCCCGCCGGTCGATCGCGATTTGCTCGTGCATCTCGTTTTCGACGAGACGGCAGGTGGCGGTCTGCGCGTGGAGTGGCAGCGCGACGGGCAGAGCACCACGGAAGTCTTGGCGGAAAATCTGGGCGAAGGCATCGGCGCGCCGAACCAGCGTTCGTTGCTCATCAGCGCCTCGCGACTGGGCGGCAACGGCTCCCTGCTGCTGCAAGGCGGGGCCAACCTCAATGTGAACCGCGTGAAATTCGAGTGGGTCGCCGAACGCACGATGCTGTCGTCCTCTACGCGCTACGTGCCGGTCGTGGTCACCGCTTCGCGCCTCACCCTCGCCGAAGCCGACGTGGATGGGGGTCCGCGTCCGGTCCTGCAGGACGAGTGGCGCGACCGCGTGGTGCGGGCGGCTTTGACCGAAGGGGCCGAGGTACTCACGCCCGCGTTGCAACTGGATGCGACGCTCGAGCAGAGCCCGAGCATGGCGCGCTTCGAGGCTTCCGTGGCCGGCGTGTATCTCGACCAGGAAGTGTGGCTCGTGGTCAACGACCAGGAAGTCGGGCCGTTGTCCGTCGAGATTCCGACGCTCGAAGATCCGGGTCATCTCGGGTTGCCCGGCCGCGAGACGCAGTTCGCCGGTTGGCGGCGCGCCACGGCGCATATCCCGGCCGCCCTGCTCCTGCCGGGAGAAAATTCCCTCCTTCTCGAGTTGCGGTCGCCGGTCAACTCCGGTTACAGCAACCGTACGAGCATCCGCGAAGCGGTGCTGGAAATGACTTACCCCCCGGCTCCGCGCGAGCCCGATCTTTCCCTTCCGCTGAGCGACTTGCCCGCCGATGAGCCGGTGGTCGACGAGGAATTGCCCTTGCCGCCCGTCTCCGGCGCGCCGAGCCCGGCGGAGCAGTTGCAGACGTTCTGGGGCACCGGTAGTTCGCTCTGAATTGCGGTCCCGGCCCGAGGCCTGCGGGGTCCGGACGGCAAGGGATTTTGACAATCGTCCCGCGGGCAAGCATCTTCCCCCGATGACCAAATTATCCCCGCGCCACCTCCGTCATACGGCGGGCTACACCCTGTTCGAGATCATGCTCGTGCTGGGCATCATCGCGGTGCTGGTCGGGTCGGCCATCTACCTGCTGGTCGGCAACATCGATGTGGCGCGCCAGAGCCGCGTGGATGCCGACTTCCAGGCCATCAGCACGCAGCTGCGCACCTACGAGATGCAGAACATGCGCATGCCGACCAGCGCGCAGGGTTTGGAAGCATTGGTGCAGCGTCCCAGCGCCGAACCTGCCCCGCGCCGCTGGATCCAGCTGATGGAGCGCGTGCCCCTCGATCCGTGGGGCGAGCCGTACCTTTACCGCAATCCGGGCAAGCTGAACCCCCGTGGCTTCGATCTGGTCTCGAAAGGTCCGGATCGCCAGGAAGGCGGCGGCGACGACATCACGAACCAGTCGTCCACCGAGTGACCCGGCGGGCGGCGGAGCCCATGAGAACCAAGCGCCGGCCGGCCCGCGGCTACACCTTGCTGGAGATCGCGATGGTCGTCGCGATCATTGTCCTGATCATCGGCGCGGCCGTGCCTATGACATCGGGTTTCACCCGCGAGCAACGCCTGCGCGATGTGGTGCGCGAGTTGCTCGTGCTGGCCAAAACCGCGCGGGCCGATGCGATGACCACGGGACAGTCCGCCGAGGTGGTCTTCGCCAAAGACGGCTTTGCCCTCCGTCGGCCCGGGGAAGTGGAGCCGGGCGAATCGTTCCGCCTGCCGCGCGGCATGCGCTACGTCGTCGAGCCTTTCGGGGCGGACCGGGCGGTGCGGCCGGACGGCCAACGGTGGGTTTTCCAACCGACCGGTCTGTGCGAACCGCTGTCGGTGCGCGTGGAGGAGGACGAGGCGTGGATGAAGGTGACTTTCGACGCGCTGACCGCGGGGATCGCCGACGAGGGTTATTACATCCCATGAGGCGAGGCGGGTTCACTTTGCTCGAGGTGCTGGTCGCGCTCGGCATGTTCGTGCTCGCGGTCGGCGGTCTGGCTTTCGCCCTCGACCGCTCCTTCGCGGCCAACAACTACCTCCGTCGTGACGGGGAAATCCGCCAGCAGCTTGAGTCGCTCCTCGACGAGTCGATGGCCCTGCCGGTCGCGGTTCTGGAGCAGGGACGCGAGGCGGGACCGGATGTCCTCGGCGTGACCTATTCCGTCGCGGCCGAGCCGGCCCCCGAGTTCCGCAACAAGGACGACGAGGAACTCGGCGGCCTCTGGCGGGTGACGGTGCGGGCGGAGTGGACCGAGCAGGGCGAGAAGCAAGAATGGCAGGAAAGCCACCTGCGTTACCAGCCATGAAGCGGCGTGTTTTCCGGCGCGGCTGCGCGGGCTTCACGCTCTTCGAAATGATCGTGGTCATCATGATTTTCGTGCTGATGGCCGGAGGCATCTACGCGACGGTGAGCGCGGCGGTGCAGGCGACGGCGACGTTGTCCGAGGAGAATCTGCGCACCCAGCGGCTGAACGCCTTCGTGGGCCTGCTGCGCCGCACGTTCCACAATTTGCCGGCCACGGCGGGAATTTCCGGCGGTGTGCGCGCGGGCGGCGAAGGTATTCCGGAGATCGTCCTGCGCGACGCGCCCGGGGTGTTCGCCTGGGGATCGGGCGGGCCCTCGGCCGGCACGGTGGTGCTGGCGGCGCGGCCGCGATTGGGCGGCGGCCGCGAATTCAGCCTGCTCCTGCTGCCTTCCTCGCTCGGTGAGACGGAGCGCCTCGATGCCTTGGACCGAGGGCGGTGGTTGCGGCTCGTGCCGGACTTGCGCGCGGCGCGCTGGAGGTTCTTCAATCCCGCGTTGCAGGAATGGGTCGAAGAGTGGCCGGAAGGCGGGGAGCGTCCGCCGCTGGTCGAGTTGAGCCTGGAGTTGCTCGGGGAGGAAGTGCCGCGCAGCTACGTTTTCTGGCTGCCGCCGGTCAAGGAGCAGACGGCCGGCCCGGAGGGTCAGCCGGGGGAAGCGCCGGAGATCGAGGCGGACCGGTCGGGTCCGTTGCCAGGGCCATGATAAAAACCCGCCAACCTCCTCGCGCCGCGGCCCTTTTGCTCGTGCTCTGGGCCATTGCGGTGCTTTCCTTCGCCCTGCTGTGGGTGGCGGATCTGGTCGGCACCGAGCTCGATTCCGGCGCGGCCGAGGCCAAACGCCTGGCCGCGCGCCAGATCGCGTTGAGCGGCGTGGCGCTCGGCTTGCATCCGCAGGTGACCCGCGAGGATATCGCTTTGTTGAACCAGGATCTGAACGACGGCGGGAAGTTGCGCGTGCGGATCCGCGGCGAGGGCGCGCGTTTCAACATCAATGCTTTGCTCGCCGAGCAGGATCGCATCACCTTGAAGAATCTTTTCATCCTCTGGGGGCTGAGCAATGACGAGGCCGACGTCCTTTTCGACCGGCTGACCGATTGGGTGGACGACGATGCCGGGCGCCAGCTCAACGGCGCCGAACGCGCGGATTACGAAGCCATGGGCATCGTGGACGCTCCGGCCGACCGTCCGTTCCGTTCGGTGGACGAGATGGGCCGGGTCATGGGCATGGAAGTTCTCGCCGAACGCAACCCCGCCTGGCGCGAGGCTTTTACTGTCTTCGGCGACGGAAGGATCGACGTCAACGAGGCCGGTCCGGATGTGCTGCAGGCGGTGACGGGACTCACCCCCGAAATGGTCGGGGACATCCTGCGCTTGCGCCGCGGGGGCGATGAAATCGAGCCCTCGGAAGATGACGTGCGCTTCGAAAGCGTGGAACAGTTGGGCGGCTGGCTGCAGACATCCCCGCTTCCACCCGACCGTGTGACGGCGCGGCTGACCACCGAGAGCGCGGTCAAAAGAATTGATAGCCGTGGCCTCGTGGACGACTGTGAAGTGCTGGTCTCCGTTGTGACCGCTTCCGGCGACGGCGGCCAGCCCACCGAATACCTGTTATGGGAGGAAAGATAGAAAACCCCCGCGCCGCGCGCCGCCGCGCCATTTTGCGTCCGGTCGCGACCGGGTGGCAAAAGTGGCAGGAAAGCGAGGGCGGCGCCTGGCAGTTGTCCGGCGAAGCGCCGGAGCTTGCGGACCTCAAGCCTGCCGCCGGGAGTCTCATCGCCATCCCGGTCCGCCGCGCCTTTTCCTTCGCGGTTTGGGTTCCGGCCGAGGATCCGTCCGTTTTCGGCGATCTGGTTTTCACGCAACTCGAGTTGCGCGGTCTGGCGGGTCGCAGTCGCGAGGCGACCACTTTCGTCTGGCGGGAGATCGTCCGGGAAGACCGCGAGGTGCTTCTGCATGCCGTCGTCTGGCCGGCGCATCTGGCGGCGCGTTACTGGCACGGGGACGTGACCGAGTATGCGGTTTCGCCCGCCTGCCTGCCCTTGGCATCCGACGCGGTGACGATCTGGAGGGAGGAGGGGATGTGGGTGGCGGCGGTGACGCGCGGTGAAAAACTCCTGCATTTCCAACCCCTGACCGCCGTTGCCCCGGATGCGGGGATGGCCTCGGAAGTTTGGATGATGCTGGCTCCGCTCGAGGCCGGCCGCATGCTGGAACCGGGTGTGGCGGCCCGGATTCTCCATGAAGAACCCGAAGCTCCGGACCTGGGAGCGTGGCGCTCCGCCGGCGGCATGCCGGTTGACACCGTGCCGCTGCCCCCGCCGGTGCGTCCGGCCGGAGGTGCGGATTGCCTGCCCTTGCCCGTGCGCGAGGTCCAGATGTCGAAGGCAACGGCGGCGCGGCGCCAGCGTCTCGCCCTGGCGGCGGCCGCGGTTTATTTTTTCCTGGTCCTGGCGCTGGCCGCCAACACCCTGCGCCTGCACTGGCAGGCACGGTCGTTGCAGGCCGAAATCGACCGCGATGCCGGGGCCGTGGCCTCGACCAAGGAAGCCATGCAGCGCTGGAACGCACTCGACGCCGCGCTCGACCCGAAGGGATATCCGCTCGAGGTGCTCCACGAGGCGGCCCGATTGCTGCCGGAGGACGGCGTGCGGCTGACCCTTTTCGAAATGAATCTCGGGCGTGTCATAGTGCAAGGCGAGGCCAAGGACTTCACCGCGGCGCAGCTTTACATGGACGCGGTGAAGAAGAGCAAGGAGCTGGCCGCTTACGAATGGACGGCGGAAAATCCCAAATCCCTGCCCAACCGCAGCGCGCGTTTCCAGATCGACGGGGTAAGGCCGGGTGCGGCGACCCAAACGGAAGGAGGTTTCGATGAGGGCACTGACGGCTAAAGAACGCACACTGCTTGTCTTTCTCCTCGGGGCGATTTTCCTCCTGCTCAACGTCGTGGGCTTGCAGGCTTTCCTCAACCGCCAGCGCTCGCTGCAGACCGGCATCGTCCAGTTGCGTGCGCAGCTCGACGAGCACCGCGCCATCCTCGCCGACCGCGCTTACTGGGACGAGCGGGCCGCGTGGCTCGACGCCAACCAGCCGGTGGACGACGTCGGCACGGTGGAGGACGACACCAAGTTCACGCAATTTGTCGAGACAAGTGCCAAGAACAGCGGCCTCGAATACACTCGGCGTGGCGGAGGTCCTGTGCCGCCACGCGGCTCCATCGCCGAGGTCTACGATGCCTCGACGGTCAAGGGCCCCATGGAGGCCGTGGTCAAATGGTTGTCCGCGTTGCAAAAGCCGCGCGATTTCCGCGTGATCAAACAACTCCGCATCAAGAGCGGCGAACCGCCGGAAGTGGTCTGCGATGTCGAGGTCGCACGCTGGTATCGTCCGGCCGGGGAGTCTGCGCCGTGAAGACCGCCGTCCTGTTTTTCCTTCTCGTGGCTGCGGCGCCCGCGTCGGACGAGACACCGTCAGCCAAGGAACTGCTGGTCAAGCCGGAGGTAACCGAACGTCCGGTGGAAGCCGTCGCGTCGCCTTCTCCCGCGCGACCCGCTGCCACCCCCGTCCCTTCACCTTCTCCTCCCCCCGCCGAAGCCGCGGCCGAACCCGCAGCGGAGCCCCCGGAGGATGAGCTGGTGCCGCCCCCCTTCCCGCTTTCGCGCTATGAGGCGCTCTGGAAACGTTCGCCCTTCCAATTGGAGTCGGTGGCACCCCCGGTCGAGTCGGCCGGTCTGGCCCAACGCTACGCCTTGACCGGCCTGGCCGAGGTCGGAGGTGAGCCGATTGCTTTTCTCATGGAGCGTTCCACGCAGCAGCGGATGATGATCAAGAAGGGCGCGAGCGAAGGCGGTCTGACCCTCGTGCAGGTCGATGTGGCCGCCGACAAATACAGCAATTCCACCGCGACCGTTCGTCAGGGCGCGGAAGTCGGTGTGGTCAAATTCGACGCCGGTCCGCCGCCCATGGCCGTCCCGGGCATGGCCATGCCCGTCCCGGCACCACCGCAGATCCAACCGGGCAATCCCGCCGCCCAAGCCCCGGGAGTGCCACCGCAAGGACAGGTTCCGGGGATGGCCGGCCAGGTGGCGGGCGTTCCCCAGTCGCCCATTCCCGTCCCCGGTTCACCGGTGCCGCCGGGGACGGTTGTTGGCCCGAACGGACAAGTCCAGCCGCCCGGACAGCAACCCATGGCGCCACCCAGAGTGATCCGGCGGCGGGCGATTGTTCCAGCTGCGCCTTGAGAATCCCCCTTTCTCTGCTTTACTTCCCTTGTCCCGACCCGCGATGGCTACCTCTGTGTTCCGACTGTTCTCCGTCTTCTCCACGGCCTTCTTGCTGGCTGCGGGGGATTTGTCGGTCGCGCAACAACCGCCACCGCCCGCCCCGGCGCCTCCTCCCCAGCAGGCCGAGCCCTTGCCGCCGGTCGACTTGGAGCCCGCCGACGAGCGCCCGGCTCCTTCGCCTCCGCTGGTCCCTCCCGAGCAGCCCATCCGCCTGACCTTCCCCAATACCTCAATCACCGAAATCCTCAGCCTTTACGAGGTTCTGACCGGCAAACGTCTGGTCCGCGATTCCGCCTTGGCCCAAGGCGCCCCGCTGACCATCGTCGTGCCCGGCGAGGTGCCGAAAAGCGAGGCCATCCGGCTGATCGAAGCGTCGTTGCTGCTCAACGGCTACACCTTTGTCCCGGTCGACGAGAACACGCAGAAGATTCTCGGTCCCACGAAATTCCCGCGCTCGGAGGGCATCCCGATCTTTTCCACGCCGTACACGCTGCCGGCCAGCGACCAGGTCGTCAGCTATTTCATGAAGTTCAGCTACCTCGCGCCCGAGCAGGCCGTGCAACTCTTCCAAACTTTCGTCAGCCCGCCGAAAGCTTACACCTCCTTCACCCCGGTGCCCAACGTGCAGGCTGTGCTCATCACCGAGAATGTCCCGGTCATCCGCAAACTCATCTCCCTCCAAGCCATGGTCGATGTCCCGCCGGCCCAGGTCGTGACCGAGTTTGTCACCTTGAAGCGCGCGGACGCGGAAAAAGTCGTCGAGGTCCTCCAAAGTCTCGTCGAAAAGCGCGACGAGGGCGCCCCCAGCGCTCCCGGTCAACCGGGCCAACCGCAAGTCGATGCCCAGGGCCAGATCATCCAGGCCACCCTGGCCACCGGTGGCGGGGCCCAATTCGAATCCAATCTCATCGTCGGCGAAACCCAACTGGCGGCCGATCCGCGCACCAACCGCATCCTTGTCGTCACGCGCCCGGTCAACATGCCCTACATCAAAAAACTCATCGCCGAGCTCGACGCGCCCGTGCCGCTCGATGCCGTGCTCGAGCGTCCGTTGAAATTCGTCTCGGCCATCGACGTCCTGCCGGTCCTCAGCGATCTGCTCTCGGACGGCGACACCGAAGGCGGCGGGGCGACCACCGGGCGGTCAGGGGGCGACCGGGCGGTGATCGAAGGTGGCACCGGCACCGGGCAGGGCATCGGGTCGGACGGCGGGCTTTCCACCGGCGGCGGCACCAGCCGCCCCGACCGCATCCGCGAACCCACCGAGGACGGCGCCCCGCAGTCGATCATCGTCGGCAAGACCAAGATCATCGCCGACAAGAGTTCCAACACGATCATTGTCATAGGGCCGCCCGACAGCCGCCAGAAAGCCGGCCAACTCCTCGACATGCTCGACGTGCGTCCGCGCCAGGTCTACATCGCGGCTGTCATCGGCGAGTTGAATTTGTCCGACGAGATGGAATTCGGGTTCAGTTACTTCCTGCGCTACACGAGCAACGGCGCGGGCACCGGTCTGGCCGGTTCGCTGATCAACCCGCTCGGTCTCGATCCGGGCAACGTGCTCTCCGGTTCCAACCTGCCGAATCCGGTCGATCTCATCCGCCCGCAATTGTTCCAGGGCCTGCAGGGCCTGACCATTTACGGCACCATTGCCGACGCGGTCGATGTCTACGCCCGCGCCCTCGAGGAAACCGGGAAATTCAAAGTCCTCTCGCGCCCGGTGGTCTACACTTCGAACAACAAGAAAGCCGTCATCAGCTCCGGCCAGCAGGTGCCTTTTGTCAGCAGCACGCTGGCCTCCTCCACCATCACCACGCAAAACACCACCGGAATCAGCTCGAATATCACCTACAAGGACGTCCTGCTGAAACTCGAGGTCCTGCCGCTGATCAACGCCAACAAGGACGTCACGCTGGTCATCGTGCAGACCAAAAACGACGTGCTTCGTTTCGAGAACCTCGGGGGCAACCTCACGCCCATCATCGGCTCGCAGGAGCTCACCACCACGGTGACCGTGCCCAGCGGCGGGACGGTCGTGCTGGGCGGTCTCATCGTCGAGCGCATGGAGGCCGGCGACGCCGGAGTGCCTTTCCTCATGCGCATTCCCGTGCTCGGGTACCTGTTCAAACAGAACTCGCGCAAGGTGCAACGGCAGGAACTCCTCGTCCTTCTCCAGCCCACCGTGGTCGAGAACGACGCCGACCTCGCGGAGGCCAGCTGGCAGGAGCGCTACCGCAGCAAGATCGGCGACGAAGCTTACGCCGAGGCCGCGCCGCCGGCTTTCGCCAACACGCCGGTCGTCTTCGACGGGCAGGAACTCGAGTCCGACAGCTCCGTGCGCAAACCGCGCGATCCGTTGCGTCCGGCGGGTTGGGACTACGAGGAATACGCGCCGGAGAAAGCCCAGCGTCCGCGCACAAAACAAAAAGCCAGCGCCCCTCAGTAGGCGTCCGTCCGCCATGGCGTTGATCCCCGAACTGGTCGAAATGGCCGCCCGCCACGGGGCGTCCGACCGCGAGAAAATTTCCTCCTCGCTGACCGAAGCCGCCCGCAGCCAGTCGTCCATGCTGCGCGCCCTGCTCGACAATGCGGAACTCGACGAGACCGGCTTCTACCGGGAGCTGACCGAAAAATTCCATCTCCCGTGGGGCGGGGCCGATATTGCCAAGGCCACGCCCGAACTGCGCGCCAAATTGCCGGCCCGCATCGCCCTGCGCTACCAGCTCCTGCCGGTCGGGGTGGAGAACGACCAGCTCACCTTGCTGACCTACGACCCGTTCGACCTGCTGGCCCGCCAAGCGGTGGCCGAAGCCGTGCCCCAGCGCGTGCGCTACGAAGTCTACACGCGCAAGGGCATCCTGCCGGCCTTGCGCCAGGTCTACGGCATCGGCGCCGAAACGTTCGAGGAACTCCTCGAAGGTCGTGACTCCGACGAACTCGACCAAGTCCGCGGCGACGAGGTCAATGTCCTCGATGAAAACGAATCCGAGGAGGCGTCGGTCAAAAAATTCATCAACCAGGTCATCCGCGAAGCGTTGCGCGAACGCGCCACCGACATCCATGTCGAGCCGTTGTCCGACGATCTCCGCGTGCGCTACCGCATCGACGGCGTGTTGCAGGAAGTCCCGGTCCCCGCGCAGATGCGCAAGCTGCAGCGCTCGGTCATCAACATCCTCAAGCTCACCGCCGGCCTCGACCTCGGCGAGGACCGGCGTCCGCAGGACGGACGCATCTCGCTCGAGCTGGGCGGACAGCCTATCGACGTGCGTGTCGCCTCGATCCCCACGATCAACGGCGAGAGCATCAGCCTCCGTCTTCTCGGCAAGGAAGTCTTCAGCCTCGAGCGCCTCGGTCTCGATGACGATTACGCCGGCAAGATCCGCGAGTTGCTCGCCATGCCCAACGGGATCATCCTCGTCACCGGTCCGACCGGTTGCGGCAAGTCGACCACGCTTTACACGTTCCTTTCCGGGCTCAACACCAAGGAACGCCGCATCCTGACCATCGAGGATCCGGTGGAGCACAAATTGCCCGGGGTCAACCAGAGCGCGGTGCAGCCCGACATCGGCAACACCTTCGCCAATCTCCTGCGCAGTTTTCTCCGCGGCGACCCGAACGTCATCATGGTCGGCGAAATGCGCGACTACGAAACGGCCGAGATCGCCATCCGTGCCGCGCTGACCGGCCACCTGGTCTTCAGCACGCTGCACACCAACGACGCGGTCGGCGGCATCACGCGTCTGCTCGATATGGGTGTCGAGCCCTTCCTCGTGGCCAGCGCGGTCCGCGCCTTCCTCGCCCAGCGCCTCGTCCGCCGGCTTTGTCCGGTCTGCAAAGCCCCCGCGCAGCCGGGCGACTACTCGCCCGCCTATTTGCGCAGCATCGGATTCCCGCCCGATTATGAACCGAAGATCATGCGCGCCGTCGGCTGCGAGAGCTGTCGCCAGTCCGGCTACGAAGGACGCCTCGCCATCGTGGAAATCTGCATGGTCACCCCCAAGCTGCAGGAAATGATCACCCAACGCAAAACGGCTGCTGACTTGCGTCCGGCCGCGGAAAAGGAAGGCATGCGTCCTTTGCGCAAATACGGTTTCGACAAAGTGGCGTCCGGCCAGACGACGATCGAGGAAGTCATGCGCGTGACCACGGCCGACCTCAGCGCCCTCGACGAATAGCCGGCCATGCCTGTCTTCGAATACGAGGCGCTGCAGGCCGGCGGGGGCAAGACCTCGGGCGAACTCGAAGCGTCGAGCCGTCAAGAAGCCTTCAGCAAACTGCGGCAGCAAAACCTGCAGCCTTTCAAACTCGCGGCCAAAGGCGCGGCGGCGGCCGCCGCGGCCAAAGGGAACGAGGCCCCCGCGTCCAACGTCCTCACCCGCCCGCAGGTCCTCCTTTTCACCGAGGAGCTGTGCGAGTTGCTCGAGGCCGGACTCAAACTCGACCGCGCCTTGCAGGTCATCGAGCAGCGCCAGGACAAAAGCGCGCTGCGCCACGTGGCGGCCAGCGCGCGCCAGTCGCTGCGCGAAGGCGCGACTTTTTCCGCCGCGCTGCAGAAAGCCAGCCCGAGCTTCAACGAGCTCTACTGCAACATGGTCAAAGCGGGCGAAGCCAGCGGCACGGTGTCGAAGATCCTCAAGCGCCAGGTCGAATTTCTCACCATGATGGGCGACCTGCAGCGCCGCGTGACCAGCGCGCTCATTTACCCCTCGGTCATTTTCGCCGCGGGTATCGCGCTCCTCGTCATTTTCATGACCTTCCTCCTGCCGCAGTTGACTTCGCTGCTCAACAAAACCGGCCAGACCTTGCCCCTGGCCACGCGCATTCTCATCGGCACCAGCGAGTTCATGGGATCCTACTGGTGGGTCATCCTCCTCGTGCTGGCCGCCGCCTTCTTGGCCTTCCGTCATTTGACCGGCAGCGGCGAGGGGCGCGCGTGGTGGGACCGGACCAAGCTGCAGCTTCCCATTTTCGGTCCGCTTCTGCGCATGCGTTTCTACGCGCAGTTCACCCAGACGCTGGCCACGCTGCTCAACAACGGCGTCTCCCTCATGCAGTCGATGCAACTGATCCGCAACGCCACGCCGAATGTGTATCTGCAGGAATTGCTCGAGAAGGTGGCCGATCACGTTCAGGAGGGCGCGCAGTTGTCGCGGGCCATCGGGCGCACCCAATTTTTCCCGCCGACCATGATCGACATCGTGCAGGTGGGGGAGACGACCGGCGACCTCGGTGCGGCCCTCGAGCGCAGCGCCAAGAGCTACGACAAACAGCTTTCCGTCGTCATCGAGCGCGTCACCGCCCTCATCCAGCCCATGGTCATCCTCATGGTCGCTCTCTTCGTCGGATTGGTTGCCTACTCCATGATCACGGGTATCATGCAGACCGTTTCCGGCCTGCCCAAACGCTGATGAAAACGTCCGCCCCCTCCCGTCTCGCCTCGCTTTTCGCCGCCATTCTTCTTTTTCCGGGCTGCGCCGTGGTGGAAGACACCCGCCAGAGGGCGGAAAAGCAGAGAGTCGCCAAGCAGAACCAGGCCCACGCCGCTTTCCGTACCCAGCCCGGCTGGCGCAAGCAGACTTTCCGCAACGAGGAACTGCTGGCCAAAGCCACCGCGCAGAACACCGCGGTGGAAATCGCCTTGCGCGAGCAGCGCGGCATCCTGCTGGTCGACGGTGCCGTGGCCATGGATTTTCCGGTGGCCACCGGGAAGTCGAGCCACCCGACTCCCAAGGGCTCCTACAAGATCCTCGAGAAAAAAGAGAAGCACGCCTCGAACCTCTACGGTCGCATCGTCTCGGGTTCCGGCTCCACCGTGGTTTCCGACGCCGACACGCGCGACCACGGCGTGCCCGCGGGCGGGCGTTTTGTCGGCGCACCGATGCCTTACTGGATGCGCATGACCACCACCGGGGTGGGCATGCACGTCGGCAATGTGCCCGGACACCGCACCGCCTCGCACGGTTGCATCCGGCTGAAGAAAGACACGGCGATGCAACTTTTCTCGATCCTCGATGTCGGTTCGCCGGTCACGGTGGATTCCTTCGCCCCCGCTCTCGGCGGGCCGCTCGGCACGGACAGCGTGGTCGTCGCCGAGGTGACGGCCAAGCCGCGCCCGCGGGCCCGTTCCAAACCAAAAGCCCCGGCGGCGCCGGTGGCTGAACAGCCCGTGCAGGTCGCGGATAATCAGCCGCAGATCGGCGCGCCGGCCAATGAGGTTTCGAGTGCGCCGGAGGGAGCACCGGCTGAGACGGTGCCTCAGACGGCCGAGTCTGTCATAGAACAGATTGTCGCGCCGGCGACAACTGCTCCGGCCTCCGCGGAGCCTCCCGCTCCTGCGCCTGCACCAGCCGAACCGGCTGCGGTGGCTCCTCCTGCCGCACCTTAAAAATCCCCGGCGCGCAGGGAGTCGAAAGCGCGACCGAGATTCTCCAGAACGTCGGCGGGAGCCATCGATTCCACCGACTGGCCGCCGCGCACGATGGCGATATCCGCGGCACGTCCACAGACCCACGCGCCGATCGACGCGGCAAGATAGGTGTCCGCTCCCTGACCAAGCAGCGCGCTGCACACGCCGGTGAGCACATCTCCCATGCCGCCGGTGGCCATGCCGGGATGTCCCGTGGGGTTGTAGCGCAACGGCCGGCCCTTTTCCGCGATGACCGTGCGTGCGCCTTTGAGCAGCAGGGTCACCGGATGCCGGTCGGTGAACTGGCGCGCCACGGCGGCTCGGTCTTTGATTTTTTTCCCGGCGAGCAGGCGCGTCATTTCGCCGGGATGCGGGGTGAGCAGGCGCGGGCCCTTGGCTTGGTCGAGATGCTGCAATCCGGCGTGCGCGACAATGGTCAGGGCGTCGGCATCGACCACCGTCGGGCAAGGAGCCTCGCGCACAATACGCAAAGTGCGCGCTTCCGAGCCGGTGCCGAGGCCCGGACCGATGCCGATCGCGTCGACCGGCAGGGTGAAAACATCGGTGAGTTGCTTGAACGGACGGACCATCACTTCGGGCATGACCTTGGTGGCCAGCAATTCATACGCGTCGGGCAAGGCGCCGAGCGAAACGAGTCCGGCCCCGCCGCGCACCGCGCCCGCGGTGGCGAAATACGCCGCGCCGAGCGTGCCGCGCGATCCGGCGAGGATGACCACCCGACCGCACATGCCTTTGTTCGTATCGAACGCGCGCGGCGGCCAGTGACGGCGCAGGGCGGCGGCGGTGAGCATTTCGGGTCCGCCGTGTTCTCCGGCCGCGAAATCGGGGATTTCCAAAACAGCGATACGCCCGACGTGATCGGTCGCCGCATCGGCCACCAATCCTGTTTTGGCAAAACCGATCGCGGCGGTGACGTCCGCCATCACGCACGGATCGCCGGGCGTGCCGGTGTCCGGGTCGAGGCCGGAGGGAAAATCCACCGCCACGGTGTGTGCCCCGGCCTCGCGTCGGAGCGTGTTCATCTCCAAGGCGAGCGAGGCCAGCGGTTCACGCAAAGGACCGCGGGCGCCGAGGCCGACCAGCGCGTCGAGTTGGACGAGCGGGCCTTCGCGCGGGACGGACGGCTGGAAAGGCCCGCGCAGCACGGCCGGGCGGAGCAGGTCGAATTTCTGGCGCGAGAGCGGGGCGAGGTCCGGGAGGTCAAACGCGCTGCGCACCAGCACGCGCCATCCGGCGGAGGACAAATGACGCGCCGCGACGAAGGCGTCGCCGGCGTTGTGTCCTTTGCCGGTGGAGCAGACGAGGAGACCAGGTTGCGGGTGGAATTGCGTGATGCAGCGCGCCAGCTTGGCGCCGGCAGTCTCCATGAGCACATCGGCCGCGATGCCGCGCGCGATGGTGCGCGCCTCGAGGGCCTGCATGGCTTCGCGGGAAAGGATCATGGACTCGGTCCCGCGCGGCGCACGGTCAGTCTTTTTTCGCCTCGGCGTAGCGTCCGGCCACGTAATCCCAGTCGACCACGTTCCACCACGCGTCGACGTAGTCGGCCCGGCGGTTCTGGTTTTTGAGGTAGTAGGCGTGCTCCCAGACATCGAGGCCGAGGAGGGGCGTGCCGCCGTTCATCATCGGGTTGTCCTGGTTCGGGGTGGTCTCGATGACCATTTCGCCGTCGGGGGTGATGCTCAGCCAGGCCCAGCCGCTGCCGAAGACTTTCATCGCGGCGGCGCTGAATTCTTTTTGGAATTCCTCGTAGCTGCCGAAATTTTCGTCGATGGCCCCGGCCAGTTCGCCGGACGGACGGCCCCCGCCGCCGGGTTTCATCATGAGCCAGAAAAGAGAATGGTTGGCGTGGCCGCCGGCGTTGTTGCGCAGGGTGGTGCGGATTTCGTCAGGGACCTCGTCGAGATGGGCCACGAGATCCCAGACGGACATTTTGGAGAGGTCCTCGTTGCCCGCGAGCGCCTTGTTGGCGTTGTTCACGTAGGCTGCGTGGTGCTTGTTGTGGTGGATCTCCATCGTCTTGGCGTCGATATGCGGCTCCAAAGCGTCGTAGGCGTAGGGCAACTCGGGCAGGGTGAAGGGGCCGGCGGGCGGGGTGTCCGAGGCGGCGGCGGTCAAGGCGGCGACCAGAAGCATCGCGGGAACGGAGAACAGGGTTTTCATGACACCGATGAGCCGAACACGGGCGGACGGCGGGTGCAAGATTTCCCGTCAGGTTGACTTGGCCCGCCCGTGCATTACGCTGGCGCGACAACGCGCGGAACCATGGAAAAAGTCCTCTTCATTTGCACCGGCAATGTCTGCCGCAGCCCGATGGCCGAGGGCCTGCTGCGGCGTGCGCTGGGGGACAAGGTCGAGGCGTTTTCGGCGGGGTTGGGGGCCGGCAAGGGACAACCGCCGAGCGCCCATGCCATCGAGGTGCTGCGCAGGGAGGGGATCGATATTTCCGGGATCCGCAGCCAGCCGGTCAACGCGGATCTGCTCCGGCAGGCGGACCACATTTTCACCATGACGCAGGACCACCTCGATATGTTGCTCCTGCTTTTTCCCGAGATGGCACCGAAAGCACGGTTGCTGCGCTTCAAGGAGGCAGCCAAAGGCGGCCGCTCGGACGTAAAGGATCCCATAGGAGGCACGCGCGAAACTTACGAGCTTTGCAAGGAGGACATCCGGGCCGCCCTGCCTTCGGTCATCGAAATCATCACCGGAAAAAAACCATCCATGAACACCACCGCCACCGGCCGACCGGCCGCTTTCGAACTCTCCGACATTCCCGCGCTGGAATCGGCCGACCCGGCCGTTGCCGCGGCCATCCACGACGAGGAGCGGCGCCAGTTCGAGAATATCGAGCTCATCGCTTCGGAAAATTTCACCAGCCGGGCCGTGCGCGAGGCGCAGGGTTCCGCGCTGACCAACAAATACGCCGAGGGTTACCCGGGGCGCCGCTGGTATGGCGGGTGCGAGCACGTCGATGTGGTCGAAAGTCTGGCCATCGAACGCGCCAAGGAATTGTTCGGCGCCGACCACGCCAATGTGCAACCGCACAGCGGCAGCCAGGCCAACACGGCTGTTTACTTCGCCTCGCTCGCTGTCGGCGACCGCATCCTCACCATGGATCTGGCGCACGGGGGACACCTCACCCACGGGCACAAGGCGAATTTCTCCGGCAAGCTCTACGACATCGTGCACTACGGGGTCAGCCCGGAAACCGAGACGATTGATTATGACAATCTGGCCAAGCTGGCCCGGGAATGCCGTCCGAAAATGATCACCGCCGGGGCCTCGGCTTACTCCCGCATCATCGATTTCGAGCGCATGCGCCGCATCGCCGACGATGCGGGCGCGTTGCTTTTCGTCGACATGGCGCACATCGCGGGCCTCGTGGCCGGCGGCGCGCATCCGAGTCCGGTTCCGTATGCCGATTTCATCACCAGCACGACGCACAAGAGCCTGCGCGGACCGCGCTCCGGCGTGATTCTTTGCAAGGCGCAATACGCCAAGGCGGTCGACGGGCAGGTTTTCCCCGGCGTGCAGGGCGGACCGCTCATGCACGTCATCGCGGCCAAAGCGGTCTGTTTCCGCGAAGCGCTGCAACCGTCCTTCAAGGCCTACGCCGCCCAGGTCGTGTCCAACGCCCGCGCGCTGGCCGCCCGCCTGTCCATGCTCGGTTACCGCATCGTGTCCGGAGGCACGGACAACCACGTGCTGCTCGTCGATTTGCGTCCGAAAGGCCTCAACGGCAAGCAGGCCCAGGAAGCCCTCGACCACGCGGGGATCACGGTGAACAAAAATGCCATCCCGTTCGACACCGAGCCGATCATGAAGACGGGCGGCATTCGTATCGGCACGCCGGCCATGACCACGCGCGGCATGAAGGAGGAGGAGATGATGGAAATCGCCGACCTCATCCACGCGGCGTTGCAAAAGGCGGACGACGCCGCGGCGCTGGCCGCGGTGATGAAACGCGTGCACGCTTTCACCTCGCGCTACCCGCTGCCATGACCAAACGCGTCCTCTGCCTCGTGGCTGACGGCGTGGAGGAGTTGGAGCTCGTCGCACCGGTTGACGTTTTGCGGCGGGCCGGGGCGGAGGTCGTGTTGGCCGCGGTGGGCGGGGGGATTCATGTCACCGGCCGCAATAACCTTGTGTTGCACGCGGACCAAACTCTCGGTGACGCGGAAGCAGAGGACTTCGACCTGCTTTTTCTTCCCGGAGGCGCGGCGGTGGCCAAGTTGCGCGCTGACGGACGCCCGGCCGCACTGGCCAAAAGTTTCGTCCAAGCCGGCAAGCCCGTGGCGGCCATTTGTGCCGGTCCGCTTGTGCTCGAAGACGCTGGCTTGCTCGAGGGCAAGCGCTTCACGGCGCATTTTTCCGCGGCCAATGAGTTGCCCGGGGCCCAGACCGGCGAGCGGGTGATGGAAGACGGCCTGATCATCACTTCGCGCGGGGCGGGGACGGCTCTCGAATTCGGCTTGGCCTTGGTTGACCGGCTCTTCGGCGAAGCCAAGGAGGAGGAAATCGCCCGGGCCATCATGGCCTGAGCCGGAAAGCGTGCGCGCCGCGATCTGCCGGCAAGGACGCCGTCGCCGTGGAAAACCGACGCCGGAGCCTTTTCCCGGCTCGGGACACTTTTTTGTCAAAGCGGGTTGACAGCAGGGCGCCGTCGTTGTCTTATGACCTCGTTCCGATTGTCCGCGCCGTTCGTCGCGCTCCCTCTGGAGGCGATTCCGGCACAAGGTTGCCAAAGTACGGCGCGCAATCCCCAAGAACCAATCAGATAATCTATTTGCATCACCGGGCCCGGAATGACATCCGGGTGCAATTCACGGCCGGTCACAACAAGTGGTCCAAAGTTCAGCGCATCCAAGGCGCGATCGACGCGGAGCGGGGGAAGCTATTTTCCAAGCTGCCGCAAGCGGTCGCGGTCACTGCGAAGACGGGTCTTCCCGATCCGGACGCCACATCTATTCCCATTTCCAACTCCCGGCCGAAGTGCGCGAGCGTCTTCCCGGCCTCAACTGAATCTCCCGATCAAGACCATGGACGATACCAAATCCCCCGACACCCCGGCTTTGCCGGTCCACGAACGCGAAGCCGCTCTCCCCGAGCACCGGCCCGGTCCGGCCTTGCCCGCGCCCGATCATGACGGCCAGCGCGAAGGCGGACGACGCAACCGGCAGCGCAATTTCCGCCGCGGGCGCGACCGTCGTTTCCGGGGCGACCGGGGCGAACGGGGAGACCGTGACGACCGCGGACCGCGGGGCGGCGGCGGGGGCGAAGGCCCGTCCGACGCGGGCGTGCCGCTCGAGGAAGAGCCGTCCGGCGAACCGGTCTTCGCCGAGGGTATCGTCGAAGTCAGCGGCAAAGGTTTCGGCTTCCTGCGCAACCCCAAGCGCAACTTCACCCAGTCCAACAACGACATTTTCGTCACCCCGGAAGTCGTCCGCGCTTTCAACCTGCGCGACGGCATCTGGATCAAAGGCGAGATCCGCAAAGGCAGCCGCGGTCCGCAGCTCTTCCGCTGCACCGAGATCGAGGGCGAGGATCCGGCCAAATACGCCAACATCCCGTATTTTGAGGAACTGACCACGATCAACCCGAATTCGCGGATCAACCTCGAGACCGATCCCGCGCGTTACACCACGCGGGTCATGGACATTATGACACCGATCGGCAAGGGCCAGCGCGGACTCATCGTCGCACCCCCGCGGACCGGCAAGACGACGCTTCTGCAGCACATCGCCGAGGCGGTGGTGAAAAATCATCCCGAGATGAAGCTCATCATCCTGCTGGTCGACGAGCGTCCGGAGGAGGTCACCGAAATCCGCCGCACCGTGCCGCAGGCCGAGTTGATGGCCAGCTCGAACGACAGCGACATCAAGAGCCACACGCGCATCGCCATCCTCGCCATCGAACGGGCCAAGCGCCTGGTCGAGATGGGCAAGGATGTTTTCGTCCTCATGGATTCGCTCACCCGCATCGGCCGCGCCTTCAACAATGCAACCGGCGGCGGCGGACGCACCATGAGCGGCGGTGTCGATTCGCGCGCCCTGGAAATCCCGCGCAAACTTTTCGCCGCGGCCCGCAACACCGAGGAAGCCGGATCGCTCACCATCATGGCCACCGCGCTCATCGAAACCGGCAGCCGCATGGATGAACTCATCTTCCAAGAGTTCAAAGGCACCGGGAACATGGAACTGGTCCTCGACCGCAAAGTGAGCGAGCAGCGGATCTACCCCGCGGTGGATATTTTCCTTTCCGGCACCCGCCGCGAGGAACTTCTTTTGCCCGAGGAGCAACTGCACAAAATCAATGTCATCCGCCGCGGCCTGGCCGGGCACAAGCCGATCGAGGCCATCGAGCGGTTGCTGCACTTTGTGCGCAAATACCCGACCAATGCCGAAATGCTGAAAAGCATCCCCGGGTGACGTGGGACCGGATGCTTGGTTCTCTTGGTCCCGGCCTTTTTTCGTTCTTGCGCGGGCCCTCGACCGTGCTTAGTGTTTCGTCACGAAACCTTATTATACGCTCCCCATGAAAACCCTTCTCCTCGCGCTTCTCACCTCAATCGGTCTTGTTCTCTCTTCGTATCCATCTCTGGCCCAACAAGTTCCAACCACATTAGCCTTCCCTTCGGGAGTCGATTGGTCGAACGCGACCACGGACCAGATTGCTGAAGCGGTTTTTCAGGCCGCTCAGCAAAACCCGGACCAAGCGCTGCAAGTTGCCGTGGACGCGCTGAACGCCGCCAAGGCCACCCAGCGCTTTCCTTCCCTGGCCTCCTACGATGGCAAGCAATCGGCCGACCAAAGGCCCGATCCGCAGGGCACCATTGAGGAATTGGCCCAGCGCATCGGCGATGCGGCCAAGCAGGCCAACCCTGCCTTGGCCTCCCAGATCGACACCGCGCTGCTCACGGCGGTTCCCGGAATAGGTTTGCTCACAGGCACCGATGGTTCGGCCGGTGGTTCTGACGGTGGCGGCGGGGTTGGAACCACAGGCGGCGGCGTGCCCCTTCCCGGTGGTTTTGGCGGCGGCACCGGTGGCGGTGGCGGCGAGAGTGGTGGCGGCGATAGCGGCGGCGGCAGTGGCGGCGGTGGTGGTGGCGGTGGCAGCGGCGGCGGGGACAGCCAGTAGGCCCAAGACCCCTCTCCGAACCCTCCAGCAAGTCCTCCCCAGGTTCCTCATCGTTTTTTGAGAGGCACCAACGGGACTTCTCTTGCCTAAAGCCCAGATTGAGACTAAGTCTCAAGAACGGTCCCTATGCAATTCCAGCCCGTCATGACTCTTGAGGAAAGTCCCCGTCGCGTGAGTAAGCTGGTTGTCTCGGTGGACGACACGAGCGAGTGGGCTCCATACCTGCGGCGCGCCGGCTTCCATGAGGGGGCGGAGGTGGAAATCCTTTCCGGCCGCGATCCGGTCATGGTCCGCTGCCGGAACGGTTGTGTGGCCTTGCGCCGTTGCATGCTGGGCTGTGTCCGGGTCTGCGCCCTGCGCGAGGCGGAAGTTCGTGCCCGGCGCGCGGTGCGCGATGAGTGAAGCCGTGATTTCGCTGGCCGCGCTGCCGCCCGGTGAACGCGGTCGCGTGCAATCCGGCGAGGATGGACATCCCGCCGTTCCGCGATTGCTCGCCCTGGGACTCTTGCCCGGCACGGAGATCACCGTGGTGCGGGTCGCGCCGCTGGGGGATCCCGTCGAGGTGGAGTTCCTCGGCATGCGACTGAGTCTGCGCAAAGCCGACGCCGCGGCCGTGCGCGTGGAACCGTTCACCGCCCGATGAGCCGGCCGGATTCCCGTCCTTTGCGCATTGCCCTGGTCGGCAACCCCAACACGGGCAAGACCACGCTCTTCAATCGTCTGACCGGATCGCGCCAGAAAATCGGCAACTATCCCGGGGTCACGGTGGAGAAAAAATACGGGGCGTGGCATCCCGGCGGCCGCGCCGCCACGCTGGTCGATCTCCCCGGGGCCTACAGTCTCGCGGCCTCGTCGCCGGACGAACGCGTGGCGCTGGATTTTCTCACCGGACACCTCGCCGGCGAGGCCCGGCCCGACGCGGTCATCTGCGTGGTCGACGCGTCCAACATCGTGCGGAACCTTTTCCTCGCCTCGCAGGTGGCCGATCTCGGACTGCCCCTGGTCATCGCCCTCAACATGTCCGACGCCGCCGAGCAGACCGGCATCCACATCGACGCGGCACTGCTGGCCCGTCACCTCGGAGTGCCGGTGGTGCGGACCGTGGCTACGAGGGGCGAGGGGTCTGGCGCGCTGGAAAAAGCGGTGCTCCGCGCGGTCGACGGCCGTTTGCTCATGGCGCAGGTGCCGTGGCCCGAGGCGGTGCAACGCGCGGTGCATTACCTTGCCGACGGTCTGGAGAAAGAAGGTGTCGCACCTCTTGAACCCGGCGAGTTGCGCCGCATTCTCTTCGACCAGCGCAGCGCCGTGCTCGAGCGTGCCGGCTGGCCGCCGGAGGCCGATCCGCAACCGTTGCTCTCCGCAGCGCGCGACATCCTCTCCGCCGCGGGCCTGCAACCGGTCCCGGCCGAAGCGCTTCTGCGTTACGAGCACCTTGGACACGTCACGGCCGATGCCGTGCGTTTCCCGGAAAAGCGCCGCCGGACGCGGACCGAGCGGATCGACGCCGTGCTGACCCACCGCGTGTGGGGCCTGCTCATTTTCGCGCTGCTGATGTTCCTCGTCTTCCAGTCAATCTACGCGTGGGCCGGTCCGGTCATGGAACTCATCGAGGTCACCGTGGCGGCGGTGCAGGAGAGGGTCGCCCCATGGTTGGCGGCGTGGCCCGCGGTGCAGAGCCTTGTCGTCGACGGACTGGTCGTCGGGGTCGGCGGGGTTCTCGTTTTCCTCCCGCAGATTCTCGTCTTGTTCTTCTTCATCGCCCTGCTCGAAGACACCGGTTACATGGCCCGCGGCGCGTTTCTCATGGATAAAATGTTCGGCTGGTGCGGCCTGAACGGGAAAAGTTTCGTCCCCATGCTCTCGAGCTACGCGTGCGCCGTTCCGGGCATCCTCGCCGCGCGCACGATCGAGGACCCACGCGCGCGGTTGACCACCGTTCTTGTTTCGCCGTTGATGAGTTGCTCGGCCCGCTTGCCGGTCTACACCTTGATGATCGGCGCGTTCATCGAGCCGTCCCACGGGGCCGTGGTCGCCGGCGCCGTGCTCTTCGCCGCGCATCTCCTCGGACTCGTCGTGGCTGTGCCCGTGGCCTGGAGCCTGAACAGGTTCGTGCTCCGCACGCGCACCCAACCCTTTCTCCTCGAAATGCCTCCCTACCGCCGCCCGCGTTTGCGCGACATCCTCTGGCGCCTGTGGGAGCGGGCCCGCGAGTTCCTGGTGCGCGCGGGGACGGTCATCCTCGCCATGACCGTCATCATTTGGGCGCTCGTTTATTTCCCGCGGCCGCCGGAAGTGCGCGAGCGGACGGTCGCGGCTTTGTCCGCCTTGAACGATCCGTCCGCGGTTGAACACGCGGTCGAGGCGGCTTACCTCGAACAAAGCCTCCTCGCGCGGGCCGGTCGCGCCGTGCAACCGGTTTTCGCACCGGCCGGATTCGATTGGAAAATCACCGTCGGCGTGCTGGCCAGTTTTCCGGCCCGCGAAGTCATCATCGCCACGCTCGGCACCATCTACGGCATCGGGCGGGAGGTCGACGCCGGGTCGGGCGACCTCCGCTTCGCGCTGGGGCGGGATCTTTGGACGCATGGCGACCGGGCCGGACAACCGGTCTTCACCGTTCCGGTCGCGCTGGCTGTCATGGTCTTCTTCGCCCTCTGCCTGCAGTGCGGCGCCACGGTGGCTGTCATGGCCAAGGAAGCCAACTGGGGCTGGGCCGTGTTCGGATTTGTTTACATGACGTTGCTTGCGTGGCTGGGAGCGGTCTTGACCTATCAGCTCGGCACGCGTTGGTTGGGCGGATGAGCACGGCGGAAATCATCCTGGTCGGTCTCGCGGTCGGAGGCTCAGCCGCTTATCTGGCCCGGCGGTGCTGGCGGCGGTGGAAGGGATCCCGCGGCTGTTGCGGCGGGTGTCCGTCGGTCGCGCCCAAAATCCGGCTCGCCGCCGGGAAGGACCGGGATTCTATTTGCAGGCCATGAGCAACACCGCGGCTTTGCTGCTGCTGGCCGTCCTCGTTCCGGCGGCGGGCCTCGCCGCGCTGACCGAATCGCAGCGGGCCAAGGCCGAGAGCCTGCCCGCGGTCACGGTGCCCACCCCGGCGGAATTTTTCGGCGCGATCGACAAGGTATCGCGTCCGGACTGGGCCGCCTTTTACCGCGACCCCGGCCCGACGAGTTTTCCGACGCGCCCGCAGACCGCGTTCAACCTCGGGGCGCTCGTGGCGGACGGCTATATCGCGGTCGAAGCGCAGGACGGCCAGCAGGTCAAGAACACCGGCAAGGACATTGTCGCGCTGGCCCGCGCCCTCGGTGTCGGCGAGAACGTGTTGGCGCGCGGCAAGAGCATCAGCGACTTTGCCGACAAGAATGATTGGTTCGCCCTGCGCGAGGAATTGGAAGCCACGACTAACGAGGTGCGCCGCGCCATGGCCGACCAGCGCGACGAGGCTCTGTCCTCGCTCATCCTCGCCGGGGCCTGGATGCGATCGCTCCAGGCGGGCGGCCGCGCCGCGGAATTGTCCGGCGAACCTTCCGCCGCTTCCTTGCTCGGACAGAAAGAGCTGATCGCTTATCTTCACGGTCTATTGCGCGACCTTCCGGAGAAAGTCCGCACCGGGCCCGTGGTGGAGCGGGTGGGCAACGCTTTCGCCTCGGTCGGGGAGCTGATGACTGTCGACGGCGGGGGCTTGCCGGATCTCGAGCAGGCCGGGGCCATCCAGGCCGCTTGCGCCGAACTCCTGATGCAACTCGGATCCAAATGACCATGAAACGCGGCCTGAGACTTCTTCTCCTCGGTTTGCTCCTCGCGGGCACGGGCCGGGCGCAAGACGAGGCGCCTTCTTCCCCGTCCAAGCCCGAATCGGCCCCGTCCTTGCGCGCACGCCTGCTGGAATTCGGAGGAGCGCTGGCCAACGACGGCTTCCGCCTGCGCGACGGCTATTGGTCCGGCCGCCTCGAACCCGGCCGCCCGCGCCGCCTCGCGGTCAATCTTTTCGCCGGCAACCAATACTGGTTCTGCGCCGCCGCGGATGCGCCGGGGGATCGTCCGTCCATCATGCTCTACGATCCGCAGGGCGAGGCCGTCCGGGTGCTGGCGCACGAGGGTCCCGGGCTCTCCGCTGCCGGCGTGACAGCCGCCTCCACCGGGCGCTATGTTGTGGAAATCGAGACGTCCCGCGGTCCGGCGGCGGATTTCTGTCTCCTCTACCTTTTCAAGTAACCCGTCCCATGACCACGGCCACCACCGAAAAACTGCAGGGCCCCGCCGTGCGCCAGTATTCCGTCTTCCTGACCAACCGCGTCGGCGCGCTCATGGAGGTGGTCAAAATGCTCAACGCGGCCCGCGTCGTCGTGCTCGCGCTCAGCATCCAGGATTCCTCGGAAACCTCCATCGCGCGCATCATCGTGAGCGATCCCGACCTGCTGGAGGAACTTTTCGACCGCAACGACATCGCTTTCGGGGTCTGCGAGGTGGTCGTGGCGGAATTGGAGGAAGGCGCCTCCGACCTGCCGCGCCTGCTCGCCGCCTTGCTCGAGGCGGAAGTGAACATCCTCTTCAGCTACACGCTGCTCGTGCGTCCGCGGGGCCGTCCGCTCGTCGCCATCCACACCGACGACCTCGAGTGCGCCAGCGCCGTGCTGGAGGGGCGGAATTTCCGCCTGCTTCGGCAGACCGACCTCTCGCGCTGATCCGCGATGGACTGGAACAGCCGTTACGCGGACGACGACACGCCGTGGGACAAAGGCGGGGCCCATCCCGTGCTCCGCGACATGCTCACGCACGGCGCCTTGCGCGGACGCGTCCTCGTGCCCGGTTGCGGCACGGGTCATGACGTGCGGGAGCTGGCCCGGCTCGGCCTGTCGGTCACGGGGCTCGATATCGCCCCGCTCGCCATCGGCCGTGCCCGTGATTATGATAAAGTGGCCGACGAGACCTACGTGCTCGGGGATTTTTTCGCGCCCGCCGCCGGCGCGGTCTTCGACGGCCTGTTCGAGCATACGTGCTTCTGCGCCATCGACCCGGCCCGTCGCGCCGATTACGTCCGGTCCGCGGCGGCGGCGATCAAACCGGGCGGACGTCTGCTCGCCGTGTTTTTCACCGATCCGGATAACGAAGGAGGCGGGCCGCCTTTCGGCTGCACGCGGGAGGAACTCGACGCCCTCTTCGGGCAAGACTTCCGCCTGCTCGACGAGTCCCGGGAGATCCCGACTTTCCCCGAGAGGCGCGGACGGGAGTTGCTCCGGCTCTACGAGCGGGTTTGACTGACTTCATGAAATTCCGCGCGGTCCTCTTCGATCTCGACGATACGCTCATCTGGGACGAGCGGCTTTCGCGTCAGGCCTTGCTGGAGACGGCGGCCGAAGGGGCGGCGCGGACGCGAGCCGACGCGGGGCGACTGGCCGTTGCGGCGAAAAGCGTGTCCGATGAGTTGTGGCGCGCCCGCGCACCGGTCGACCGCTGCGACGCGCTGGGCATCGTGGCCCTGGAGGGCATGTGGGGTCACTTCCACGGGGAGGAGGACTATTTGCGCCACCTGCGCGAGTGGACCCCGCAGTTCCGCGTCGAAATCTGGCGCCGTGCCCTGGCCGCGGAAGGAATCGATGACGACCGTTTGGCCGCGGATCTCGGTGCGCTCTTCGCCCGCCGGCGCCGCGAATTGCAGGATCCGCTGCCCGGCGCGGAAGTGGTTTTGCAACGTTTGCGCTCGGCCGGCGTCCGCCTCGGTTTGCTCACCAACGGCGCGGCCAGCCTGCAGCGCGAAAAAATCGAGACCTCCGGGCTCGGCCTGTATTTCGACGCGGCTGTGGTCTCCGGTGAAGTCGGCACCGGCAAGCCCGAACCGGGGATTTTCCACCACTTGCTCGCCCGCCTCGGTGTTTCGCCGGCCGAAGCGCTCATGGTCGGCAACTCGCTGGCCCGCGATATCGCCGGGGGCAAACGGGCCGGAGTCGCGACTTGCTGGCTGGCGCTCGAAGGCGAGGAGGAGCCGGTCGGCTTGGTCGAACCGGACCACACGATCTCATCGCTCGGTGAATTGCCCGCGATCGTCGGAGTGTGAATGAAGTCAGGGAAGCGGGATGGCTTCCTCGTCCAAGGCCAGGACGTCGGGGAATTGCTGACGCGGGATGAATCTTTCCTGCGGTTGCGGTTGCGGCGGGGGATTCAGCGCGAGGGTCGGCTCGATGCGTGTCTGGTAGAGGCCCGCGAGCGAACCTTGCTCCGTTTTGTCGGCGAAGTCCGCGAGGGCCGGATCGGCCTTGCGCACTTTTTCGAAGAAGAGCGCGTAGTAGGCGCGGCGGGCGGCGCGATGGTCCTCGGGGGTCGGGGCGCGCTGCGCCATGGCCTGCAATTCCATCAGTTGCGGGTCCTGCCCGAGACGGGCTTTGATCCGCCGCAGTTTGACCCGCATCTTGCGCTCGAGTTCCTTCGGGTCCTCGATCATCGGCGGCACCTCCGGGATATCCGGCATGGGCGGCATGAACATGTCCGGGCCGCCGAAAAGGTCCGCGCCGAAAATGTTTTCCTCGCCGGGCAAAGCCCCGTCGCCGTCCATGGGCGGCAAGGGCTGCTCGCCGGGCTCCATGGCCGGCTCCTCGAGCACCTCTTCCTCGGCGTCGATGATCAACTCGGCGCTCGGGGCTTCCGCCGCGGCAGCGTCCGGGTTCGGGGAGGCCGTCGCGGCCGGTGTCTCCTCGGGAACGACCGGAGGCAAAGGCTGCGCTTCATCCTGCGCCGCCGCCGGATGGAACACCGCGAAAGCCGCGAAAGTCAGCGTGATCGCTCGCCGGTTCGACATCTTGCCGCGGAGGTTAGCGCGGGGCTGCTTGAATTGGAAAGGCTTTCCGGATGAGATCGGACTTCATGCCCGTTTCCGGTTCCGGCCCCGCCCAAGAGATGGCGCTTTTCGACGGCCCCGGTTTCGGCCCTCCGCTTTCGGGCGTCGCGCCCGCTTCGGTGATCGAGGGCGGACCGGAGGACTGGCCGCAACTGGAGTCGGCCCTGCAGGTCTTGCGCCGGGACGCGCCCGGCGGCTTTCTCGGCGGCTGGTTCGACTACGACGGCGGTTTCCGTTTCGGCGTCTTTCGCGAGGACGCGGGTTTGTCCGCGGAGGAGGCGGCCGGAGGACCTTGGACCGGACAGCCGGCCGCTTTCCAGCCGGGCCTCGAGCGCGATCATTGGGTGCGGTTGGTGCGCCGCGCGCACGACTACATCGCGGCGGGAGACATCTACCAAGTCAACCTCACGCACACGCTCACGGCGCCGTGGACCGGGGATGCGGCCGCATTTTATCCCCGCCTGCGCGCGGCGAGCCCCGCGCCGTTCTCCTGCTTTCTCCGCCTCGGCGACACCTCGGTGCTCAGCGCATCGCCGGAATGCTTCCTGAAAATCGACGGACGGCTCATCGTGACCCGGCCGATCAAAGGGACGCGTCCGCGCGGCGCGGACGACGCAGCCGCCGCCCGCGAATTGCTGGCTTCACCCAAGGAGCGGGCCGAACTGGTCATGATCACCGACCTGGAGCGCAACGACCTCGGGCAGGTCTGTGCCTACGGCAGTGTGCGTGTCACCGGCCTCTGCGAGTTGGAAACCTTCGCCCAGGTGCACCATCTCGTCTCGACCATCGAAGGGCGCCTCCGGGCCGACGTGGCTCCCGTGGACGCCGTGCATGCCTGCTACCCGGGTGGCTCGGTCACCGGCGCGCCGAAAAAACGCGCGCGGGAAATCATCGCCGAACTCGAACCGTCCGCCCGCGGGATCTACACCGGCGCCCTCGGATTCTTCCACGCCGACGGCCGGGCGGCTTTCAGCATCGCCATCCGCACTTTGGTGGTGCGCGACGGCCGCGCCACCTACGGGGTGGGGGCGGGCATCGTGGCCGATTCCGACCCGGTCCTCGAATACGAGGAGACCTTGCACAAGGCCGCCGGGCTGACCGCGGCGCTCCGCGGGGTCGGGTGGGTTGCCAAAGGCGCGGAGCCGCGCTAAACTAGCCTCGATGAGCGGCGAGAATTACCCTTTGTCCCGGCGGAGGTTTCTCCGGACCTTGACCCTCGGCGCCTGTACGCTGCCCTTTGCCCGGGCTGCGGCGAACGTGGGGGCGGACTTCGGGCTTCATCCCGACACCCCCGGGGCGAAACTCGCCAGCCTTCCCGTCGCTGTTCCCGCCTCGATGGGATCGCCCTTCCACTCCGCGGCGATCGGCACACCGCACCTCGCCCTGACCTTCGACGACGGCCCGCACGGCAAGCTGACGCCCAAGTTGCTCGACCTGCTCGGTCGGCGCGGGGTCAAAAGCACCTTTTATGTCATAGGCCGCAATGTCGAAGCCTACCCCGACATCGCGCGCCGCATCGTGGCCGAGGGTCACGAGATCGCCAACCATACCTGGACGCATCCGCAGCTCTCCCGTTTGTCCGCCTCGCGGGTGGCCGATGAGTTGCGCCGCACGCATGACAAGGTCCTCGAGGTCACCGGCGTCCGTATGACCAACCTCCGTCCCCCGTATGGCGCTTTCAACGACAGCGTGCGGCGCGTGGCTTTCGAGCGGCACGGTTATGACACCATTATGTGGTCGGTCGATCCGCTGGACTGGAAATACCGCAACTCCTCGCGCGTGACCCGGGAACTGGTCAAAGGCGCCGCCCCCGGCGCGGTCCTGCTCTGCCACGATATCCATCCCTCGACCATCGCGGCCGTGCCCCCGACGCTCGACCAGCTCCTCGGACGCGGATTCCGCTTTGTCACGGTGGCCGAACTGATGGCCATGGATAAATCGGGGCGGCAGGATTTGAACCTGCGACCTCCTGGTCCCAAACCAGGCGCTCTACCAAGCTAAGCTACGCCCCGTCGTCTCCCGTCATAGTTAACGCGGGACGGCGTTTTGTCATTTTAATTTGGCGCCCCGCCTTTGATCCATCCATTAACAGTCATGCTCCTACTCGCCGCTTGGCCCGCCGGGGCGGCCCAGCCCGTGCTGACAGCCGTGTCCGCGCCGGGGCTTGATCCGGACGGGGCTTGGAGCGACCGCCGGGGCTGGGCGGTTGCGCCGCCTGCGGTGCTCCGCGGGGTCGACGGGATCGTGGCCGGGCCGGCCGAACTGCGCGCCCGGTGGAATGGGTCCGCTCTCTTCGTCGAATTCCTCTGCCGCGAT
Source organism: Chthoniobacter flavus (assembly GCA_945878135.1). Taxonomy (GTDB): domain Bacteria; phylum Verrucomicrobiota; class Verrucomicrobiia; order Chthoniobacterales; family JACTMZ01; genus JACTMZ01. Next base: position 48,131 of record CAMDUL010000007.1, on the reverse strand, counting down.
GAGTCGGTGGTTTCTCCCGGCACGCGGGACAACCTCGATCATTTCAAGCTGGGGGACGTGGTGGAGGTGTTTCTCGGACGCCGGGGCCAGCCCGGCTACGTCGAAGTGCACGCCACGCCGGCGGGGCGGAAATCGGTCTATGCGTTCCGCGCTTACCGCCGTGCGGCGCCTCCCGTTGCCGGCAGCGAGGTCCGCGCCGGGCCGGTCGATGGCGGATGGCGCGCCGTGCTTTCGGTTCCCTGGCCGTCCGCCGGGAACCCCGGGGAGCAGGCATGGGAAATTCTGGCCGGCCGTTACGACTACGCGGAGCCGGGCGGAACTCCGGTCTTGTCGTCCTTTCCCGGGCAGACGGGGCGCCCCGATTTCCATGCGCGCGGACGTTACGCGCGCCTCGAGTTGCAGCCATGAAAAAACATTGGCCCGGTGTCGTGCTGGCCTTGGTCGCGGGAGGGTGTTCTTCGGTCAGCGTGACCGGGGAACGCGAGAATGCCTCGCTGGCTCCGACCGCGCCCCCGCCCGCCGTTTACGTGCGTCTCTTCGAGGTGCCGGACGGCGCGGCATTCGAAGTGGCCACGCCGAACAAGGGCGAGGATGCGCGGCTTCGCGTCGGGCAACTCATCGCCGACGGAATTTTCACGCGGTCCTCGCGCTGGATCGCCCCGGGCCGGGTCGCCGCCGACGGCGAAAAGCTGCCCGCCTCGGGTCTCCTCATTGACGGACGTCTGCTCCGCACGCAACAAGGCAGCCGCGCTCTGCGCCTCGGGATCGGCTTCGGCCTCGGCCGCTCCCATCTGGACACCTCCGTGCGCGTCTTCAATTTGGCCAAATCGGCGGACAAGCCCTGGCTCACCTTCAACACGACCGGTGGCAGCAATATGGAACCGGGTCTGGCCGCCGCGATTGTCACCGCGCCCCTCTCCGCCCCGGTCGTCGCATTGCCCGCCGCGGCCAGCGTGGCCAGCGGGGCGGTGTCGACCGCCTCGCGCGGGTTCAAGGGTGTCACGCAGGACGGCAAACGGACGGGCCGTGCCATTGCAGCCGCTGTCCACGACCGGCTGGCCGTCCGCCAACTGGTCGAACGCAAAGCGTATCCCAAACGCGGCGGGCGCATCGCCACGCCGTTCGGGGAGGTCGATCTGCCGCACATCAGCTTGCCGTGGGAGGCGGGTTCGCCGGCCCCGCAGGATTCCGGGTCAGGTCGCTGACGCCGGGTAAACGCCGGCGTACACCAGCCGGGCAATGCTTTCCACCACCCGCGCGCGATCCTCGCGGTAGGTCACACCGAACCACGCGGCCTCCGTCGGCAAGACGCGCACCGTCGCCGTGCCGTCCGCGATCATCTCCGCCACGGCGGACGGGATGTAGCACTCCGCCTTCTCGCTGCCGGCATGTTGCGCCAGAAAATTTGTCAGGACTTTCTCCAGCAGCGGGAAAATCCGCGGCGTGAAGCCCCAGAAATTCATCGAGACCGGCGTGTCCGGGGCGAAAGTGCGTTCGCCGGAAGCGATGGTGCCGTGGGGACGGCGGGCCAGGTCGGTGAGTTCCTCGATGCCGTGCAGGAGGCCGTCCGTCCCCGCCCGGCAGATGCCGCGCGCCACCGTGCCGTGCTCGCTCAATGTCCTGTCGAGACGGTAGCCGGCCATGGCGAATGTCGCGGGCGATGCGGCCGGATTGACGGACGAAAGGAAGCCGCCGAGCTGCCGGAAAGAATCCGCGCCGTAAAAGTCGTCGGCATTGATCGCGGCGAATGGCGTGGTGATCGTGTCGCGGGCGCACCAGATGGCGTGGGCGGTGCCCCAGGGTTTGCTCCGGCCGGCCGGCGGTGCGAAACCCGCGGGAAGCTCCCCGAGTTCCTGGAATGCGTAATCCACGCCGATCCGGCCCTCATAGCGCGCGCCGATCTGCGCGCGGAAATCTTTTTCGATCTCGCGCCGGATGAGGAAGACAACGCGGTCGAAACCGGCGCGCATCGCATCGTGCACGGAATAGTCGAGGAGAGTTTCCCCGCCCGGTCCGACCGGATCGAGTTGCTTGAGCCCGCCGTAACGGCTGCCCATGCCGGCGGCGAGGACGAGGAGGGTGGATCCGGACATGATCGGGCTTTATACCATTACTTGTGCCTGCGGTCTATGACCGCCGCTGCAAAGCGGTCGAACGTCACGCCTCCGGCGCGGCTTCCCGGTGCTGCTCGTAGGCATTGATGATTTTTTGCACGAGCGGGTGGCGGACCACGTCCTTGCGGCTCAAGCTGCGGATGGCGAGGCCCTCCACGTCCTGCAGGACTTCCAGCGCCTCGAGCAGACCCGAGCGCTTGTGCCGCGGCAGGTCGATCTGCGTGCGGTCGCCGGTGATGACGCATTTCGATTCGTTGCCCAGCCGCGTCAGGAACATGAACATCTGCTCGGCCGTCGTGTTCTGGGCTTCGTCGAGGACGACAAACGACTGGTTGAGGGTGCGTCCCCGCATGTAGGCCAGCGGCGCGATTTCGATGACACCGCGGTCCATGAATTTCTGGATCTCGTCGGTCTCGAGCATGTCATAGAGCGCGTCGTAGAGCGGGCGCAGATAGGGCAGGATTTTCTCCTCGAGCGCGCCGGGCAGGAAACCGAGGGCCTCGCCGGCCTCGACCGCGGGGCGGGTCAGGACGATGCGGCCGACCTGCTCCTTCTTCAGCGCGGCCACGGCCATGGCCATGGCGAGGTAGGTCTTGCCCGTGCCGGCGGGCCCGACGCCGAAGACGATGTCGTGCTCGCGGATGGCGCGCACGTAGTCGCGTTGTCCGGGCGTTTTCGGGATGACCGGCGGCTTGCGCGGCGAGCAGACGATGCGCTCGGCGGCGAGTTCGGTGATGCGGGCCGGGGTTGCGCCTTCCTCCGCGGTTTGCAGGGCGTAGCGGAATTCCTGTTTGCCGATGACCGCGCCCCCGCGGCGGGCCTCGTCGAGTTCGGTGAAGACCTGCGCGGCGCGGGCAGTCTTGGCTTTGTCGCCTTCGATGCGGATCCAGCCCTCGCGCGCGGCCACCTGCACGCCGAGGCGCTGTTCCAACTCCCGGAGCAAACGCTCGTCGTTGTGGTAGAGCGCGGAGGCGGCGCGGGCGTTGTCGAAATGGAGCGTCGTGCTCTCCATCAAGCGGTTATTTCCGCTGGAACCCGTAGACCAGCGCCCAGCCGGTGCGTTCTTCCGGCGATGACGTGACTTCGACGATGACGTTGTAGGTGCCCGTCGAGCGGGGCTTGATTTCGGCGTAGGCGAAGCGCCCCCGCTGCCACGATTTGCTTTCCGCCAGGTTGCCTTGCGCGTCGTAGATGTTGACGCGCAGGCTGGCGTTGTCCACGTCGGTGGCCAGGAAGAACATGTAGCTGTTGCCGCGGAAAAGCTGGGCGGCCACGCGCTTTTTGTCGCCCGCGCCGAGGTCGCCGCCCCAGGCGTCCTCGCGGATGATCCAGCCGCGCTCGGCATAGGGATTGGCCGCTTCGTAGGCGAAAGAAAGCGCGTCGTCCACGAACGCCCGGGCCGCGGGCGCGGCGAGGAGAAGCGCCAAGACGGCGGCGGCGGAACGGCGGAAAGCGGGGGCGAGGAGTTTCATGGTCGGCCGGCTTTGGCGCGGATCAAATCCACCATCTGCACCGAGAGGTCGTTGATTTCGGCCACCGTCTCGGGGGTGATGCCGTCGGGCGGGGATTTTTTGATGAGGGGACCGATGCGTCCGAGGGAGCGGCGGATTTCGCCGACCAGCGGCTGGCCGCGCAGGCGCGGGCTCATGCGGTCGAGCTGACCGCTGAAATAGTCGACGAGCAGCGGCTGGTAGAGGAGTTCGGCGCGGTCGCGGGAGTATTTCTCCTTCACGATGGACGTGAGGACCTCGGTGCCGCGCAGCCAGCCGCCGAGGCTGACCAATTGGGCCAGTTGTTCGTCGTTCAGTTCGATCATCGCTTTGTTGACATCCTGCAGTGCACCGTCGAACTCGCGGCGCACCGCGTTCCATTGGCGGGCGTCGGCTTTCTGGATAATGCTGTTGCTGCGGGCCACCACGGATTTGCGCACGTTGATCGCCTCGGCGAGGGTCAGGACATTGCGGCCGATTTCCTTCACGCGCTCGCTGTCCTCGGCTTCCACCGCGACAAAACCGTCCGCAATGACCGTGCCGAGCAGGAGGGCGACCTGCGCGCGGTTCGGGCTCGCCGGGTAGCTTTTTTCCGGTCCGAGCTGGGCTCGCCAGTTCGGGTTGCCGAGCTTGTCGAGGACGGCGAAAATTTCGCTGGGCACCGGGACGACGACATTCTCGACGGTGTCGGCCGGGAATTGTCCCAAGTCGATCGACTTGTCCGGCTTCTGCGCGACGGCGGGGGATAGGCCGAGCAGCAGGACGAAAAGGAGGCGTGGAATCACGATTGATGGAAATTTCACTTGGGAAGCCCCCGAGATAAAGCATAAAAAGCCGTCTGTGGAACATGTGCCCAGCGCCGCGCGCTTGCAGGAAATCATCCGGGCAATGTCCGGCCGCCGCGTTCTGGTCGCGGGCGACCTCATGCTCGACGAGTTCATCTGGGGCAAGGTCTCGCGTATTTCGCCCGAGGCTCCCGTGCCGGTCGTGGCCGTCGACCGCGAGACCTGCTATCCGGGTGGCGCGGCCAATGTGGCCCGCAACCTCCACGAGTTCACGACCAGGACGTCCGTGCTCGGCCTGGCCGGCGAGGATGCGGCCGGCGTCCGCCTGCGCGACTTGCTCGCCGCCGGCGGCATCGGGACGGACGGCGTGGTGACCCGCGCGGGTCCGACCACGGTGAAGACGCGCATCATCGCGCGCACGCAGCAGGTCGTGCGGGTCGACCGCGAACTGGCCGAGCCCGCGGGGCCGGCCCAACGCCGGGCTCTGCTCGCCGCGCTGGAAGCCGCCCTGCCGGAAACGGATGGCGTCATCCTCGAGGACTACGGCAAAGGATTTTTCGACGAGGAAATGTCCGCGGCCATCATCGGTCGCGCCCGCGCCGCCGGTTGCCTGGTGGCCGTCGATCCGAATCCCGGCAATCCGCTCGCCTGGCGCGGCGCGACCGTCATCAAGCCCAACCGCCACGAGGCCTTCGCCGCGGCCGGCGTCCCGTGGAGCGAACCCGCGGCCCACCCGCTCGAAGACCGGCAACTTCTCCAAGTCGGCGAATCCCTCCTCGCCAAATGGGACGCCGACCAGTTGCTCGTCACTTTGAGCGAACTCGGCATGATGCTTTTCACCAAGGACGGGCGGCGTCACCACACCCCGACGCGTGCGCGCGAAGTCTTCGACGTGTCCGGCGCGGGCGACACGGCCATCGCGCTTTACACGCTGGCCCTCTGCGCGGGGGCCACGCCGGTCGAGGCCTCGGAGATCGCCAACCACGCCAGCGGTGTCGTGGTCGGCAAGCTCGGCACGGCCACGCTGACCCCGGACGAACTCCTCGCCAGCTTCGAAAACCATGCCCGCTGACCGTCCGGCTGTTTTTTTCGACCGTGACGGCACCCTCATCCACGAGGTCCACTACTGCGCGAACCCCTCGCAGGTCCGCGCCATCGAGGGAGCGGCCGAGGCACTGGTCAAGTTGTCGGCGGCGGGCTTCGTCCTGGTCATCGTGACCAACCAGAGCGGCATCGGCCGCGGCTACTTCACGCATGACGATTACCGCCGCGTGCACGAGGAGGTGCTCTGGCAACTCAAGCCCGCGGAGATCACGGGCGCCTACTACGATGAGAGCGGGCCGGACCAGCCGAGCGCGCGCCGCAAACCGTCGACCGCCATGCTCGAGGAAGCCGCGCGCGAGCACGGACTCGAACTCTCCCGCTCGTGGATCGTCGGGGATAAAACCTCCGACATCGAGTGCGGCCGGAATGCCGGGCTGCGCACCGTGCTGGTCGAGACCGGGCACGGCAAAGACCATCTCGATTGCGGCGCCGATGCGGTCGTGCCGGATATCGGTTACGCCGCGGATTTCATTTTGCGGGAGGCGGGATGTCCGAAGTAACCGCCGTCATTCCCGCCCGCTGGGCATCGACGCGTTTTCCCGGCAAACCGCTGGTCAAGCTGCGTGGCAAACCGCTTGTACAGCACGTCTGGGAACGCGCGCGGCGCGCCAAGTCCGTCGACCGAGTTATCGTGGCGACCGACGACATGCGCATCGCCGGGGCCGCCTTCGATTTCGGCGCGGAAGTCGCGCTGACTTCACCCAAGCATCCGACGGGCACCGACCGGCTGGCCGAAGTGGCGCGCCATCTCGAACCCTCGTCGATCGTCCTCAATGTGCAGGGCGACGAACCGGACATCGCGCCGTCCACCATCGACCGCCTGGTCCGGGCCTTGCGCGAAGATCCCGGGCTCGGCATGGTCACCGCCGCCAACCCGGTCTCCACGGCCGCCGACCTCCGCAATCCGAACGTGGTCAAAGTCGTCACCGACCTCGCCGGCCGCGCGCTCTATTTCTCGCGCAGCGTCATTCCGCACGACCGCGACGGAAGCGGCCGGACCAAATACCTCCGCCACCAGGGCATCTACGGCTACCGGCGCAAAGTGCTCCTCGATTTCGTGAAGTGGAGACCGACGCCGCTGGAGAAAGCGGAAAAGCTCGAACAGTTGCGCGCGCTCGAGCACGGCGTGGCCATCGGCGTGATCGTGGTGAAGCGCCCCTCCATCGGCGTCGATGCGCCGGAAGACGTGGCCAGAGCCGTGCGGGCGTTGGGCCGGTTGTAGCGGCGGTCTGTGACCGCCGGTGCCTTGGATCAAAGAGCAATGTGTCCGGCGGTCACAGGCCGCCGCGACAAAATGCAACAGGCCGCGCACGTTATTCCGTGTCCAAACCCCCGGCGGCCTGCTAGGGTTCTGCCCCCGTGAAGACAATCTTTGTCACGGGCGGGGTGGTAAGTTCTCTCGGCAAGGGCCTGGCGGCGGCCTCGCTCGGCACTCTCCTCGAAAGCCGCGGGTTGCGCGTGACGATGGGCAAGCTCGACCCGTATCTCAACGTCGATCCGGGCACGATGAGCCCTTACCAGCACGGCGAGGTCTACGTGCTCGATGACGGGGCGGAGACCGATCTCGATCTCGGGCACTACGAACGCTTCACCGGTTGCGTGCTGGGACGCCGCAACAACCTGACCAGCGGACAAGTTTACGAAACCGTCCTGGCCCGCGAACGCCGCGGTGATTACCTCGGCAAAACCGTGCAGGTCATCCCGCACGTCACGGACGAAATCAAAGCCCGCATCCGCCTGCTTGCCACGCAGGGCGACGCCGACGTGGCCATCATCGAGATCGGCGGCACCACGGGCGACATCGAGGGCCTGCCTTTCCTCGAATCCATCCGGCAATACCTCCTCGAGGCGGGCGAGGGGAACGCCATGCTCATCCATGTCACGCTCGTGCCGTTCATCAAGGCCGCGGGCGAACTGAAAACCAAACCGACCCAGCAAAGCGTGGCCAAACTGCGCGAGATCGGCTTGCAGCCGAAAGTCGTCATCGCCCGCACCGAATACCCGCTCGACGACGAGGTACGCGAAAAACTTTCCCTCTTTTCCAACGTCCCCAAGCGCGCCGTCATCGAGGCCCGCGACGTCGAACACACCATCTACGAACTGCCGCTCATGCTGCAGCAGGAAGGGCTCGATGCGGTGGTCTGCGAGGCCTTGCGCCTCGACACACCGCCGGCCCGCATGGAGGACTGGGCCAAATTCGTCGAGCGCGTGGTCCGGCCGCGCAAACGCGTCCGCATCGCCGTGGTCGGCAAATACATCGAGTTGCAGGACGCGTATAAAAGCATTTACGAGTCCCTGACCCACGCTGGGGCGGCCCACGACTGCGGGATCGACCTCGTGCTGGTCGACGCCGAGGACCTCGAGGCCGCGGACGGACCGGAAAAGCATCTGCGCGGCGCGGCCGGTATCCTCGTGCCCGGCGGTTTCGGCGACCGCGGCATCGAAGGCAAGATCGCCGCGGCGCGTTACGCCCGCGAGACCGGCACACCGTATCTCGGCATCTGCCTCGGGATGCAGATTGCCGTGGTGGAATTCGCGCGCAACGTGTGCGGGCACGGCAAGGCCGACAGCACGGAATTCGATCCCGACACGCCCGATCCGGTCATCTACCTCATGGACGACCAGAAAAACGTGACCGACAAAGGCGCGACCATGCGGCTCGGATCCTACCCCTGCGCCCTGCGCAAAAACACCGTGGCGCATCAATTGTATGGCGTGTCGGGAATCAACGAACGCCACCGCCACCGCTACGAGTTCAACATGAAATACCGGGAGGAGATGGAAAAGCAGGGTCTGGTCATTTCGGGCACGTCCCCCGACGGCTCGCTGGCCGAGGTCGTCGAACTGCGCTCGCACCCGTGGTTCGTCGCCTGCCAGTTCCACCCCGAATTCCGCTCCCGGCCGCGCGAGCCGCATCCGCTGTTCAAAGGCTTCGTCGCCGCCGCGCTCGCGCACGTGGCTTGAGCGCCGGTTCCGGCAAGGTTGGTTGCATCCGCTCGCCGGTGGTGCGGCTTTCGTCCGCTGGCGCAGGCGCCGCGGGGAAGCAGCGTGACGTGCCCAAGCCGCAATTGACCTTCCAAGCGCCTGCACGCATTGTGCGGGCGCTTCACTTATGTCCGACGGAAAGCCCTCTGCCTTGCGCCGTGTCCTGGCCGCACCCGGCCGTCCGTTCCTCCGCTGGTGGCGGGAGGCGACCGGGCCGCTATTGAGCAACGATCATCCCCTGTTGATCGACGCGCTCCTGCGCCGGCTCTGGGTTTTGACGCCGTTGCTGCTCCTCGCGCTGCTCCTTCTCGGCGCGCTCGGGTTTTATCTTTTCACCGGTTGGCGGGCGCGGGATCTCACGGCCAAGGCGCTGGCCAGTGCGGACGCGGGCAGTTGGCATTTCGCCCGGCGGCAGATCGCCGCGGCGGCCAACCTGCGACCGGAGCTGCCGGCGGTGAAGCGGGCCACGGCGGTGATCGAAAGCCGCCTCGGCAACCCGGAGGCGGTGGCGATGTGGGAAACCATCCCCGACGGACCGGCCCTGACCGCGGACGAGGTCGATGCCCGCGCCGAGATCATGACGGCGCACGGCGACGACGGGCAGTTCGCCGCCGCGATCGCCGCCTTGGAGGCGCAGGGTTCATCCGGCCGGGCGGCCGAACTGCGCTCGCACCGCAGCTTGCGCGGGGGCAACGTGGAGCAAGCCATCGCCCAAGCGCGCGCGTCCGCCGCCGCGTCCGACGAGCCGCGCCTGAGGTTGCGTCTCCTGCGATTGCTCGCCGCGCGGCATGGTCTCTTCCTTGCCGACCGTGCCAAGGTGGGCCCGCGAGATCTGGCCGCCGGTGCGGAAATGACCGCGCTCATCGACGGCTTGGCCGGCACGCCCTCGGGCGACGAGGCGCTGGCCCTGGGATTGGAAGCCCCGTATTTTTCCGCGCCCAAGAAAGCCGAATGGGCCGAGGCCGCCTGGCGCAACCCGATCGAGACCAACCCCGCTCTCCTGCCCGCCGCCGCCTTCCTCGCCGCCTCCGGGAAGGAAACACCCGAGGCGCTCTATGAAAAGCTCCAGCCCCTCTACGTCGGCGCTCCCCCGCAACGGCAGGCTGGTTTGGCCCGCTGGATGCTGCGGCAGGGCATGAACGAACAAGTCCTCGCCGCGGTGTCCGGCGCCGATGCCGCGAAGGACGAAGCCCTTTTCCGCCTGCGGGCCTCGGCGCTGGCCGGTCTCGGCCGCTGGGAGGAAGTCCTCCAATTGTCGGAGTCGCCGGGCGAAGTTCCCGAGTCCGCGCGCTTCATGATCAGGTCCATCGCCGCACGCGAGCAGGGGCGCGCCGGTGAGGCCGACGAACTGGTCCGCATGGCACTGCGGACCTCGGCCGCCGAGGGCCGTTTCGGATCGGCCGTCACATCGGCCGACCAGCAGGGTCTGCGCGCGCTGGTCGACGAGGCCATCGTCGACCTGTGCGGCGAGGCGAACCAAGCCGATGGCGCCTTCGGACTGGCCCGCGACCGGTTCGGGCGGAGCGGGCAATTCGCCACGCTCGACCGGGCCTACGCCGCGGCGCGGCAGTCCTCGCCGGACGCGACGTCCGTGAGGGTCTACGAACGCTACCTGGCAATTCTCGACGGAAAGAACGTGGATCTCTCCGTCACCGCCGAAGCCCTGGCGGCTGATCCGAGCCATCTCGGCGCGCGTTTCAACCACGCGCTGGCTTTGCTCAAAGCGGGTCAGACCAAAGGGGCTCTCGCGGTCTTCGACGGTTTCGATGTCATCGTCGATCAATTGCCGCCCGGCCTGCGCGCCGTCAGCGCCGCCGTGCTCCACGCTTCCGGCGACCGGAACTCGCTTGTGCTGGTCCGGGACATCGACCCCGACCTGCTTACCCCCGCCGAATACGCCCTCATCGCGCCGCTGCGCCATGCGGGGCCTTGAGCGGGGAACGTGCCTCCGCGTTTTTTATCGACCAGCCGGAAGGATTTCTCAAGCGGTCGGCCAGCGGCCCGCGATGATGAGGGCGCAGAGGACGAGGACTGCGAGGGCCGGCAGGGATTTCTTGAACGGGTCGCCGACCTTGAGGTGCATAGCCACCGCCCCGGCCATGAGCAAGGCGACCAGGATGGCGGCGGGCAGGACAAGGCCGGAGAAGGCGGGCAGCAACCCGGCGAGCAGGGCGAAAGCGGACGTCACTTTGAGAAATCCCACGAGGTAGCAGGACCACGCGGGCAAACCGTAGGCGGCAAACTCCTCCCGCATATTGGCCGCGGTGCGGCCGCGGTAGGCGGTGGACTTGTTGAAACGCAGCAGCCACACATTGAGCAGGCCGCAACCGACGATGATCTGGCAGATGGGGACGAGAGTTTCCATGGTTCGGGGACCGGCTGTGGGAAGTTTTGATCACGGATGGCACCGAGGGGCAAGACATCATCGCGGTGCGCGCGGCGAGGGAAGGGCCCGGTTTCCCGCCGGCCCGGGTGAGATCCGGTCCATGCGTGGCGTCCGATCTTCTCCGCGCTGGCCATACATGGCCGGAAAGGCGAGAGTTCCCGCGTGTCCGTCCCCGACTTTTTGACCGCGCTGTCCGCGGCGGCGTTCCTGTTTTACGGACTGGCCTGTTTGTTTTCGCCGAAGCTCGTGGCGGAATTCGAGCGTTACCGCCTGGCCCGCTTCCGACCCTTGGTCGGATCCCTCGAGGTGGCCGGGGCACTCGGCCTCGTCGCGGGTTGGTGGTTCCCGCCGCTGCGCATCGCCGCCGCGGCCGGACTTTTCGTGCTCATGCTCTGCGGCCTGTGGGCGCGGTGGCGCATCCGCGATCCGTGGCCGGCCATGCTCCCGGCGCTGGTCCTGGCCGCGGTCAACCTCGCCATCGTCCTGCTCGCCGTCGGCGGGCTTTAAGACGCGCCAGGCAGAGGGCGCGGTCGTGGCCTTCGGTGTGGCGGGGCGTGACGCGGAATGCTAGTGATGACGTCCATGGAATTCGCCGCGCTTTTTTCCGATGCCCTGACGCTCAACTCGCTCGCCACGCTGGCCCTGCTCATCGGGCTCGAACTGGTGCTGGGCATCGACAATGTGCTGGTCATTTCCATCGTGGTCTCGCGTTTGCCGGACCACCAACGCGATCGCGCGCGGGTGCTGGGACTCCTGATCGCCCTTCTCGCGCGTTTGATGTTTGTCGCCGGGGCATTCTGGCTGATCCACCTCACCGAGCCGATCGTGGCGGGTTTCCCGTTCTCCTGGCGCGACGTGGTGCTCATCGCCGGCGGCTTGTTCCTGCTCTGGAAGGCGGTGCGCGAAATCCACCACGTGGTCGAGTTGAAGGACGAGCACGCCGCCGGGCAGGCGGTGGCCGCGGGCTTCGGCGCCGCCATCGTGCAGATCGTCCTGCTCGACATGGTGTTCTCGCTCGACTCGGTCATCACCGCGGTCGGCCTCACGCCCAATCTGCTCATCATCGGCTTTGCCGTGATCGCGTCGTTCCTCGTCATCCTCGCCTACGCCAAAACCATCGGGGATTTCATCCTGCACCGACCCGCGTTGAAAATCCTCGCCCTCGCCTTCCTCGTGACCATCGGGGTGACCATTTTCCTCGAAGGCATGCACCAGCACGTGGCCAAGGCGTATATTTACCTGCCGATGGGCTTCGCCTTGGCCGTGGAGCTGCTGCAGATGCGCCACGACGTCAACCGGCGCAGGCTCGCGGGCCTGCGCGGTGAGGGGATCGAACCCCCGACCAACTCGGTGTAAACGAGCCGCTCTACCGCTGAGCTAACCGCGCGAAACAACGGATTCGGACCAGTCCGAACGCCCGACGCCACATTAGCAGCGTCCGCCCGCGGCGCATAGACGGAAAGGGCGTTCCCGCTCAGAGCCGGCGCACGGCGACCTCCCGCCAATGGACGCGGTCGCGGGCGTCGGCGAACGCGGTTTCCCGGCCCCGCAGGCGGCGGCCCGTGGCAACCGCCGGCCCGGCAACCAGGACTTCGTTGAGGGCCGCGGGCGAGGTGACGGCGCGCACTTCGGGGAAGCTTTCGCGCAGGAGCCGGCGGGTGGCCGACTGCGCGGTGCGGTGGCCCGGACCGGTCACGAGATTGACGGCCAACACTCCGCCCGGCGCGACGCAGCGGCGCAGGTTTTTCAGCAGGGAGCCGTCCATGGCCTGCGGACGGAACACGTCGGTGCGTCCGGCCAGATAAATGTCGTCGATGACCACATCGAAGGTGCGGCGGTTGGTCCGCAGCCACTCGTAGGCGTCGCCGGTCACGACCTCGACGCCGGTGGCATCGAGCGCCATGTGCCGCCGGGCAAGGCGGACAATTTCCCCGTCGATCTCGACCGCGGTGAAGCGGCATGCGGGCAGCAGGCGGCGGAGGATGCGCAGGGTCGTCCCGCCGGCCAGACCGAGCATGAGCAGCGTGCGCGGCTGGTCCCTCGTCCCGAGCAGCGCGGCCGCCGCCAGCATGTCCCAGACCAATCCGGTGAGGAAGCGGCGCCGGTGGTGGAAGGCATGCACCGCGCCGGCCACGCGGAATTCCGTGGCGAGGTCCGACCGCCAGATCTCGACTTGCTGGTGGGCGGTGCGCACCACTGCCGTGCGCCGCATCCGGGCGGCGGCCATGTCAGGCCTCGTGCTGCTTGTGGTCGCCGACCCAGTCGTAGTGGAAAAATTTCCCCTTCGGCTGGTCGGTGCGCTCGTAGGTGTGGGCTCCGAAGTAATCGCGTTGAGCCTGGAGCAAATTGGCTGGCAGACGCTCCGAGCGGTAGCTGTCGAAATAAGCGAGCGAGGCGCTGAAGGCCGGGGTCGGGAGGCCGGAGAGGACCGCATCGGAAACGATCTTGCGCCAGTGCGATTGGGTGCGGGCGATGACGTCTTGGAAATACGGATCGAGCAGCAGGTTGGGCAGGGCGGGATCGCGGTCGAACGCTTCTTTGATCCGCTGCAGGAAACGCGCGCGGATGATGCAACCGCCACGCCAGATCATGGCGATCTCGCCGAAGTGGAGCGGCCAGTTTTGTTCCGCGGCCACGGCGCGCATGAGGGCAAAGCCCTGGGCGTAGGAGCAGATTTTCGAGGCGTAGAGCGAGTCGCGGACCGCGTCGATCAGCTCCTGTTTGTCGCCGGGGAAATGCGGTTGCGGTCCTTGGAGGATTTTCGCGGCGGCCACGCGTTCTTCTTTGAGGGCGCTGATGCAGCGGGCGAAGACGGCTTCCGAAATGGTCGAGATCGGGATGCCGGCGTTGAGTCCGTCGGTCACGGTCCATTTGCCGGTGCCTTTTTGTCCGGCGCGGTCCTGGATGACGTCGACAATGGGCGCACCGGTCGCGGGATCTTTGACCGCGAGGATGTTGGCCGTGATTTCGATGAGGAAGGAATCAAGGTCGCCCGCGTTCCAATCGGCGAAGGCTTTCTGCGTTTCCTCGATGGAGAGTCCGAGTCCGTGGCGCAGGATGTTGTAGGCCTCGCAGATCAACTGCATGTCACCGTATTCGATGCCATTGTGGACCATCTTGACGAAATGGCCGGCGCCGTTGGGTCCGATGTAGGCGGTGCAGGGTACACCGCCGACGATCGGTTTGCCCGGGGTGGCGCCTTCGAGGGGTTTGCCCGTCTCGGCGTCGACTTTGGCGGCGATGGCGTTCCAAACGGGAGCGAGTTCTTCCCACGAGGATTCGGCACCGCCGGGCATGAGCGAGGGACCGAAGCGGGCGCCTTCTTCACCGCCGGACACGCCGGAGCCGATGAAGCGCAGGTTTTTCGCGGTGAGGTCCTTCTCGCGGCGGATGGTGTCGTTCCACAGTGCGTTGCCGCCGTCGATGATGATGTCGTCCTTCTCGAGCAGAGGCACGAGGCTGTCGATCACCGCGTCGGTCGCTTTGCCGGCCTGAACGAGGATGACGATTTTGCGCGGGCGCCGGATCGAGGCGACAAAATCCTCGAGGGTCAGCGCGGCGTGCAGCCCGCCCGGGGTGTCAGGATGCTTTTTGACGAAGTCCTCGGTCTTCGACGTGGTGCGGTTGTAGACGGAGATGCGGAAACCGTGGTCGGCGATGTTCAGCGCGAGGTTTTGTCCCATCACGGCGAGGCCGATGAGACCGATGTCGGAAAGTTCTTTGCTCATAGTGCGAAAAGGAGGCGGAGTTTAGCGGGAGGAGGGTCCGCGGGCCAAGCGGATTGAGGGGGCGAAGGCAGGGGCGAGCGGCTCCCTCGCCCGTTTCAAAACGAGCGGACGAGCGGCCGCTCGCCCCTACCTTCGGATTGGAATTAGTCCCGGTGGTAAGGATGGCCGGCGAGAATAGTGCGGGCGCGATAAAGTTGTTCGAGGGCGATAACGAGGGCGAGTTCGTGCTGCAGGGTCAAGGGGCCGAGGGACCAGCGGAAGTCGGCTTGATTGAGGAGACTTTGGTCGTGTCCGTCAGCGCCGCCGATGATGACGGCCACGGGACGGGCGGCTTGTTGCCACTGGTCGAGCTTGGCGGCGAATTGGCGGCTGGTGAGTGACGTTCCATGTTCGTGGAGAACCACGCGGAAGCAGCCTTCACTGCGGGCGAGGAGGTCGGCGCTTTCGCGCGGCTTGTCGGATGCTTTGACCGTGACGTGCTCGACTGGCGCGAATTTGGCGAGGCGGCCGAGATAATCGTCGCGTCCGGCTTTGGTGTAGGGCAGGGCGGGTTTGCCCACGGTGAGCAGCAGCCATTTCATGGCTGATGAGTTGAGGGCTGAGGGATGAGGGTTGAGAGCGAGGAGTAACTCGCGCGGAAAACTTCTGCCGCGCGGTCGGCAACCTGCTCGATGGAAACTTCACGCTGAAGTTCGCGGGAGATCGATGTCATAGTAACGCCCTGTATACCGCAGGGGGTGATGGACTCGAAGCCGGAAAGGTCCGGCCCGACGTTGAGTCCGAAGCCGTGCATGGTGATCCAACGGCGCACGCCGACGCCGATGCTGGCGATCTTCCGGTCCTCGATCCACACGCCGGTGAGGCCTTCGCGGCGTTGCGCGGCGAGTTTGTATTCCGCGAGCAGCACGATGAGGCCTTCCTCGATCCAGCGGAGGAAGAGGTGAAGGTCGGGGGTGAGTGTTTGCAGGTCGAAGATGAAATAGCCGACCAGTTGTCCGGGCCCGTGGAAGGTGGCTTGTCCGCCGCGGTTGATTTCGACGACCGGATGCGGCAGCGCGCCGGGTCCGAGACTGGACCGGTCGCGTTGGCGTCCGATGGTGTAGACGGGATCGTGCTCGAGGAGGAGGAGTTGGTCGGGAACCTCTCCGGAGGCGCGGGCGGCCACGGTTTTTTCCTGAAGATCGAGCGCGGGCCGGTAAGCGAGGCGTCCGAGCCAGCGTGATTGCGGCGCGGTCATCGGATGGCGGTGGCGCGGCGGTTGAAGTGGGTGACGCCGATGGCGAGGGCGTCGGCCGCATCGGGTGGCGGGGTTTCGGTCAGTCCGAGCAGGGCGCGGATCATGAAGGCGACCTGATCCTTCTGTGCGGCGCCGCGTCCGACCACGGCTTGTTTGACCAGGCGCGGGGCGTATTCGTGCACTTCGAGTCCGTGGGTCGCCGCGACGATGAGGGCGGCCCCGCGGGCCGAACCCATGATGATGGCGGTGCGGACGTTCTGCACATAGATCACGCCCTCGATGGCGAAGGCGGTGGGTTGGTGGGCGGAGGCGATGCGTCCGAGGGTTGCGTGGATCTCGCGCAGGCAGTGGTGGGCGGAGAGTTTGGGCGGGTTGATCACCACGCCGTAGGTGACGGCGCGGATTTTGCCCTGGGAAGAATCGAGCACGGCGTAGCCGGTCCCGCGGAGGGAGGGGTCGACGGCAAGGACGCGTTCGGCGGGCACGGGGATAGATTTGGCGGGTGTTTGCGAGGGTGCAAGAAACCATTGAGGCAACTGCCGGGTGTGCGCGCCGGACCGTGCAAGTTGACAATGGCGGCGCGCGGGCTATGGGTCGCAGCGTCTTATGATGCGAAACCAACTTGCTCTCCTGTGTTCTTTGCTCGTCACGATTCTCCCGGCCGGGGCCGCGGAGGGGCCTGCGTTCGATGTGGCCTCACTCGAGGGCACGCATGCTGTGAGCGGACGCAATCCGGACGGCTCGGCTTACCAGGGCGAAGTGACGGTGCGGATCAAAGACGGGCTGGTGCTGATGCAGTGGAAGATCGGGCAGAACGAGGTGTCCGGCACCGGGGTGGTCGTGGGGATGACGCTGGGGGTGGCCTTGCCGGGCGGGGTGGCCGTATACGGCGTGGTGCCGCAGGCGGAGGGCTTGTCGCTGGTCGGCCGGTGGTCGCGGGAGGGTTCGGGTGCGGCGAGCGAGGAGACGATTTTGGCCGGCAATGCGGACGTGACCGGCGCGCAATTCAAGGTGAAGGATTTCAACGGAACATACACCGCCCGGCGCGCGCTGGCCGATGGATCGCCCGGCGACGAGAGGATGGTCATTGCCGGGGAGGATGCGGTGAAAACCCTGAGTGTCGGATCCGGGGAGCGCGTGCAGAAGGCGGAGGGTCTGGCCCTGGGCGGAGGTCTGGCCGCGATCACGCCGGACGGATTGATGGTGCTGAATCTGCGCGGAGGCGCGGAAGGGGAGCGGAAGTTGTCGGGGCTGACGGTTCTGGGCGACGGAAGTGTGTCAGAGGTGTCGTTGGCGCCGGTGGAGTGACCGGGTGACCCCGGAGTGCGGCCCGTCGGGGATCCGCGCGCGGCGGACAGGCTGCTCGCCCTCCACGGCCGTCGTGCCTAAGGTGAGGCATGGCGCGCAAGAAACTCCTGCTTTTCGACATCGACGGGACGCTGCTCCTTACGGGGCGGGCGGGGGAGCATGCGTTGCGGGCGGCTTTCCGGGAACGCTTCGGGGTGGACGACGACCTGTCTTCGATTTCCTTCGCCGGCTCGACCGATGGCGCCATCGCGCGGCAGATGTTCGCCCCGCACGACATTCCCCCGACCGCGGAGAACATCGCGGATCTTTTCGACGGCTATGTGCATCACCTGGCCATGGAGCTGCCGCGGCGCGAGGGGAAGGTGTTGCCGGGGATTGTCGAGTTGCTCGAGGCGCTGCACGGGCGCGAGGACTGCGTGCTCGGATTGCTCACCGGAAATATCGAAAAGGGGGCGGAGTTGAAGCTCTCGCATTACGGGGTGTGGGATTTTTTCGAATTCGGGGCGTTCGCCGACGACCACGTCGATCGCAACAAGTTGGGTCCGGTGGCGCACTCGCGCGCGGTGGAGCGCCACGGGATCAGTTTCGAGCCGGAGGATGTCTTCGTGCTGGGCGACACGCCGCGGGACATCGACTGCGCGCGGGCGGCGGGGTTTGTCGCGGTGGCCATTGCCACGGGGAGTTGCGGCAAAGACGAGTTGGCGGCGCACGGGCCGGATTTTTTGTTCGGGGATCTGTCGGACACCCGCGGGGTGCTCGTGAAGCTGTTGGGGAAGGAATGAAACCGCAGAGGTGACGAGATGACGGCGCCCGAGAATTGTCCGGTTTGCGGGGAGGAGGTGCCGCGGGGGGCCTTGGCTTGTCCGGAATGCGGGGCGGACGAGCGGTCGGGATGGCGGGAGGAGGTTGTCGACGGACTGGATTTGCCGGACGAGGATTTCGACTACGGGGAATTTGTGCGGAAGGAGTTCGGGAAGGAGGTCAAGCCGGAGGGGATCGCGTGGGCTTGGTGGGCGGCGGCGGTCGCGGCCTTGCTGGCTTTTGCCGCGATGCTGTTGCGCGGGTTCTGAGTTTGCAGGGCGGGGCGAAATCCGGAATGATGGCCGGTCCGATGTCCGAGATTTCCAAAGCTTACGAGCCCGGTGCCGTGGAGGAACGGTGGTATGGGGAGTGGATCAAGGAAGGTTGTTTCGCGGCCGATCCGTCTTCCTCCAAGCCGGCCTTTTCCATCGTCATCCCGCCGCCCAACGTGACCGGCGTGCTCACCCTCGGGCACGTGCTCAACAACACCCTGCAGGATATCCTGGCTCGCCGCGCGCGGCAGACGGGGTACGAGGTCCTCTGGTTGCCGGGCACCGATCACGCGGGTATCGCCACGCAGACCGTGGTCGAGCGGCAGTTGCGCAAGGAGGAGGGGAAAACGCGCCGCGATCTGGGGCGGGAAGAATTTCTCCAGCGCGTCTGGACGTGGAAAGAAAAACACGGCGGCATCATCATCAAGCAACTCAAGCGGCTCGGTTGTTCGTGCGATTGGGACCGCGAGCGGTTCACCATGGACGAGGATTACTCGCGTCAGGTGCAAGAGGTGTTCGTCAAACTGCACGCGCAGGGACTGATCTACCGCGGCAAGCGCATGGTCAATTGGTGTCCGGCCTCGCAAACCGCGCTGAGCGACGAGGAAGTCATCATGAAGCCGGCCAAGGGCAAACTCTACGTGATGCGCTACGAGGTGGCGGAGGAACCCGGGACGTTCCTGGAAATCGCCACGACGCGTCCGGAGACCCTGATGGGCGACACGGCGGTGGCGGTGCATCCGGATGATCCGCGTTTCGCCCGGTTTGTCGGAAAGCATGCGGTGCGTCCGTTTCCCGGCGCGGAGATCCCGATCATCGGCGACACGCACATCGACATGACCTTCGGCACGGGCGTGCTCAAGGTGACCCCGGCGCACGACAAGGCGGACTTCGAGATCGGGCAGCGCCACGGGTTGGACGTGATCGATATCATGAATCCGGACGGCACGCTCAACGAGTCGGCGGGGCCGGATTTCGCCGGGATGGAGCGCTTCGCCGCACGCGAGGCGGCGGTGCGGAAGTTGGAGGAGATGGGGCTGCTCGTGCGGGTCGAGGATTACGCCAACAGCGTCGGCTACAGCGAGCGGGCCGATGTGCCGATCGAGCCGCGGCTGAGCGAGCAGTGGTTTTTGCGGTATCCGCAGGTGCCGGCGGCCTTGGAGGCGGTGACCTCGGGGAAAATCCGTTTCGTGCCCGAGCGCTGGGCGAAAATTTACGAGCATTGGATGACCAACATCCAGGACTGGTGCATCAGCCGCCAGTTGTGGTGGGGGCATCGTGTTCCGGTCTGGTATCGCCTGGACGATCCATCGGTCATGCACGTCGGCCTCGAAGCACCGGCCGATGCGGAGAATTGGCGACAGGACGATGATGTGCTCGACACGTGGTTCAGCTCTTGGCTCTGGCCCTTTGCCACGATGGACGGGGCGGCGCGGAAGAAATTTTATCCGACCAACGACCTCGTCACCGGGCCGGACATCATATTTTTCTGGGTGGCGCGGATGATCATGGCCGGGCTGGAGTTCACCGGCGAGGTGCCGTTCCGCAATGTGTTTTTCACCAGCATCATCCGCGACCTCAAGGGCCGGAAGATGTCCAAGAGTCTGGGCAACTCGCCCGATCCGCTCGACCTGATGGCGAACTACGGGGCGGACGGGCTCCGTTTCGGTCTGATGCGCATCGCGCCGCACGGGCAAGACGTGCGTTTCGACGAGAACCAGATCAAGGAGGGACGCAACTTTGCCAACAAGTTGTGGAATGCGGCGCGTTTCCGCGAGATGCAGGGCGCCATGGTTGAGGCGAAGCCGCTTCCGGAGCACAAGCTTTCACCTTACTCGACCGCCGTGCTCGCGGCGTTCGACGCCATGCATGCGGGATACCGCCGGGCCCTGGACGACTTCCATTTCCACGAGGCGGCGGCTGTGTTGTATGACTTTTTCTGGAACACGTATTGCGACTGGTATGTCGAGGCGAGCAAGGCCGAGTTGGCCGCGGGCGGCCCGGCGGCCGACGGTGTGCGGGCGGTGATGGACCATGTCCTCTGCGGCTACCTGCGGTTGCTTCATCCCTTCATGCCGCACATCACGGAGGAACTGTGGGAACGTCTCGGCTACGCGCACGGCGAGGGGAAGGCCCGCTTGATTCTCTTCGCCGCGCCGCCGCCGGAGGATTCGCTGCCGGGTATGTCGGGCGAGGACAAAGCCCGGGCGACCAACGCGGTGGGGGCGGTTTACGATGCGGTGCGTGCCGTGCGCGTTCTGCGCGCGGAATTCAAAGTGCCGTCCAACGCGGAATGCGTGGTGCATCTGGCCGGGCATCCGGGCTTCGCCGGGATGGATTTGTCGGTGTTCCGCACCCTGGCCCGGGCATCCGAAGTGAAACTGGTTGGCGCGGAGGGTCCGGGAAGCAAGATGCCGCACGTGCTGACGCCGCTCGGCGAGGTTTATCTCGAGTTGGAAATCGACGTGGAGGCGGAGAAGAAGCGCCTGCAGGGTGAGGTGGCCAAAGTGGAGGCGGAGATCCTCAAAGTGGAAAACAAACTGGCCGACACGTCCTTCGTGCAAGGGGCGCCGGCGCAGGTGCTCGAGAATTTCAAAAAGCGCGGGGACGAGTGGCAGGCCAAGAAAGTGAAGCTGGAAGCCGCGATTGCGGCGTTATAGGGAAGCGGCCGGCCGGGCCGGCCGACCCTACCGGCGGCTCACCTCGCACTTTTGGAATTTTCTTCCAGCCAAGTGGCGTAGTCGGCCTCACTCGTCTCGCCGGCGGCGAGGGCCAGGGTGCGGATGACAACCTCCGCCTCGGAGGCGGTGAACTCGTATCCGTTTCGTTCGAGGAAGCCGGCGCCCATCATGAAACCTGTGCGCTTGTTGCCGTCGAGGAACGGATGGTTTTTCACGATGCCCGCGGTGTAAGCCGCGGCCATCTCGGGCATGCTCGGCTTGCCGTAGTGATAGAGTTGCTGCGGTCGGGCGAGGGCGGACTCGAGCAGTCCCTCGTCGCGGATACCCGAGCAGCCGCCGTATTGCTCGAGCATCATGTCATGCAGCAAAAGGCATTCGCTGCGCGTCAACCAGTAGGGCTCTTTCATTTCGCCAGTTCGCGCAGCGCGTTGCGGTAGCGCCGGCTGAGGCTCTCGAAAACCTGCATGGTTTTGTCGAACTCCGGATCGCTGGCCGTGAGATTCAGACCGTGCGGAGCTTCGGTCACCGTGAGTGTGTCGCCTTCCTTCACACGGAGGGTGGCGAGGGCTTCTTTCGGCAGGACGACGCCGTAAGAGTTTCCGATTTTGCGGACTTTGAGTTCGTAGACCATGGGGCAACCGTAGTCACAAATGTTATTACGTCAAGACCTCCGCCCTTTTGAATGCGGATGTCCAAGGGGAAGGAGCGCGTGGTATGAGAAGAGGTCATATGGAGTTGAAGACAAGGATGAGGCGCCTGCGGCGCACGGAGGGCTTGCGGCGCATGGTGCGGGAGACGCGGCTCGATGCGGCGGACCTGGTTTATCCGCTCTTTGTCCATGACTTTGAGAAGAATGAACCGGTCGCTTCCATGCCGGGGGTGATGCGGCGGAGTGTGAAGGATCTGGTGCGGGAGTGCCGGGAGGCGTTCGATTCGGGGATTCCCGCGGTGGCTCTCTTTCCGGTGATTGATCCTGCGAAGAAAGATCCCCGGGGCACGCACGCGCTGTCTTCCGACAACCTCCTTTTCCGCGCCTTGCGCGAAGCAAAAGCCGCCGTGCCGGAACTCGTCCTCATCGCCGACGCGGCCCTCGATCCCTACACCGATCACGGACATGACGGCGTGCTGACCGAGGACGGGCACGAGGTGGACAACGATGCCACGGTGGAAATCCTCCGCGACTTGTCGGTGCGCGAGGCGGAAGCCGGTGCCGATATCGTCGCGCCGTCGGACATGATGGACGGACGCGTTGGGGCGATCCGGGCCGCCCTCGATGCGGCGGGGCGCACCGATACCTGCATCATGGCCTACGCGGCGAAATTCGCCTCGGCCTATTACGGGCCGTTCCGCGAGGCGGTGGGAAGCGCACAGGGGACGCCGATCAGCAAAGCGACTTACCAGTTGGATCCGGCGAATCTCCGCGAGGCGCTGAGGGAGGTGGAGTTGGATGAGCGGGAGGGCGCGGATATGGTCATGGTAAAACCGGCGGGGCCGTATCTGGATGTGATCCGCTCCGTGCGGGAGCACACGAAGTTGCCCCTGGCGGCCTACCAGGTCTCCGGCGAATACGCGCAAATCCACGCGGCGGCGCGGGCCGGGTGGCTGGATTACGAGAAGTGCCGGGACGAGTCGCTGCTGGCGATCAAGCGGGCCGGAGCGGACCTCATCATCACGTATTTCGCCCGCGAGGTGGCGGAACGGCTCAGGTGTATTTGAGGATTTCCTCGACGGAGGTCTCTCCGTTGAAGATCGCGTCGAGACCTTCCTCGCGCAGGGTGCGCATCCCGAGTTCGACCGCTTTCTGGCGCAGAACGACGCCCGGCGCGCGTTGGTTGATCATTTCGCGCAGGGTGTCGTTGAGCCGGAGCGTCTCGTAAATGCCTTTGCGCCCCTTGTAGCCGGTGCCGTTGCATTCGTCGCAGCCGTGGCCGCGTCCGCGATAAAACTTTTTGTCGCCGATTTCGTGGGCGGAAAGCCCGAGGAGCAGGAGTTCGTCTTCGGTCGGCTCGTAGGTCTCGACGCACTTCGGGCAGATGCGCCGCACGAGCCTCTGGGCAACGACGAGTTCGAGCGAGGCGGAGATGAGGAAGGGCTCGACCCCCATGTCGACGAGACGCGTGATGGCGCCGGTCGAGTCGTTGGTGTGCAGCGAAGTGAAGACCAGGTGGCCGGTGAGCGAGGCCTGGATGGCGATCTGCGCCGTCTCCAGGTCGCGCGTCTCGCCGACGAGGATGCGGTCCGGGTCCTGGCGCAGGAAGGCGCGCAGGCAGCGCGCGAAGTCGAGTCCGATCCCCTCGTTGACCGGCACCTGCATGATGCCGTCGATATCGTATTCGACGGGATCCTCGGCGGTGAGCAGTTTGGCCGCGGGGTCGTTGATTTCCTTGAGGCAGGCGTAAAGCGTGGTGGTTTTGCCCGAGCCGGTGGGTCCGGTCACGATGATGATGCCGTTGGGCAGTTTGATCATGTCGCGCAGGGTTTTTTGGACCTTTTGCGGGACCCCCAACTTCTCGAGGTCGAGCTGGACGGCCGAGCGGTCGAGAATACGCAGCACGACGCTTTCGCCGAACTGCGTGGGAAGGGTCGACACGCGCAGATCGATGGGGAAAGGTTTTCCTTCGCGCATGACACTGCGCTGGATTTTTCCGTCCTGCGGCAGGCGGCTTTCGGCGATGTTGAGGTTGGAGATGATCTTGATGCGGGAGATCAGCTCGCTCTTGACCGCCTGGTAGGCCGCGCGGTCGCTTTCGGTCAGAAGCGAACGCAGGGTGCCGTCGACGCGCATGCGCACGTCCATGAATTCCTCGAACGGCTCGAAGTGAATGTCGCTCGCCTTGGCATTGATTCCGATGTCGATCAGGTTGTCGATGATCTGGGTGACGTATTGCGCCCTGTCCTCGTCGCTGAGGTTGCCGGCCGCCACGGCGGATCCGACATCGCTGAGCTTGCTGCGCAGCTCGTTTTGGGTGAGGGAGGCGAATCCTTCGGCGGCGTAGTCGACGGACTCGTAGTATTGGGCGATGAGTTCCTCGATGCGGGCGACGGGGGCGACGCTGACCTGGATGTTCTCGTTGAGGGCAAAGCGCAGTTCGGACAGTTTCTCCGTGTCGAGAGGATCGGTCAGGGCGACGTAGAGTGTTCCCTCGTGGTCGGCCACGGGAAGTGCCCGGTGGAGGCGGGCCAGGCCGACGGGAATGCGGTCGCGCAGGCTGGCCGGCAACTCAAAGTTGGAAAGGTCGACGAGACTTCCGCCGATGGCGGTGGCGACGGCCTCGTAAAAGGCGTGCTCTTCGACGTGGCCGTCGTTGATCAGGAAATCCTCGGCGCTGCGACCGCTTTCGACCGCCGCCTGCAGCAGGGCATCGGAGTCCTCGGCGGCGATGACGCCGTGGTCGGCCAGCGTGGGGATGACAAGATGCGGGTCCATATCAGTCCGAGTCTCCCATCGTCACGGCCAGCACCTCGTCGAATGTGGTCAGACCGGCAAAAACCTTCTGGAAGCCGTCTTCGCGCAGGGTGCGCATGCCTTGTTCGCGGGCGCGGTTGCGGAGTTGCACCGTGCTGACCTGCTCCGAGCGGTCCTCGCCTTCCCCCATGCGGTTGATCATCTGGCGCATCTCGTCGTCCACCTTGAAAATCTCGAAAATACCCAGCCGCCCGCGGTAACCGGTGAAGCGGCAGCGTTCGCAGCCTTTGGGCTTGAAAAATTTGGCCCCCGACAGCTGCTCGGGGGTGATGCGCAACGCGGCCATCTCGTCCTCGGTAATGTCCGCGGGTGCCTTGCAGGTGCAGAGTTTGCGGCAGAGGCGCTGGGCCATGACCGCGCGCACGGCGCTCGAGACGAGGTAGGGTTTGACTCCGATATCGATCAAGCGGGCGATGGCGCTGGGGGCGTCGTTGGTGTGCAGGGTGGAAAGCACGAGGTGGCCGGTGAGGGACGCATTGATGGCGATGCCGGCCGTTTCGAGATCGCGGATTTCTCCGATCATGATGACGTTCGGAGCCTGCCGCAGCATGGCCCGCAGGGCACGGGCGAAGGTCATGCCGATGTCGGACTTGACGTGGACCTGGTTGACGCCGGGCATGACGTATTCGATCGGATCTTCGACGGTGATGATCTTGCGGCTCTCGTCGTTGATCTCGGACAAGCAGGCGTAAAGCGTGGTGGTCTTGCCCGATCCGGTGGGGCCGGTGACAAGAACGATGCCGTCGGCGAGTTTGATCAGACCGCGGAAGTATTCCTGGTCGTCGCTCATGAACCCGAGGTCGGGCAGGGTGATGGAGAGCGTCGACTGGTCGAGCAGACGCATGACGATCGACTCGCCTTGGGAGGTGGGGATGGTGGACACGCGGAGGTCCAGGGGTCTGCCGTTGACCTGCGTCTGGATGCGGCCGTCCTGCGGGACGCGCTTCTCATCGATGCTCATCGTGTGGGTCATGATTTTCAGGCGGCTGATGACCGAGCCGTGCAGCACCGGGGAAACCATCTTGAAGAG
The DNA here is from genome assembly GCA_945878135.1 of Chthoniobacter flavus. Taxonomy (GTDB): domain Bacteria; phylum Verrucomicrobiota; class Verrucomicrobiia; order Chthoniobacterales; family JACTMZ01; genus JACTMZ01. The sequence continues at coordinate 22,744 of CAMDUL010000007.1, read as the reverse complement.
TTCCAACTCTCCGTCGATGCGGAACCGGATGCGGAATCCCTCGTCGACCGGCTCGAGGTGGATGTCACTGGCCCGCATCTCCTGGGCTTTGGAGAGAAATTCCTGGACTAGTTGGATGACGCCGGCGTCGTCCGTGGCCGCGGCACCATCGTCCTGCTTGCCCGTGCCGGCCGCCACGAGGCCCTCTTGGCGCGGGTAGAGCGCGGACAGCAGGACCTCCAGCCTTTCGGGGTTGGCGTAAAGGAACTCGACTTCGGTCTTGAGCAGGAAAGGGACGGTATCGAAAGCCTCGAAGTTCATCGGATCCCCGATGGCGACCTGCAATCCGTGATCGCTCCGCTGGAGCGGGAGGATGCGGTGGCGGCGAGCCACCTCGCCCGGGATGGCGGTCTGCAGTTGGCGGATCTGCTCCACCACATCGGGTTCCTCGATATCGGCGAAACTCAGGCCGTGCACGTGCGCAATGGCCTCGTCGATGTCGCGCTGCTGGATGGCGCCGTCCTGCAGCAAGGCCTCCAGAATGGGCGTCCCGGGGTGCCTCTCGCGGGCCTCGTCCGCCTGTTGGCCGGTCGCACGGAACTGGTCCAGCAGAACTTCAAGGACTTGGTCTTCGGTGTGCACGGTGGGGAAACGGACGGACCTCTCTGCTTACGTCCGGTGGTGGCCGGTGTCAAGAAACCCGGCAGCGAGCCGCGCGTTGTCATTTTCCCGCGCCCGCCTAAGATGACGGTTTCCACCGCACATCTCGCATGAGCAGATACCAGACCTATCTCATTTTCGGCGCTCCCGGCAGCGGCAAAGGAACCCAGGGCCGCGCGCTCGGCACCGTTCCCGGCTATTTCCACTGCGCCTGCGGGGACGTGTTCCGCGCGCTCGACCTGCGCACGCCGCTCGGTCAGCAGTTTCTCGAATACTCCAGCCGGGGCGAACTGGTACCCGACGAGATCACGGTGAAGCTCTGGAAAATCCGCATCGACCAGAGTGTCGAATCACACGCGTTCCACCCGGACCACGACTTTCTCGTCCTCGACGGGATACCGCGCAATGTCCACCAGGCGCAAATGCTGGATGACACCGTTCGGGTCCGGCGCGTTTTCCATTTGTCTTGTCCGGACCGTTCCAAGCTGGTCGGGCGCCTCAAGCGCCGGGCCCTGCGCGACAACCGTTTTGATGATGCCAACGAGGAAGTGATCAAGCACCGCCTCGAGACCTACGACCACGAGTCGCGGCCTTTGCTCGAGTATTACGGCGACGGCATGATCGAGCACATCGACGCCACGCAGTCGCCGGTCGATGTCCTAGCATCCATCGTCAGCGTCCTGGTCAAAGACCGCCGGAACCATTTTGGCGAAGAGGGTTTCAGCGCGGTGACATGAGCGGGCAGTTCGGAAGCCTGCGGGCCAGCAGTCTTTATTGCCGGCGCTGCGGACAAGCGATGCCCGTGCGAGAACGTCTCTTGCTCGTGCTGCCCGACAAGGAAATTTATGACTATCTTTGCACCGGGTGCGCCGATTCGGTCGGCCAGCGCGAGGTGACGGCAGGGGAGTTGCGTCGCGGGACGGCCGCCTCCGCGCGCCCGGCGCGGCTCCGCGTGCATCCATGAAGATTGTCTTCATCGGCAGCGGTGACATCGGCATCCCGGCCCTTGAGTGGCTGGCTTCCGCACCGGGTGTCGAGTTGGCCGGGGTGGTGACGCAACCGGACCGCCCGGCGGGGCGCGGACTGCAACTCACCCCCTGCGCGGTCAAGGAGAAGGCGCTTTCGCGCGGACTGGCGCCCTTGCAACCCCGGCGCATCCGCGCGCCGGAAGCGATCGGGGAAATTGCCCTTCTTCGACCCGACTTGCTCGTGGTGATGGCCTACGGGCAGATCCTGCCGCAGGAACTGCTCGATGTTCCCAAGCTCGGCGCCCTCAACCTCCACGCCTCGCTCCTCCCGCGCCACCGAGGGGCCGCGCCGGTGCATGCGGCCGTGCTGGCCGGCGACCGCGAGTCCGGCCTCACCGTGATGTGGATGGACGCGGGACTCGATACGGGGGACATCCTTTTGCAACGCACTTGCGCGGTGGAGGACACGGACACCGCAGGTGTCCTCCACGACCGCCTCGCGGCCATGGCGCCCGGGGCCTTGGCCGGCGCATTGGAACTCATCCGTGCCGGAAAGGCTCCGCATCTCAAGCAGGACGAAAGCCATGCGACTTACAGCCCCAAGCTCGATCGTTCCTCCGGCCGGATCGACTGGCGCGGCACCGCCGGAGAAATCGTGCGCCGGGTCCGCGGTCTCCACCCTTGGCCCGGTTGCACGGCGGAATTCGAATTGGCCGGGGGCAAGCGCCTTACGGTCAAAATCCATCGGGCCGAGGCCGTCGAGGGATCGGTTCCCGCCGGCGCCTTGGCCGCTCCGCTGGATGTCGGATGCGGGGGCGGTGGTGTTGTGCGTGTCCTCGAATTGCAACCGGCCGGGGGAAAAAAACTCACCGCCGCGGAATTCGCGCGGGGCTACCATGCGGCGCGGGTCGTGACAGACTGAGCGTTCACCATCCGGTGGATGGCTGCCTCGCATGGATTGGTCGCCACGGCGACCTTTCCGGGAATGACTTCGTGTGTCGAAGACACGAGTTCGCCATCCTTTGGATGGCTGCCTCGCATGGATTGATCACCCGGGGCGATCTTTCCCGTGGTGACTTCGTGTGCGGAAGGCACGAGTTCGCCATCCTTTGGATGGCTGCCTCGCATGGATTCGAACCATGACAAACAGATCCAGAATCTGCAGTGCTACCGTTACACCACGAGGCATGAGGTGAGTTTTTATCCTATGCGCGGCGGTCCGCTTTATCAACCGTGTAAGGACTACTGTTGCTGCTGCTCCTGTTGCTGGCGGAGCAGGGCGAGGACGGCTTCGGCGGTTTGGCGGTGGGTAAGATTGGTGGAGTCGATGCGGACGGTGGCGGCCTCTTGATAGAGGGGTTCCCGGGCGCGGTAGAGTTCTTCGACGGTGCGGCGGGGGTCGGCGGTCTGGAGCAGGGGACGCTTGCTGTGTTTGACGCGCTGGTAGAGATGGTCGGGACTGGCGTCGAGCCAGACCACGGGGCCGATCTGCGGCAGGAGTCGGCGGTTTTCCTCGACGGTGACAATGCCGCCGCCGGTGGCGACGACCAGACCGATGCGGCCAACGAGGCTTTGCAGGACCCCGGTCTCGAGCGCGCGGAAGTGTTCCTCGCCGTGGCGTCTGAAAATGGCGGGGATCGACTGTCCGGCTTCCTGCGCGACGAGGGTGTCGGTGTCGACGAGGGCGAAACCGGTGAGGGACGACAAAAGCCGCCCGACGCTGGATTTGCCGGATCCCATGAACCCGACGAGGACCAGGTTGCGAAACACGCTCAGATTCTCACCACATTCAGGGCCTTGGGTCCGCGGTCGCTCGGGCTCAGCTCGAACTCCACGGTGTCACCTTCTTCCAGCGTTTTGTAACCGTCGCCGCGGATCTCCGAATAATGAACGAAGATGTCGGCGCTGGCTCCGCTGGGGTCGGCGATGAAACCGAAACCCTTCTTGTTGTTGAACCATTTGATTATTCCTCGGGGCATGCAGACGGGGCTGGTTTTGACGCGATACTCTGCGCCCACGGGCGTATATGGTGATCCCGTGTCCATTGGTCAATTGCTTATTGGAAAAGATAACCGATCCGGTCATGATGCTGCTCTTTTCGCGGTGGTGCCTTCTCTTATGGCAAAGCGTTGGAGACCAAGTGATTAAGATCCATAGAACGGCGGAATGGTGATGCAAACACGGGTCCTGCGAGCGGTCGAACCGGCGGAAATTGGCAGCGCAGCGCGGGAAGCGACCGGCTTGCTGCGCAGCGGCGAGGTGGTCGCTCTGCCGACCGAGACGGTCTATGGACTGGCCTGCGATGCGCTCAACGCGGACGCAGCGGCGAAAGTTTTTGCCGCCAAGGAGCGCCCCTCCTTCGATCCATTGATCGTGCATGTGGCCGACGCCTCTTGGATCGGAACATTGTCGACGGTCACGGGTGCGGCGGAAGCGCTCGCCGTCCGTTTGGCCGGTGCGTTCTGGCCCGGGCCGCTGACCATGGTGTTGCCGGCGAAAGATCTTGTGCCGGATCTTGTGCGCTCCGGTCTGCCGACAGTGGCGTTGCGTTGCAGCGCTCATCCGGTCATGGCCGCCGTGGTGCGGGACATCGGCCGGCCTTTGGCCGCACCGAGTGCGAACCGTTTCGGACGGATCAGTCCGGTGGCCGCGCAAGATGTCATAGAAGAGCTGCACGGCCGCATCCCCCTCGTTCTCGACGGCGGTCCGTGCCGGCACGGGTTGGAGTCGACCATTGTAGCGGTGGAGGACGGACGGCTGACCTTGCTGCGCCCGGGACCGGTGACAACCGAGGAGTTGATCCGCTTTGCCCCGGTGGAGCGCGCGGAGCGCGGAGGCGCGGTCTCCGCGCCGGGCATGCTGGAAAGCCATTACGCACCGCGCACGCCGCTGAGGTTGTGGCCCGGACATGCGCCGTTGCCCGACGACGCGGCCGCGAGCGGGGTGCTGGCTTTCGGTGCGGTCGGACCGGGATTTGCCGCGGTCGAGGTTTTGCCGTCCGACCCCGCGGAGGCCGCCCCGCTCTTTTTCGCCGCGTTGCGGCGGTTGGATGCCTCCGGGGTGGAGCGGATCTACGCCCGCGAAATTCCCGAATCGGGGCTGGGCATGGCCATCATGGATCGGCTACGCAGGGCGGCGCATGGCTAAGGAAAAGCTGAACACGCGGGCGGCGGGCATCGTCGCCTTGGCCGTCATGCTCAGCCGCGTGCTCGGGTTGGCGCGCGAGCTGATCTTCGCCGCGCTCTTCGGGGCGGGGCGCGGGATGGATGCGTATATCACGGCCTACCGCGCGCCGAATTTGCTGCGCGATCTGTTCGCCGAGGGCGCGCTGTCGGTCGCGTTCGTCACGGTGTTTTCCAAACTGGGGGTGGAGAAAAATTACGAGGCGGCATGGGAACTGGCGCGCAAGATGGCCACGCTGGCTCTGGTCTTCATGAGCGGCATGACGCTCCTGGGTATCCTCTTCGCCCCCGCGTTGATCGCGGTGCTGGCCCCGGGGTTCGATGCGGACAAGTCCGCGTTCGCGGTGGAACTGACCCGCATCATGTTTCCCTTCATTCTCATGGTGTCCCTCGCCGCGTTGGTCATGGGCATGCTCAATTCCCGCAACGTCTTCGGGGTGCCGGCCTTGGCTTCGAGCTTCTACAATCTCGGGTCGATTTTCGGCGGGGTGACCATCGCCTGGCTGATCGACCCGACCTTCGGTCCGCGCTCGTTGATCGGCATGGCCATCGGCACGCTGATCGGCGGGTTCCTCCAGCTGGCCGTGCAGATTCCGAGTCTCAAAAGAGTCGGCTTCACCTTCCATTTCGACTTCGGATGGCGCGACGCGCAGGTCAAGCGTGTGCTCTGGCTCATGCTGCCCGCGGTCATCGCGGCGAGCGCCGTGCAGGTCAATGTGATGGTCAACAGCATCTTCGCCTCCTACCTCGGCGACGGCGCGGTCAGCTGGCTCTCCTACGCTTTCCGCCTCATGCAGTTGCCTCTCGGCATTTTCGGCGTGGCGGTGGCCACCGTGACCTTGCCGGCGGTGGCGAAAATCGCGGCGGGCGGCGACATGGCGCATTTCCGCGAAACGCTGGCCAAGGCCATCCGGTTGGCGTTGTTCCTCACCCTGCCGGCGACGATCGGGCTGATGATGATGAGCAGCGAAATCATCGGGCTGATTTACGAGCGAGGGAAGTTCACCGCGGGCGACACGGAGCAGACGGGGGCGGCGCTGAAGTTCTACGCCGTGGGCTTGATGGGCTACGCTTGCATCAAGGTGCTCTCGCCCGCGTTCTACGCGTTGGAGCGCAAGTGGACCCCGATGCTGGTGACATTCTTCGGCATTGCGCTGAACATTTTCCTCAACTGGCAACTGACGTTCCGCATGGGACTCGGACACAAGGGGCTGGCCTTGTCGACCGGGTTGGTCGCGACGATCGACTTTTTCATTTTGTATTTCCTCATGCGGCGCGCGGCGGGGGGGATGGAGAGCTTCAAAGTGATCGCCTCGTTCGGACGGATCGCGGTGGCGGCGGCCGGTTTGGCCGCGGTATGCATATTCGGGCGCGAGTGGCTGGCCCCGTGGTTGGGCGCGGCGTCGTTGTTCGACCGCGCGTGGTCGCTGCTGGCCATCATCGGTGCGGCGGCGGCGGTTTATTTCGCGCTCTGTGCGTTGCTGCGCGTCGAGGAGGCGCGGGAGGCCGTGGCTTTGGTCGGACGCAAGATCACGCGGCGCGCGGTTTCGCCTCCGGGGGCTTGACCTCGGGGTGCCGGGCCGGGGCCAGCCGGCCCTACCGCGTCGGGGAAATCGGAAGAAGCTTTTCGCGGACCCAGCGGGCCATGATTTCGGCATCTTGCGGCGAAGGCGCGACTTCGGGGGTGGAAGAGCTGACCGGATCAAGGGCGGGGAAGAAGTCGCGGGCTTTCCAAATGTGGGCGCCGGGGCGGTAGGGGCCGACTTGGCAGGGATCGCTCCAAGTGTGGATGGCGAGGAGCTGGTCCGTCACGGCAGCGGCAAGGTGCATGGGTCCGCTGTCGACGCTGACGACAAATGCCGCTTGGCGCAGGAGCCAGAGGAGTTCAGTGAGGCTGGTGCGGTTGAGAAGGTTGGTGACGTTGGGCGGGAGGCCGGGGACTGCGAGGCCGGTGCGACCGACCAGGACGACCGGAACATCGACCGCGCGGCAGAAAGCGAGGACGGCTTCCGCTGAGAGTGATTTGCCGCGGCCGCGGGAAAAGGGATGGAAGACGAGGAAGGGTCCGGCGGGAATGTTTTCCGAGGGACGATCACCCTCGGGCAGGGCGAATTCGGGTGGCCCGGCCAGGGTGGCACCGGTCGCGGCGGCGAGGGCGAGATAGCGTTCGACGGCGTGGGCCTTCGGATCGACGGGAATGGTGCGTGTCTGCACGAGATGCGCGCCCTCGCGGGCGTCGGAGAGTCCGTAAACCGGCACGCCGCGGAAGGCACGGGCCACGAGTGCGGTGCGGAGGAGTCCCTGGAAATCGAGGATGAGGTCGGGTGGCGTTTGTTTCTTCAGCGCGCGGCACCAGCGGGCGAAACGCAGCCAGCCCCGGGGTCCGCGGAAATCGGCGCGGGGAAAAACGAGGGTTTCATCGATCTGCGGGTTGCCTTCGAGGAGCGGGGCCCACTCGGGATTGACCATCCACGTGAGACGGGCGCCGGGGAATTTCGCGCGCAGGGCGGCCACTGCGGGCAAAGTGTGGACGATGTCGCCGAGGGAACTCGGCTTGAGGACAAGGATGCGGCCGGGATTCATATCCCCAAGGCGAGACGCTCGGCCAGTTCGGGGGGGAGCCCGGCCCCGAGGATTTTCTTCTGGGTGGTCTCGATGTCATAAGGGATGCGGCGGAGTTCGACTTCGAGGGTTTCCGGCTGGTAAATAACGTAAGCGGCGCGCCAGTCGTGGTCGCGCGGCTGCCCGATGCTGCCCGCATTGATCAGGTATTGCGTGCCGGGCTTGAGCTTGAGTTTGTCGTAGGTGTTTTTCTTCACGACTATGCCGGTGGAAAAAAGGAAGGGCTCGTGGGTGTGGCCGAAAAAGCAGACGGGCGTGTGCTGGTAGGTGAAGCTGGCTCCGGCATCACCCGGGGTGACGACGTAGCCCCACTTGTGCGGGGTGTCGAGGGTGGCGTGGACGACGGTGAAGTCGCGGATGACGCGCTGCAGGCGGAGCGAGCGGAGCCACTCTTTGTCCTTCTCGCCCAATTGCCCGCGCGTCCACTGCATGGCGGCGGCGGCCAGTTCGGTGAAGCCGGTCAGAGAGCCCGACATGGCCGCTTGCTCGTCGTGGTTGCCCTTGATCACGGGGCAATCGAGCGAGCGGACCAGTTCAATGCATGCCTCTGGGTCCGCGCTGTATCCGACGAGGTCGCCGAGACAGATGTGATGCGTGCAGCCCTGGATTTGCGCGTCGGCCAGGACCGATTGGAGGGCCTCCAGGTTGCTGTGGATGTCACCGAAGATGGCGATGCGCATGGGCGGCGGATTACCTGCACATTCCGACGGATGCGGCGGCTTGGCAATGCCGATTGCGCTCAGTGCAGGTCGAAAACGTAGGTGCGGAAGACTTGGTCGGGCCGGTATCCCGCGCTTTCGTAGAGCGAGCGGGCCGCGGTGTTGGTCCGCGCGGTCGAGAGGATCACTTCGCAGGCGCCGGCTGCCCGGGCAGCGGCATGGACGGCATCGAGAAGTTGGCGGGCGGTGCCGTGCCGGCGGTTGCCGGGTGCGACAAAGAGGTCGTGGAGGATCCAGGCGGGCGCGAGCCGGAGCGAGTTGTGCGCGAGATGGCAGAGGGCGAAGCCGGTCATGTTACCGGATTCGTCGAAGGCCCCGAAAGCGGCCGAGTCGCCGGCGGCCAATCGTCCCGCGAGGAAAGCCCGTTGGCGGTCGGGGAGTTGGTCGACGCGGTAAAAATCGAGGTAAGCAGCGAAGAGCGGGGCCAAAGCATCCAGCTCCGCGGACGCGAGAGGCCGGATCACGGATGGGCCGGCAGGGGTTCCATTTCGCCCCTGGCCAGGCGGGTCTGGTAGTCGTCCCAGCTCATCTTGTCCCGGCCGGTTTCGATTTCCACCATGGTGATGCAATCGTCGACCGGGCAGACGATGGAGCAAAGGTTGCAGCCCACGCAGTCTTCCTCGCGGACCTCGGGCACGGGTTTGCCCGGCACGCGGCCGGGGCCGAGTCCGTGGGGTGCGCTGTCGACCAGATCGATGCATTGGTGCGCGCCGTCCTCGCAGGCGATGTAGCAGAGGTTGCACCCGATGCATTTGTCATAGTCGATGCGGGCGACACGTTTGTAATGCAGGTCCAGATACTTCCAGTCGGAGAGGCTCTTCACGGCGGCGCCGGAGAATTCGGCCACGCTTTTGTAGCCCTTGGAATCGAGGTAGTCGGAAAGGCCTTCGTTCATGTCCTCGACGATGCGGAAACCGTAATGCATGACGGCGGTGCAGACTTGCAAACTGAGCGATCCGAGGGCGATGAACTCGGCGGCGTCGCGCCAGTTGCCGATGCCGCCGATGCCGGAAATCGGGAGATTCACTTCGGGGTCGGCGGCGCAGCTTTGCACCATGTTGAGGGCGATCGGTTTGACCGCCGGTCCGCAGTAACCGCCGTGCGAGCTGAGTCCGCGCACGTAAGGTTCGGGGGTAAGGGTGTCGAGATTGACGTTGGTGATGCTGTTGATCGTGTTGATCAGCGAGATGGCATCGGCCCCGGCACGTTTGGCCGCGCGGGCGGCGTAGACCACATTGGTGATGTTGGGGGTGAGTTTGACGATGACCGGGATTTCCGCGGCCTCCATGACCCAGCCGACGATGGTTTCGGCGACGTCGGGGTTTTGTCCGACGGCGGATCCCATGCCGCGCTCGCACATGCCGTGGGGGCAACCGAAGTTGAGTTCGATGCCGTCGGCCCCGCAATCGGCGGACCGTTTGACGAATTCGTGCCACCGCTCGCGGGTGTCGACCATGAGGGAAGCGATGACCGCGTGGTTCGGCCAGCGGTCTTTGACTTCCTTGATTTCGCGGAAGTTGGTTTCGGGCGAGCGGTCGCTGATCAGTTCGATGTTGTTGAAGCCGACCATGCGTTGTCCGCCGAGGTTGAGCGCGGAATAGCGGGAGGCAACGTTGACGATGGGATCGCCGATTGTTTTCCAGACCACGCCGCCCCAGCCGGCCTCGAAGGCGCGGTGGGATTGGTAGGCGGTGTTCGAGGGCGGGCCGCTGGCGATCCAGAACGGGTTCGGCGATTTGATTCCGGCGAAGTTGATCGAGAGGTCGGCCATGGGAAGGAGTGACGTGTGACTTGTGACGAGTTACTGAGCCATTGCGGCGAGGAGTTCGGGGACGCGGATGGGGTGGTTGAAGCCGGAGCCGGTGGCGCCGTCTTTGCTGCCGTGGCGGGAGGGCTGGACGGGGCCTGCGACCTTTTGCTTGGTGAGCATCGCGTTGATGCCCCGGGCCGCTTTCTTGCCTTCGGCCACGGCGTTGACCACTTCGCGTCCGCCATTGGCGCAATCGCCGCCGACAAAAACTTTCGCGATGGCTGTCGCCATCGTCTCGGGGTTGTGTTCGACCCGGCCTTTGGCGTCGAGCTTGAGGCCGTGGAAGAGTTTGGTCAGCACGGCGGTTTGTTTTTCCTGTCCGACCGCCTTGAGGACGAGGTCGAATTCCTCGATCCACCCGGAGCCGGGTACGACGTGCATTTTGCCGTCGCGGACTTCGGTCCTGGCCAGGCGGAGGGCTTTGACGTGTCCGTTCTCGGACAGCACTTCGGTCGGGATGGTGTGAAAGTGGAAAGTAGCGCCGTCATTCTTGGCCAACTCGTATTCGAATTCGTAGGCCGGCATGTCGTCCTCGCCGCGGCGGTAAATGATGGTGGCCACTTCGGCGCCGAGGCGTTTCGATTGCGTGACGGCATCGATCGCGGTGTTGCCGCACCCGAGGACGGCGACGCGGCGTCCGACGGGGACTTCGTGCAGCGGACGGGTGCGGATCCACTCGATGAACTCGAGGGCATCGACCACTTCGGGGAGATCCTCGCCCGGAATGCCGAGGCGGTTGGCACCGCCCAGTCCGAGGCCGAGGAAGATGGCGTCGCAATTTTTCTCGAGGTCGGCGACGGAGATGTCCTTGCCGATTTCCACCCCGTAGCGGAACTTCACGCCGAGGCCCTCGATCATCTTCACCTCGTCGAGGCTGATCTGGGGGCGCATCTTGTAGTAGGCGATGCCGTAGGTGTTGAGTCCGCCGCCCGCCTTCTTTTTGTCGAAGACGGTGACCTCGTAACCGAGTTGGGCCAGTTCGGCGGCGCAACCGAGTCCGGCCGGGCCGGCGCCGAGGACGGCGACCTTCTTGCCGTTCTTTTCCGCGGGCGCGTGAAGGACATCGATGTGGTGCTCGAAAACGTAATCGGTCGCGTAGCGCTGGAGGCGTCCGATTTTCACCGGGTCGCCTTCGAGATCGAGAACCACGCAGGCGGCCTCGCAGAGGACATCGGTCGGGCACACCCGGGCGCAACTGGCACCGAGGACATTGGCCGTGAGAATGGTCCGGGCCGAGGCGACGGGATTCTTGTTGGCGATTTTCTTGATGAACGACGGAATATCGATGCCGGTCGGGCAGGCCATGATGCACGGTGCGTCGAAGCAGAAGAGGCAGCGGTTGGCTTCGATCAGCGCTTCCTGCGGGGTGTAGCGGGGAGCTTTTTCCGCCATGTTGCGGGCGGCCGTCTCGGCGTCGAGGAGCGGTTGAATAGGCATAAACCGAGGGGAAGGGCCAGTGTTCAGTTTTCGGTGGTTCGGTAAAGACTTTCCTTGCAGAATCTCGTTATGACCAACGCCTTGAATGCCCGGCGGACGATCGAAGAACTCAAGGAATTGCGCGCCTTGACCGGCGACGAGAATGGGGCGCAGCGGGTGGCGTTCACTCCGGTGTGGGTCAGAGCGCGCGAATTTTTAAAGCAGCGCTTCGGGGGACTCCCGGTCGAGATGCACAACGATGCCGCGGGGAATTTTTGGGCGACGCTGCGCGGCACGAGCGATCGGGAGTTGCTCGTGGGCGGTCATATCGATTCGGTTCCGAATGGCGGATGGCTAGACGGCTGCCTCAACACGCTGGCCGGGGTCGAGGTGATGCGCCGGATCAGCGCGCAATACGGAGGGCGGCCGCCGGTCACGGTGAGGGTGGTTGATTGGGCGGACGAAGAGGGCGCGCGTTTCGGCAAGAGCCTGTTTGGTTCGTCGGCCTGCTCTGGAAACCTCGACATGGACGAGGCGCGGGGGTTGGCCGACAAGGACGGGGTCAAATTGCCGGATGCATTGAAGCAGGTCGGGATTGATTTCGAGAGGGTCAAGGATTGCGGCCGGGAATTGAAAAATGCCGCCGCCTACCTCGAGTTGCATATCGAGCAGGGACCGGTGCTTCTCGACAAGGACTTGCCGCTCGGCGCGGTGTTGGGGACATTCGGCGTGGAGCGTCATGCCATCACGTTTCATGGTCAGGCCGCGCATTCCGGCAGCACGCCGATGGACCGTCGCAAAGATGCATTCCTCGCCGCGGCGCGGATGAGTCCGGAGGTCTATGAAATTGCCAAACGCAGCGGCATGGGGGTTTGCACGATCGGTTCATGCACGACCAAGCCGGGCATCGTGACCAGCGTGGTGGCCGATTGCCGCATCACGCTCGACCAGCGGCATCTCGACGCGGACAAACTCGCGGCAATGCATGCGGAGGCCAAGGCAGCCAGCGAACGGTTCGCCAGGGAATCGGGCTGCACGGTGGAATGGGAGCGCATCTGGCATATCGCGCCGGCGCCTTTCCATCCGGAGTTGGTCGATTTCTGCGACGAAGCGGTCAAAGAAACTTGCGGCGCATCGCACCGCTTGCCTTCCGGACCGCTCCACGACGCGGCGGAGATGGCCATGGCCGGCGTGCCGACCGTGATGATGTTCACGCAAAGCCTGCACGGGATCAGCCACAACAAAATCGAGGACACGAAGGAGGAGCATCTCGCCATGAGTGTGGAGGCTCTGGACAAGTTGGCCGGGAAGACCATGGCGTGGATCGAAGCAAAGTCATGACTGCGAAGCTGGCCGAGTTGAATGCCGCACCCGAGGAGGAATTCGTGCGCGCGGTCGGTCCGGTCTACGAGCATTCCCCGCATTTCGCGCGCCGCGCCGCGGCAAAGCGGCCATTTGCCGACGCCGATCATTTGCGCCACGCGTTGCTGCAGGAGGTCGATCATGCGCCGGACGAGGAACAGATGGATTTGATCAAAGCGCACCCCGATCTGGTCGGGCGCGCCGTGCTCACGGCTGAATCGCAGGGTGAACAAGCGGCGGCCGGTTTGGGTGATTTATCGGCGGAGGAAAGGGAAAGCTTCCGCCGCCACAATGCCGCTTATCGCGAGAAGTTCGGGTTTCCCTTCATCATCTGCGCGCGAATGAACAAGAAGGACGCCATCCTTGAAGCCTTTCCCCGGCGCTTGCCAAACGATGCCGCTGCGGAGAAGAAGACAGCCTTGGACGAAATCCACAAAATCGCCGCGTTGCGGCTGCATGATATTTTATGGGCAAATTGAGCACACACGTTTTGGATACTGCCAAGGGCCGTCCCGCCGCAGGCATGAAGATCGAACTCCGCCGCATGCCGGGCGGTGAATTGGTGAAGACGCTGACGACGAACAGCGACGGCCGCACAGAGGCGCCGGTGCTTGGTCCCGAAGAAATCGGTGAGGGCGACTACGAATTGTCGTTCCATATCGGCGCCTACTTCGGTGAAGCGAAATTCCTGGATGTCATCCCCATCCGCTTCCGCATCAGTGATCCTGGGCAGAACTATCACGTGCCGCTTCTTTGCTCGCCGTGGAGTTATTCGACTTACCGCGGGAGCTGAATGGGATTATGAGAAAAAGACGCGGCTCGCGGGGACGCTCGCCCTCCATGCCAAGAAAGCCGGAGGGCGGCCGTCCCCGGTCGCCGCGGACCGAAGCCGGCAAACTCATGCGGCGATGCGATGAATTGGGACGGGTGTCGGAGGAAAAAGTGTGTTTGATCCGGACTTTTGCTTCACCTGCCATGAAGCATGCGAACAAGTTGGTCGGCTCGTGGATGTGTGCGGCGGGCATGTCGGTCCGCGAGGACGCGGCCTTCAATCTGATCGGTCGCGTCTCTTCGGCCGAACGCGGGGCAAAGACGCTCATCATCGGCTCGCACCTCGACACCGTGCGCAATGCGGGGAAATACGACGGTCCGCTCGGGGTGCTGCTCGGCATTGCGGCGGTGGAACGCTTGCGCGACGAGAGGTTGCCGTTTCATCTGGAGGTGGTCGGGTTTTCCGACGAGGAGGGGGTGAAGTATCAGACGACTTATCTCGGCAGCCGCGCGATGTGCGGGCTGCTCACGGCAAAAGATTTGTCCCGCATCCGGGAAAAGGGCCTGGCGCGCGCCAAGCGACCAAAGCGTGAACTGCTCGCCTATCTCGAAGCGCACATCGAGCAGGGTCCGGTGCTCGAACATGCCGGCGCCCCGGTTGGTGTGGTCTCGGCCATCGCCGGCCAAACGCGGATCCGTGCGGCTTTTACCGGCCGTGCCGCGCATGCCGGGACCACCCCGATGAACTTGCGGCAAGATGCGCTGGCCGGAGCGGCGGAAGTTGTCCTCGCAGCAGAACGGGCCGGAGTCATGGCCACGGTGGGCCAGTGCGAAGTGGAGGGTGCGGCGAGTAATGTCGTGCCCGGCAAAGTGACCTTCACTCTGGATGTGCGGGACGAGAGGGACACAAAACGCCGGTCGGCCGTGGCCGGATTGCGCGCTTTCGCCGCGAAGGTGGCAAGGCGTCGCGGGCTTGAACTTGCGTGGGATATCGTGCAGGAAACGCGGACTGCAGCGATGGACAAAAAGCTGGCCTCGGTCGTGCGCCAAGCCGCCGGCTGCGTGCCTGTCTTGCCGAGCGGTGCGGGCCACGACGCGGCTGTCATGGCGAAAGTTTGCCCCTCAGCCATGCTTTTCGTCCGTTGCCAAAAGGGCATCAGTCATCATCCGGATGAAAGCGTCAACCAACGCGACGTCGCTGTCGCGCTCGACGTGCTGACGCGCACCGTGCTTGCATTGGCGCGGAACCATGGCTGAAGACTTTGTTATTCGCGGCGCGCAGGTGTGTCTGCCCGACGGACTGCGCATGGCCGATGTCGCGGTATCCGGGGGGTGCATCGCGGCCATCGGCGACAATCCGGGCGGCGGCGCGACGGTTGACGCCGGGGGAATGGTTCTTCTGCCCGGCGCGATTGATGCGCATGTGCACTACAACGAACCGGGCCGCACGGATTGGGAAGGTTGGGCCACGGGCTCTCTTGCCTCGGCGGCCGGCGGCGCGACCTGCGTCTTCGAAATGCCGCTCAACGCACATCCCCCGACGCTCGATGCGGAGAGCTTCGCGCTCAAGAAAGCCGCGGCCGAGGCTTCGTCCGTTGTCGATTTCGCCCTCTGGGGCGGGATCACTCCGGCGAACCTCGACAAGTTGTCCGAATTGGCCGCCTGCGGGGTGATCGGCTTCAAAGCTTTTATGTCGTCGAGCGGAACCGACGACTTCAGACGCGCCGACACGCAAACCCTGCGGGCGGGCATGCGGCGTGCGGCGGAACTCGGCTTGCCCGTGGCCGTGCACGCGGAGGACGAAGCCATGGTCTCCGCGGCGGCCAAGGCGGCGCGCGAGGCGGGCCGGACAAGCATGCGGGATTATCTCGAGTCCCGCTCCGTCGAGGCCGAGTTGGCGGCGATCCGTGCGGCCTGCGATTTGGCCGGAGAGACGGGTTGCCGTCTGCAGGTGGTGCACGTCAGTTGCGGGGAAGGTCTGGACGAAATCCGCGCGGCGAAGGATCGCGGCGTCGATGTGACTGCCGAGACGTGTCCGCACTATCTGGTGTTCAATGCCGATGATGCGGTGCGGATCGGGGCCCCTGCAAAATGCGCACCGCCCCTGCGCAGCGAGGCGGCGCGGAGCGATTTGGTGGCGCGCGTGCGCGCGGGCGGGGTGGACACGCTCGGGACGGACCACTCGCCGTGCCCGCCGCGGATGAAGGACAAGAAGGATTTCTTCGAGGTCTGGGGCGGCATTGCCGGGGCGCAAAGTTTTCTGCCGTCGTTGTGGGCCCTCGGGTTCGGGATGGAAACGGTGGTTGCTCTGACCGCGTCGAACGTGGCCAACCGTTTCGGTGTGGCTGGACGCAAGGGAGCGATTGCCCCGGGCATGGATGCGGATCTGGTGCTGGTCGATCCGCGCCACGGGCAGATTTTGCGGGCCGGGGATCTTCTGACGCGCCATGCGGTGAGTGCGTATGTCGGACGCGAGTTTCCCGCGTCGGTCATTTCGGTCTGGTCACGTGGGGTTCCGGTTTGGTCGCGATCCGGCGGGCGCGGGGCGGCGCGGGGGCGTCTGGTGCGTCCGCAGGCCTGATTTGTCACATTCGTCCGCTTGCTGGGCGGTGGCCTGGTGGCGAGAATGCTGTCCATGACCCGGTCTCCCCGCAAACTGGCGCCGGGTCCGGCTTTGCGCGCGGCGTTGCGCCAGCTCCTGCGCGAGTCGGCGCGGGCGGTCGATGCCTTCGACCATGATCCGGCCGGTCAGGCGCATTTTTTGCGCACGAGGGTCAAACGTCTGCAGTCGCTCTGCCGCCTCGTGCCGCGCGGCGGCGGATGGCGCGGAAAGTTTTTGCCGCCGTGCCGGGATTTGAAGGATTTGTTCGCGGAGACGCGCGATGCCACGATCATACAGGGGTTGGCCGACAAGTATGCACCCGGCGAGGCGCATCATTCGCGCGCGGCGCTGCGTCCGAATCTGACCAAGGCGCGGCATCTGTGCGATTATGCGGCGGGGTTGCTCGCGGAGTATCCGGATTGGGTGACGATGGAGTGGGCGGATATCGCGGACCGGGCGGTCGGCACGTATCGCGCGGCCCGGGAAGGATGGAAGGAAGCGAGGCGGGGCAGTGCGCCCGACGAAGCGTTTCACGGTTGGCGGAGGCGGGTGAAGCGTCTGCTCTACCAGTGCGAGTATCTCGGCGGGCGGGCGCGGTTGGTGCGTTTCACGCGTCGCGCCGACCGTCTGGGCGAGACGCTGGGGGACATCCAGGATGTCTGCATGGCCGAGGCGTGGCTGAAAAAGCAGCGGGGACTGAAGGTCCCGCCCGATCTGCCGCGCAGCCGGGAGGCGCTGCGTCGCGAGGCGCTGCGCTCGGCCCCGGCCTTGCTGGCGTCCAGACCGGGGGACTTCCGCCGGATGCTGGGCTGAGGTCTTCGGGGTTGGCATCGGGCGCCGGACGGGAAAAACTGGTGGTGATGGAAACGCCCGAGCAGATGATGGTGCGAGTTTCGCCGCGGCATGAATTGCTTCTGGCCCCGGAATACGCGCAGCTCATCCAACACCCGCCGGAACATGATTTTGTCATGCGCACGATCACCCGGCGCGAGGCCAACGGCCTGCAACTCATGTCCGCGGAAATGGTCATTGCCGGGAAAGACACGCGGAAGGAATTCCCGCTCGCGGCGGAATTCCCCATGCATTTCCGCAAGACCTACTTCCCGGGGCGGCTGCGCGGGGATCCGTCGGTCGAATTCGCCAACCAGCAACGCGCCTCCGAGGTGCTCGGGGCGCCGCCCCCGATCGGATTCACCAAGGACACCTTCCGCTCCTGCTTTGTGCCGGGGAAACCGTATTCGCGCCTGACGCCGTTCGGCATCGAGCCGGTCGAGAACAACGTGCAGGTGGCGGAGGAGATCAATCTGGCCACCGCGGTGGGCCTGTGGTCGTTGTGCGGGCAGGCTTTCGCCTCGCTGGTCAAACTGCACGAGGCGGGGATGGTCCATGGGGACATGGAACTGCACAACATCGCGGTCGCCCCGGCACCGGTCGAGGCGGTGCTCATCGACTTCGAACTGGCCAAGTGGCAAAAGGAAGTCAGCGGGGCCGAATGGGAAAAGCTGGTCAAAGCCGACTTCACCGAGTTGCTGAAAGAAGCCGTCTATTTGCAGTGCGCCCTCGGGCGGCAACCCGGACCTCTGGCCGACATGGCCATGGAGCGCCTGGCCGATTTGTTTCCCTCACCGGGACGATTCGAGCGCCACATCCGGCGTCAGGCGGCAGCGTGAGCGGCGTGTCTACTCCATCACGCTGTTGAACCACGATTGGTAGCGATCGTCAGCGGCCTGACGGCGCAAGTATTGGCGGTTCTGGTAAGCGTCGTATTTCTGGTTCCGATTGTAGAGATTGCGCTGCAGCGTGTAGGTCGGGTCTTGGTAGGGGTCCTGGTTGGCGCAGCCGAGGGAGCCGAGGGCGAGGGCGACGAGGAGGAGGGCTTTCATGGAAGAGAGCGTAGGCGGATCAACCGGCTTTTGTGAAGTCCAGCGAAGCAAGGCGCTTGGCTGCTTCCTGCGCGCGCTCGCGGCTGTTGAAGGCCGAGATGCGGAAGTAGCCCTCGCCGGCGGCACCGAATCCGCTGCCGGGAGTGGTGACAATGTTGGCCTCGCGCAGGAGGAAATCGAACATGGTCCAACTCGGGACGCCTTCGGGTCCGCGCACCCAGATGTAAGGCGCGTCGATGCCACCGTAGACTTGCAATCCGGCGCCGCGGACCGCTTCGCGCAGGATGCGGGCGTTCTCCATGTAGAAATCGACCAAGCCGTCGACCTCGCGGCGTCCTTGCGGCGAGTAAATCGCCTCGGCCGCGCGTTGCACCGGATAGGAAACGCCGTTGAATTTCGTCGTGTGGTTGCGCAGCCAGAGCGGGTAGAGCGGCTTGCTTTCGCCGCCGCGGGTGCGGGCGTGGAGCGATTTCGGCACCACGGTGAAAGCGCAGCGCAGTCCGGTGAAACCTCCGTTCTTCGAGAAACTGCGGAACTCGATGGCGCACTCGCAGGCCCCGTCGATCTCGTAAATGGAATGCGGGATGCCCGGGGTGCGGACGTAGGCTTCATAGGCCGCGTCGAAAAGAATGATCGCGTGGTGTTTGCGCGCGTACTCGATCCAGGCGGCGAGCTGGTCGCGCGTGGCCACGGCGCCGGTCGGGTTGTTCGGGTAGCAGAGGTAGATGAGATCGACGGCTTCCTTCGGAATGGCCGGGACGAAACCGTTCTCCGCGGTGCAGGGGAGATAGACAACGCCAGCGTAGGCCCCGGTTTCGTCGGCATCGCCGGTGTTGCCGACCATGACGTTGGTGTCGACGTAGACGGGGTAAACCGGGTCGGTGATGGCCACGCGGTTTCCGGGTCCGAAGATGTCGAGGATATTGCCGCAATCACATTTGGAGCCGTCGGAGACAAAGATTTCGTCGTCGGCGATGTCGAGGCCGCGGTCGCGGAAATCGTGTTGTGCGATGGCTTGGCGGAGGAAGTCATAGCCTTGCTCCGGTCCGTATCCGCGGAAAGTTTCGCGCTGGCCGAGTTCATCAACCGCCTTGTGCAGGGCCTCCCGGCAGGCGGCCGGCAGCGGTTCGGTCACGTCTCCGATCCCGCAGCGGATGATCTTGGCCGCGGCATCGGGGTGGGCTTCGCTGAAGGCTTTGACCCGACGCGCGATCTCGGGGAAGAGGTAGCCGGCTTTGAGTTTGGAATAGTTTTCGTTGAGGTAAGCCATGGAAGAAAAACGCAGAGTTTAGAACGCCAAATGCCGAAGTCAAAGCGCGGTCGCGCGGTCCCGCCTATTCGCCGAGGGCTTCGGAGACGGCGCGCTGGAAGACTTTTTCTTCGGGGGTGATTCCGGTCCAGCGCTCGAAGATCTGCATGGCCAACTGCACGAGCATTTCCACCCCGTCGACGGTGCGGCATCCGCGGTCGCGGGCCGTGGCAAGGAAAGGCGTGATGCGCGGATTGGTGATCACGTCGACGGCCGTGCAGTCCTTGCTCACTGAGTCCCAACGCACCGGCACCGGTTCCAGTTCGGGCGCGCAGCCAAGATGGGTGGCGTTCATGAGCAAAGTGGTGCCGGCGGGCACTTCCACTTCGCGTTGCCACGCTTGCCAATCACAGGGCACGCCGCTGGCTTTCGTGACCAGAGCAGCGACTTCCCGGCCCTGCTCTTCGCGGCGTGTCACGAGGGTCATCTTCGCCGCTCCGGCCCAGGCGATTTCCACGGCCATGGCACGTCCGGCTCCGCCGGCGCCGAGCATGACGACGTGCTGTCCGCGCAAAGGCACGACTTTGTCGATCGCTTTGACCACGCCCTTGCCGTCGTTGTTGTGTCCGATGAGGCGGCCTTTCTCGATGGTCACGTAATTCGCTGCGCCGATGGCTTTGACGTCGCTGTCGAGTTCGTCGAGCAGGGGCATCACCGCAACCTTGTAGGGCACCGTGATGGTGAAACCGCGGTAGCCGAGCGGTGCCAACGCGAGAACCGCCAAGGCCAGATCAGCTTCCGAGGCGAGGTCGCTTTTCCAAAATTGCCAGGGCAAATTGTAGTGCGCGTAAACCGCGTCGAACATGCGGTCGATCGGGTTCTCGGCCACGGGGTGACCGAGCATACCGGTCATTTGTTTTTGCGGAGGAATCATGGAGGCAGTGTAGGGCTGGCGGGTCGGCGGCCAAAGAAAAAGTCCGGGGCGCGGGCCCCGGACTTCCTGGTTTGAATTGGCGACGGGACCTTACGCACCGGTGGCGGCGAGGTAGTTTTTCTCCGCTTGGTCCCAGTTGACCGTATTCCACCACGCTTTGAGGTAATCGGGGCGGCGGTTCTGGTAGTTGAGATAATAAGCGTGCTCCCAGACATCGCAGCCGAGGACGGGCGTGCCTTCGACGCCGGCCACGGCTTTGCCCATGAGGGGGCTGTCCTGGTTGGCGGTGGACACGACTTCGAGTTCGCCCGCTTTGTTGACCACGAGCCAAGCCCAGCCGCTGCCGAAGCGCGTGGCGCCGGCTTTTTCAAAGGCTTCTTTGAAAGCATCGAAGCTGCCGAATTTCGCTTTGATCGCCTCGGCCAGTTTGCCCTTTGGTTCGCCGCCGCCGTTCGGACCCATGATGGTCCAGAAAAAGGTGTGGTTGGCGTGGCCGCCGGCATTGTTGCGGACGGCGGTGCGGATGGCCTCGGGGACGACGGTGAGGTCGGCGATGAGGTCGTTCACCGGCTTGGCCAGAAGGTCAGGATGATCTTTCAGCGCGTTGTTCGCGTTGGTGATGTAGGCTTGGTGGTGTTTGTCGTGGTGGATTTCCATCGTGCGCGCGTCGACGTGCGGTTCGAGGGCGTTGTTGGGATAACTGAGAGGAGGTAGTTCGTAGGCCATGATGTGTTGGGTTCGGTTGAGGTTGGTTGAGTGGGGGAAAGGTTAGACGGAGTTGGTTGCGATGGGCAAGGGTTGGACGAATCAGGACTCCTCGAGCTGGCCGTCGCGGATATGGAGGACGCGGTCGCCGCGGGCGGCGAGGTTGGCGTCGTGGGTCACGGCGAGGAGGGTGGTGCCGTGCTCGCGGGCGAGGCCGAGGAGGAGGTCTATAACCTCACCGCCGGTTCTGGAATCGAGGTTGCCGGTCGGTTCATCGGCGAAAAGCATCGACGGGCGGTTGGCCAAAGCGCGGGCAATGGCCACGCGCTGCTGTTCGCCGCCGGAGAGTTCCGAGGGCAGGTGGCCGGTGCGCGGTCCGAGTCCGACTTTCTCGAGGAGTTCCGCGGCGCGCTCGCGGTCGGGCTTGCCGCCGATCAGGCCGGGCAGAGCGACGTTCTCCAGCGCGGTGAGTTCGGGCAGGAGCATGTAGCTCTGGAAGACGAAGCCCATGCGCGTGTTGCGCAGTTCGGCCTGGCGCCCGGCGGAAAGTCCGTAGAGGTTCTCGTTTTCGAAGCGGACGTCGCCGGAAGTCGGACGCTCGAGACCGGCCAGCGTGTAAAGAAGCGTGCTTTTGCCCGCGCCGGACGCGCCGCAGAGGAAAACGGTTTCGCCGCGGCGGACTGTGAGGTCGAGGCCGCGGAGGATTTCGAGGGTGGTGGTGCCGAGGCGGAACGATTTGCGGAGACCGCGCGCGTGCAGGTGGACGTGGTCCGCCATGGGGTCAAAGAATGGCAGCTTCGAGGCGCGCGCGGAGTTCGGCGATGGGAATGCGCTCCTGCCGCATCGAGTCGCGGTGGCGCAAGGTAACCGTGTCCAGTTTTTCGGGGCCGTTTTCCCCGATGGTGTCGAAGTCGACCGTAACGCAAAACGGCGTGCCGATCTCGTCCTGCCGGCGGTAGCGGCGTCCGATGGCGCCGGCTTCGTCATAAAAAACCATCATGTGCGGACGCAGAGCGGCGGCAACAGCTTTAGCTTGTTCGACGAGGGCGGGTTTGTTTTTGAGGAGCGGGAAAATGCCGCATTTGACCGGGGCCATGCGCGGGTGGAAGCGGAGAATGGTGCGGATCTCTTTGTTGCCCTTCTCGTCCGTGACTTCCTCTTCGTCGAAGGCTTCGCAGATGAGGGCAAGGGCGGTGCGGTCCACGCCGGCACTCGGCTCCACGACGTGCGGGACGAATTTTTCCTTTTTCTCGTCGTCGAAATACTCGAGCGGCTTGCCGCTGTGCTTGATATGCGCAGAGAGATCGTAATCCGTGCGATAGGCAACGCCCTCGAGTTCGCTTACGCCGAAGGGGAATTCGTATTCGAGATCGTAAGTTTTCTTCGAGTAAAAGGCGCGTTCGCCGTCGGGAATATCGTGGATTTTGATCTTCTCGCGCGGGATGCCGATGTCCTCGTAGAACTTGAGGCGTTCCTCGAGCCAGTAGTCGGTGAGTGCTAATCCGTCCTCGGCGCGGCAGAAGTATTCGATTTCCATCTGCTCGAATTCGCGCGAACGGAAGGTGTAGTTGCGGGGGTTGATTTCGTTGCGGAAAGCTTTGCCGATTTGGGCGATGCCGAAGGGAAGTTTTTTGCGCGAGGTTTCGAGGATGTTCTTGAACTGGACGAACATGGCCTGCGCGGTTTCGGGGCGCAGGTAGACGAGGTTTTCATCGCTCTCTAGCGGTCCAGCATAGCTTTTGAGCATGAGGTTGAAGGCGCGCGGCTCGGTGAGGTCGCGTCCGCCGCAGGCCGGGCAGTATGGGGTGCCGTCTTTTTGTGGAAGCTGGTCGGCGCGGTGGCGAGCCTTGCAGGTTCTGCAATCAACCATCGGGTCGCTGAA
>CAMDUL010000006.1 GCA_945878135.1 Chthoniobacter flavus | reverse complement strand
GACCCGCCAAGGCCCTGCCCGAGAGGGTTGCGGCGCCTTTCACCTGCCGCGGCGTCGCGGCGCTCGGGACAGTATCGCAGAGGATACAGCCACTTCGCTTGCTCCTTGCGGCGGGCGAAAATTATCCGCAACGCCACCCCGTCAGGTTTCGGGATAGGTTCTAAAGGGCGGCCTTCTTGCCAAGCACTGGTTTTTCGAGTATGAGGTTAAAGCTATCTTTGAATATGCCGTCGACGATCTCCAAGACAATGCCAAGCAATACATCAGTTTCTTTCGGAGCAACTGATTCCGGCATGCGCTATGTCTCGGCTCCGGCCAAGGCATCGGGGATTTTCACGGCGGCAGAGTTCGACGCGATCATGCGCCAGCATGGGGCTGTGCCATTGACTCCTGCGGAGCGGAAAAAATACGCAAAGTTTCTCAAGCGTTAAATGGTGGCCGGGTGGCGGGTTGGAGCAGAGGGCGGGGGGGAATGATGAATGCAGAATGAAGAATGCAGAATGACGGAGGGGGGCGGGGGGTGGAAAGGGAAGGATGAAGTGTGAAGGATGAAGGATGTGTGCCGCGGCGAAGTAAGAGACCACAGGACGTGGGAGAAAGCCCACGGCAAACAGCTTGTGCTAGCAACGCGCGAGTGGTAGGAGAATTTCATGATAATTGAACTTGAGCGCGAAGAGGATGGTCGGTGGATCGCCGAGATCCCCGCACTGCCGGGGGCCATGGCCTACGGACCGAGCAGGAGTGAGGCTTTGGCTAAGGTTGAAGCTCTCGTGCTGCGAATACTTGCCGACCGGCTTGAAAACGGGGAGGACGCACCTGAATTGGACTCGGTCTTCACCGTGGCGGCATGAGCCGGTGGGGTGCTCGCAAGGCGCGGGTGGTCCTGCGCGCCCTTGAGAAAATCGGATGGCAAGTCAAACGGCAGTCCGGGTCGCACAAGGTCCTGAGCAGGGAGGGGTGGCAAGATTTTGTCTTTGCTTTTCACGACGGTGAGGAAATCGGGCCGAAAATGCTGCCACGCATCGCAAGACACACAGGTTTGGAGCCTGAAGATCTTTAGCCCGGATACTTCATGCTGAGCATGAAATATCCGCCCAAGGGGCCGATACGGCCTGATATCATCAGGCCTCTCGGGGTTAACCCCGTCGGTAAATGGAAAAACCATATGGTTTTTCCATTTTGCCCGGTCGGCCGCGCCAAGTTGTTTGGTCAAAAAAACTTGGACGCGGCGCATATTTTGCTCCGTTAAATATGCGGGTTAGCCTTCAAAGCCCAAGGAGACAGCCCTTACATTTCGTCTCCGCCGAAAAAAGTGGTAACTGAATTGTCAAACCGCTATGGCAGAAACCTTGAAACGCTCATCTCCGTCACGCCTGAAGCCCTCACGGCCAACGAAGCCAACTACCTCATCGGCTTCCGCTCTCTTGACGAGATCCGAAATCGAATCGTTAAGGCGCGGAAAGAAACGAATCTCCGACTACGCTCTAAAGGAATTTCGGGGGTGGAAAGTGAAGGATGAAGTGTGAAGGATGAAGGATGAAGGATGAAGGATGAGATCTGAGGGGGGGAAGAGAGGGATGAACCGAAGGCGTAGCCGTAGATAGGTCGCCGTGGCGACCAAACTTGAGGGCTGAGGGCTGAGGGGGGGCTGCTGCGAAGGATGAAGGATGAAGGATGAAGGATGAGCCGAAAGACAGGCCATAGCCAAACCGGAGAGCGGAGAGCGGAGACGCAGGAGGCGCGCTTGACAGCCTGGCAAGGCGGCGGCAATTTTCCCGTGTGATCGAGCAGCTTCCAGAAGTGCAGAAGTTGAGCCCGCGGGAAAAGCGGGCTTTGGCGATCGAGCTGTGGAGTGAGGCGGAGTTTGAGCCTGCGGAAGTGGATCCTGAGGTCGTGGCCTTGCTGAACGATCGATGGGAGCGCTATGAGTTGGGTGAGATGCCGGCGCGGAGCTGGGACAAGATTCGTAGCGAGATCCGCCGTTCCTGATGCGGACAGAAGTCATCCTGCTGCTTGGCGCGGAGATCGACTTTGCGAAACTTTACCAGCGGTTTGGCGAAAAGTTTTACACGGCGCTCGACAAGGCGCTTGGGCAATTGGCCGATTTTCCTGAGGCCGGCCCCGTATACCACGGTGCGATTCGTCGCATCTTGGTCGGCGGATTCCCCGTGGGTCTCTTCTACGTCTCTGACTTTCAGCGCATCATGGTTTTGGCGCTACTGGATCTTCGTCGCGATCCTGATCGGATCCGCAGCGAGATAATTGAGCGGTAAAGACGGTAATCGTGCAGGCAATCAATCAGATACCTGAGGTTACCGATGCACGTCCGACTACGGGGCGGCGTGTCTGGCTGCGTTTTGCTGATGGGGAAGAAGGGGGGGTCGATCTCTCGCGATATCTGAATTACGGGCCGGTGTTCGGTCCTTTGGCGGACGAAGGATTCTTCCGGCAGCTGCGTGTCGAGGGAGGAACCGTCGCTTGGCCGAATGGTGCGGACATCGCGCCGGAACGTCTGCATGAGTTACTGGTGGGTTACCATCAACAGTCTGACATCAGGCTGCCGGTGGTAGCGGAGGAGTGAGGAGTTGGAAGTTGCGGGTCGCGGGTAACGGGTAGCTGGTGGGAAGGATGAGACCGGAGACCTGAGAGCTGAGGGACTGAGAGACGCGGTGACGTGTGGCGAGTTGCGCCTGAGAGGCGCTGAACGACCGACGGCGAGGACGCCGCCGCTACATCGAAGGCAGGGTGGTTCAGTGGTTCATTCGGGGGAGGATGTGATGGATATCGGCGGTCCTAAACCAAGGTGAAGCGGGGATTGGCATTTTCAGCTTGGGTGGCTGTGTTGATTGCAGGTCTGTGGTTTGCGCTGCGGCCGATCGACCGAGGCACGGGGAGGTTTTTCTTTCTGCCGCCTCGCTGGGCGGAGTGGCTGGATTTCAATGATTGGGTGGTGAACTTTGCGGCGTTCGGGCTCTTTGCCTGGTTGACGATGATGGTGTTCGGCGGGTATTCGCGCAGATGGGTTGCTTTGCTGGCTGTGCTGCTGATGGCCATCGGGATTTTGTGTATCGAGTATTTGCAGGCAGGAATCCCCGGTAGGTCGGTGGATGTGCGCGATGTCATTATGGGAATTGCTGGGGCTGTGGTAGGAGCGATCGCGGCAACGAGGTCGTTGCCAACCAAAATCCAGAACAGACAGAGTTAGCCACAGCCGAGTCTGCGAGACGGCCGAAGGCAAATTAACGCGGATAGAAGAAAATGCGTCTGCTCGGCCATCCGCCGATCAGACGTGAGTTTTTTCCTCCTGTCGGATGACCTCGACAGTCGGAGCATACCTCCGAAAACGTCGCTGCAAATTGAAGGGGAGTAATAACACAATGAAGGTCTTGTTTGTTGATCAGTCGGGGCAGTGCGGCGGGGCGGAGCTGATGTTGGCGGATTTGCTGCGCGGACTGCGGGGGGGGGTGGATGCACGGCTGGCGCTCTTTGATGAGGGGCCGTTTGCAGATTTGTTGCGCAAGGAGGGATTTGCCGTGGACGTGCTGCCGCTGAAGCTGCGAACGACCAAGGCGGCGGGAAAGCTAACGAGATTGTTGGATCTGCCGCTGCTCGGTTTGCTGGCGCTGAAATTGGCTCGTCGTGCGAGGGGGTGCGATCTCATTTATGCGAATACGCCGAAGGCGATGGTGGCCGGAGCGTTGGCGGCGCGGCTGTCGGGGAAGCGACTGGTTTTTCACCTGCATGATATTCTTGATGACACTCATTTCAGCGCGGCAAATGTGCGGCTGTTGGTGAAGATGGCCAACAATCAGGCGGCTGCGGTGATCGCCAACTCGAGAGCGACGGAGCGGGCGTTCGTGGAAGCGGGCGGGCGTGCCGGGCTGACGACTGTGGTTTACAATGGATTCGATCTTGCGGGGCGACCGGCGCCTGATCGCGAGGCGGCGCGGCGGGAGTGGGGATGGACGGATGAACAACCGGTGGCGGTGATTGCGGGACGCATTGCCGAATGGAAGGGGCAGCACGTGTTGATCGAAGCGTTGCGGCAGGCGCCGGGTTGGAGAGCGTGCATCGTGGGCGATGCGCTATTCACCGAGGGAGACCAGGACTACAAAAGTCGCCTTGAGGAGATGGCTCGTGATCCGGCGTTGGTTGGGCGGGTGGTGGCGACGATGTCGAAGGCATTTCCGCGTGCGCCGATCTACACGAGTGCGACAGATTATGAGCACCTGTGGAGGGATTTTCGCAACAAGGACATTCGCAATACTTGGATGCAATGTCTTCCGAAGAGCAAAGTGGCGACCAAGGCTTTGTTTCCGCTATATCCGATGGCTTTTCAATCAGTGCGTCTTCCGAAGGAGCGGCGCGCTGTTTGGATCAGCGCCAGCACGTTTGCCAAGATGGTGCCGGTTCCCAAGGGATGTGTTTCGTTCCTCTATTGCCATGCACCAACGCGTTTCCTGTGGGATACCGAGCGATACGTGGGATCCGAGGTCGGTAATCCTTTGCTGCGGAGCGCCGTGGGTTCATTTCTCCCGGCGTTGCGCCGAGCCGATCTTGCTGCGGCGCAACGCATGGATCACGTAGTGGCGAACTCGGAAAATGTGAGACAGCGCATCCGGTCCGTCTATGGGCGTGACGCCACGGTGATTCATCCGCCGGTCGATGTGCAAAGATTCAAGGTGGCGCGCGACGATTGCGGGCACTACCTGCTTTTGTCGCGCTTGATTGGCTACAAGGGCATCGACCGTGCGGTGCAGGCGTTCCGTGGTCTGGATCGGGAGTTGCATGTGGTTGGTGAGGGGACCGATCGCGAGCGGTTGGAAAAGATGGCCACGCCGAATGTGAAGTTTCTCGGCAGGGTGTCGGAGGCTGAAATCGAGCGCGAACTGGCGGGATGCCGTGCTTTCATCTTTCCCGGTGAGGAGGACTTCGGGATTACGCCGGTGGAAGCGCAGGCCTGCGGCAAACCGGTGATTGCCTTCGCGGCAGGCGGGGCGCTTGAGACGGTGATCGATGGACTGACCGGTGTCTTTTTCAAGGACGGTAATGCGGAGTCGTTGCGTGCGGCATTGCTGGAGAGTGAAAAGATTGCATGGGATCCGCATGCGATCCGCAGAAACGCCGAGCGCTTCAGCGAGGAGGAGTTTTTGAAGAATATGGTCGGATTTATGGAGGAGAGGATGGGGGGCGACCGGAGGTCGCTGTAGCTGGTGGAGGGTGACGAGTGAGGAGAGCGGGCCTGATGGAGTAGCTGTGCCTCCACAGGCCAAGGAGACAGGAAACAGTAGACAGGAAACAGTCGGAGGACGGTGGGCGCGCGATGAGCGCGCTTTTTTATTTCTGGGGAGGCAGGGGGGGCGTTCCTCCTGATCGCTCCTAGCTCACGCTTGCGGCGGTGACGTTCTTGGTTTAAATGGGATTCGTGAATGATATCGTTTTTCAAGTGGCTGAAGACGAGGATGGCACTTATTGCGCCTCGTGGGATGACCCGCGTGGTGGCGGGATTTCTACCCAGGGAAGCGATCTGGCTGAGTTGCAAGCCATGGTGCGGGATGCTGTCCTTTGCCACTTCGACGAAGGCGAGGTCCCTGAGCGCGTTCGTCTGCACTTTGCGCAAGATCCGGCTTTGGCTCTCGCCTAAGGCGTTCAAGGGAGAAGGGGATGGGCAACCAGAAGCTGCCGCGGGATCTCAGCGGCCAAGATGTCGCCAAGGCTCTCCAACGGTTGGGTTTCGCTATAGTCCGGCAGCGCGGCAGTCATATCCGGTTAGAAAATGGACCGCGTCGTGTCACGGTTCCAAATCATGGCGAAGTGAATGTGCGGACACTATCCAGCATTCTTGACCAAGCCGGCTTGACCATAGATGAGCTGCAAGAAGAGCTTTGAGGGGAAGGGAACCGCGGGGATGTTTTAACAAAAGGTAACGAGCACCGGAGCGCGCGGGCGCTTGGGGCAGATGGCCGCAGGCCACCGCAGGCGAGATGAGCGGGAGCGAGGGAGTCAACGAAACGAAGGGGCGCGCTGCCCTCCGGCTTGTGGAGCACTACGGGTCGGGGAGAGCGCGCTTTTTTATTTTTGGGCAGAGAATATTCGCTGTTGACATTTCCGCCGTTCTATTGACCTTTTAGTTCCAAATCCCTCCTGTTCGTTTCGACGGCAGGACGCGGGGCGGTTCCTATGGAGCCGCCCTTGCATTTTCCGGGCAGAGGGCCGGCAGGATGGCCGCGAAAAGGCGCAAGAGGGCGGTGGGATGGGATCGTTACTTGCAAAGTCGTTGGGCAGGCCTAAATGTTACTTTATGAGCACAGTCGAAATTATTGCCAGCGAGGTGCGGGAGCTTGAGCCGAAGCAGCAGTCGCAGGTGCTTCGGTTTCTGCAGGCTCTGCGGAAGGAAAAAGAGCAGAACGAGGAAAAAGCCTTCAAGGATTTCTCCTTGGCTTCGGCCATGCGCGGCATGGAGGACGAGCCTGATCTCTACAGTGAAAAATTGGCTACTTCGACGCCCCTGCTGCGCAGCCGTGATTGGCAGGGCAAGAAGATGGGGGCAAAGGCGGTGCTTTCTCGTGATGTGATTGCTTCAGCTGTGCGCGCCGATCGGGACGCCCGATGAGGCGTTATTGGGATGCGTCCGGCTTAGTTGAGGCTTTGCACGATGAATCTGTCAGGCTCAAGGTCACGAAAGAATCCGCCGTCACCCGGTCCCACAGCTTCTCAGAGGTATTCTCTGCACTGACCGGTGGCCGTTTGGGGATCCGGTATGCTCCCGATGATGCTGCCGAGCTCATTGCCTCGTTGGCGAAGGATTTGGAAGTTGTCGAGTTGAGCCTCGAGGAATCTCTTGCTGCGTGTGCGCAAGCCGGAAAAGTTGGCGTGCGAGGCGGTCGTGTGCACGACTTCCTGCATGCTATGGCAGCGCGCAAGGCTTGCGTGGAGAAGCTTGTCACCTTGAACAGGAGTGATTTTGTGGGGTTGCTCGGCCGCGAAGTGGAGATTACCGACCCTGCCGCTGATTGATTTTTCTTCCACTGGTCTCAGAGCCGACAGCTTGCTGCGCACGAGTCGGCTGGCGGTAGTGAATGAATCGGTCTTTGAACTCGAGCTCGGAACACTTTCTCCTCGGCGCTTATGTGAAGCGAAAGAGCGGCTGGCGCATTGGGTCGTCGGTTAAGCTTTTGGTGGATGTGATTAGCGCGTGAAGCGCAGTTGAAGGACGAGCCGAAAGACAGGCCATAGCCAAACCGGAAAGCGGAGGGTCGACGCAAAGACGTCGTTGTTATTGGTAGCTGGAACCGGAGGCACAGCCGGAGATAGGTCGCCGCAGCGACCAAAAAAGTGGAAAGTAACGGCGGGAATTGTTTAACAAAAGGTAACGAAGGAAACGAAGGG
Organism: Chthoniobacter flavus; assembly: GCA_945878135.1. GTDB lineage: Bacteria > Verrucomicrobiota > Verrucomicrobiia > Chthoniobacterales > JACTMZ01 > JACTMZ01. The sequence continues at coordinate 102,943 of CAMDUL010000006.1, read as the reverse complement.
GCGCGCGATGAGCGCGCTTTTTTATTTTTGGGGAAGTGCCTATGGTTTGGGGAGGTTTTATGAGTGCGACTTCAGAAGATCCGGAAGTTCTGGGTGGCGAGCTAGTCTTTGCTGGAACGCGTGTGCCAGTGAAGAGCTTGTTCGACCATTTGGAGGGTGGTGATTCCATCAAGCACTTCCTCGAGGGATTTCCCTCGGTGCGCCGGGAGCAAGCAATGGCAGTGCTCGAAGACATAGACGATCTTGCTGTCGTGCAGAGTCGCCGCAGCGAACCGACGATCGCGCATGACCAAATCGTCGCGATGCTGAAGGAGGCGGAAGCCGATATTGCAGCAGGGCGTTTACTCTCGTCGGAGTCGGTGCGCCGCAGTTTGGATGTGGACTCGAGCGGGGCCAATGAAGACAAAGCCTGAAGAGATCGAGGAGTTGATTCGACGGCAGCCGCGGCTGACGACGGAGCGGTTTTGGCAGCAGATGAAGAAAGCGCAGGCATTATCGCCCAGCGTCGAGTCCTTGATTGGGAGTCCTCGAGAGGACAAGTCGCTTGGAAAAATCCCACCCGCTGGGTTAACTGATAAGAATGAAGTGTCTCCCGGAGGCTACTGAGGCGCGTCCGACTACAGGGCGGCGTGTCTGGCTGCGTTTTGCTGATGGGGAAGAAGGGGAGGTCGATCTCTCGCGATATCTGAATTACGGGCCGGTCTTCGGTCCTTTGGCCGAGCAGGGATTCTTCCGGCAGTTGCGTGTCGAGGGAGGAACCATTGCTTGGCCGAATGGTGCGGATATTGCCCCCGAGCGTCTGCATGAGCTGTTGGTGGGTTGCGGCGAGCGTAGCTCGCTGTAACTGGTGGCGGGTGACTGGTAAAAAGTGGAAAGTAACGGCGGGCCTGATGGAGGTTTACGCGGCTGCGGGGCAGGCGCGGAGGGATGAGGGCTGAAACCGGAGACCTGAGAGCTGAGGGACTGAGAGACCAAGAGCCGAGTCTTCGAGACGGCGTGAGGGTCGCCGCGGCGACTAAACTGCCGAGGGCAACATGCGAATATGGGAAGGCTCCAAGAGGGATTGGTGTGACAAGGAGGGTTGACGGGCGGCACATGAGTGCTTACTTGGTGTTTTTATGAGCACAGTAGAATTGGAGAAGGCAGTGCAGCAATTGCCGCCGCAGGATCTCAAGAACTTCACTGCGTGGTTCGAAGAGTATATCTCCGACCTTTGGGACGAGAAAATTGAACGAGATGTTCAGGCTGGGCGGCTGGCTCACCTCGCAGCCAAAGCCGATGCTGACTTCGAGGCGGGGCGCTGCTCCCCGTTGTGAATCATTTTGCTTCGCCGGATTTCTGGTTTCACTACCGGCAACTGCCGCCTGAAATACGGGATCTGGCCGACAAAAATTTCGAACTGCTCAAACAAAATCTGCGGCACCCGTCGCTGAGACTCAAAAAGGTCAGTGTTTTCTACAGCGCACGAGTCGGTTTGCATTACCGCGTGCTGGCAAAAGAGAGAAGCGAGGGGTTGGTGTGGTTTTGGATTGGTCACCATTCGGAGTATGACCGGTTGCTTGGCGGGTAAGTGTGGCGGGTGAGCCCAGTGAAGTAGCCTTCACCCTTCATGGGCCGAGGAGCCAGGGGACAATAGACAGGAAACAGTCGGAGGTCGGAGGGCGCGCGATGAGCGCGCTTTTTTATTTTTGGGGAAGAGGATAGGTTCTGCTGATTTAATGATTCCGAAACGTAAGGAGAGTCGGCGCGGAAGAGTGTGCGGGCCTGACGGGCTTGCGCCCGTGCGTTTGCGTGCCCTGAAGCTGCTTGCCGCTGTGGGTCCGGTGAAGACCCCGGAGCGGTCTCCCCGTGCGACGAGGACGCGGGACAGGATAGGGGACAGGGAATAAGGGTGTTTTACGAAATGCAGTCAACTGACCAGTCTGAAATCTCGTGCCGTGGCATCAGAGAAGAGGTGCTGCGAGACGAACGTTATCCTGTCCACCGGATTGCCGACGCGTTGCTTCCATATCTGCGGGTTTTGGTGGGCAAGTTCAGCCCGGAGCGGGTGGTGCTGTTTGGTTCTTATGCCTATGGCCAACCCACGGCCGACAGCGATGTGGATTTACTGGTGGTGAAGCCCTTGCAGGGGAGCGCGCGCGCGGCGGCCACGGCGATTCGCAAGGCGTTTCAGCCGCTGCGCCGGGAGGGGGTCAATTTGCCTTTCGATATCGTGGTGCGGGACTCGAGGGATCTGGACGAACGTCTGCAACGCGGGGCGATGTTCCACGCGGATATCACGTCGCGGGGAATCACGCTGGTTTGAAGACGGACCAGGCGAAGCCTCGTTTACGGGTAGCTGGTAAAAAGTGGGAACGTAAGGCCCGATACTCTTTTAACAGAGCCGAGCTTGCCGAGACAGACTGAAGCGAAGCAAAGTCAACGTAACGAAGGAAGCGAAGAAGCGCGCTACCCTCCGGCTCGTAGAGCACTACGGGTCGGGGAGAGCGCGCTTTTCTATTTTCGGGGATTTTCACCTCTGGAATTCTCGTTTAGCGGAGCTTGCGGAGGGAATGCGGGCCATTTAATTTGTAACCATGCAGATAACCGCCCGGGTCGAGGACCCTACACACTTGGTGTTGAGCAAGCCATTGCCCATGCCGCGCGGCAGTATTGTGGCGGTGGATGTCCGCGAGTCTGCCCTGGTGGCTGAGCACGCGGATTGGATCGTGGCCTCCGGCGCTCTGCTTGAGGCGGCTTACGGGCCCGATGAGCCGGATTATTCCGAGTGCGGCGAACGTTTGTCTTGAGCCTCTGTGGCCACGGTCTTCCCAGGTGATGTCGTAGTCGCGCCGCTGACTCAAGCGGATGGCGGTGCGAAGCTGCGCCCAGTCCTGCTACTGCGCGAGTTGCCGGGCTTCGGCGACTACTTGGCGTGCGGAATCAGCACACAGATGCACCAAGCGATCAGGGGATTTGATTTGATCCTTAGTCCGGGTTCTCCGGACTTTGTCTCGGCTGGCTTGCACATGGAATCGGTGATTCGGTTGGGTTTTGTCGGCGTTGTGCCTGTGAGGAACATGACGAGGCGCTTGGGGCGTCTGTCTCCGAATACCTTGGCCGGGCTGCAGAAGCGGTTGGCTAACCACATTTTTCGCGGGCAGTAGAGCGGATTCTCCATGTCGCGCGAACGAATTTTAGGGATTCCGTTTAACCGGCTCGGTGGAGGAGGCGGTGGCGGAGACTTGGGGTGGTGGGCTTGTGGTTGCGCCGTCGGGTCCGAACTTGGCCAATGAATTGCGCAAGGTTCCGGATTACCGGCGTGCGGTGGAGACGGCGGATGTGGCTCTCACGGACAGTGCGGTGATGGTGACGGTGTATCGGGCGGCGACGGGCAAGAGTGTGCCGCGGCATTCGGGGCTGAAGTTTCTCGAGGCGATCTTGGTGGATCCGGCATTGAAGGAGCCGGGGGCGGCGTTCTGGGTCATGCCGACGGAGGAGGAGGGGCGCAAGATTGCCGAGTGGCTGCGGACGCAGGGGTTTCCGGTGGACGAGGGGAATACGTATGTGGCGCCGTTTTACCGGGGATACCCGATTGCGGACGAGGAGTTGTTGCGGAGGCTGAAGAGTGCGAAGCCGCGGGTGGTTTTTCTCAATCTCGCGGGAGGGAAGCAGGAGGTGCTCGGGGCGTGGTTGCGCGAGCGGTTGGATCCGTGTCCGGGTATTGTTTGCACGGGGGCGGCGGTGGCTTTTCTCGCGGGAACGCAGGCCAAGATTCCGGTGTGGGCGGATCGCAGCGGGCTCGGATGGTTGATGCGTTGCATCTATGAACCGAAGAAGTTTATCCCGCGGTATTGGAGTGCGTTGCCGTTGGTTGGGATGGTGTTGCGGTATCGGGAGAGAAGTCCGGTGGGGGAATAATCACGCAAGGTCCGCCAAGGGCGCGGAGGGGCGGGAGCTTTTTGAACAGAGCCGAGCTTGGCGAGACAGACTGAAGCGAAGCAAGGTCAACGCAACCAAGGAAACGAAGTGGCGCGCTTTCAGCGCGCTTTTTATTTCAGATCGGGTGGTCTTGGGTTTCGAGCCACTCGCGGGGAGTGAGGATGCGGATGCCGCTGTATTTCTGGCCGGCAGGCTGACGGTGAGGGTGCTGCGCATGCTGTAAGTAGATATCTTGCAGGCGGGAATCGTCAAACGGGAGACCAAAAGACCAAGAGCCGGAGTCGGAGGGCGGTGGGGGGGCGTAATCACGCAAAGTTCGCCAAGGGCGCGGAGCATAACAGGCGAGGAGGAAGACAGGGGACGGCCGGATGGAGGGCTTGATGAGGGAGGAGTGCAAAGCGGGGAGGGGTCGGGTAGGATGGCGGGCATGAAAATTCGCGAACTCGGGCTCGGGGGGATGTTGCTTTTGTCGCGGGAGGCGCATGCCGATGCGCGGGGGACTTTCGAGGTGGTGTGGAATGGCGCGGAGTTGGCGGCGGCGGGGATCGAGGCGGAGTTTGTGCAGGATAATCTGATCAGGACGCGGCGGGGGACTTTGCGCGGGATGCATTTCCAAACGCGGCATCCGCAGGGAAAGCTGTTCACCGTGCTCGAGGGCGAGGTCTTTGAGGCGGCGGTGGATCTGCGGCCGGACTCGCCGACCTTCGGGAAGTGGGAGGGGCTGACGCTGGTGGCGGAGGAAAACCGGAGCCTCTGGTTGCCGCCGGGATTCGCCCACGGGTTTTTGGCGCTGAGCGAGCACGTGGTCTATCTTTACAAGGTGACGGCGCCGTGGGATCCGTCGGCAGCGTATGCGCTGGCGTGGGATGATCCGGAGGTCGGGATCGCTTGGCCGCTGGCTCCCGGGGAGCAACCGGTGCTGTCGGACAAGGACCGGGCGGGCGCGAGTTGGAGCGCGGTGCGCAAACTGGTCGGACGCTGATTTGTGCTCGTCAGGGGCGGGGCGCGGGCGCAATTCTGTCCGGCCCATGATCCCGACTCCACTCGGCACGACACGGACGGTGGTGCGTCCGCTTTACGCCCTTATCGCGCCCGACAGTCATGTGCCCGGCGTGGAGCCCGGGTGGACGAAGACGGTGCCGTTCGTTTTGGTGTCCGCCGGCCTCGGGGCGCGGATCACCGAGACGCTTTATGTCATGGAAGCCGGGGGCCGCGGGGCGGGGCACACGCATGGCGACGAGCATTTTTATTATGTGGTGGAAGGCGCCTGCGCGGTGAACGGGAATGAACTCGGGGCCGGTGGTTTCGCTTACCTTCCGGCGGGTGGCACCTTCGAGATCACGAGCAAGGCGGGGGCGCGGGTCCTGCTTTTCGCCAAGAAATACGAAGTATTGCCCGGGGCGGCCGCGCCGGAGGCGGTCTTCGGGGACGAGAAGAAAGTGAAGTCGGAGGCGTTCCTCGGGGATCCGGCGGCGCAGTTGCAGGCGCTGCTTCCGGACGGGCCGGAGTTCGACATGGCGGTGAATATTTTCACCTATGCACCGGGCGGGACTTTGCCTTTCGTGGAATGTCATGTCATGGAGCACGGGATGCTCATTCTCGACGGGGCGGGCGTCTACAAGCTTGGTGACGACTGGCATCCGGTGGAGAAAGGCGACGCGCTGTGGCTGGCGCCTTATTGTCCGCAGTGGTTCGTGGCCATGGGAAAGACGCCCGCGCGCTACATTTATTACAAGGACGTGAACCGCGCGCCGCGTTTGGGGTGATGTCCGCCGGGCTGCCCGAGATCAACGCGGCGCTTTTGCAGAAGCGCATCGACGAGTTGGCGCTGATCACGGAGGCGCCACCGCCCGCGGTGACGCGGGTGTTGTTTTCCGATGCGGATTTGCGTGGGCGCGATTACGTGGCGGGCCTGTGTCGCAGCGCGGGCTTGTCCCTGCGGGTCGATGCGGTCGGCAACATGTTTGCGCGCTGGGCCGGCAGCGCGCCGGAGATCCCCGCCGTGGCCACCGGATCGCACACTGATGCCATCCCGAACGCCGGCAAGTATGACGGCGTGGTGGGTGTGCTCGGCGGGTTGGCCGCGATCGAGGCCTTGCAGGAGGCCGGATTCCAACCGATGCGTTCGATCGAGTTGGTCGTCTTCACCGCGGAGGAACCCACGCGCTTCGGGATCGGGTGTCTCGGATCGCGTATGTTGGCCGGGGCGATTGCGCTGGAGAAAATCCGCGGCTTGCGCGACGCGGACAACACGACGCTGGAAGCCTTGCGCGGACGCGCCGGACTGGACGAAGCGCTCGAGTCGGTTGCCTTGCCGGAAGGTTTTTATTCCGCCTTCGTCGAACTCCACATCGAGCAGGGCCCGATCCTTGAAAAAGAGCATATTCCCATCGGCGTGGTGCAGGCCATTGCCGGTCCGAGCGCCTACCGCGTGCGCATCACGGGCGAAGGCGGACACGCCGGGGCGGTGCTCATGCCCTGGCGGCACGACGCTTCGCTCGCCGCCGCCGAGTTGGCTCTCGCCGTGGAAAAAGCCGCGCTCGCCTCCGGCAGTCCGGACACCGGGGCCACCACCGGGAAGTGGGAAATTTTCCCCAACGCGATCAACAGTGTGCCCTGCGAAGCCCTGCTCGAGATCGATCTGCGCGACACCTGCCTCGAGACGCGGGAGCGGGCGTTGACGCTCATGCGCTCGGCCTCGGATGAAATCGCCGCGCGCCGCGGGGTGAAGGTCGTCTGGGACGAAATCAACGCCGACCCGCCGGCCGACGGTGATGCGAAGACCATGGCGATGGCCGAGGATGTCGCGGGGAAACTCGACCTGGCCACGATGCGCATGGTCAGCCGGGCGTATCACGATTCGCTTTTCATGGCGCGGGTGTGTCCGACCACCATGATTTTCATCCCGTGCCGCCACGGCTTCAGTCACCGTCCGGAGGAATTCAGCGATCCGGCGCACATCGCGGCGGGCGCGCGCGTGCTGGCCGGAACCTTGGCCCGGCTTTCCCATGAACCGTAAGAACCGCAGGGGACGCAGAGAGCGCAGCGGGGGAGCATTGCCCGGTCTCTCCGGGTTTTCTGCGCTCTCTGCGGTTTAAAAACTTGTCATGAACAAAGGCACCGAAATCAAAGGTCAAGCGCAACCCGGACAGGAGCGCGTGCTCACGCCGGAAGCGATCGAATTTCTCGCGGGGTTGCACCGCGAGTTCAACGCCGAGCGCAAACGCTTGCTCGCCGCGCGGGTCGGGCGCCAGAAGCGCATCGACGCGGGCGAGATGCCCGACTTCCTCAGCGAGACGGCGCACGTCCGCGCGGACCACTCGTGGAAGGTCGCGCCGGTGCCGGAGGATCTGCAGGACCGGCGCACGGAGATCACGGGTCCGGTGGACCGCAAGATGGTGATCAACGCGCTCAATTCCGGCGCGAAAGTTTTCATGGCAGACTTCGAGGATGCGACCTCGCCGACGTGGGCCAACATGATCGCCGGGCAGGTCAACATGATGGATGCGGTGCGGCGGATCATCACCTTCGAGGGCGGGGGCAAGAGTTACAAGTTGAACGGCAAAACGGCCACGCTGCTGGTGCGCCCGCGCGGCTGGCATCTCGACGAGAAGCATTTTCTGGTCGACGGCGAGCGGATGAGCGGCGGGTTATTCGACTTCGGACTTTATTTCTTCCACAACGCCAAGGAAGCGCTGGCGCGGGGGACGGGTCCGTATTTTTATCTCCCGAAGATGGAGAGCCACCTCGAGGCGCGGTTGTGGAACCGGGTGTTCGAGCACGCGCAGGACGCGCTGGGGGTCCCGCGCGGCTCGATCAAGGCGACGGTGCTGATCGAGACGATCCTCGCGGCGTTCGAGACCGACGAGATTCTTTACGAATTGAAAGACCACTCGGCGGGGCTGAATTGCGGGCGCTGGGATTACATCTTCAGCTTCATCAAAAAATTCCGGAACCGTCCGGGCTTTGTCATGCCCGAGCGCGTGCAGGTCACCATGACGGTGCCCTTCATGCGTGCCTATTGCCTGGAGGTGATCAGGAACTGCCACCGCCGCGGCGCGCACGCCATGGGCGGGATGGCGGCGCAGATTCCGATCAAAAACGATCCCGCGGCGAACGACGCGGCGATCGCCAAAGTGCTGGCCGACAAAGAGCGGGAGGCGACCGACGGGCATGACGGCACGTGGGTGGCGCATCCGGGTCTGGTGCCGGTCGCTTTGCAGGCCTTCGACAAGCATATGCCCACGCCGAACCAGATTTTCCGCCAGCGCGATGATGTCAAAGTCACCGCCGCGGAACTGGTCGCCGTGCCGCCGGGCACAATCACCGAGGGGGGTGTGCGCGGCAACATGAGCGTCGGCATCCAGTATCTGGCCGCGTGGCTCGGCGGCAACGGATGCGTGCCGCTCTACAACCTGATGGAAGACGCGGCCACGGCGGAAATCTCGCGCACGCAATTGTGGCAGTGGATGCGCCACGGCGCGAAACTCGACGACGGCCGCGTCATCACGCCCGCGCTCTATGACGAACTTCTGCCGCAGGTCATGGCCAAGATCGAGGAGGAGGTCGGGGCGGAGCGTATCGCCTCGGGCCGCTACCGCGAAGCGGCGGAACTTTTCACCAGGATGTCCAAGAGCCGAGACTTCGTGGAATTTCTCACCCTGCCCGCTTATGAAATGATCGATTGATCGCGGATTCTTGTGACCAGTATGTGGCCGTAGGTGCGCAGTTGCCGTTTGCCGGACGGCGTTTTCTGATTAAGGTTTAGCCTCCTCCGCTCGGGGGGAATGGCATGAAAAGCAAGAAAGTTCCCCCCGGCGTCTTAGCACTGCTTGTCCTCGCGGTCGCCTTGGCGGCGCTGGTCCTGATCGGTCTGCCGCGCACAAAAGAGTCGCGGGCGACCCGTGCCGCGGAACCACTGTCTTCCACCGGGGTCGCTCTCTCCGAAGCTGCGCAAGCCGCCGCCGGGCCGGGAGGCGCGTCACCGGTATCAGCGGGTTCCACATCGACGGGCGGAATCGGCCCGGCGCCCGCTGCGGCGGGTGTCGCGGCGCAACGGGCTGATTTATCCTCGAAGAAGGGAGCCAAGCTTCCAGGCAGACAGACCGGTCCGGATTACGCGCTGCAGGACGCGGGAATGCCGCGCAACTTCGTGCTGGCACTTGATGAGATCTGGGTGACCGACCACGAGGGCAAGGGCCGGGTGGTGGCGGTTGAGGCGGCCTTTGCCGAGGAACTCGAGCAACTTGTCTTGGCCTCGAGTGCTGCCGGCGAATCTGCCCAGGTGATTCTTTACGAAGACGGTGCCACGCGGAATGAATTCACGAGGCGGATCGTTTCGTCGCTCGTCACCGTGCGTCTCGACGAGGGCTCCGACCCCGCGGAGGTGGCGCGTTTGGGCGGCGCGTCCTCCTTCGAGCTTCCGGAGTATGCTCCGGGCTTCGCGGTGCTGAAGACGGGCGCGGGCTTGGCGTCTCTACGGACGGCGGATCTTCTGAGCGGACAGCCCGGTGTTCTCTTGGCCGAAGCGCAACTGGGCCGCCAGCACGCCAAAAGAGCGATGCCCAGTGACGCGCTGATCAACCAGCAGTGGCACCTGAAGTTCAACAACCAGGCCGGTGCGCTCGCGGGGACGGATCTCAACATCGAGTCCGTCTGGGCCTATCCGACTACCGGGGCCGGCCGCCGCGGACGCGGTATCCGCATCGGCATCGTCGATGACGGCGTGCAGACATCGCATCCGGACTTTGCCGGCAACATCGACACGGCCAACGACTATGATTGGAATGACTCCACGCCGAATGATGCGAATCCCGGGACAGGGGATGATCACGGGACGGCATGTGCCGGAGACGCGGCGGCGCGCGGCAACAACGCCATCGGAGTCTCGGGGTCCGCTCCGGAAGCGACCATCGTCGGCCTGCGCCTCATCGCGGGATTCGTGGAGGACCAAGATGAGGCCGAGGCGATGAATTACCTGCCGCAGTTGATTCAAATCAAAAGCAACAGCTGGGGGCCGGACGACACGGGGAACGTTCTCGAAGGCCCCGGACCACTGACCAAAGCCGCGCTGCAAAACTCCGCCCAGACCGGACGTGGCGGCAAGGGAACCATCTTCCTCTGGGCCGGGGGCAACGGCCTCGAGGTCAACGACAACTCCAACTACGACGGCTACGCCAACTCGATCTACACGATCGCCGTCGGGGCATTCGACAGCCGTTCGCGTCAGGCTTACTACAGCGAACCCGGGGCCAACCTCGTCATCACCGCGCCTTCCAGCGGAGCGAGTCCCGCTTTGGGCAAAACGACCACGGACCGCACCGGATCGGCCGGCTATGTTTCCGGTGACTATGACAGCGAGTTCGGCGGAACGTCTTCCTCCACGCCCACGGCGGCCGGAGTGGTGGCCCTCATGCTCGAGGCCAACCCGAACCTCGGCTGGCGTGACGTGCAGGAGATTCTCCTGCGCTCCGCCAAAAAAGTGAACCCGTCCGACGCGGATTGGAAGACGCCGGTCGCGCCCGACAACATCAACCACAACCACAAATTCGGCGGAGGGCTCATCGATGCGGCGGCTGCGGTCGGCCTCGCCACCGCTTGGACGAACCTCGGGGAGCAACTCAAGCGGACCGTCGCGCAGACGGGGCTCAGCGTCGCCATTCCCAACCAGAACACGACCGGCGTCACGCGCGAGTTCACCGTGGCCGCGCAGGACAACATCCGGGTCGAACACGTCACCGTGACGGTGAACATCAATCACACGGCACGCGGCAACCTGAAGATCACGCTGACTTCGCCCTCGGGCACGGTGAGTCGCCTGGCCGAAGTGCACGGCGATTCGGGCGACAATTTTTCCAACTGGACCTTCATGACGGTGCGCAACTGGGGTGAGAATGCAACCGGGACGTGGCGGCTGAAAATCACCGACGAAAGCGGGACGAGCAATACCGCGGGCGGGACGCTCACCGCGGCCACGCTGGAGGTTTTCGGCGCTTCGACCGCGCCGGTCAACCCGCCGCCATCGGTCGCCCTGACCTCGCCGGCTGCTGATCTGGCGGTTTCGCCCGGCGCGACGGTTAATCTTGCCGCCACGGCCACCGACAGCACAGCGGACGGCGGCGCGGGTTCTGTGGTCGGCGTGGAGTTTCTGGCCAATGGCGCGGTGATTGGCACCGACTCGACTGCCCCCTATTTTTTCCAGTGGGCACCAGCCGTCGGCACTTACACGCTGGCGGCGCGCGCGACCGACAACGAAGGCGCCACCTCGACCAGTTCGTCCGTCACGGTCGAAGTCCGGAACCAGACTCCCACGGTCACCGCCGCGCAAATCTCTCCGGCCGCCGACGCCTACAGCGACGCACCGCTTCAGGTCAGCGGCGTGCTGTCCAACGATCCCGAAGGCGACCCCGTGACGTTGTCCTACCAATGGCAGTCGAGCCTCAACGGCACGGCCTGGAGCGATGCGGGAGGAACCGCATCAGCACTCGCCGCGGCCCCGGCCAATGCCGGGAAGCTCTGGCGCTGCGCGGTGAGGGCCAGCGACGGCAACTCGACGGGAGAGCCGTTTTTCACTGCTCCGGTCAGCGTCGGCAATCGTCCAGTCACGGTGGGAACCCTCGGTTTCTCCTACTCTTTCCAGTCCGCGATCTACGTGCCCGCGGTGAGCACCACCTTCACCCGTCCGGTCATCATCAACGAATTCAGCCAGGGATCGAATGGTGGCGAGTGGGTCGAGTTGCTTGTCCTGCAGGACACGAGTCTGGCTTACTATGACATCGAGGACGCGAGCGGCAACTACCTCCTCTTCCAAGACGATCCCGTCTGGAACAACATACCTGCGGGCACGGTGGTCGTCATCTACAACGGGGCGATCAAAGATCCGTTGCTGCCGGCCGAGGATACCAATCCACTCGACGACGGGCGCATGGTCCTTTCCTCCCTCAATGCGGCCTACTTCGACCAGACGACGGCCTGGCCGGCGCTGGGCAACAGCGGAGACGCCATCTTTGTCAACGATGCGGACAACATCACCGTGGTCCAGCTGGCTTACGGCAGCAGTCTGGCGGCCACGCCCAACATCGGCACGGTGACCTCGGGTCGCTCGGCCTACTACACCGGCGACACGGAGGAAGGCATCACCGATCGCGCGAACTGGTTCGTCACCACGGCTGCAACGGCACGCGGGGCACGTGCCGCGGCAAGGATCGCCGGCCTGCCGATCGCGTTCGGCGGCCCGTGGAACTCCTTGCCTTCCGGTTTCACCGGCAGCGGCTTGGGGACCTACAGCTCGGATTTGGGAGGCGACACGGGCGGCAGTTCGGCGAGGTTTGACGCAAGCGGTGACAGCCTCACGATCCAATTCTCGTCCGCCCCCGGGGCTCTTGCCTATAACTTGAAGGGGAATCCCTCGAGCGGGACGGCCACGCAGGGCACATTCCTGGTGCAAAATTCGGTGGACGGCGTGACCTATTCCACCCATCGCACGGTCGCCGACAAGAACAACACGGACACGGCTTATAGCGACACTTTGCCTTCTGCCTCCCGCTATGTGCGTTTTGTTTACCAGACCAAGACTTCGGGGAATATCCAGTTGGACAAGCTTGCTCTCGCGGCAGGTTCCTCAGCGCAAGCGGTTGTGGTCAGTGCGGTTCCTGCCGTCTTTGCCGAGAATTCGGGGGCCAACGCATCCGTTGGTTCCGTCAGTATTCCATCCGCCGCGGCTTCGGATCTGTCCGTCTCTCTCTCTTCTTCCAACCCCAGTGCGGCCACGGTTCCGGCGAGCACGACGGTTCTTGCCGGTCAGACCACCGCAACTTTCCCGATCGCAGCGGTCGACAACTCGGTCTCCGACGGCAGCCGGAGCGTGACCATCACGGCCACGGCCGGTGGATACGAGGCAGGCACGGTGCAACTCACCGTGACCGACGACGAGCCGTCCTTCGACGGCGTCACGCCGGGCAAGGGGAACAATCCGGTCAACAGCGGCTTTGTGGCCAATCTGCGTGCGGGAACGTTCGGGCAGGGCAATCTCTACCGCACAGGCGCCGGTCATCAAATGCCGCCGGGGCTGACGCTTGATGCCGCGACGGGTTTGCTCAACGGCACGCCGACGCAGGCTGGCACCTACAATATCTTCCTCGAGAGTTACAATGCGCTCGGCGAGACCGCCACACAGTCGTTCGTGCTCACGATTGCGGGCGGATCCACACCGACGTTCTCGGAGTGGCTTGACAACTACCCGGGCATTTCCGATCCCGCGCCGGGGGGCGATCCGGATAGCGACGGCTTGGCCAACATCGTGGAGTATTTCATAGGTCTGAGCCCGGTGGATGGAGCCTCAGCAGCCCCGATGCCCGTCGATACGACACAACCGGGTGAAGTCAGCATGCAATACCGTCGCAGCAAAAACACGCAGGGTGTGAGCGGCAGCATGAAGTGGAAAAACAACCTGGCCGACGATCTTGATTGGTCGGGAGTCGGGGTGACCGACGAATTGGTCAGCGACCACGGTGATTACGAACTGCGCCGCGCGACCGTCCCGTTGCAACCGGGCGAGGCGCGGAAGTTCCTGCGTCTGGAAGTCGAGCAGCAGTGAGGTTGTTGTCGCGGCGGTCAGCGACCGCCGGTGCCGAAAGTCGCAAGGGTCCGACGGTCACAGACCGCCGCTACAATTTTGCGGGACGGCTAGGCCGTCCAGAGGATGCCGGCTGACTCGACGCGCAAGGTGGCGGGAAGGAGTTTGAGGCGGAGGGTTTCCGGCGCGGAAACCACGGCGGCGGGCGAGGGGAGTTCGGCGATCTTCGTTTCGACTTCGGCTTCCAACTCGGCGGCGGCGGCTTCGGCCGCGGCAAGTTTTTCCTCAGCGGTGCCGACGTCGGCCGATTCTTTCATCGCGCGGGTGGCGCCGCGGGCGGCGGTGCCGGCGCGGGTGATGTGTCCGAGTCCGGAGGCCTTTTTGCCGAAGAGGGCCCCGAGGACGGAGGTGCCCACGCTGATCGCCGTTTGCACCTGCGCTGAGCGGGCCTGCGATTTCTGACGCGCCATGGCTTCGCGGGCGCGGTTCACTTTGTCCGCGGCGGTGCGCAGCTTGGTTTCATATTTGCGGCGGATGACCTGAACGGTCTCGTCGCGCTCCTCGCGGGCGGCTTGTTCGAGCCGCAGGCGGAATTCGGCGTCGGTTTCGAAGGGCGCACCGGTGATTTTGCCTTCACGCAGGACGGGAACCTCGAGGCTTTCGCCGAGTTGGGTGCGGGCTTCCATCTGCCAGGCTTGGTGCTGCGCGGCTTGCAGGGCGGCAGCGTTGACCGGTGCGAAGACGGGCCCGCTATGCGGGACGGGCGGATGCGTCTGGTGTGAGGGGCCGGCTACGCTGGCGTGCTTCCATGACGGCTTCCCGTCCGGTCCGAAGGGAACGCTGACCAGCACTTCGGCCGGAGCTTCGGCTGAGGGACGGCGCGAGGCGAAGGTGGCACGGATGCGGAGTCCGAGCGAGGGATGGAGAACTTGTCCGTTGCCATCCGCGACGAGTTGCCACACGCCGGGCTCGGCGGCGGGCGGTTCGGGTGACGCAGTGGCGGGTTCGGCGGCAGTCGGCGGAAGCGGGGCCGGCGCCGGCGCGGGACGCTCGGCGTTGTCCATCAGCGTGCGGATTTGCTCGCGGGTGAGAGGTCCGCGCAGGTAGCTCATGGTCCAGCGCGTGGTGAAAAGTTTCGGCGCCGACTCGTGCACGCTGTTGAGGAGGAAGATGCGTTTGCCCAGGGCGTTGAGCAGTTCGGTGAGCTTGGCCCGGTCCGCGCCGCGTCCGGCGCTGGCGCTTTCGAGTCCTTCGAGGACGCGTTGTTTGTCGCGGTCGGTCTGGAGTCGTCCGATGAACCACGTCCCGCAGTTGGCCAGCGCTTTGTAATCGAGGTCGGCGGGGTTTTGCGTGGCGACGAGGATGCCGAGGCCGAAGGCGCGGGCTTGTTTGAGGAGGAGGAGGAGCGGGCCTTTGGACGGCGGGTTGGCGATGGGCGGGAGGTAGCCGAAGATTTCGTCCATGTAGAGCAGCGCGCGCAACGACGGTGTGCCGGGTTGGCGGCGCATCCAGGCGATGACTTCTTCCAGCAGGGTGGTGACGAAAAACATGCGCTCGGCATCGGAGAGGTGCGCGATACTGAGGACGGCGAGGCGCGGCTTGCCTTCGGGCGTGTGGAGGAGGCGGGCGATGTCGAGCGGCTCGCCTTCGCGCCATGTGGCAAAGCCGGGGGACGCGAGGAGGTTGTTCAGCGCCATGACGAGCCCCCGCCGCTGACGCGCGGGGAAAAATTCGTCGAGGGAGAGGACGCCGATTTTGTCGAACGGCGGATCCTGCACGGCGGCGATGAGGGCGGCGAGGTCGGGGGATTGTCCGCTTTTCCAGGCCTGCTGCAGGATGGCGGAGAGCAGGCTGAACTCGCGGCTCTGCAGCGGGTCGGCGTCGATGCCGAGGAGTCCGAGCAGGCCGGAGGTCGTGCTCTGCACGCGTTCGGCGAGCAGTTCGGCATCGCCGGCGATATCGGCGCCGGGGGCCTCGAACGAGCGGAGGATGGAGAGCGGGATGCCGGCGTTGCTGCCGGGGGTGTAGATGGCGATCTCGCATTTTTCGCGGAGGGCGGCGATGCGCTCCGGGGTTTGTTCCCACTGCGCGAGGCCGTCTTTCCATTTCTCCGCTTCTTGGGCGCCGAATTCCTCCGTGGTGACGCCGGCTTTGCGCGCGTCTTCCTCGCTGACCCACGGGGCGAAGTCCTCGCCGCGCATCTGCGGGAAGGTGAGGAGAAGATTCCCCAGATCGCCTTTCGGATCGATCATCAGCGCGGGAATGCCGTCCATGGCGGCCTCCTCGAGCAACGCGATGCAGAGCCCGGTCTTGCCGCTGCCGGTCATGCCGACGCAGACCCCGTGCGTGGTCAGGTTGCTCGAGTCGTAAAGGACCAGATCGTCGGTGAGCTTGCCGTCCGGCTCGACTTCGCGCCCGAGGTAAAACTGTCCGAGCTTTTCGTAGAGGTCGGGAGACATGGGGAGAAAATGGGGAAAAGCGGAATTACTGGAAAGCGGAAAAAAAGCGGCTCTCCGTGGTTGACGGTTGGCGGGTTGTCGCGCATTTCTCACGCCTCGGCTTTCCTTAATGTCATGCGCGCGATCCTTTTTCTGCTGCTGTTTGCCGGGTTGGCCGCCCTCGGCTACTTCCTGTGGAGCGAAGCGGAGCGGAGGCGGGCGGTGCCGCCGGCGGAGGTCGCTCCGACGCCGACCCCTGTGCCCACGCCCGCGGCCACGCCGACCCCGACACCCGAGCCCGAGGCGCGTCTCGCCCCGGAGGGCGTGCTTTTTGTCGTCCGGCGTTTCAGCGAGACGCACGACGGCGGGGTGCGCGGGTTTTCCGAGGGCGCGGAAGTGCGCTTGCTGCGTCAGGAGGAAGGCTACTACGTGGTGACTGACGGGGTGGTCGAGGCGCGGCGTCCGCGCACCTGGTTCACCCGCGACCTCGCGCTGGCGCGGGACTTGCGGGAGAAGCGTCTGACGGACCGGACGCAGTTGCAAAAGCGCCTCGAGGAAGAACGCGCGGCCTTCGAGCGCGGGGAGAAAGACCGTGCTGTCCGGTCCTCGACGGCCCCGGAAGATTCCGGTGCCGGGCGGCGTCCACCCGCACCCGCGGAGACGCCCTCCGCCGCGCTCCGTCCGCTCCGTCTCGGGGCGTGGAATATCGAATTCTTCGGCAACCGCGCGGATCCGCCGCGGACCGAGGAAGACGTCCAGGCGGTGGCGGAGTTCATCCGTGCGATGGACGTCCAGGCCCTGGCGGTCTGCGAGGTGAACGGCGCCAAGCCGCTCAAAGACCTGTGCCGCCGGTTGGGTCCGGGGTGGAAGTTTGTCATAGGAACCAGCGGCCAACTCGGGCAGGAAGGGCAGATCGCGCCGGGTTTCGTGTGGGACGACGCCCGGCTCGAGCTGGTTGCGGCCGGCGAGCTCGCGGAGTTGCGGACGGACGGGCTCTTCCACCGCGTGCCGGTCATGGCGGCTTTCCGTTGCCGCGGGGGCGGTCCCGATTTCCGCATGGTGGCCGTGCATTTCAAGGCCGGGCGCGAGGACGAGGACTTCACGAAGCGGCGCGGGGAAGCGGCGGGGTTGCGCGCTTACCTCGGACGGTTGGTCGCCGACGCGGGCGAGGACAATGACATTGTCGTGGTCGGCGATTTCAACCACGACCAGAAGGCGGCCGAGGCGGACATCTGGTCCGACGGCTCCTTCGCCTCCGTGCTGACCGGCCGGGGGCGGTCGATCATCCATTTCGACCGCCAGATCGACCACATCGTGCCGCTGGCGACGTTCGAGGAAGTCGACCGGCGGAGTTTCCGGATCCACAACAAAGAGGGTTTGCGTGACATGGACGCGTGGCGTCAGACCTACTCGGACCACTTTCCCGTGACCGTGGAGTTGTCCGCGCAGCCCGACGACGACCCGGAGGCGAAGTTGAGCCCGCAAGGCAGCCGGTTGCGGTGAGGGGGACGCCGCTCTCGCCGCTTCGACTTTCGCGCTCGCCGCGCTAGGATGCCTCCGTGCGCACCAAATCCACATTGCGCCGCTACTGGCACTGGATCTTGCTCGGATTGCTCGTTTGGGCCGGGCTGGCTTATTTGCTCGCGCCGCTGGTCTGGCGGCAGGTCGAACGAGGGGAGGACGCGCTCCTGACCGGTCCGCGTCTGACTGAAACTCCGGACGGCCATCCGGGGGATCCGGTCAACGTTGCGCTGCTGGGCGTCGAGGAACAGGTGGTGCGCGCGATGAACGCGGCGGGTTGGTCTCCGGCCGATCCGATCACCTTGGCCACCAGCTTGCGCATTGTCGTGGATTCCGTCGTGCGGCGACCGGACGACAAGGCGCCGGTGAGCAATCTGTATTTGTTCGGACGCAAAGAGGATCTGGCCTTCGAGTTGCCGGTCGGCAACAGCCCGCGGCAGCGCCATCACGTGCGTTTTTGGAAATGGGACCGGTTGCATCAAGGCAAAGTGGTCTGGTTCGGGTCGGCGTCCTTCGACGAGCGGGTCGGTCTGAGCTACACGACCGGCGAGGTCACGCATCACATCGGTCCGGATATCGATGCCGAGCGCGATCTGATCATGCGCGGGCTGGAGCAAGCGGGATGGGCGGCGCGGGAATATTTCATCGCCGACTTCCATCCGCACCTGGAGGGGCACAACGGCGGCGGCGATTTGTGGCGCACCGACGGCCGGCTCGGCGTGGTGGATCTGCGCGCGCCGGCACCCTGAGGGAACTCGTCGTTCCAACCGCGGCGGCCGGGGCCAGCGTGGACCGCCCGCCCGGCTGGATCGTCCCGGGTCAAGGAGCCGCAGGCGACAGGACGGGCGACCTGTTCTTCATAGTAAAGCCCTGTGAACAACTCCTTTGACCTTCAGAAGTGGTTCGGGCACAATTCATTGCTGGAACACTGTCGCCAGCTCGACTCGCCACTGTGAATATTTTCTCCTCAGTCGCCAAGGTTTTCGTCCCAGCCAAGCTTTGCCCACAGAAGCCCGGTCTGCGCTTCTGGATCCTTTTTGCGGCCGCGGGGATGCTCGTGGGGGTGATTGGCGTTGCCCGGTCGGATGCGCAGTCGCCTCCTGAGGCGGAGCCGTCCCCCCCCCCGCAGTCGTCGGACGCTTCGCCAGCCGCGCCGGCAGCCTCCCCGCCAGCGACTCCTGCACCCGGCCCGGAGCCGGAGCTTCCGCCATCCCCTTTCGGTGCGCCGGCTGACACCCGGGTCGAGCCCGCGGCACCTCCGCAGCCATCCCCGCCTTTGCGCACCGCCGACGTGGCTTTCCCGACGCCGTCGTCCGGTGGTCCGGCCAACGAGCCGCTGGTGGCCATCGGGCGTCCGGTCGAGCGCGCCAATTACGGCAGCGCCGGCAACCGCCGCGCCATGCAGTTGCGCAGCATGCCGCCGGAGACTTTCACCTTCGACCGCGCCCTGTTGCGCGACGTTTTGCGTTTGCTGGCCGAGCAGGCCGGCCTTCCCTACATCGGCATTCCCGAGCATTCGCCGGTCGCGCAGCGCTTGGTGACTTTCCGCATGACGGCCAGTCCGTTCACCGCGCTGGAAAGCGTGGCGCGGCAGAACGACATCCGCATCCGCTACGAAGACGGGGTCTGGTTTATGGGGCTGCGCGATGCGAATCTCGAGAGGACACAGAAGACCGAAGATGAAAACGAATTGATCGGCGTCGTCTACCAGTTGAAGCACGACCCGGTGGACCGCGTGGACTTCCGTCAGGATGGCGGCGGCCGGGCTGGCGGGGGCATGTCGGCCAGCGATACCGGGGGGACAATCACCAGCCCCAATCTTCCCTTGCAGTATTCGCAGCGCGTTTTCGAGTCAAGGGCCCCGCGCATCGTCAATGAGATCCGCATCATGCTCGGCATGAAGCCTGTCGAATACAAAGCGGATGGGTCATTCTCCGACCCGGAGGAAGCCAGCGGCACGCAAGTGCCGCGCGTGGCCCTTCCGCCCTTCGATGGAGCGGTCGCTGCGCCGGTCGCCGGCGCCGAAGCCGCGGACGCCAAGGAAGGGGCGGGTCCTCTGCCCGTTTACATCCCGCCGCAAAGGCCGCAGGTCATCTACAATTCCGACACCAACGTCCTCTGGGTCGTGGCCACGCGCAAGCAGCACCGCTGGGTGGCTGAGTATCTGCAGCGCGTCGACAAGCCGCAGGATCTGATCGCCATCGAGGTCAAATTCTTCGAGACCCGTAAGAATCCCAAGACCGACCTCGGCATCAACTGGGCCAACACATTCGGGACCGGTTTGACCGTCGGGGGCCGGGCCAGCATCGGCGATGCCGACGGCCAAATCGGCGCGTTGAATTTCCAGAACTCGCGGCAGCGGGGCGAGAACCGGGGCGGCATCGTTGGTTCCGTGGACGAGAATGGCAATCCTTCCTTCGCGGTAGAGCCGACCGGCACAATCGACAACAACATCAGAGGATCTTCGATCTCCGGCAACGTGCCCTACTCGGCCGTCCTCAGCCTGGACCAATTTTCTTTCACCATGCAGGCATTCATGGAGGACCGGGACAGTTCGCTCGTGCAATACCCGCGCGTGCTGACCATCAACAACCGCGAGGTGGCCATCACCTCGGCCGAGAACACGCCGGTCAACGCGGGTGTGCAGACCGTGCAGTCCGGCGGCACCTCGAGCCAACCCGTGGGGACTCTCGAATACGTGCCGGTGGGCACGCAGATCAACATCCTGCCCAAGTCGGTGGGCAAGAACCAGATCGCCCTGACCGTGGCCGTGACCATTTCGCAGATCGTCGATTTCGTCCGCCTCAATCTCGGCACGGGCGAGAACGCCTACCCGGTGACGACGCAACGCGTTTACAATGCGTCCTTGCAGGTCGATTCGGGCTATACGCTCGCGGTCGGCGGGCTCGAAAAAACGGCGGACCGCAACGTGTCGGGCGGCGTGCCTTTGCTGCAGAACATTCCGGGCCTCGGTTACCTTTTCAAAAACAAGTCGCGCGCCCGCGACAAGTCGAACCTCATCATTTTCATCACGCCGTATCTCATCTCCGATCCTTCGCGGACACCCGGCATTTCCGAGACACCGGAGGCGGTCATCCCGTTGCGTCCGGGCCAGCCGCCGCCCGCGCCGAATTTCGATCCGGAAGGACGTCTGGTGGGCGGCGAGGGCGCGGTGCCGCGCGCTCTGGCTTGGGCCGACTTTCAGTTGCGGTATTTCCGGCAAACCAGTGTCGAGGCGCGCGACGACGAGAGGAGCATCAGCGAGTTGCGGGCCGTGATCCAGCGGGTTCGCATGCTTTGCGACTGGCTGCAGCCGCAGGTTCCGGCGGGCACCGAGCAGCTGGTTCCGGGTCCCATCTTCGAACAAGCGGCCAGGGCCGAGGCCTTGCTGGTCGAACTCAACAAGGTGCTGGCCCAGGCGCAAATGGATACTGAATTGTTGAAGCTGGGGTTGCCGTGAGAGCGCCGGTGGCACCGTGCAGCGTCCCGTGCTAAATTGCCTACACAGAAGCTGCTTTCGATGAAAACGAATCTCCGCCGGTGCGCGGCCTTCACCTTGGTGGAGGCACTTGTCGTCGTCGCGGTTCTCGGCTTGGTCGCCTCCGTGGTGATACCCCGCATCCAGGAAGGGCCCGACGCGGCCAAGTTGGCGAAACTGCAGCAGGATGTTGCCATCGTGAACAACGCGATCGACGCCTATTCGGCGGCTGGGGGTGCCCAGGGGGCCCTCAACGCGGGTAATGTCATTGAAGCCCTCAAGCAGAGGGTGCAGGGCGGGGTAACCCAGGAGATGACCGGGGCCTTGGGGCCCTTTCTTGATCCGCGGACTGTCACCAATGCGACCGATTTCGGATGGAGTGCCCGCTTTGTCGCCAGTCCGCGCCCGCGCTTTGTCACTGAACGCTCCTCCAACGGCATCGTTTTCAGCCGCGGTTTGCCTTCACCGGTCGGGGGGCCGGTGGCCTCGGGTCCGCCGAGTTGGCTTTGGTCTTATTCACCGGGCACACCCGGGCAAGTGAGCGCCCCGGTCTTCCAACCCGGCACGATCGATGCCGCGACGACCCTCGGCACGACCAACACGGTCTTGGCCGGCTTGAATTGTCCGCTCGTTGTGCCCGCGGGGGGGGAACTCTCCTTGGGAGATTTTCCCAAGCTGGTGCAAATCGACAACTCGGTGAACCCCTCGGGCAGCTCCATCGCCTACTACCGGATCGGAACACTTGAGTCGCCGGACAGCGGGTCGTGGATTCTTTCCGTGGGGTCTCCTTTCAATGTCAATCCGGGCTCCGTGGTCACCGCGGTTGCTGTGTCCATCGATCCGAGTCGTTATTTCAACAGCCCCGGGTGTTCGGAGATCTACGACATCGATCCATTCGAGCTTGGCGTCACCGTCTCCGCGCCGACCGGCGTGACCTATGCCCAAGCGGGCGGGCAAATGGTCGGGGAAGCCTTGCTCGCCCCGATCACGGCGACGATCAGTCTCGACAATGTCGATGACATTCCGGCGCCCTATCTGAGCAGCGCGAATTTCCAAGTCCGCTACACGACAGACGGCACCGACCCCTCGAGTTCCGGCACCGCTCAGACCGGGCCGCCTTTCAGCGGTTCCTTCCCTCCGCTGGCGGTCGGTCTGGGTCTTGCGGCCTGGGGAACCAACAACACATTGACCATCCGTGCCGCGGCCGTCTCTTCGCGTCCCGAGTGGTTCACCAGTTCCCCTGTCGTGTTGAATACCGTTTCGATAGCCAAGACCGCGCTCGATGCGCCAGTGGTTTCGCCGACCAATCAAGTGGTGACATTCGCCGTCACCGTTGTCATGAGCAACCCGCCCGCGGGCCCCGCCGCGGGCATGTCGGTCCGCTACACGACAAACAACACCGCTCCGTCAACGGGCAACGGCTTGACCTACAACTCGCCGTTCTCAGTCTCTTCATTCGGCGTGCGCGAGGAGAGAGTCGTTCGCGCCGTGACGGTTCCGCCGCCTGACCTTGCGCGCTGGTTCGACGAGAGCACGGAAACGGTCCGCGTCTACACCGGCCCGGCCTTTGCCGGGTCGGGTATCCCCAGCGGCGCCCTGGTCGGTTCAGCCACGCTCAACAGCACCTTCAACGGCAACGTGACCATTGCTTACCCGACCAACGGCGCCGTGGCGAACATCACCTACAACCAGAACGCGGTTATCAATGGCAGTCTTTATGTGCCTGGAACGCCCAGGATAGCGCAAAACTCGCCTTATATCCCCCAGTGGACGCCTGCGAACGACGCACAGTTCGCCAACCGCATCTACGGACTTGTCGAAGGGCAGTCCCCTGGACCCCGGGTCGTTGATCTCACCGGACCGACCGCTCCGACGAACTATGTCATAACTTTCAACAACAACTCCTACATAACCGGCAAGATTTTCCGCCGCAGCGATCGCTACACGCTGACCCCGCTCAATGTGGCCGCATTTTCTCCCAAGACCTCCTCCGCTTCCCTCAGCCTAAGCGGCCCCGTCTCCGAACCGCTCAGCGCGAGCAATGTTGCCAATGTTACGCTCAACACGACGAGTGTCGGCTCGGTCACCCTGCTTCCCGGCACCTACGGCAGCATGACGGCCAACAACAACAGCAAGTTCGTCCTCGGCAATGCGGCGGATCCGGAAACCCCGGTGGTCTACAACTTCGACAGCCTCACGCTCAACAGCGGCGGTGATGTCGTCATCGTCGGGCGCGTCATCCTCAATATCCGCAATTCCTTCGCCCTGAGCAACGGTGCGGTCTTCGGCAATGTCGATCGCCCGGATTGGCTGCAGATCAACGTGTGGAGTTCCTCGTACATCAATGTTGCCTCTGGCAGCAGCGTTTACGGGCGGATCTTTGCGCCACGCAACACGATCGCCTTCAACAACGGGAGCACGCTCAACGGCTCGGTGTCCGCCAACAATTTGCAGTTGAACAGCAGTTCTGTCGTCTTCTCGCTCTCGCCCGCCAACTCCCCCGGGCCATGATCAGACTATCGCACCCATGAATTATCTCCATCTCGATCCAGAGTCCCCTATGGGCCAGCGCTTCAAGGTATTGAGCCAAGATGCGCGGGTCAGCGATTTCTATCTCACGGCCAACGAGCCTCTCGCCTACAAAGTCAATGGCCAGCTCGTTTATGACTCTCTGGTGTACGAATTTCCCGTTCCCGAGCAGATGGAACCCGGTTGCGTCGACAGTGCCATCGACCTGCATGGTCGACGTTACCGCGTGAGCCAGATGCTGACCAAGGGTCGCCTGCGCTGGGTGCTGCGTCTCCTCCCGAACCAGATTCCGACGCCCGAGTCGATCAAGGTTCCCCCTCCGGCCCTCAAGGCTTTTCTCGAGGCCAAGAACGGGCTCTTTCTCATCTGCGGCGCCACGGGCAGCGGCAAATCGACGACCATCGCTTCGATGGTCATGCACCGGGCCAAGCGCCGTCGGGAGCACATCATTTCCTTCGAGGACCCGATCGAGTTCGTTTATCCGGAGAATAGCCCGTCGCTGGTCTCGCAGCGCGAGATGGGGACGGACGAACTTGACTTCGGCAACGCACTGCGTGCCGCGCTGCGTCAGGCTCCGGATGTCATCATCATCGGCGAGATCCGCGACGGCGAGACGGCTGAGATCGCCCTGCAGGCCTCCGAGACCGGCCACGTGGTGGTGGCCACGCTGCACACGTCGTCCGCCTCGCAGACCGTGCAGCGTTTCCTCAAGCTCATCCCCAGCGAACGCCTCGACAGTTCGCAGGCCAGCTTGGCCGACTGTCTGAAGTTGATCATGTGCCAGCGGCTCATGGTCGACGACAAGCAGGGCAAGCGTTTCCCCATCCACGAGGTGCTTCTGCAATACGACGGCGTGGTCAACATCATCCGGCGCGGCGACTTCAAGAAACTCGACCAGGAACTGGAGACGGGCTTCAAGCGCGGCATGTTCAACTTCGAAAAAAGCCTGCAGATCCGCGAAGCCGAGGGATTTGTCAGCACGACCAAAGTCGTTTCCTCAGGTTTCGGCGAGGAAGAAGTCGAATCTTATCTATCCAAACAGGAAGAAATCGTCCTTTAAGCCATGCTGGGCCAAGTCAAAGCCGTCCTCAACTTCTCCGCCTTCCGCCCGGAGCCGGACGACCCGTCCGCATCGTGGAGGAGCCGTTTTCCCAAGAAGACCACGGCTCTCCTCCATGTCGGGCGCAACCGGCTCGACTACTGCCTGGTCGATGCCAAGGGGGAGGTGACGCCGGGCGAGGAAAAGGACGGCGATTACAAGGAGGTCTTCAAGGAGCTGGGCCCGGTGATCAAGTCTTCGTCCCATGACGGATGGTGCGCCGTATCGCTCGACACCCGCTACGTCATCAGTATCGAGACGAATCTTTCGCGCAAAAAGGGTTCGGAGGAAGCCCTGCGCAAGGAGCCGCGCAGCGTGCTCCACGCCCGCTACGAAAAGGGCAAGCGTTACGCCGTGACCCACAATCCCGAGACCAACTCCAGTCTTCTGCTGGCCATGGACGAGGAGAATATCAAGAAGGTCGAGGGATTCTGCAAAGAGCAGCAGCTCAAGATCGGCCGGATGTGCTGCGGAACCTACGTCCTGCTCCGCCATGCCCTGGCCGCGACGAACACCAAGAAGGGTTCCGAGGCGCCGTTCAGCGCGCTTTACATCATCTGCTGCCAAGGTTCGGTCTGTGCCCTGCTGCAGGAGAAGGACAACTGGATGGAGCTCCGGTCGCGTCCCGATCTTTTCACCGACGACTTGCAGCCTTTCCTCGAGTTGCTCTCGCCCTTCAGTGAACGCCTCTCTCCCGGGGCCTCCGTGGTCCTGGCCTGCGACGAGCCGGTGGAAGGGCTTCCGGAAAAGGTCGTCGCGCTGTTTCCCGGAAACCCGCTCAACGACCTGACCGAGCCCGGGTTGCTGGCGAAAATTCTCCACAAACGCTGACATGCTTGTTCCCGACACAGCCATCGACGACTTCAAGACGGACCGCAAGGACATCGCGCCGCCGCTGCCGATGATCATGCGGTTGGTGCCGCTGCTCTTCTACCTCGCGCTTCTTTTCCTCGCAGTCGTCGGGTCGCTCGCTTCCATGCATGCCAAATTCGCCTCGGACCACCGCAATTCGCTTTTGGGCCGTATCGAGGAGCTGAAGAAAGAAATCGAAGGCATCAAGACGGAGAAGACAGCCTTGGAAAACGAAATCCAGGAGGCGACCGACCTCGAGTCCTGGGTGCTCGCTTCGATCCCCCTGCAACCGCTGGTCGTGTCTATTATCCGCAGCATGGGCCCGCAATCGGAAATTGTGGACTTCACTCTCGAGCGCGATGCCGAGACGCCGTCGCAACTGCGCATCGGTCTCAAGCTCAATACGATTTCCGACAAGCAGATAGACCAGACCCTGGGGGTGATCCGCGGACTCAATTACCGCGAGTTCAACCCGACCCAGACGCGCGTCCAAGGCAACCTCGACTACAAGGCAAGCCTGCTCTGGCAAGATCCTTTCGCGAATCGCCAGACACCGGAAGAGCGCATTGACCAGGCGGGGGCCGCGCCATGAACCCGAAACAAATCGGCGTCATCCTACTGCTGGCCGGAATCCTCGTCGCCGTCCAGCTCGGCATGACTTTCCAGAAAAAAGCGCGCACCATCGACATCGAAGTCGAGAAAGCCCGCGCGGAGGAAAAATCCCTCGAGACCCAACTGAGGGTGGAAAAGGAGCTTCTCGCCGACCTGCAGCGGCAGTCCGCCGACCTGCTCGCCTTCGTGGCCAAATGGAAGCCCTACTTTGCGCTGATGAGCGAACAGCAGTCGGCCGAGACCGGCATCAGCATGATCGTCCGCGAGCAGGCCATGCTGACCCTTTCGCAGCGTTACGAGCAGGTGCCGCACAAAATCAACAACAAGAACATCGACGCCCTGCCCCTGCTCATGCGGGCCTCTTTGCTTTTCGACGACAATTACATCAAGCTGCTCAACTGGATCGGCAACATGGAAAAGATCAAACCTACCATGCGGATCGGCCGCCTCGGACTGAGCAAGGGCTCTCGTGGCGATGATCTGCGCATGGAGCTCGTGTTGGAGGTGCCGCTGCGCAAGGAGAAGTCCGCGAAAAAACCATGATATCTCGCATCGCCATCATCGCCCTTGTTCTCCCGGTTCTTTCCCTGCGCGGACAGGATGCCCTCCCGACCAATGCCTTGACGCCGGAGCAGCAGAAGGCGTTGGACATGCGTCTGCCGGAACTGAACCGCGCAGCGCTCGAGCCCGAAGAGCGCGTTCCGGAAAAGGTCGCGGAGGGCGAACGCAACCCGTTCGGCATGCTTTCCGTTCCGGTGCCGCAGGAGGAGGAAGAGGTCAGAATCGAAGTGGAGACCGAGGAAATGAAAATCCGGAGGATTCTGGGCAACATGCGGGTCACGGGTGTATCCAGCCGGTCCGGGTCCTACCGTGTGTTGCTCGGCTCCATGCAACTGGGACGGGGCGAGATCGTTCCCCGCCTCTTCGCCAACCAAGCCGAGAGGTTGCGCGTCGAGGAAATCACCGAACGTCAGGTTGTTCTGGCCTTCATCGAGCGCTCGCAGCAGAAGGATCTGCCGCCGCGCACCATCGGTCTCAGCATCGATCTCGCTCCGAGGGTGCGTTCCCTCCTGCCGGGCGAGGTGTTCACCAATGTCGTCACTTTCGACGAGAAGGGCAGCCTCGCTCTGGCTCCGCTCAAGACCGCCTCGGCGGACACGATCGTCGAACAGATCAAGACGAACAACCTCACCGAGGGTTTCACCGATCACCCCCGCGCCCTCCTCGGGGACGCGCTCACTCCGGCACAAAATGACACGAGACCCGCAGGCCAAGGAGAGTGACGCCTTCACGCTGGTCGAGTTGCTTATCGCGGCCGCCATCGGCGCCGCCATCATCACAGCGGCAGTCATCGGTTTCGGCGTCATTTCCAATCTTTCCTCCGGAGGTGGCAGCAGCAATGTCGAACTCCCCGGCGGCGCCATCTCGGACCTTTACGGCGCTGACTCGTCTTTCATCACCGTGGGGGCCAACCCGAACTATTTCCAGGGCATCCAGGCCCGCCAGCTGAAAGACCGGCTGGTCAGGGACGTGGCGGCCGGCACGGCGGTTTTTTGTCTCGGGCGCGACTTTCGCGGCTCACCGGCCATCCGACCGCTGAGCCTGCCGGTGCAGCCGAACACGGACTTTCGCAACAGCGCCTCCCCCGACGCATTCCGCGACAGTTTCTCCGCGCAGTTGGGTTCCTTTCCGTCCGGTCAGAGCGGCGCCCTCAGCTGGGCACGGAATGTCAGCGTCTTCGTGCTTGGCACCTTGGACAACGTCCTGCAGTCCTCGAACAATCTCGCGGTTTTGGCCATTTATGAAGTGGACTTCGTGCCCACCACCGAGCCGTCCGGCGGCACTTTTGCGTCGGTGCGTCGGTTCAGCGGGACGAACAACGCGGTGCCGACCGACTACTACCACGCCTTCTACCCCGGCGAGGCGAATGGGGCCAATGGCTTCCGGCCGTTGGCTGCTTTTTTTCCGCGTTCCGCGGCGGCCGAAGGCGGCGCCTTCGCCCTGGCGAACAACCGTCCTTTTTCTTTCCTCTGGTGGCCCGATCCTCTCGCCTCGAAGCTGGAAGGCGCTGCAGTGCCGTCCGGTTCCGCGGTTCCGGGAAGCTACGCC
This sequence comes from Chthoniobacter flavus, assembly GCA_945878135.1. Taxonomy (GTDB): domain Bacteria; phylum Verrucomicrobiota; class Verrucomicrobiia; order Chthoniobacterales; family JACTMZ01; genus JACTMZ01. The sequence continues at coordinate 74,810 of CAMDUL010000006.1, read as the reverse complement.
AACATGAGCGACCGCACCGGTCTGTTTTTTGTCCTCCCCACGTTTCCCCCGCTGTGAACAAAACCCCGCTCGATGCCCGGACCGGCTCGGTCATGATTTTTGCCGTGCTGCTCATGACGGCGGGCGTTTTTGTTCTGGCGGCGGTGTTGCAACTGGCCGCCACGCAGGGACTTTCGGGCGAGGCGGAGTGGGATGCGGTCCAGCGCCGCGTCACTTTGGGCAATAGCCGGGCCATGGCCCGGGAATACATGCACTCTCGGATCTTCCGGGGAACCGTTCCGGCCGGCACCAATGCCACCAGCGTGGCTTTCACCAACGGGCTGGGCGGCTTCAACATCACTCCCGCCGGCGGCGCGCAGGAGAGTTACTGGACGGCCCTGTCGACCACCAACACGGATGTGGTCTTGAACATCAACCCCTTCAATCTCATGGAGCGCGGCGGATTCTACCGCGAACTGTTCGCGGCACGACTGCTGCAGGGAGCGGACGACATCGAGTGGAGTTTCGCCGTGCGCACGCGCAGTCCGATCGCCGCGGGCTACAGCTTTGTCCAGCAACGGCCCGCGCAGAACGATTTGGCCTCCTTGGCCGCGCCGCCGTATATCGACATGAATGATGGAGCTGCCCAATTCTACGGGTTCGAAGGAATGCCCCGCATGCTGCTTTCCTCGGTAACCAACACCATGACGCGGGTCAGCGGAGACACCAACGGGTATCAGGGGTATCTGGATGTGCAGGAGGGCGCGACGGTGCCCGGTCTTTTCACCAACGTGGCTTTCACTCCGCGCGGTGGTGGGCAGGTGCAGGCCGAACTGGACCTGTTCGGGGACGACCCCAATGTGGCCAATCCCGTGCTCCGCTACGACGTTCCTTCTTCCGGAAGCTATGTCACCAATGGGGTCACCAACACCGGCCCGGTGACCGCTTTGCTGCTCAAAGGAAGCAGCAGCGAGATGCGCAAACCGCTCCACATCGTGGCGGCGGCTGCGAATACGAATCTGTCCCTGCTTGTGCTCAGCAACAGCAATGTGCGGCGCGTTTACTTCTACCGGGCACGGGAGTCCAACGCAGGGGTGTTCTTCGACGTGGTGTCCGCGAATGCCGGATCCTGGCGCCTTGGGCTCACCATGTCGCAGTGCGACGTTCAATTCGAGATTGGCAGCCTCGAGATAACCGGAGGACTCCGGACCGACGGCAACATCAACTTCCAAGCCGGCAGCGCAAACTTCGTGCCGGAAACCGATCCCGGCGGACTGGATTTCATCGCCGACCGCATGATGTGGCTGGAGGATTACCGCGCGCAGCAATGAAGAAGGACGGATTCAGCCTGCTGGAGGCGATGATTGCCGCGGGCATCGTGGCCATCGGTCTGACCGCGGCCGCCTCCTTGGTCGGCGCGCTCATGGCCAAGGAAGAAATCAATTCGGTCTCCCTGCGTGCAGCGAACCTGCAGGAACAAGCCGTCGTGCTCTACCGCCTCGGCCTCGCGCCGGCCCGCATCCGCGAAATCCTGCCCGAAAATGTTTCGGGCACCGTCACGCCGGCCGCCGGGACCTACGGGCTTTCTTTCGGTTCGTCTGCCGCGGTCTCTTGCACGGCTTCGGACGGCTCGACTTTCGCCGTGACCGCCACTCCCTGCACCCTTGCCTATCCGATCACCGCCCCGGACGGCTCGGTATTGTCTCACCGCTCAAACTCGGTGACCATCGTCATGCCGGCGACGGTCTGGCCCGTTCCCTGAGGGATCCACAGCTTCCTCGTCGCGCGTCACGGTTTCAATCCTGCCATGCTCAAGCAAGTCAAACTGACCAACATTTACAACGGCAAGGTGTCGAAGGTGATCGTCGACACCGACGAGGACAGCAAGGCCGTTTTCGGATCGGGCAAAGCGCCGAACGAGACGGCCGAAGTGACCGACATCGCCGGGGCGGATGAATTCGTCAACCGGATCTCCCAGAAAAAACCCAACCTCGAGGAGTCGGCCCAGTTCTTCAGCGGCATGGCGCGCTGCCTGCAGCGCAACATCGCCATCAACAAGGCCCTCGAACTCATGGCCGGACGCCTGCAGACCCCGCGCATGCGCGGGGCAGTGGCGGACATCAGCCGCAGCATTCTCTCGGGTGAAAAAATGAGCGATGCATTCGCCATGCATCCGGATATTTTCAGCGAGGATGTGCTGGCCCTGATCCGTGCCGGCGAGGAATCGGGCCAGATCGACATGGTCTTCCAGCAGATCACCAGCGGTCGCGAGAAGTCGCTACGCATCCTGCGCAAGCTCAAAGCCGGCATGATCTACCCGGCTATCGTTCTGATTCTGGCCGTGGTGGTCATCATCGTGATGAGTTTCACTTTGGTCCCGTCGATTTCGAAGCTCTACAAATCGATGAACGTGGCCCTGCCCCTGGCCACGCAGATCATCATGGGATTTTCCGACATCCTGCTCCACCAGCCTTACATGGCGTTGATTCCCTTCGGGGCTATTTTCCTGCTCTTCAAATACTGGGGCAAAATTTACTCCAAACCGCCGGTGCAGCGTTTCTTCGCCAAAGTGCCCACCGTGGGCAAGCTCATCACCAAGACCGCGGCCATGGTGAGCTTCCGCATCCTAGCCCTGCTCCTCGCGGCCAATGTCCGCGTGGTCAATGCTTTGGAGATCGCGGCGAAAAGTTCCGGCCATGTGGATTATGAGGACTTCTATCTCAAGGTGCGCGATCATATTTCCGACGGACTCTCCATGCCCGAGGCCTTCCTCATGGAATGTCACCGTTTGGGGGAGGACGGTCGTGGCATCGCCTCCATTGTCCAGATGGCTGGCGAGACCGGCAGCATGAACGAGGTGCTCGACCAGATCGCCACCGACTACGAAGAGCAACTCGATCTCATGTCGGCCCAGATCGACAAGTTGCTCGAGCCTTTCGTGCTTGTCATTCTCGGCACCGTGGTCGGAGGCATCATCTACGCGATTTACGGTCCCATTTTCGGCCTGAGCAAAGTCCTCCTCCCCCAGACCAAACCGGGCGAGAAACCCCCGGCCGCCTCGGCCCCGGCGGTGCCGGGTCGTTAGACATGATCACGCTCGTTCCCCGCGCGGACACGTTGAGCGGCCGCGCCTTGCACCGCCTCGGGCACCTGCTGGGGCTGCGCTCGGAGACGGTCTACTCCCGCACCATTCTTCTGGTGGCCCTGGTCCAGTTCATCGTGCTCGGCGCGGCCGTGGTGCTGGTCTGGCTGGCGGTGACCGCGCAATTCCGGCGGGCGGATGACCAGGAACTGCTCTCTTCGGCCCGCCGGGTGCAGAGCTACTTCGCCGCGCAGCCGGGCGTCGCCTCCAGCCTGCTCGCGCCCCGCGCTGCGCAGTTGACCGGCCGGCGTGTTTACGTGCAGGCCTCCCCCGACGGTGAGAAATGGAGCGGCGTGCGGATCGCGGGGAATCGCGGCGGGGTTCCCGACGCCGTATTCCGTGTGGCCAAAGACGGCGGCGTAAGGGAGGTTGTGGTGGCGGGGACGGTGTCGTTTTACGAGACCGGCCTCATGGCCGCGCGCACCTTCGTGGTCGGTCTGGCCTTGGCGGGAGGGCTCATGCTGCTGGTCATGCTCTTCGTGGTCGACCGCACGATTGTCGGGCGCATCCAGATGCTGGCCGGCAAGGTGGAGGGGGAGAAGGATGCGGAGCGTCTGCCGGTCAAACTCGACTACCCCGGCGACGACGAATTGGCCATGCTGGCCCGCAGCATGGAGGAGCTGGCCGTGCTGGTGCAGCAAGCGGAGCGCGAATACCGGCACGTGGTCGAAGACCAGACGGAGAGCATTTGCCGCTTCGACCGCGAGTGGCGCATCACCTTCAGCAACCGGAGCTTCGAAGCCCTCTGCTCGCTCCCGCCGGTCGGCCGACAAGCTGCGCTCGAGGCCTGCCTCACCGCGGAAACGTTCCGCACGATCCGCGAAACGGTCGGCAGCCTCGGACCGGAGAAGCCGGTGGCTTTGTTCACCAATGCCGTCCTCAAGCACGGCATGGCCACAACGTGGTATCGCAGCACGGTGCGGGCCAACTTCGACGGCAAAGGCGGATTCACCGGCGGCCAGTGGATCGCGGCCGATGTGACCTCCGAAGTGCTGGCGCGCAAAAAATTGCAGGAATCGGAGAAACAACTGGCTTTGCTCTCGGGGCGGCTGATGCACCTGCAGGACGAGGAGCGACGCCGCATTGCCCGCAATCTGCACGACTCGACGGCGCAGGCTCTCTCGGCGCTCGAGATGAACACCAGCCTGCTGGAAGCATCCGCCGCCGATGAGAACAGTCGTCGCATCGCGGGGGAAACGCGGGCCATCAGCCGGCAGGTCTGCCAGGAGTTGCGCAATATTTCCTACCTGCTGCATCCGCCCTTGCTCGAAGAGAAAGGTCTGCTTTTCGCCATCCGCTGGTTCACCGACGGGTTCACCAAGCGGAACAACATTCCCGTCTTTCTCGACTTGTCGGAAGACTTTCCCCGGTTGCCCCCGGACGAGGAAACGGCGCTTTTCCGCATCGTGCAGGAAGCCTTGAGCAATATTTACCGCCACGCCGGGGCGACCAAGGCATGGATCACACTGCGCCGGGATGATGATGGCGTGGTCGCGCTCGAAGTCCGCGACAATGGCGAGGGGCTCCCGGAGGGTTTCTCCTTCGACACCTCGGTCGGGGTCGGCCTGGCCGGCATGCGCGAACGGATGAAGCAACTCGGGGGAACGCTGGAAGTGGATTCGTCGCCTTACGGGGTCTCGGTGAAGTGCAGGATAGGGAAAGTGGCGGGTGACTTGTGACTTGTGACGAGTGACGAGATCCGGAGGAAAACGGGTGGCGAGTAGGTTGGAGCGGGGCGAGTGTTTCGGTTTTTTCGGTATTTCTGTAGGTCGGTAGGAACCTTCGATGTAATCTTGTCGTTTATCTTCCGCGATCTTTGGCTTAGTTTTCCTTATGCCGAACTTCGGACGCTTGCGGCTTGTGGCGGTAGCCCCTGTTGAGGGCACAACGGTCAAGTTAACCTTTGCTGACGGTGCGGAATACCAGTTGGATTTGGGCCCCGATCTCCGTGGACTGTCTGGGACTCTTGTGGAGTCTCTTTGGCAGGACGAAGTCTTTCGTCATGCGAAAGCTGAGGCTGGATCCTTGGTCTTCCCGACTGGTTTGGATTACGGCGGTGATGTGCTGCGCCTGTGGTGCGAAGCGAGTGGTGTGCAGGATGAGCAAACGACCTCGGAGTTGGCGCAGAGGCTGTTTCGAGCGTTGGAGTATTCGGCTGTCGATGAAAAGTTGGCGGTGGCGGAGGAATAGCTTAAAAGTCCCGAGGTTTAACCACGGATTGCACGGAGAGCGCGGATAGGTGAGGCGGCGCTTTGGTGTGTGCCTCGCGACTAACTCGGAGTGCTTTCAGGGAGCGACGGTCATAGACCGCCGCTACAAGTTTTCGTCGAGGTGTAGCGGCGCTCTATGAGCGTCGGTTCCTTTCCCCTTGCAGGAATGGCAATCCCAGTTACTGCCAGCACACACCCGCCAATGCGCGGGTTTAGGGACAAAGGGCCATTTACGTTCTGCTTTCACGGCACTCCGGTTGCGGTTAAAAATTCCTGATGCCGAAGAAGAAACCCACTGTGCTGATTGCGGACGATCATGAGATCGTGCGGGCGGGGGTGCGCAATTTGCTCGAGAGTGGCGGCTACTCCTGCTGCGGGGAGGCGTGCAACGGACGCAAGGCGGTGAAGATGGCCGGGGATTTGCAACCGGATGTGGCCATCCTCGATGTGAGCATGCCGGAGCTGAACGGCATCGAGGCGGCCAAGCAGGTGCTGAAACTTTGCCCCGAGACCAAAGTGCTTGTCTTCACCGTGCACGACGCCGAGCAGGTCGTGGTGGAGATTTTCCGCAGCGGGGCGCACGGGTATGTTCTGAAATCCGACGCGGGAAGGCAGCTGCTCGATGCGGTGAAATGCGTGCTGGGCGGCAAGCACTACTTCAGCTCGCAGGTTTCGGAGGTGATTTTCGACAGCATGCGCGCGGGCGGCCTGCCGCACACCCCGTCAAAAGACGAAGACAAGCCGACCACCAGGGAGCGCGAGATCATCCAGTTGCTGGCCGAGGGCAGCAGCAACAAGGAGGTTGCCGACAAGTTGGGCATCAGCGTGAAAACGGTGGAGACACATCGCGCAGCGATCATGCGCAAGCTGGGGCTGCATTCCATCGGAGAGTTGGTGCGGTATGCGATCCGCAACCACATCATCGAAGCGTAGATGCGCGTTGCGCAGCTTGGTGCAGGGAGCTTGGAACGGGGAGCCAGGCAGCAGGGAGATCGGCGACGGCGCTCTCACGGAGGCACGGAGGACACCGGGGGAGCGGAGAATCTGCCACCGGTCAGTGAAGATGCCTGAGGATTATTTTTGCGCCTACCGCAGTCGGCGCCAAAAGCGATCCGACTCACAGGTTTCTGCTGGCTCTCCACCAAGCCCTCAAATTTCAAACGTGCCGTCTTTTTCCGGTGGAGCGGCCTCTTCGCCTTCGGCCACGGCGGTGTAGGCAAGGCATTTGATTTCTTCGAGGGATGTCTCGCCGTCGAGAACTTGCTGCAGGCCTTCCTGGTAAAGGGTGCGCAGGCCCATGGCGGTCGCGATTTTGCGCATCTCGCCTTGCGGGGCGTTGGCCGCAACCAGGTCGGCCAGTTCGTGGTTGAACGGGCAGAGTTCCATCAACGCGATGCGGCCTTTGTAGCCGGTCTCGCGGCACTCCGGACAGCCCTGCGCCTCGTAAAGATGGGTCACGCTGGCCGGGGCGGGGACTTTGTTCGCGGCGAACATGGAACGTTGTTGCGGCGTGATGGGGTTCATCGATTTGCACTGCGGGCAAAGACGGCGGACAAGGCGCTGCGCTTGGGAGAGGGCGAGCGAATCGGCGAGGAGATAAGGCGGCACGCCCATGGAAATGAAGCGGCTGACCGCACGCAGGCAGTCGTTGGCGTGTAAGGTGGTGAGAACAAGGTGGCCGGTGAGCGCGGCGTTGACCGCGGCGCTGGCTGTTTCCTCGTCGCGGCACTCGCCGATGAGGATGATGTCGGGGTCGGCGCGCATGAGGCGGCGCAGTCCCTGGCCGAAATCGATATCATGAACCGGATCGGTCTGGGTCTGGTTGAGGCCCTCGATTTCGTATTCGATCGGATCCTCGATCGTCTGGATGTTCATGTTCTCGCTGTTCACGCTGTTGAGCAGCGCGTAGAGCGTGGTGGTCTTGCCGCTGCCGGTCGGACCGGTGATGAGGATGAGGCCCTGGTCGCGCGTCATGGCGGCCTGCAGAAGTTCGAGGTTGCGCTTGGAGAGATTGAGTTCGCCCAGCTTGCGGATGCCGTCCTGCTTGTCAAGGTAACGGATGGTGATTTTTTGCTGGTCCTTGCGGCAGGGTATGGCCGAGACGCGGCAGTCGACGCGGCGTTTGCCCAGGCTGAGCGAGAAGCGCCCGTCTTGGGCGCCTTGCCGCTCCTGTCCCATGTTGGCGTAGTTTTTGATCAGGCTGACATAGCGCGGGAGCATTTCCTCGGGCGCGGAGAAGAGGGTGACCAGCTCGCCGTCGATGCGGGCGCGGAAGCGGGCCATGTTGAAATATTTTTCGATGTGCAGATCGCTGGCCCGCGCGGTGATCGAGCGGTGGAAGACCCAGTGCAGGGCTTGTTCGGCGGTGGTGTTGATGCTGGCCGGGTTGATGCGCGCGACTTCCTGCGGGTCGATGTCGACGATGTTGGCCACGCCGGACTCCATGAGTTCGCCGATCGGGCCGCCGGTCGAGGAGGCGGCGGCGTTGCTGCGGTCGCGGTTGACCACGCGGAGGATGGATTCCTTGTCGGAAAGAACGGTTCGGAAGGTGCGGCTGTCGGTGTTCGCGGCCAGCCACTCGTCCTCGAAGGCGAAGATTTCCTTCTGGCTGCTGAGCAAGCAGACGGTTTTGCGCCCGATGTAGAGAGGGAAGACGCCGTGCTTCTCGAGCAGGGTGTCGGGAAATTCGCTCTGGCGCGGGGCGAGGGTGGCGTTGAATACGGCTTCGCCGGTGCAGAGATAGCGGAGCGCGGTGCCGAATCCGGGCGGCAGCGACTTGAGACCGATGACATGGTTGGCGGCCACGGCTGCAAGGGGTTCGAGGCAGCCTTCGAGGCGGTTGCGTTCTTCCGGGCCGAACGGGTATTCGGCGAGCAGCCATTTGAGTGCTGTCTCGGGCGAGGACCCGGGTGAGAGTGCGCGCGGATGAAGCGGTTCCGTGCGGGGGACGAGGAGCTTGGCCTTCAGGCGCTCTTCGAGGACCTCTTGGAATCCTTGGTATTGCCTTTGCTCGAGGAGAACGCGCGTGGTGAAAGCCTCGGGAATGCCGTAGCAGGGTTTGGCCGCGGGATTGTAGTGTCCGAGAATGAGCAGCGGCCCAATCGTTCCGACCGGAACCCATGGTTCTTCTTCCTTGTCCTGGAAGGCGGAGGCCAGATTCCGGAAGGCGCTTTCCGTCTGCACCGCAATGGCCGGACGCGACGAAACGTAGGGCAGCAGGCCGAACTTGCCAGCCAGCCATTCGAGCGACTCTTCCTCCGGCACGCCGTTGGCCAGGGCCAGCGCGGAGTGCAAATTTCGCACGTTTTCCGGCACGTTCAGCGGCGCTGTCAGGCCCCTCGATTCGAGGGCGCCCGGCAGTTCCGGATCGAGAAGGGCGGTGGGCATAGATTCTGGTCCCGCGGGTTACGGGGAATACATAGCACTGGAGGGGGTGGAGCGAAAGGGGTGGCTTGGCAAATGCCACGGCGCCGTCCTATGCAGTCCTGGCGGCGAGCGCCGTAGCCGCGCCTCAGTAACTGATCTGGCCGCTGGGACCGAAGAGTTCTGCTTTGTTGAGCAACGGGTCCTCTGGATTGAAGACCACCGTGTAGTCGGTGCTGGGCATGAACCCAGCCAAACTGGCCGTGGGAAAGGCGATGTAAGGTTTGAGCAGTGTCGAGTAGCGCGCTTCGTCGCTTCCGGCGGCGGCCCAGTTGGCCCGGGCGGTGGGACGGTCGCCGACGGCTTGGAAATAGGCAGCGGCCGCCAAATTGAGCATTTCGGCGCGGGCGCGGGCGAGGTTGTCTTCGCTGTCGCGGCGCATTTGCACGATGTTGGGGAAGGCGAAGTAAAGCACCACGCCCAGCACGACGATCACGACGAGGAGTTCGAGCAGACTGAAGGCCTGACGGGGGAAGTTTTTGGTTTTCATTGTCCGACCCAGTTGACAGAGGGCGCGTCGTCCACGCCCCAAGAAGAAAACTGAAGGCTGGCCCCGGCTGCGGTCAATGCATCGCTGGTCACGCCGCTGCCGCTGCCGCTGAACATGGAATAGGTCGACGGCTGGAGGTAGTTTTGGAGGAGCGCAAGTTTACTTCCGGCGCTGTTGTAGGTGCCTCGGGCGGCGGCGAGTCCGCCGGGTCCGGACGAGGTTGCTGCGATCCAGCTGCCCAAGGCGGTTTGTAGCTCGGCCTGCTGCTGACGGGCGACTTGCACGGACGAGCCTTGCTTCATCGGCGATATTGCGGGGATGAGCATGACGGCAACGACTCCGATGATCGCCACGGTCAATAGCATCTCCATCAGGCTGAAGCCGACCAAGCTTCGATCCTTTGTGCTCTTTGTCGGTTTCATTTCAACCTTCTTTCGAACATTCGGCCGCGCGAGGTCCGGGTCAAATAGAAAAGGCGGGCTTTCGCCCGCCCTTTCGATTGTTGGTTCCTGAAGAAGCGGGAATCCTCTTATTGCGCCTGCAGGCTGAAGATCACGCCCTCCGCCGTCTGGAACGTGGTGCCGGCCTGCAAGGCGGCCGCTGTGGGCGCATCGCCGGTCGGAGTTCCATCGCTGGTCGCACCGGCGGCCAAGGCTTGCGCCAAGATACGATCGACAGTAGCTTGATCGTAGCTTTCTTGAGCAGCGACTGCCGCGTCGCGGGCACCGGTGATGTTCGGAATCGCGATGGCCGCAATGACGGCGATAACCGCGATGACAACGAGAAGTTCGACCAAGCTGAAGGCCGAGTTGAACTTTGATTTGAGTGTGGTGTGTTTTTTCATAACGAGGCCAAGTTAAGTCGGGCCCCGCGACCCCTCAATTTCCCCGATCCGGTGTTTTTCGATAGGGTTTTCCTGTAGTCCGGCGGGGCCCCGCCGGACAGTTGGCGGTGTTCAGTGTTCAGTTTTCAGCGGCAGCTTACAGAGAGAAACTTGCCCGCGGACGTTGACGGTTAGAAAAATAAGACTAACATAGTCATATGATTCAGACCAATATTTCGACTGCAAAGAGCCAGCTGAGTAGCTACTTGGAGCGGGTCAAGGGTGGTGAGGAGGTTGTCATTGCCGACCGGAATCAGCCGGTGGCGAAGTTGGTGCCTTACCGGTCCGGTTGCTCCGAGAGTGGCGGGTGGAATGCGCGGCTGGCGGAACTGGCGCGGCGGGGCGAGGTTCGGCTGGCAACCGGGCTCGACGAGCCGCTTGAATTGAAACCGGCTCGCGCGCCCAAAGGCGGGGCCAAGGTTGTCGCGGCACTGTTGGAAGAGCGGCGTTCGGGGCGATGAAATTTTGGGATAGTTCGGCCTTGCTGCCCCTCCTCATCGAGGAAGCGGGAAGTGCCGCGATGAGTCGTGTATTCGCGGAGGATCACGAAATGGCGGTGTGGTGGGGAACGCCGACGGAATGTTGGTCGGCGCTGGCGCGCCGGGAAAGGGAAGCAGGTTGGCCGCCGGCGACAACCGACGAAGCGTTGGCCAACTTGCAGAAGTTGATGAGACGGGCGCATGAGGTTCTGCCCACCGCAGCGGTGCGCGCCTGTTCCCGCCGCTTGCTCTTCACGCACTCCTTGCGCGCGGCTGATTCGTTGCAGCTTGCGGCCGCCGTTGTCTTGGGTGCAAACGAGGTTGCAGAGTTGGAGTTCGTTACGCTGGATGACGCGCTAGCCCGAACGGCGAGGCGCGAGGGCTTCCGCGTGATATCCGGCACGACGGCCTGACGTGATGGCGGTGGCCGGCTTGGTCCGCTTCCCTCAGCGCTCAACCCTCAACTTCTTCCACACTTCCCAAAAACCCGGGGCGAAGTCTTGGGGGCGGGCGGTTAGCCAGGTTTGGATTTCCTCGAGAGGGAGGAAGAGGGCGTCTTCGATTTCGGCGGGCGGCAGGATGAACGGACCTTCGTGCTGCGCGGTGAAGACCTCGACGAATTCCTGGCCGGTGTTGGAGCAGGCGCGGATTTTGCCGAGCGGCGTGAGCTTGGGGCGGATGCCGAGTTCCTCTTCGGTTTCGCGGATGGCGCCGCCTTCGTAGGTTTCGCCGGGCTCGAGGTGTCCGGCCGCGCTGGAGTCCCACTTCGAGGGTTCGCGGTCTTTCCAAGCGGAGCGCTTTTGCAGAAGGAGTCCGCCCTGTTGGTTGAAGACGAGGATGTGGACGGCGCGGTGGAGGAGACTTTTTCCGTGCACCTCGGTGCGGGGCCGGGTGGCTATGACATGGTCATTCTCGTCGACCACGTCGAATTGTTCGCCGTCATGCTGCGCGGGCGTGGCGGCGGCGGGATCGAGGGTGCGGGCAAGGTCGATCCATTGCGCCACGGAGAGGTTTTCGGCGCGGCAGGTGGGCGGGAGGCTTTGTCCGGCGCACCACGAGGTCCACGCTGTGGCGTCGGCCTTGAGCAGGGACTTCAATTGCTTGCGGCGCTGACTGAAGCCGCGTTGCACGAGGTCGTCGAAGAAGACGGCGCGGACCGGCGGGAATTCGCGCGGAGTGCGGCGCTCGAGGAGAACGAGGGCGGAGTCGACTCCCGGGGCGGGGTGGAACACGGAGGGCGGGAGGGAACGCTCGCGGTGCACGGTCCACACTCGCTGCGTGCGGACGGTCAGTGCGCTGTAGTCCGGACCGCCCGGACCGGCGGCGAGGCGGGCCGCGAATTCGTCCTGCACGGCGAAGACGGCGCGGTTGACCGGCGAGCAGGGGGTGAGCCAGTTGCGCAGGATCGGGGACGTCGCGTAGTAAGGAAGGTTGCCGGCCAGCGGAAAGGGGCCGTGCTGGAGGAGCGGACGCCAGTCGAAATCGATGGCATCGGTGCAGAGGATCTCGACGCGGTCGGCGGGAAATTTGCCGCGCAACCATTCGGCGAGGCGGGCGTCTTTCTCGATGAGGAGGAGGCGGTCGCAACGCTCGAGCAGCGGGGCGGTGAGCGAGCCGAGGCCGGGCCCGATTTCCACGGCGAACGCGGCGCGGTCCGGCACCGCGGCCGCGGCGATGGCGCGGGCGAGGTTCTGGTCGTGGAGGAAATTTTGTCCGAGGCTTTTCGTCGGACGCATTTGCAGCTCATCGAGCGCGGTGCGGATGTCGGTGAGGCGCAAAAGAGGAGGAGTTTACAGTGTTGGCTAAGGCCCGTCTCGAAGACTCGGCTCAGTGTCCGGTTTTCAGCCGGAAGGGACCTTTGGATTTCAAATTGGAAATTTGAGATTTCAGAGGGTGCCGGAAGGCTCAGCAATCGAACAGTTCGGGGTAATGCTTCTTGGCGTAGGTGCGGCAGAACTCTTCGATGGCCTGCGGATCGGTCATGCCGGACGCCTGGCAAGCCATTTCGCCGCAGCCTTTGGCGTCGAGGGATTGCACGGCTTTCTTGACGCGCGGGACGGCGGCGGTGACGACGCTGAGTTCGTCCATGCCGAGCCCGAGAAGCAGCGGCGTGAGATGGATTTCCGACGCCATCTCGCCGCACACGCCGATCCAGATGCCGTGGTCGTGGGCGGCCTTGGCGGCCATGGCGAGGAGGCGCAGCACGGCGGGATGCGTCGGTTGGTAGAGGTGGGCGATGCGTTCGTTGCCGCGGTCGACGGCCATGGTGTATTGCACGAGGTCGTTGGTGCCGACGCTGAGGAATTTCACTTCCTTGGCCAACTGGTCGGCGATGAGCATGGCGGCGGGCAGTTCGACCATGCTGCCGACTTCGATGTCGTGGCAGTAAGGGACCTGACGCTCGGCCAGTTCGCCTTTGCATTCCTCGAGCAAGGCGTTGGCGCGGCGGATTTCGTCGGTCTGGCCGATCATGGGATACATCAGCCGGACGTGGCCGTGGGCGCCGGCGCGCAGGATGGCGCGGAGCTGGGGTTTGAACAGTTCGGGCTGCGCGAGGCAGAGGCGGATGGCGCGGCAGCCGAGGAAGGGGTTGTCTTCCGCGGGCTGGTCGGACAGGTGCATGAGTTTGTCCCCGCCGATATCGAGGGTGCGGATGATCACGCCGTGGGGGGCGCATTTCTCCGCGACAAGCCGGTAAGCCTCGTATTGCTCGTCTTCCGAGGGCGGTTGCGGGCGGTTGAGGAAGAGGAATTCGGTGCGGAAGAGGCCGACGCCCTCGGCGCCGGAGCGGGTCACGGCGTCGAGTTCGGAGGGCAGTTCAATGTTGGCCGAGAGGACAATGTGTTTGCCGTCGCGTGTTTCCGAGCGCGTCTCGCGGATGGCTTCGAGTTGGTGCTCGACCTCGACCTTGCGGCTTTCGATCTGGCCGTATTCGTAGCGGGTCTGCGCGGAGGGACCGAGGACGAGCTTGCCGCTGTAGCCGTCGAGCAGGACGCGGTCGCCGGTGGTGAGGGCGCTGCAGATGCCGGGCAGGGCGACGATGGCGGGGATGCCCAGCGAACGCGCCATGATGGCGCTGTGCGAGGTGCGACTGCCCTGTTCGGTGACGAAGCCGCGGACAAGGTCGCGGTTGATCAGGGCGGTGTCGGACGGCGTGAGGTTGTGCGCGACGATGATGTGCGGGCGGTCGAGTTTGTGGAATTCCTCGCGGGATTTGCCGAGGAGGTGGCGGATGACGCGGCGGGTGACGTCCTCGATGTCGACCACGCGTTCCTGCAGGTAGGGGTCGTCGATGGCCGCGAGGGTGCGGCAGTATTTTTCGGCGACCTGGTGGAAAACGAATTCGATGTTGTGGAGGTCCCGTTCGAGGCCACGCAGAGCCTCGTCGATCAGGGTGCGGTCCTCGACCACGAGCAGATGGGCGTCGAAAATGCCGGCGTCCGCCGCGCCAATGGCGCCCGCGATTTTTTGTTGGATATCGAGGAGTTCCTGCCGCGTGGCGATGAGGGCCGCCTCGAAGCGCTCGATCTCGCCCGGAATATCTTCGAGGCCGATGTCGCGCAGGGGAATTTCCTCCTCGTCCTGCCAATGCACGACGACCTCGCCCTCGGCGATACCCGACGACACGCCAAGTCCTTGGAAGATAGTTTCTTGTCCGTTCTCCTCGCCCATCGCGGGCGGTTTAACGAAACGTGAGGATCAGGTCAAAACCGAATGCTGCCTACATCGGTCGTGAAGGCGTGGCCGTCGAAATCTTGACAGCATGGCACGAGCCTGTTTCTTTGCCTCATTCCGGTGCGAAGTCCTGAGTAGCTCAGTGGTAGAGCGGTCGGCTGTTAACCGATTGGTCGTAGGTTCGAATCCTACCTCAGGAGCCAGCCGTCAGGTTGGCTACTGAGAGTCCGAGCTCCCCGCCGCAGGCGGCAAAATTGGAAAGGTCGCCGCAGGCGACCAATCCCACCTCAAGATCCGGCAGTTCCATATCCCCGCCGCAGGCGGCAAAATTGGAAAGGTCGCCGCAGGCGACCAATCCTACCTCAGGATCCGGCAGTTCCATATCCCCGCCGCAGGTCGCAAACATGGAAAGTCCCTACGGGCGACCAATCCTACCTTAGGAGTCAGCCGGCGCTGATTAGTTCACGCGATTATTTTGCAAAAAGGGGTTGCCCCTCGAGCGTGGAGTCGCCAACTTTGAAATTGCTATGAAATTAAATCTCCTAACTCTCGTTTCCGCCACCACCGTGCTCGGCTTGACAGCTTGCGATCAAGTCGGCCAAGACGTCCAAAAAACCGTCGAGAAAGCCGGCGAGGCCGTCCAGGCCACGGCCGAAGGCACCTCCGCTGTTGCCGAAGGTGCTTGGGATGCCACCAAGGATGCTGCGGCGGGCACCGCTGCCGCGGTCGACGCGACCGGTGAGGCGGTCAAAGATGTGGCCCAAGGCACGGCCCAAGATGTTGGCGCATCGCTCGATGCCGCCGGGTCGGCGGTGAAGGATGCCGCTGCGGGGACTTGGAGCGCCACCCAGGATGTGGCGAGCGGAGTGGCCCAAGATGTCGGTGCCACAATGGATGCCACCGGCTCCGCCATCCAAACCGGTGTCGAAGGTGCTTACGATGCAACCAAAGACACGCTCAAGGCCGCGGGCAGCGCGGTCGAGCAAGTCGGCGAAGGCGTGAAAGCCGTCGGCGAAGACGTGCAGCAGAAACTCGAATAGGTTTCTTCAATCATAAATTCACAACCGCCGTCCGGTTTCCGGGCGGCGGTTTTTTCTTGGGGGGAGGTGACGCGGCAGGTCGCGGGGGCGTCGCCCCGCGAGATGGACAACCACCCAGTCTGCGGATAATTTTCCCCTTGTTCCGAAGAGGAGGGGTGGCAGAGCGGTTTAATGCATCGGTCTTGAAAACCGAAGAGTCGCAAGTCTCCGTGGGTTCGAATCCCACCCCCTCCGTTTTCCGGCGCAGCCGACTTGAAACCCTTCCGTGGGATGAGAACGCAGTTCGAGCGCGAAGCACAGGTCGCCGCAGGCGACCAATCCCACCTCAGGAGCCATGGCTCCTCCTTGTCATCGGCCGTAGGCCGCATAAATGGAAAGATTGCCGCAGGCAATCAATCCCACCCCCTCCGTTTTCCGGCGCAGCCTTTTCCTTGTCCCTCGCCCTTGCGGGAACCATTCTATCGGAGCCGCCGGTCACTTTCCCGTTTATGAGCCCAAAAGATTACGCCCATCCCGAAGCCCTTGTGTCCACCGAGTGGGTGGCCGCGCACCTCGACGAACCGTCGGTGCGCATTGTCGAGAGCAACGAGGACGTGCTGCTTTATGACACCGGACACCTGCCAGGCGCGGTCCACATCGACTG
Organism: Chthoniobacter flavus; assembly: GCA_945878135.1. Lineage (GTDB taxonomy): Bacteria > Verrucomicrobiota > Verrucomicrobiia > Chthoniobacterales > JACTMZ01 > JACTMZ01. The sequence goes on along the minus strand of CAMDUL010000006.1, from coordinate 58,846 downwards.
GCGCGCGGACCTGCAGGACCAGACGGTGCGGGACTACATTTCGCCGGCGGAATTCGCCGCGGTCTGCTCGAGGAACGGAATCGGTCCGGAGACAACCTGCATTTTCTACGGTGACAAATCGAACTGGTGGGCCTGCTACGCGCTGTGGGTCTTCCGCCTCTTCGGACACCAGAACGTCAAAATCATGAATGGCGGACGCGACAAATGGGTGGCGGAGGGGCGTCCGCTCACTCGCGAGAAGCCGCACTATGCGCCGGTCGACTACCCGGTGCCGTCGGTGCGCCGAGACGCGGAGATCCGCGCCTTTTACGAGGATGCGAAGAAGCACAGCGACGCGCAGTTGCCTCTGATCGACGTGCGTTCCCCGGGCGAGTTCCGCGGTGAGATCACGCACATGCCCGAATACCCGCAGGAAGGCGTCCTGCGCGGCGGCCACGTGCCGGGCGCGCGCAGCGTGCCGTGGAAAGCGGCGGTCAACGACGACGGGACTTTCAAATCCCGGGAGGAACTGGAGAAAATCTACACGCAGGGCTGCGGTTTGGCTCCGCACACCGACATCGTGGCCTATTGCCGCATCGGCGAGCGCTCGAGCCACACCTGGTTCGTGCTGACTTATCTTCTCGGCTACGACAAAGTTCGCAATTATGACGGCTCCTGGACCGAGTGGGGCAACCGCGTGCGTGCCCCGATCGCGACCGGCGAGTGAGGGAAAAAAGCTGAAACGCTGAAAGCTGAAATTCGGGAAAGACCAAAGCGCTGCCTTTCGTTCTGGCTGAAAACTGAATACTGCCAACGGTAAACTCCCCCGATGTCCTATCCACCGAAGCTCCAGCAGATCATCGATCTCTTCGAACATTTGCCCGAGGAGGAGAAGCGCGAGACGCTCATCGCTTACGCGGACCAGGCCGCGGCACAGGCGCCGAGGGAGGGTGAGACCTTCAGTCTCGAGGATGTGCGCAAGGACGAGGAGTGCACCGACACGGTGGGCGTCTTTCTTTCGGTGGATCCCGACCGCAAGGTGCGTTTCCGGATCACCTTGGGTCCGCAGGTGCAGACCCTGACGCGGGCCATGACGGCGATCCTCTGCAAGGGATTCGAGGGCGCTTCGATCGAGGAGGTGATGGAAGTGCCGGCCGATTTCGTGCCGAAAATCGTCGGAGCGCAGTTGGTGCGTCAGCGCAGCCAGACCGTCTACTACATCCTCACGCGCATGAAGAGCGCGTGCAAGGTGTGGCTCAACCGCGAGCGCGCGGCCGCCTGATATGCTGCGCGTTGTCTTGATTTTCCTCCTCGCGGCGACTGCGCCCGCCCCGGCCGGCGAGCGTCTCACCGTGCCGACGCCGCAGGCCGCGGTCGATCGCATGGTGGAGCTGGCGGAAATCCAGCCCGGGGACAAAATTTACGATCTGGGCTGCGGCGACGGCCGTATTGTCATCACCGCGGCGCAGCGGCACGGGGTGGAAGCGGTGGGTGTGGACATCGATCCGGAGCAGGTGTCGAGGTCGCGGGAAAATGCCAAGCGGGGCGGGGTGGAGAAACTGGTGACCATCGTCGAAGGCGACATTTACCAGACCGACTTTCGCGATGCCGATGTGGTCTTCCTTTATTTGCAACCGGATCTGCTGCGCGGGTTGATCCCGCAACTGCGCCGGATGAAGCCGGGGTCGCGCATCGTGGCCTTCGATTTCGGCATCGACGGAGCCAAGCCGGCGGTCGTCGAGCGCGGCGCGTTCGGCGAGCGCCAGCACTGCACGATTTACAAATACGACGTGCCGTGGGTCGACGATGCGGGCACCACGTGGGATCTGTTCACGCCGTCGCCTTGAGTTTCACTTTTTTCGCCGCAGTTTCTCCAGGCTGGCGGCGAGGTCGGATTCGGCGCGCCGGATCTCGTCGAGGAGCGTTTCGCTGTCCATGGTCGAGGCTCCCGCGGCAGCGGCGGCGGTGCGGATGAGGTTGTCGTTGGTCGCGACGGTGAGGCGGTGGGTGGCGGCGTATTTGGCGACGAGGCGTTCGATAATGGCGTCGGCGGTTTGTCCGGCTCGCGGGTAAAAGACCTGCACGCCGGCCGGTCCGGACAGGCCCGCGTTGGTCTTGGTTTGCGTGCCGCCGTCGAAGACAGCCACTGCGCGGACTCCGGAGGCGTCCTGGTAGTGTTCCAGAAGCCGGACCAATTGTTCGCGGGCGGCCAAGGGGTTGCGCCGGTGGAGGGTGGCCAGGTCGGGAGTGGCGAAGATCAGGTTATGGGCGTCGACCAGAAGGAATTCGCGGGGCATGGCTTCAGGGGCGGGAGGGATTGTTTGACATCCGGCCCCCGTTTCCCCATATTGGACGGTCTGCCACGGTTGCGGCACGAACTTTCTGTCCCATGAAACGAACTTACCAACCTTCCAAGCGCACCCGCAAACGCCAGCACGGTTTCCGTGCCCGCATGAAAACCAAAGGCGGACGCGCCACGCTCGCCCGTCGCCGTCAGCGCGGCCGCAAGCGCCTCCTGCCCAAGGGCGCCGAGGTGCAATACGCGCGTCACACCGGCGCTTGACCGGTTGCCCCGTTCCACCGGGCGGCTTGAATGGCTGCGCTCACCTTGCCGAAGCCGGCCCGGCTGACACGCCGCGCGGAATTCGCCGCGGTGCGGGAACAGGGCAAGTCTCAGCACGGCAATTTCATGGTCCTCGGCACCTGGCAAGCCCCCCTCTCCGAACCCGCGCGGTTCGGGGTCATCGCGGCCCGTCGCACCGGCTCGGCCGTGGAACGCAACCGGGCCCGGCGCCGGCTGCGCGAAATTTTCCGGGTTCACCGCCCGTTGCTCCCGGCCGGATTGTGGATGGTCGTTGTCCTGCGCCGCGCCGCGGTGCGCGCGACCTTTGCCGCACTCACCGAGGAATGGCGTGCGCTGGCCGCGCGCGCCGGATATTTGAAGGCATGAAGGTCTTGGTCCGCTGCCTCATCCGTCTTTACCAATGGACGGTCTCGCCTTTCCTTCTTTGGCTCGGCGGACCGGGCTCGGGTTGCCGCTTCTTGCCCAGTTGCTCGGAGTATTTTCTTGAAGCGGTGGAAACCCACGGGGCCGTGCGCGGAGGCTGGCTGGGCCTGAAAAGAATCGGCCGCTGTCACCCGTGGGGCGGTTGCGGCTGCGATCCGGTGCCGCCGGCCCGTGAGATTTGTCTGACGGAGGTCCTGCGCTGATGGACCGCAAGGCTTGGATCGTCGTCTTGGCCTGTATCGCGGCTCTCGGGCTGTGGCAGTGGGCTTACGTGCAATACTACGCGCCCACGCCGGAGCAACTGGCCGAGCAGCGACGGGCGGCGGAATCGGCGCAAGCTGCCGCGGCCCCGGCGACTACGCCCGCCGCGCCGGCCGCCGCAACACCGGTGCCGGCCGCTGTCGCCCCGGTGGCGCCTGCTCCGGCGCCGCCTTCCGCGCCGCGCGAGACGCGCACGGTCACGACGGGGTTGGCCGATTTCCGGTTCACGGACGACACGGGCGGCATCGCTTCGGTCGAATTGCTCGATCACCTCGGTGAAAACGGAGCCAAGGTCGCGCTCAACCTGCCGCAGGCCTTGCCCATCGGCACTTTGGGCGAGCAGGCCGGCACCCCCTTGGGCGGGTTTGCCGCCGTCGCCCCCGGCGCGCCGAACGAGGCGGTCTTTGTCCGCCGGCAACCCGACGGCCTGCAGATCCGCAAGACGTACGTCGTGTCGGAAGCCGACCAAGGCCGGGGCGATTATGTGGTCAACCTGACCCTCGACTTCACCAACGAGGGGGCGACCCCGCTGCAGCGGCCCGGGTTTTATGTCAGCACCGGAGGCGCGGCTCCGGTCCACTCGAACGACATGACGATGTATACCGGTTTCGACTGGTATCGCGACGGGAAGGCGACTTTCACCGACGTCAATTGGTTCAACGAAAGCTCGATTCCCCTGACCGGCATCGAACTGCGCGCCGCGCAGAATTTCTACGAGCAGAAGTCGGACAAGATCGGCTGGGCGGCGGCCAAGAACCAGTATTTCGCCAACATCGTCGCCGTGACCTCCGGCGATCCGGGCACGGCGGTCTGGGCCCGGCGTATCGACCTGCTGCACGGCGGGGACGCGGAGAAAAAGGTTTTCGGCATCGAGGGCGCGCTCGGGTTGCCGGGGTTCGCTCTCGAACCGGGCCAGACGAAAACGTGGACCTTCCGCATCTACACCGGTCCGAAAGATCTCGGACGGCTGTCCAAGCTCGGGCAGGGCGAGCAGGAAGTGATGAACTTCGGCATCTTCAAATGGGTCAGCGAAATCCTCCTCTACTCGATGAACGCGCTCCACGGCCTGCTCGGCAACTTCGCCGCGGCCATCATCGCGCTGACCATCATCATCAAGGCCCTGCTTTGGCCGTTGCAGAACAAAGCGACCGACTCGATGCGCCGCATGGCCGCGCTCTCGCCGAAAATGACCGAGCTGCGGGAGAAATACAAAGACGACCCGACGAAAATGAACCAGGAGCTGATGAAGCTCTACAAGGATTACGGGGTCAATCCGTTCAGCGGCTGCATCCCGATGCTCATCCAGATCCCGATCTTCTTCGGTTTCTATTCCATGCTCGGCACGGCCATCGAGCTGCGCAATTCGTCTTTCCTCTGGGTCAACGACCTTTCCCAGCCCGACACCGTCGGCCACATCTTCGGATTTCCGGTCAACATCCTGCCCATCCTCATGGCCCTGACCATGCTCTGGCAGATGCACATCACGCCCAAGACGGGCGATGCCGTGCAGCAGCGCATGTTCATGTTCATGCCGCTGATCTTCATCCTTTTCGCCTACAACTTCGCCTCGGCCCTCTCGCTCTACTGGACGACGCAGAACCTCATCTCCATCATCCAGCTCTACGCCACGCGCAACAAGCCGCTCCCGGTCCTCGAAAAGAAAGCCGTGGGGCAAAAGAAAGCGCTTGAGGCGGGCAAAGGGAAGAAACGAAGATCCGGGGCATGACGCCGAAAGAGATCCTCGACACCATGCTCGGCTACCTCGGTTTTGCCGTGCAGATCGAGGAGCAGCCCAACGAGCACGGGCTCGTCCTGCAGATCTACACGAGCGATGCCGATCTGCTGACCGGCCCCAACGACGAAACGCTGGAGGACATCCAGTATCTGCTCAACCGTCTCCTGCAGGCCGGCGACCCCGAGGCCCCGCGTGTCATCGTCGACGTCGAACACCGCCGCGCCATGCGCAACGACCGGCTGGTGGAGAAAATGCGCGCCATCGCCGACTTGGTCAAAGAGCGCGGCAAACCCCTGCAGACCGAGCCGCTCAACGCCTATGACCGCTGGCTGGTCCACCAGGCCTTCAAGGATGATCCGGAAATCCAAAGCTGGAGCCCGGACGACCACGCGCGGATGAAACGCATCACCTTGCGCCTGCGCAAAAAAGAAAGCGCCTGATCTGTCCGCCATGCGCAACGTCACTTTGGCGGCCACGCAGATGGCCTGCGGCCAGGACCGGGCGGAGAGCCTCGACCGCGCGGAAAAGTTGATCCGCCAAGCCGCCGCGCAGGGCGCGAACATCGTTCTCATCCAGGAGCTTTTCGAAACGCCCTACTTTTGCCAGGACCAGCTGCCGGCGTATTTCGAGCTGGCGCGTCCGGTCGAAGGCAACGAAGGCATCGCCGCATTCCAGGCGCTGGCCCGCGAATTGGACATCGTCCTGCCCTTCAGCTTCTTCGAGCGCGACAACCAGGCCTATTTCAATTCGGTCGCCATGATTGACGCCGGCGGGAAGATGCTCGGTCTCTACCGCAAGACGCACATCCCGGACGGCGTGGGCTACCAGGAAAAGTATTACTTCAATCCCGGCGACACCGGATTCCGCGTGTGGGACACCAGGTTCGGCAAAGTCGGACTCGGTATCTGCTGGGACCAATGGTTCCCCGAGACCGCGCGTTGTCTCGTCCTCGGTGGCGCCGAGGTGCTGCTTTATCCCACGGCGATCGGCACCGAACCGCAATTTCCCGACTGGGATTCGAGCGGGCACTGGCAGCGCGCCATGCAAGGCCACGCGGCTTCGAACATGGTGCCGGTCGTGGCCTCGAATCGCATCGGTGCGGAGAAGGGCAGGAATTCCGAGATGACTTTCTACGGGTCGTCTTTCATCGCGGACGAAACCGGGGCGAAGGTCGCCGAAGCGGACCGCACCAGCGAAGCAGTGCTCACCCATACCTTCGATCTCGACGCCATCCGCAACCAGCGCGCGCAGTGGGGGTTTTTCCGCGACCGGCGTCCGGAGCATTACGGGGCCTTGGTCACGTTGGCGGGCAAGTAGGGAATTTTGTCGCGGCGGTCTGTGACCGTCGGTGCCTTTCTCGCCAAATATGTTCCGACGGTCATAGACCGCCGCTACACTTGGAACGATGACGCGCGCGCCTGCTCGAAGAGCGTCCGCCAGTGCGCGAGGCGTTCGGCGATGCGTTTTTCTTCGCCGCGGTCGGACGGCTGGTAGAAGACGCGTCCTTCGGGGAGGTAGGCCTGGGGGACGTAGGCGTCGGGGAAGTCGTGCGAGTATTTGTAGCCCGGCGCAGGGTCCGTGTCGCCGGAGGTTTTCGGATGTTTGTCGCGGAGATGCTCCGGCACGGCCAAGGTGCGGCCTTTCTGCAGGTCGGAGAGCGCGGCGAGGAGTCCCGTGTAGGCCGTGTTGCTCTTCGGCGCGGTGGCCAGATAGACGGCGGCGTGGGCGAGGGGAATCCGGGCTTCGGGGAGTCCGACGAATTCGCAGGCTTGCTGCGCGGCCACCGCGACAAGCAGCCCGCGCGAGTCGGCCAGCCCGATGTCCTCGCTGGCCGCGATAACGAGGCGCCGCGCGATGAAGCGGATGTCTTCGCCGGCATGGAGCATCTTGGCCAGCCAGTAAAGCGCGGCATCGGGATCGCTGCCGCGGATGCTTTTGATGAAAGCGCTGATTGTGTCATAATGGGCATCGTCACCGGCATCGTAGACCACGGCCTTGCGCTGGATGCTCTCCTCGATGACCGCGCGGGTCAGGTGGACGGCGCCCGTGTCGTCCGGCCCGGTGGTCAGGGCGGCGAGTTCCAGCGCATTGAGGCAGCGACGGGCGTCGCCGTCGCAGATCTCCGAGAGGTGGGTGGCGGCGTCCGCGTGGAGGGTGATGTTTCGCCCGCCGAGTCCGCGTTCCGTGTCGGCCAAGGCGCGGTCCATCAGTGCACGCAAATCCGCGGGGGAGAGCGGACGCAGTTCGAAGACCAGCGAGCGGGAGACCAGCGGGCTGTTGACGTAGAAAAACGGGTTCATCGTCGTGGCCCCGATGAGGCGCACCGTGCCGCGTTCGACGTCGGGCAGGAGGACGTCCTGCTGCGCTTTGTTGAAGCGGTGGATTTCGTCGATGAACAAAACGGTGCGTGTTCCGTCGCGCGACAGGCGCAGGGCCGCGGCGGCCATGACCTTGCGTATCTCGGCCACGGTGCTTTCCACCCCGCTGAGGCGCTCGAAGCGGGCATTGGTCGTGCGGGCGATGATTTCGGCCAGACTGGTCTTGCCGGTCCCCGGCGGTCCGTAGAGGACAACAGACGAAAACCGGTCCGCCTCGACGGCGCGGCGGAGGAGTTTGCCGGGGCCGAGGATGTGTTCCTGTCCGGCGTATTCCCCGAGCGAACGCGGCCGCATGCGTTCGGCCAGCGGCGCGTGGGCTGCGGGGACCTGCGGGGATTCCGCGGCAAAGAGATCATCGGTCGGCATGGCGGTCTCCAATGTAGCGCGGCCGGTCCGCGGGGCGAGAAGCCAGTCGGGCCTCAGGTTGGCCCCGCGAGACCTTTCCGGTAGGACTCGAGCAGGAGGTTCATCTTGTTGTCGATGGCCAGTTCCCGGCGGGCCAGTTCGTAACCCGCCTGCGCCAGGCGTGCTGCCATGACGGGCTGCGTGATGATGGTGTCCATCGCGGCGGCCAAAGCGGCGGGGTCCTGCGGCGGGATGAGCAGTCCGGTGACACCTTCCTCGACCAGTTCGGGAATACCCCCGACGCGCGAGCCGATGACGGGTTTGCGCGTGGCGAAGGCCTGGGGAATGACGAGAGTCTGCGCTTCTTCGGCCGACGGGACCACGAGGCAGTCGATGGCGCGCATGACGTTCGCGATGTCTTCGCGGAAGCCGGTCATGACCACGGGCTGGGGATCGAGTCCGGAAAAGTTGTCCCGCAGGATTTCGCGCAGTTCGAGTTCGATGGAGTCCGAGGCCACGGGCCCGCCGACCACCGCGAACCGCGCGTCGGGATGCTTCCGCAGCACCTCGCGCGCGGCGTGCAGGAGGGTACGGTGCCCTTTCTCGCCGCGCAGCATGGCCACGATGGCGAAGAGCGGTGCGGTGGAAGGGATGCCGAATTCGCGGCGGAAAGCGGACCCGTCGCCGGGTTGGAATTCCTCCGTGTCGACGCCTTCGCCGATCACATCGATGCGTCCGGCGGGAACGCCGATCGAGTCGCGCATGTTGTCCGCGATGAATTGCGCCGAGGCGATGAGACGCCGGCAACCGCGGCGGTAGATGAAGCGCCGTCCGCGCCGCATCGTGCCGGGCAAAGTCATGTGGCGCGAGCGCACGACCGGTATCCCTCGACGGTGGAACCAGAAGGCGAACCAGGCGTCCTTCGAACTGTGGGCGTGGAGCACGTCGGGTTTCTCGCTCCGCACGAGGTTGGCCAGTCGGATCAATCCCGGCACATCGACATTGGCGCGCATCGGCACCGGGCGGACGTCCACCCCGGCAGCCCGGGCCCGCGGGGCGATGGCGGCGTCCTCGTTGCAGGCCAGCATGACGCGGTGACCCTTCTTTCGCAGCCAGCGGGCCTCGCGGATGAGGCGATCCTCCTGTCCGCCCCAGTGCCTGCTGCTTTCCAGCATGAGGATGCTGAGCGGTCGGGGGAAATCGCGGACGGGATCCATGCGGAACGGCCCGGTCAGCATATCCGCGGGGCGGGCAAAGGCAGGAAAATTTTCCCGCCGGCCAGAAATGGTTTGGACCCCGGTGCGCTGCGGCGGATATTGGCCGGCCATGGGAGCGGCGAATCTGGCAGAGCAAATCGAGGGCATGGGCCGCCGGGCCCGGGCAGCGGCGCGGGCCTTGGCCCTGTGCAGCGAGGACCGGAAAAATGCGGCCCTGATGGCCATGGCCGACGCCATCGAAGCGGCGGGGGCCGCCATTGTCGCGGCCAACGTCCGGGATCTTCAAGCGGCGCCGGGCTACGGTTTGAATGCGGCCGCTGTGGACCGGCTCAAACTCGACACGGCACGGATCCACGCCATGGCCACCGGAGTGCGCGAAGTGGCCGCTTTGCCCGATCCCTGCGGGGAAATCATCCGTCAATGGACGCGTCCGAACGGCATGCAGATCACCAAGCTGCGCGTGCCCATCGGGGTGGTGGGGATCATTTACGAATCGCGTCCGAATGTGACAGCCGATGCGGCCGTGTTGTGCGTCAAGTCGGGCAATGCCTGCATCCTGCGCGGGGGCAAGGAGGCGATCCACACCAATGCGGCCATCGCGACGGCCTTGTCCGCCGGCGCGGTCCAAGCCGGGTTGTCCGCGGACATCGTCCAACTGGTGCCTTTCACCGACCGCGAGGGCGTGCGGTTGCTCGCCCAGATGGACCGTTATCTCGACGTCATCGTGCCGCGCGGCGGGCATGCGCTGATCGAAGCGGTGGTCGAGCACGCGCGTATGCCGGTGATCAAGCACTACCACGGGGTGTGTCATGTCTATGTCGACAAAGCGGCCGACCTCGCCATGGCGGAGAAGATCGCGGTCAATGCCAAGTGCCAGCGCCCGGGTGTGTGCAACGCGATGGAGACGCTGCTCGTGCACCGCGATGTGGCGGGGGAATTTTTGCCGACCGTGGCCAAAGCCCTGCGCGACCGGGGCGTCGAGTTGCGCGGTGACCAGCGCACCTGCGAGGTCTTGGGCGCGGATGCGAAGGCGGCCACGGAGGAGGATTGGACCACGGAATACCTCGATCTGGTCCTGAGCATCCGCGTGGTCGATTCGCTGGAGCAGGCGGTCGACCACATCGAGCATTACGGGTCGCATCACAGCGACTCGATCGTGACGGCCGACGAGGCGGCGGCGCGGAAATTCCTCGCCGCGGTCGACTCGGCAGCGGTGTTCTGGAACGTGTCGACGCGTTTCTGCGACGGCGGCGAGTTCGGCTTCGGCGCGGAGATCGGGATCAGCACGGACAAGCTCCACGCGCGCGGTCCGATGGGCCTGGAGGAGTTGACCACCTACAAATATCTCATCACCGGCACGGGGCAGGTGCGGGTGTAGGCATGGGCAAGACGGTGCAGGTTTTCTACGAGGGGCGCGTGCAGGGTGTCGGGTTCCGTTACTCGGCCCGGCGGGTCGCGGCGGGCTTCGATCTGGCGGGTTATGTGCGCAATCTGCCCGATGGACGCGTCGAGTTGGTGGCTTCGGGCGACGAGGAAGAGGTCGACGGTTTTCTCCAGGCGGTGCGGGAGAGCGAACTGGCGGGGCACATCGGCGGCGAGGCCGCCGCGGAGATTGTCAAACCGCCGGGGTTGCGCGGGTTCGAGATACGTTTCTGAGAGAAAAAAACCGCGGAGGCCGCGGGGGACCAAGAGGGCGATCCCGAAGTCTCCATGTCCTTCGGGCGTTCCTTCGAGCATCGGAAAAATCGAAGATGGGAAAGCGCGGCCGGGTAGGGTAGGAATTTTCCCGCAATGAGTGCCGCCCCCGTCCAGATCGAACACCTCACCAAGGTCTTCAAAATTCCCATGCGCCGCGAGCGGGTGGTGGCGGTGCGGGATCTTTCGATCAAGGTCGAACCGGGCGAGGTTTACGGACTCCTCGGTCCGAACGGGTCGGGCAAGAGCACGACGCTGAAGATTCTGCTCGGGTTGGTTTCGCCGACGCGCGGCCAGACAAAAGTCTTCGGCGAGGACAGCACGCTGGTGCGGAGCCGCAAGGACGTCGGGTTCCTGCCGGAGAATCCTTATTTTTACAAATTTCTCACCGGGGAAGAGACCGTGCGGTTTTTCGGCAAGCTGAGCGGCCTGGGCGGCGCGGGACTGGAAAGCCGCGTCAAAGAATTGCTCGAGTTGGTCGGATTGACCGAGGCGGCCGACCGCCGGGTGGGCGGATACTCGAAAGGCATGCTGCAGCGCATCGGGCTGGCCCAGGCGCTGGTGCAGGATCCCGGCCTGCTGGTGCTCGACGAGCCGACAGCGGGTGTCGATCCGGTGGGCTCGCGCGAGATCCGCGATCTGATCCTCGCGCTCAAGGCGCGCGGCAAAACGATCCTGCTTTGCTCGCATTTGCTTTCGCAGGTGCAGGAAATCTGCGACCGCGTGGGGATTCTGGCGCGCGGCCAATTGGTCCGCGAAGGGCGCGTGGAGGATTTGCTTTCCGTGCGCGACCGGACGGAAATGGTCCTCGAGCAAGTCTCGCCGGAGAAGCTGGATGCATTGCGCGCGGCGGCCGAGGGGCTCGGACTCCAAGTCGTCTCGAGCGGACGCCCGCAGACCACGCTGGAGAATCTTTTCCTCGAGGCGATCGAGCCGGGGGCCTCGCCGGACGCCGGTTCCGGACGGAACTGAGCGTGCGTCTCTTCGTTCTCAAGCCCGACAATATCGGCGACTTCCTGCTGGCCTGCGGCGGCATCCGCGCGTTGGCCGGCGAGGCGGGCGAGGAGAATCTCCTGCTCGCGGTCAAGTCCGACGTCGCGCCACTGGCGCGGCGGGAATTCCCGCGGGCGCGTGTCATGGCGCTGTCGATTCGTCCGAAAACCAAGGGACGGAACACCACGGCGTCCAATCTGGCCGCCTGCGTGCCCCTGCTGCTCCGGTTGTCCGTCACCCGTGTCGATGCCAGCGTGGCGCTGCGCGACAAAAGAACGTTTCTCGACACGGTCCTCTGGCTGGCACCGCGGTCGTCGCGTCGCGTCGCTTGCGAAAATTCGCTGCGCCGCGCGCAAGGCGGCCGCTGGGGGTGGTGGGAAAACGCGGTGAAAGCTTGGTTCCGTCCTCTTGTGCTCCCGTATCCCCCCGCGCAACCGGGTGCGCCGTCCGATCTGCAGGCGCATCGCGTGGTCGCTTCGGAAGTCGTCGGCCGTGAAATCCCCGGCGCGGACATCATGCCCCGACTCCGGTGCGCGCGGTGGAAGGGCGGGGATCACTGGCTGTGTTGCCCGTTCAGTTCGCGTCCGTCCAAGGACGTGCCTGCCGCCCTCTGGGCCGCAGCCTTGAAGGACTGCGAGGATCTCTGGCCCGGGGGGGGCCTGCGGTTGTCCGGCGCGCCGGACCAGGCGGAACGGCTCGCGGTCTTCGCGGACGAATTGCGGGCCGCGGGTCTTTCCCTGCCGGTCCGGGTCGCACCGGCCGTCGCATTGGAGGAATTCCCAAACGAGCTGGCCTCGGCGGGGCTGGTTCTCACGGTCGATACCGCGGCGGCGCATCTCGCCTGTGCGATGGGCGCCCCGGCGGTCATCGTGGCCAGCCGGAAAAACGAGGGTGTTTATGCGCCTTATTCGCCCGATGGGCGCCAGGTTTGGGTCATGACCGGCCAGGGCCGGTCATGGCGCGAGGCCTTGAGGCCGGAAGACATGGCGCGGGCGGTGCGGCGCGCGGTGGGTTGAGCGCCGGAGCGGTCAGGACCGCGCGGCGGCTTTGACGATTTTGGCGAAGCTGCGGGGGTCGAGGCTGGCCCCCCCGACCAGCGCGCCGTCGATATCCGGTTGGTGCAGGAGTTCCTTGGCGTTGTCGGGTTTCACGCTGCCGCCGTATTGGATGCGGACTTTGGCCGCGGTGGCCGGGTCGAACATTTCGCCCAGCGTCCGGCGGACGAAGGCGTGGGCTTCCTGGGCCTGCTCGGGGGTGGCGGTCCGGCCTGTGCCGATGGCCCAGACGGGTTCGTAAGCGATGACCGTGTCGAGCATCTGGTCGGCGTCGAGTCCGGCCAGGCTGCCTTTGAGCTGTTGGGCCAGGACTTCGTGGTGGCGGTTGGCATCGCGTTCTTCGAGGGTTTCCCCCACGCAGAGAATGGGGCGCAGGCTGGCGGCATGGGCGGCTTTGACCTTTTTGTTCACCAATTCGTCGGTCTCCCCGAAGATGGTGCGGCGTTCGCTGTGTCCGAGAACGACATAGCGCGTGAAAAATTCGCGCAGCATGGCGGCGCTGACCTCCCCGGTGAAGGCCCCGGAAGTTTCGTGCCACATGTTCTGCGCTCCGAGGGTGACGCTGGAGGTCCCCGAAATGATCTCGCTGAGGCGCGGGAGGGCGGTGAAGGGCGGGATGATGACGATTTCCGCGCCGTCGAATTTTTTGAGCTCCAGCTTGAGGTCCTCCATGAACGAGGCGGCCTCGGCGGAGGTCATGTTCATTTTCCAGTTCGCCGCGATGATCTTTTTGCGCATAAAGCCCTCCAGTTTGCAGGTCCGGCGGCGGGCTGGCAAGCGTGGCGGCGCCGGATCTAGGAAAGAAGGGGCTCGATCGCGCGGATGGACGGCCAGAACAGAGGGTGGCGGCTGATCCGGCTCAACTCGGAGAGCAAAATGTCGGATGTTTTTTCGCGTCCGGCCGGGAGCATCTGTGCGAATGGCGCACGATCCGGAGCGGTGAATTCCGCGAGGTAGTAGTCCGCATTTTCCTCGCGCCGCACCGAAGCGGAGGCGTCGCCCAGACCGAGGCGCACGGAGGGGACGCAGGCGGACGCGTCGCGTTCCTCGTGCAAACGGGAGACGACGTGCCCGCCGTCGCGGCGGCGGAAAACGGGACCGTCCCCGCCGTGGTCGAGATGCCATCCGAGGCGGCTGGCCAGCCAGCCGAGAAGTTGCAGCGCGGTGAGCCGGTGGCCCGGGGCGTGCGCGATGTCGACGTGGTCGAGGCGGCCGAGGCGCTCCAGCGCGGCGGGCAAGTCGAAGATCTGGGCCACGGCGTAGCGCAGGTGGAAGAGTCGTGTCCAGTTGAGGTCGCAGAGGGCGGAGCGCGGACGGGAAAGCGACTGGACTTCCTGCAGGATGCGGAACTGCCTGGCGGGAGCGGACCACGAGTGGCTGTCGATGATGAGCCGGTCGACCCAGCGCCAGAGTTCCGGATCCGGGTCGGGATGCAGGTCGCCCTGCCACCAGAGGTAAAGCGGCAGGTCGGTGTCGAGGTGGGAGAAGACGATGCTGGGCAGGCGTCCGGCGGCGGGTCCGTCGAGCTGGAACGTGAGTTGTTCGGAACAGATTTCTTTTTTGCCCGCTTCACGCAGATGGCAGTGGGCGGTGATCCAGGCGTGGACGCCGGATTTTCCGGCGTCCGGCTGTCCTTGCACGAGCAGTGCGCGGAAGGCGTGGTCGGCGGCGATCGCGGAGAGCAGCGGGGTGTTGGCCGCGATGGCGTCGGCCGCTTCGCTGTAGATGACCAGGTTGACGAGTGACGCGCGGACTTTGGCCGCATCGGAGTTTTCCCAGAGCAATCCCAGTTGCCGGTCGATGTCGCCGACTTCCACGGGAAGACCGGGGGAGATGGCGGGCGCGGCGGTCATCTCACAACCGGCGCCACACGGCGTGGTCCTGGGCGAGCAGTTCGTCCGCCTCGCGCGGACCCCACGATCCGGCGGGGTAGAAATCGAGCCGGGGAGCGGCGCCGTCGTGCCAGGCGGCCCGGATGTCGTCGATGAACCGCCAGGCGTGTTCGACCTCGTCGCGGCGCGCGAAGAGCGTGGCGTCGCCGCTCATGGCGTCGAGAAGGAGGCGCTCGTAGGCTTCCGGCGTGGCTTTGCCGAAGGATGTGCCGTAATGGAAATCCATCTTCACCGGTTCGAGCTGCAGCATGGCGCCGGGCATTTTGGCGGCCATGCGGAACGAGATTCCCTCGTCGGGCTGGATGCGGATGACGAGGACGTTGGGGTCCTGCAATTTGCTCTCGCGGTTGAAGAGGACGGGCGGGGTGCCGCGGAACTGGATGGCGATCTCGGTGCCGGATTTGGGCAGGCGTTTGCCCACGCGCATGAAAAACGGGACGCCGGCCCAGCGCCAGTTGTCGATGTGCAAGCGCAGGGCGACGTAGGTTTCGGTCAGCGATTCCGGCGCGACGCCGGGCTCCTGCCGGTAGCCGGGAACTTCCCGGCCGTTGATGAAGCCCGCGGTGTATTGCGCGCGGATGACATTGCGCGCCACGGCTTCGCCGGTCAGCGGGCGCAGGGCCTGCAGGACTTTCACTTTCTCGTTGCGCACGGCGTCGGCCCCGAGGTCGATGGGCGGCTCCATCGCGGTGAGGCAGAGGAGTTGGAGCAGATGGTTCTGCACCATGTCGCGCAGGGCGCCGGAGTGTTCGTAGTAGCCCGCGCGCGATTCGACGCCGAGCGGTTCGCTCGCGGTGATCTGCACGTTGTCGACGTAGCGGCGGTTCCACAGCGCCTCGAAGACCGTGTTGGCGAAGCGCAGGACCATGATGTTCTGCGCGGTTTCCTTGCCGAGGTAGTGGTCGATGCGGAAGGTGTCGCTCTCGGGGAAGGCGGCGGCGACGGCGTCGTTGAGGCGGTGGGCGCTGGGCAGGTCGGTGCCGAAAGGTTTCTCCACGATGAGGCGCGACCAGGCGCCGGGTTTGGCGTGGCTCAGGCCGCTGGCCCGGAGGTTCTCGAGGATGACGTCGAATTCGGTCGGCGACGAGGCGAGGTAGAAGAGCCGGTTGCCCCGCGTGCCGAGCCGTTCGTCGATGGCGTCGAGTTCGTTTCCGAGCGACGTGTAGCCGTCGGCCTGATCGAAGCTGCTGCGGTGGTAGAAGATGTTGGCCGCGAAGCGTGACCAGAGTTCGTCGTTGACCGGCCGCCGCGAATATTTGCGCGCCGCTTCGCCCAGTTCCTCGCGGAAACTTTCACTCGTTTTGTCGCGGCGGGCGAAGCAAACGACGGCCAGCGAGGAGGGCAGGTTGCCGTCCGCGGCAAGATTGTAGAGCGCGGGGATGAGTTTGCGCCGGGTGAGATCGCCGGTCGCGCCGAAGATGACGACGACGCAGGGGTCGGGCACGGGGCGGTTGACCAGATTGACGCGGAGCGGGTTGGCAACGGCTTCGGACATGAAGGGAATCAGGCGGCCGCGCGCTCGAGCGAGCGGGCCAGGGTGATGGCGGCGCCGGAGCGGTTCAAAATGTAAAGGTGCACGCCGGGCGCGCCGTGGCGGAGGAGTTCGCGGATCTGGTGGTAGGCCCAGGTGACGCCGACCGCCTCGGCGGCGCGCGGGTTGTCGTCGACGACCTGCAATTGCTCGACGAGGGCGGTCGGCAACGACGAGCCGCACATCGGCCCGAAGCGTTGCACCTGCGCGAGCGAGAGGGCGGGGAGGAGACCGGGCAGGACCGGCAGATCGATGCCGTGGGCCTGGCAGGCGGCGAGGAATTTGAAGTATTGCTCGTTGTCGAAGAAGAGTTGCGTGGTGAGGAAAGCGGCGCCGGCCTCGGCTTTGATTTTGAGATGACGCAGGTCTTCCTCCATCGATGCGGCCTCGGGATGCTTTTCCGGGTAAGCGCCGGCGCCGAGGCAGATGTCGGGGAAACTCCCGCGGATCAGCGCGACGAGGTCGCTGGCGTAACGGAGTCCGTCCGGGCAGGGGACGAATTCGCTCTCCCCTTTGGGCGGATCGCCGCGCAGGGCCATGATGTTGCGGATGCCGTCGGCGTGGTAGCCGGCGACGATGTCGAGCAGTTCGGACTTGGTCGACCCGACGCAGGTGAGGTGGGGCATGACGAGCCAGCCGAATTCTTCGCGCAGGATCCGGGCGTATTGGAAGGTGCGTTCCCGGGTGGTGCCGCCCGCGCCGTAGGTGATCGAGACGAAGTCCGGACGGTAGGGGCGCAGGGCTTCCGCGGTGCGGAGCAGCTGCGCGCCGCCTTCGTCGTTTTTCGGGGGGAAAAATTCGACGGAAAGCAGGGGGCGTTTTTCGGCGAGAAGCTCGGTGATGGGGCGGTCGGCGGGCATGGCGGGAGAACAGGCGATGGTGCACGTGCGGGGCGGTGTGCCCAAGGGGAAAATTGCGTTGCCAAGCCTCGGACCGCGGCAGGATGCTTGGCCGATGCAAGGCAGTGACGGACCATCTGATGCGGTTTCCCTTCCGGGTGCCGGTGTTTTGCTGGCCTGCGCGGCCCTGCTCATCGCCGGCTACGGCGTGTCGTGGTGGCGCGGCGTTGCCCCGTCCGTCGAAGTGCGCGTCGTGCCGGTCCCGGCGGTTCCCGCAGCGGAGGCACCGTCCGACTCGTGACCGTGTATCCGGTGGAAACCGACCGGCTGCGGCGGGTCTTCGGCGCACGCGTGGCTTTGGACGATGTGAGTTTTGCCGTTCGCGAGGGCGAAGTTTTCGGGCTGCTCGGTCCGAATGGCGGCGGAAAAACCACGCTTTTCCGGATTCTCTCCACCATGTTGGCTCCGAGCGGCGGTGCGGCGCGGATTTGCAGCCATGATGTGGAGCGGGAGGCGCCGGCGGTGCGCTCCTGCCTCGGGGTGGTCTTTCAATCCCCGAGCCTGGACCCGCATTTGACCGTGGCGGAAAACCTCCGCTATGGCGGCAATCTTTACGGTCTGCGCGGCGCGCCGCTCGAGGCGCGCATGCGGGAGACCGCGGAAGCTTTGCGCGTGGCCGACCGCTGGTCCGAGCGGGTCAAAACACTTTCGGGCGGTTTGCAGCGGCGGGTCGAGATTGCCAAGAGCCTGTTGCCGCGGCCGCGTGTGCTTTTGATGGACGAACCTTCGACCGGTCTCGATCCGGTGGCGCGGGTGGATTTGTGGAGCATCATCGGGCAGTTGCGCGCGGAGTCCGCCATGACCGTGGTGTTGACCACGCATTTGATGGACGAAGCTGCGCGTTGCGATCGGGCGGCCATTTTGCACCAGGGCAAGCTGCTGGCCTGCGACACCCCGGAGGCGTTGTGCGGGATGATCGGGGCGGATGTGCTCACCTTGACCGGACGCGAGCCGGACCGGCTGGCCGGGCGTGTGCAGGCGGAGTTCGGTTGGGCGGCCTCGGTGCATGACGGGGCAGTGCGGGTGGAAGTCCCGCGGGCGCACGAGCAGGTGGCGCGGATTGTCGAGGCGTTCCCCGGGGAAATCCTTGCCGTGACCGCGGGTCGTCCCACCCTGGAAGACGTCTTCGTGCGTCTGACCGGCGAGCGGCTGGGCGAGCCGTTCTTCGAAAAGGCCGGCGGGAGGAGGAAGCGCCGATGAGCACGGTGGCGGGATCGCATTTTTGGGGGCCCGTGTTCGCCTTGTGGCAACGCGACATGATTCGTTTTCTGCGCCAGAAAAACCGGATCATCGGGGCGCTGGGCGCGCCGCTGGTTTTCTGGGTGCTGATCGGATCCGGGGTGGGTCCGGGGTTCCGTCTTCCGGGCTGGCCCGCGGATATGACATACTTGGCCTACTTTTTCCCGGGTACGGTGGTGCTCATCCTGCTTTTCACCGCGGTCTTTTCGACCATTTCGGTCATCGAGGACCGCCGCGAGGGTTTTCTCCAGGGTGTGCTTGTCGCGCCGGTCGCGCCGGAGGCGATCGTGCTGGGGAAGTTGCTCGGCGGGACGACGCTGGCGGTCGGGCAGGCCTTGCTCTTCTGCCTGGCCGCGCCTCTGGCCGGTGTGCCGCTGGACGCGGCGGTGCTGGCGCGCTTGTTGCCGGCGTTGTTCGTGGTCGGCTTCGCGCTGACCGGCCTCGGTTTTCTCGTGGCCTGGCCGCTGGAATCGACGCAGGTCTTTCCCGCGATCATGAATGTCTTGATCATGCCGCTCTGGCTGCTTTCCGGCGCGCTGTTTCCGGCGGCGGCGGATTCCTGGATGCGCTATGCGGTGGCGGTCAATCCGGTGGCCTATGGCACGGCGGCGGTGCGACGCGCGTTCTACGGCGACGGCGCATCGATGGGTTTGGTGCCGGGTTACGGGCCGGCGTTGGCCGTGTCGGTGGTTTTTGCCGCGGTCATGTTTGCCCTTTCCGTCTGGATGGTGCGGCGCCGGCGGGGCACGGTGTAAGTCATGCGCTCGGCGTGGAAAGCGACGTTGGGTCAGGCGCTGGTGGCCCTGCTCGTGGTCGGCGCCCTGATTTACGTGGCGCGGTCGGCCCCGTTCCTCGGCGCGGTGGAGGAAACGGAGGACGTGGTGCGCGGGTGGGGGGCGCTCAGCATCGTCATTTACCCCTTGCTGGTCATGGCGGCCACGGTGTTGTTTCTGCCGGGGGGGATTCTCAGCTTGGGGGGCGGATTTTTCTTCGGCTTGTGGTGGGGGACGGTGCTGGTGCTGGCGGGCAACCTGCTGGGCGCGGCGGTGGCGTTTTTCGTCGGGCACAAACTCGGACGGAAGTTCGTGCGCCAGCGCATTCTGCGCGACCCGCGCTGGGCGGCCTTGGACGGGGCCATTGCCAAGCATGGACCGCGGATCATTTTCTACAGCCAATTGAACCCGCTTTTCCCGACCAGTCTTTTCAACTATCTCTACGGCATCACCAAGGTGGGGTTTTGGGAGTGTATGAAATGGGTCGCGCTGGGGCGTTTGCCGGGCATTTTCCTTTATTGTTACCTCGGCACGCTGGGGCAGTTGGGCCTTCGTATTTTGCGGGGCGAGACCGAGCCGGGTCCGACCGAATACTTTCTTTGGGGCGGCGGACTGCTCTTGACCGTCGGGGTCGCCGCCCTCCTCGGCCACACGGCGGCCAAAGTCATCGATGAATACCGCCGGTTGGCCCCGCCGCGCGACGAGGAGGATGACGAGGGCTAACGGGGTTGTTGCCGCGGCGGTGTTCGGGTAGGGTGCGCCGCCCATGATGCCCAGCCCGGCCCAAGCAAAACCCGTCCTCTGCGGGTGGCTCGTGCTCGTTCTCCTCGCGCTGGGCGCGGTGGAGGCCGGGGCCTCCTCCTGGAAGATCCGCAAACTCGGCGGGCGCGATTACCTGCCGGTCACGCAAATCGCGGCCTTCTACAAGTTGCAGGTCCGTCCGCGAGGCGACCGTGCGGTGTCGCTCGTCTCGGCCGAGCGCAGCATGGATTTCCGCGCCGGCTCGCGCGAGGCGCGCATCGACGGGGTCAAGCACTGGCTCTCCTTCCCGGTGATTTATTTCGGCGGCCGGTTCTACGTGTCGCGCATGGATCTTTCCAAGACGCTGGATCCGCTGATGCGTCCGGAGCGCATCCCGAATCTCAAGCCGGTGCGCACGGTGGTGCTCGATCCGGGCCACGGGGGTCACGACCGCGGGGCGGTGAACCGCTATGGTGCCGAGAAAAACTACAACCTCGACATCTGCCGCCGCATGCGCCCTTACCTGCGCGAGGCGGGACTGCGGGTGGTCATCACGCGTCAAGGCGACCAGTTCATCCCGCTGGAGAAGCGTCCGGCCATCGCCACGCAACTGCAGCGCGAGGATCCCGGCACGATTTTTGTCAGCATGCATTTCAACGCCTCGGGCGAGCGTGTTTCCGCCGCGACGGGTTACGAGATTTTCACCCTCACCCCGCGCGGGGCGCCGAACAGCCACGACGCCTACCTGACGCGCCGCAGTTTTTCCGCCGAGCCGGGTCATCGCATGGACCACGCGAGCCAGGGGCTGGCCGCGTCCATTTACCACGCGATGCTCGGGCGCCTGCCGATGTTCGACCGCGGGATGAAGCGCGCGCGCTTCGCCGTGTTGCGGCGTGCCACGACCCCGGCCGTGCTGGTCGAGGGCGGCTTCATGAGCAATCCGCGCGACGCGAAATTGATGACCGACGAAAAGTGGCGCGAGCGCCTCGCGGAATCGATCGCGCAGGGGATCATCGGATTCGCGCAGCTCTCGCGGACCAAGGCGCCCCCGAAGTTGCTCGCCGAATTCCGCCGCGGCGAAGCGGCCTCGCTGGCCGAAGCCGGCTGGGAATTCTCGCCCCTCGCCGGCATCGGCTCCCTGGTGCGACCGGGTTTCGCCGATGTCCGCGGCTGGCGCGGACTCCTCCCGGCGTCCCTCGCCGAGGAGGTTCCGCCCTACCGCCTCGAATTCGAACCGCCGGGCTGGGTGCAACTCGAGGCTTGGGCCGCAGCCGGCGAGGATGCCCGTTCGATGGCCGTGGACGAGCAGGCCACGCTCATGGGGCAGGGCGAGTGGCCCGCACCCGAACCGCCTTTCCCCGGCTTGGAAACATGGCGTTCGCTCTTGCCGCCGCAAGGCCTGGACCGCGGTTTCGTCCTTTTCCCGGCCTCCGGCGGCCCGGTGGCCAACGGCGCCGCGGCGGAAGGCGGCGGCGAGCGCGAGGTCGAGGAAATCGTGGAAATTTCGGGGGGAGCGCTGTGAGCGCGGCGCGGCCGATCGCCTTGGTCCGCCGCGGCTACTCGCCGACGGGCGGCGCGGAAAAGTTTCTCGGACGTTTCGCCGCGGCGGCGCGCGACCACGGGCACGAGGTCTTGCTGGTCAACGACCGTCCTTGGCCGCGGGAAGCCTGCGGCGGCGTGGCCCAGCGGACGTTGCCGGCGCGCGGTCCGTGGGAATTCGCCCGCGCCGTGGCGCACTGGCGGGGGACGTGGCCGGACGGCCTTGTCTTCAGCCTCGAGCGTTTGTTTTCCGCGGACTGCTACCGCGCCGGCGACGGCGTGCTGGCCGCGTGGTTGCAGCGGCGCGCGGTTTACGATGCGGGCTGGGAGTCGCGCCTGCGCTCTTTCCTTCCGAAGCAGCGCCGGATGCTGCGACTCGAGCAGCACTGCTTCACCGGCGGCGACACCGGGGCGGTCATTGTCAATTCGAACATGGTCGCGCGCGAGATCGCCGCGTATTCGGATTACCCGTCCGACCGCGTGCACTTGGTGCGCAATGCCGTCCCGGACGATTTCGCCTCGGGCGTGCCCGCGCGCGAGGAGGCGCGGCGGCGGTTGGGTTTGCCCGGGGACCGTTTCATTGCGGCTTTCATCGGCACCGGTTGGAAGCGCAAGGGATTGCGCTTCGCGGCGTCGGCGCTGCGGCGCGCGCGTTTGCCCGGCGCGGTGCTGGCCGTGGCGGGGCGCGGTCCGGAACGCCGCCACCGCGCGCCCGGTGTCGCTTTCCTCGGCCCGCAGAAGGATGTGCGGCCGTTGCTCGCCGCGGCGGATGTTTTCATTCTCCCCACGGTCTACGATCCCTTCAGCAACGCATGCCTCGAAGCCCTCGCCCTGGGGCGTCCGGTCATCACCACCGCGGCCAACGGCTGCGCGGAAATTTTGGAGGAAGGGGTCACCGGCTCGGTGGCGGGGGAACCGCATGATGTGGCCACGCTCGCGGCGGCCCTGCATTACTGGGCGGCGGGCGGACGGGCCGCGGAGGCGGAAGCGTCGTGCCGCGCGGCGGCGGGGCGGTTCACGCTGGCGGACAACGTGCGCCGGACGATGGAGATTCTCGAGCGCACGCGGCCCGCGTGAGGCCGCTCAGGCGCGTTTCTTTTTCTTCTCTTCCTCGGCCATTTCCTGCAAGCGGCGCATTTCGATGGCCTGCAAGCCGACGATCGCGGCCACTGCGGCAATGGTCTCGGCGTCGTCGGCCCGCGAGACATCGGCCGCGGGCCGGGTCAAGCCGGTGAGGATTTGTCCGTAGGCCTGGGCGCCGAGAATTCCGAGGAGACGCGCGGCGATATGCCCGCTGTTCAGGTCGGGGAAAACAAGCACGTTGGCGCGTCCGGCCACGGTGCCCGACAAGCCCTTGACGCGTGCGGTGGCGGGTTGCAGCGCGGCATCGACCTGCAGTTCGCCGTCGATTTCGACATCGAGGTGGCGTTCCTGCGCACGTTGCCGGGCCAGCGCCGCGGCGGCGGCTATTTTCTGGGTGCCGCGGGTCACGGCGCTGCCCTTGGAGGAATGACTGAGGAGGGCGACCCGCGGGGTTTCGCCGGTCAGCTGGCGGCAAAGATGCGCGGCTTGCAGCGCGATGGTCGCGAGTTCCTCGACATCGGGCGAGGGAATGACGCCGCAGTCGGCCAGCACGAGCATGCCGTCATGGCCGAGTTCCGCGTGACCGGTGTCGGCCACAACGCAGCTGTTGACCACGTGACCGCGGGCCGGTTTGACCACGCGCAGGAGCGGACGCAGCAGGGCGCCGGTGGCCGACCCGATGCCGCCGACCACACCGTCGGCGCGTCCGTATTGCACCATCATGGCGGCGAAGTAATTCGGATTGAGCAGCGTGGCCCGCGCGTCGCCGAGACCGAGTTTCTTGTAGCGGTCGAGCGTTTCGAGGAAGCGGCAGAAGTCGGGCAGATCGGAAGATGTTTCCGGATTGATCACGCCGAAGCGGTCGCAGGGGATGTTCTCGCGGCGGGCCGTTTGTTCGATGACGGCGCGCCGGCCGAGGAGGATGGGCACGCCGAGGCCGAGTTCGTAGAAGCGGCGTCCGGCTTGGAGCACGCGCACGTTTTCACCTTCGGGGAAAACAATGCGTTTGGGATGGCGCCGGAGCCGGCGGTAGACGGATTCGATGAATTGCATGGCGGGCGCCTGCGGGGGAGCGTGGCGGAGTCCGGCGCCATGCTCAAGCAGAGATGCGCCCCGCTTGCGGTGCGGGGTCGCGTGGCGCAGCATGCGGCCGATGCGATGGCAGTTGAAAGACCGTGCAGTCGAGTTTCCGCGGCGCCCGTTGATCATGGGCATCGTCAATCTCAACGACGATTCGTTCAGCGGCGACGGCACGCTGGCGGTGGACGAGGCCCTCGAACGGGCGCGGCGCATGATCGCCGACGGGGCCGACATCATCGATGTGGGGGGTGAAAGCGCGCGGACCAACCGCGCGGCGATTCCGGTCGCCGAGGAAATCCGGCGCGTGCGTCCGTTCGTGGGGGAATTTCTCGCCGCGCGCGCCGGTTGGGCGGTGCGCGACGAGGGGCAGTTGCAGCCCGCCGTGCTGTCGGTCAACACGTGGCGTCCCGAAGTCGCCCGGGCCTTGCTCGCGGCCGGGGCGGAACTGCTCAATGACATGAGCGCGCTGCCCGACGATGCCAACGCGCGCCTCGCAGCGGAGCACGGGGCTTCGTTGCTCATCATGCACTCGGTGGGGGAGCCGAAGGTCGCGCGCACCGGAGTGACCTGGCGCGATGTGGTCGGCGAGCAGGTGCGCTTTTTCGCGGAGAAGATGCAATGCGCGGAGCAGGCGGGGTTGCCGCCCGAAGCGATCATCCTCGACCCCGGATTGGATTTCGCCAAGCAGCGCGGGGACAACCTGCGGCTCTTGCGCGAAACGGACCGCCTCGTCGCGCTCGGACGCCCGGTCCTCATGCCTGTCTCGCGCAAAACGGTGATCGGCGACGTCCTCGGTCTGCCCGAACCGCGCGACCGCGATGCCGGAACCTGGGCCTGTCTCGCCGCAGGGGTGCGGCGCGGGGCCTCCATCTTCCGCGTCCATGCGGTGCGCGAGGCGGCGTCCTGCGCGCGGATGGTCTGGGAGGTCGGTCAGCGGCGGCCCTGAAAATTCGTTCTCAACCCTGCCGGAGACCCGCAATTTTTTTCCGGTTTTTCTCTGAAAAGAGTTGACCGCAGGTGCGCTCGGGTGGTTTAAAGTGGGTCAAAGTGGTGCAAAATGGCACCGCAACCCTGAAAATGTCCAAGTCCGTCCCGATGCCCATGATTTACGCCGGCGAGTTTCGCCACGCGGTGGACGACAAGCACCGGGTGACGATTCCGTCGCGCTGGCGGGGGAAGGAAGGCGGCGAGTTTTTCGCCGTGCCGGATCCGGCGGGGAAATTTTTGATGATCCTGCCTCCGCACGAGTTCGACCGCGTGAAGTCCGACGTCGAAGCCAACGCGTCGATCACCCCGGCCGACCGCCGCAAATTCATCCGCCGCTTTTACGCGCTGGCCCAGATGGTGTCGGTGGACAAGCAGGGCCGCGTGCTCCTGCCGGAGGAATACTGCCGCCGCCTCGGCCTCGAAGGCGAAGTGGTGCTGATCGGCACGCACAGCCGCATGGAAATCTGGAATTCGCAGAGCTGGACGGCCGCATCGGCCGACGAGGACGAGGTCTTCCGCCGGGTGGCGGGAGAAGTCGGTCTGTAGCCGCTCCATTTTCCCCCGAACCGAACAAAACCATCCGAACGAATGGCAAAACCCGGCCGCAAATTCGCCTTCGGTTTCTCCGCGAAGAAAGACGCGGAGGGCCGTCCCGAAGGCGCGGCCTGCCTCCGGCTCCGCGTGCGCACTGTCTATGAGCAATTTGGACTCCGCAAAAAAGCATCCTGCCGCAAACCCTGACGCATCCCGCTGGCACGAGCCGGTGCTGTGCGACGAGGTGGTGGCATTGTTGCGTCCGGCCCCGGGCCTGCTCTTTCTCGACGGCACCCTCGGCGGCGGCGGACACAGCGCGGCGCTGCTGCAAGCGGGGGCGCGTGTCGTCGGTCTGGACCGCGACCGCGAGTCGCTGGACCACGCCGCCTCGAGGCTGGCCGTTTTCGGCGACCGCTTCCGCGTGGTGCCGGCCAATTTCGCCGACGCGGCCGATGTGGCCGAGGTGCGGACCGCGGCGCCGTTCGACGGCGCGCTCCTCGACCTCGGTGTTTCTTCCCACCAACTCGACACGCCCGAACGCGGGTTCAGTTTCCGACACGACGGTCCGCTCGACATGCGCATGGATCCCGCGTCGGGCGAGCCCGCCGCGTTGCTCGTCAACACCGCCAGCGAGGCGGAATTGACCGGACTTTTCCGCGAATACGGCGAGGAACCGCAGGCCCGCCGCGTGGCCCGCGCCATCGTGGCCGAGCGCGAACGTCTGCCTTTCACGCGCACCGGCCAGCTGGCCGCGCTCATCGAGAAAGTCCTCGGCCGCCGCGGCCGTGTGCATCCGGCCACGCGCGTCTTCCAGGCCCTGCGCATCGCGGTCAACGACGAGCTCGGGTCCCTGCGCCGCGCCCTCGTGACCATCCCGCCGCTCCTCCGGGCCGGCGCGCGTTTTGTCGTCATCACTTTCCATTCGCTCGAGGACCGCATGGTCAAAGCCTTCTTCCGCACCGGCAGCGAACAATGGCTCGACCGCCCCGAGTGGCCCGCCCCGCGGCCCAATCCCGAGTGGCGCTTCCGCGACCTCACGCGCAAGCCCTTGTCCGCGGCCGGACCCGAAACGGACCGCAACCCGCGGGCGCGCTCGGCGCATCTGCGTGCGGTGGAAATTTTGCCCCTGCGGCAGGAGGTGGCGGCGTGAAACGCGTCCATCGCGACAACGCCCTCCCGCTCGGCCCGCTGGCCCGCTGGCTGGTGGTCGTCGTGTTCCTCGGGCTGCTCGGACTTTGCTACGTGCACATGAAGCACAAGCTCAAGGTCGACGGCGACCGCTGCCGCGAGCTGGAGCACGCCGTGGCCGACCTCGACGAGAAGATCAAGGTGGCGGGCAACGAGATCATGCGCCTGACCTCGCGTCCCGCGCTCGAGCGGCGCCGCACCGAAGGTCTCATCGAAATGATCCCCGTGCAGGACGCGCGCCTGACGCGCCTGCGCGTGCAGACCACGGCCCTCGCCGCGCAACCGGTGGTGGCCGTCGCCCCGGACGGGGAGGCACTGCCATGAGCCGCGGTGTCCACCAGAGAGCCGGTCTGGTCGGCATCGCCCTCGCGCTCGTCCTGAGCATTTATTCCGGGCGGTTGATTTACCTGCAAGTCGGCAAGCACGAGGAGTTCAAGCGCGCGGTGGCCGACACCACGGCCCGCAAAAAAATCGTCCCCGCCGAACGGGGCATAATCACCGATGCCCGCGGGGAAGTCCTCGCCGACAACGTGCCGATCTACGCGGTGGTGGCCGACGGGACACTGCTGACCGATCGTCCGCGCACGGCGGAAATTCTCTCGCGCCACCTCGGCCGGCCGCTGGAGCAGGTGGCCGAGCGCATCGAATCGAGGAAGCCTTACATTGTCCTGCAGCGCAAGGTTGGCGCCGTCACGGTGGCCGCGATCAAAGAGGAACTGGCCGCGGAAAAACTGCGCGGCCTGATGTTCGAACGGGAGCCGAAGCGGAACTACCCGAACGAGGACATGCTCGGCCACGTTGTCGGCTTCCTTGACCACGAGGGCCGCGGTGTCCAGGGCGTGGAAATGATGATGGAGCCCTACCTGCGTGGGGAGGACGGCTTTGTCTACACCGAGCGCGACCGCACCGGCCGCGAGATTGTGGCTTACCGCGGCATCGAGCGTCCGGCCCGGGACGGCATGACCGTGCAACTGACGGTCGACATGGGTTTGCAGGCCATCGTCGAGCGCGAATTGGCCGACGCCTACCAGCGACTCAACCCGAACATGATTACCGCCGTCTTCGTGCGTCCGCGCACCGGCGAGATCCTCGCCATGGCCACGCAGCCGGCTTTCAACCCCAACGACCACGGAGGGATCCCCGAGGAAGCCAAGAAAAACCGCGCCATCATCGAGATGTTCGAGCCCGGTTCGACGTTCAAGATTGTCGTCATTGCCGCCGCGCTCAACGAGAACGCGGTCACGCCGCAGAGCGAATTTTTCTGCGAGAACGGGCGCTTCGCCTACGCCGGCAAGACGCTCAAGGACGTGCACGGCTACGGCACGCTCAACGTGCACGACATCATGGTGAAGTCTTCGAACATCGGCTGCGCCAAGATCGCCATGCACATCGGCGCCGACACCTTCCACGAATACATCCGCCGCTTCGGTTTCGGCGAACGCACCAACCTCGGCCTCCCCGGTGAGATTCCCGGCTTGGTCCGTCCGCGCCACCGCTGGACCGGACTTTCCATCACCCGCGTGCCCATGGGCCACGAGATCGCGGTCACGCCGCTGCAGGTCACCATGGCCATGTCGGTCATTGCCAACGGCGGGAACATGATGCTGCCGCAGATCGTGCGGTCCGTGCACGACGGGAACGGACGCGAGGTCGTGGGGTTCCGTCCGCAAGTCGTCCGTCGCGTCATCTCCGAGCAAGCCGCCGCGCAGGTCGGGGCCTCGCTGCAGGACGTGGTCGGCGAACGGGGCACCGCGCCGCTCGCCGCCATCCCGGGCTACCGCGTGGCTGGCAAGACCGGCACGGCGCAGCGCGTGGATCCCAAGGGCGGCTACACTCCGGGCAAATATGTCGTCTCCTTCGCCGGCTATTTCCCGGCCAACGATCCCGAGGTCGCCGGCATCGTGCTGGTCGACGACGCGCGCACACCCGGCGCGCGCAACTACGGCGGCACGGTGGCCGCCCCGATCTTCTCGCGCATCGGCGAGGCCATGGCGCGCCACCTCGATCTGCTTCCCGAAACCACGGAACCCGACGGCACGACCATCGCGCTCGTGCCATTCGGCAAGGAATTCAACTGATCCGCATGCAACTGTCCAAAATCATCGCCGCCCTCCGGGCCGAACCCGTCCGTGTCGACGGTCCGGCCGACCGCGAGATCACGGCGCTGACCCACGACTCGCGGCAGGCGGCACCCGGCACGCTCTTCGTCGCGTTGCCCAGCGTGACGCCCGGGCGCACCGGCCAGGCCGCCGCCGGCGGAGGCGGTTACATCCTCGAGGCGGTGGAAAAAGGCGCGTCCGCCGTCATCACCTCCGCCGATCTCGAGGCGCCCCGCGCCACCGTCATCCGCACCGCCGATCCGCGCGCCGCGCTGGCCGATGCCGCCGCCGTCTTCTACGGCCATCCCTCGCTCCAATTGCAGACCGCAGGCGTCACCGGGACCAACGGCAAAACGACCGTCACGTTCCTGCTCAAGCACCTCCTCGATGTCGCCGACCGCCCGTGCGGGTTGATCGGCACGGTGCGCTACGTGGTCGGTCCGCGCGAGTTGCCGGCCGCCCGCACCACCCCGGAGTCCGACGACTTGCAGCGCCTCCTGCGCGAGATGCGCGATGTGAATTGCCGGGCCGCGGTCATGGAGGTTTCCAGTCACGCCCTGCACCAGGACCGGGTGCGCGGCGTGGAATTCGACGCGGCCGTCTTCACCAATCTCACCCAGGATCATCTTGATTACCACGGGACGATGGACGCTTATTTCTCGGCCAAGCAGCAGTTGTTCGTTCATCTCGCCGCCCAGACGCACAAGCGCGGCACGGCCGTGGTCAATGTCGACGACCGATACGGACGGCGACTGCTCGACGAGATGGATCCGCGTGTGACCACCGTGACCTTCGGCCAGTCGTCGAACGCCATGTTCCGCGCGGCCGACCTGCGCACCGACCTGCACGGCACGCAGTTCACCCTGCAGGCCGGCGGCAAAAGTTTCCTCGTGCGCCTGCCGCTCATCGGCACGTTCAATGTCTACAATGCCCTGGCCGCGCTGGCCTCCATGCACGCGCTCGGCCACGACGTGCGCAAGTCCGTCGACGCGCTGAAGAACGCCCCGCAAGTGCCCGGCCGCCTCGAATCGGTGCCGGGACCCAAGTCGTTCCGCGTCTTTGTCGATTACGCCCACACGCCCGATGCGCTGGAAAATGTCCTGCGCACCCTGCGTTCGCTCGAACCGTCCCGCATCGTCACCGTTTTCGGTTGCGGTGGGGATCGCGACAAGGCCAAGCGCGGGCCGATGGGCCGCGCCGCCGAGGAATTCTCCGACTGGTGCATCGTCACCTCGGACAACCCGCGCGGCGAAGATCCCGAGGCCATCTGCCAGCAGATCACTTCCGCGTTGCGCGGACAAAACCACGAGACCGTGACCGACCGTCGTGCCGCCATCCGCCGCGCCATCGCCCTGGCTGGCGAGGGCGATATCGTCCTGGTGGCGGGCAAAGGTCACGAGGATTACCAGGAGATCGGCGCCCGCCGCGTGCCCTTCGACGACATGGCCGAGGCGGCGTCCGCCATCCGGGGGAGGGCTGCCTGACCATGGATGCGACGGCACTCCCGATCATCGCCGCGGCCTGCGGTGGCGTGCTCGCCGGCTCCGGCGGGGCCGAGATCACCACGATTTCGAAGGACACGCGCACTTTGCAGGCCGGCGATCTTTACTGGGCGCTGGCCGGGGAGAATTTCGACGGCCACGACTTTGTCGCTGCGGCCGCGGCCGCCGGCGCCGCCGGCGCGGTCGTCTCGCGCCAACCGGCGGATGTCCCGCCCGGCTTTGCCCTGATCAAAGTCGGGGACACGCAAGACGCCCTGCACCGCTTGGCCGGGTGGCACCGCGACCGCCTCAAGGCGCGGGTGATTTGCCTGACCGGCAGCAACGGCAAGACCAGCACCAAGGATTTCAGCGCCTCGGTGGCCGCGACGAAATTCTCGGTGAGCAAGACCGAGGGAAACCTCAACAACCACCTCGGGTTGCCGCTCACCATTCTCGCGGCCACCACGTCCGACCAAGTCTGCGTCTGGGAAATCGGCATGAACCACGCCGGCGAAATCGAGCCGCTGGCCCGCCTGGCCCGTCCGGACATCGGGATCATCACCAACATCGGCGTGGCCCACATCGAATACCTCGGATCCCGCGAGGCCATCGCGATGGAAAAAGGGATGCTCGGCGAGGTGTTGTCCGCGGACGCCGTGCTGGTCCTGCCTTCAGCCGACGAATTCACCCCGGCGCTGGCCGCGCGGACCAAGGCCCGCGTGGTCCGGGCCGGTGCGGCCGACGGGTTGCATGCCGAAAATCTGCGTCCCTCGACGCATGGCCTGGATTTTGATTTGGTGCGGGGCAAGGAACGTGTGGCCACGCACTTGCCGGTCACCGGCGAGCACATGGTGCGCAACGCGCTGCTGGCCGTGTCCGCCGGTCTCGAACTCGGTCTTTCCCTGCGCGAATGCGCCTCGGGTCTGGCCGCGGCCAAATTGTCCGCGCGGCGCCTCGCCTGCCTCGATGTGCGCGGCGTGACCGTGCTCGATGACAGCTACAACGCGAACCCCGACTCGATGGAGGCCGCGCTGCATGCCCTGCGCGGGTTGCCCGGGGGCGGACGCCGGTTCGCGGTGCTCGGACGCATGGGCGAGCTTGGTGATTACGCCAACGAAGGTTACCGCCGGGTGGGACGCACCGCGGCTTCGACCATGGATGTGCTCATCGCGGTGGGACCGGAGACCGCGCCGCTCGTCGACGAGGCTGCGGCCTCGGGACTGGCCGACGTGCGCCATGCCGCCGACACCGCGGAGGCCGCGCGTCTGCTGCGCGAATTGTCCCGTCCCGGCGATGCCGTGGTCCTCAAGGGCAGCCGCGCGGCGCGCATGGAACGGGTTTTGGAGGACTTCGTCTGATGCTCTACTATCTTTACCAGCTCGCGGATTACGGCAAGGAGACCGGCTCGGACTTCCTCAAGGCCTTCAACGTTTTCCAATACATCACGTTCCGCGCCCTGGCCGCCGGCGTGACGGCTTTCATCCTCAGCCTCGTCTTCGGCAACTGGGTCATCCGCCGCCTCATTTCGCTCAAACTCGGGCAACCCATCCGCTCGCAGGAGGAGGTGCACCGCCTGCACGAACTGCACGGCGGCAAGGCGGGCACGCCGACCATGGGCGGTGTCCTGCTCCTCGGCGCGGTGATCGTCTCCACGCTCCTCTGGGCGCGCCCGACCAATCCTCTCGTCTGGCTGTGTCTCTTCACCGTCATCTACCTCGGCGCGCTCGGCTTCGTCGACGACTACCTCAAGGTGACCAAAAAATCGTCCGATGGCATCAGCAGCCGTTTGAAATTCGCGCTGCAGTGCGTGCTCGCCGCACTGATCACCTGGTTTTTCGCCTGGGAGCCGACCCTCGCGCCGCAGTCCGCGCAGCTCTACGTCCCTTTCTCCAAAGAACCGATCATCCAGCACCTCGGCCTCTTCACGTTTTTCCTCTACCTGTTCGTCATCGTCGGAGCGTCCAATGCGGTCAACCTGACCGACGGACTCGACGGGCTTGCCGCCGGTTGCACGGCCACCACGGCCTTCGGCTTCGCCATGCTGACCTACGCGGCCGGCCACGCCATCATCGCGCAGTATCTCCAGATTCCGTTCGTTTATTTCTCCGGCGAGCTGTCCGTCATCTGCATGGCGCTGGTCGGCGCCGCCCTCGGATTTCTCTGGTGGAACTGCCATCCGGCGCGCGTCTTCATGGGCGACACGGGATCGCTGGCCATCGGCGGACTCCTCGGCGTGGTGGCCATTGCTTCCAAGCAGGAACTGCTCCTCGCGCTGATCGGCGGCGTGTTCGTCCTCGAGGCCGGCTCGGTCATCCTGCAGGTCGCCAGCTTCAAGCTGACCGGCAAGCGCATCTTCAAGATGTCGCCGCTGCACCATCATTTCGAACTGAGCGGATGGAAGGAAAGCACGGTTATCGTGCGCTTCTGGATCCTCTCCATCGTCTTCGCCCTGCTCGGGCTGGCCACTTTGAAACTGCGGTGATCGCCATGGACTACACGGGAAAACATGCGGCGGTGCTCGGCCTCGGGCGGAGCGGCGAAGCGGCGGCGCGCCTGCTCCTCGGGAGCGGTGCGGCCGTTACCGTGCTCGATTCCGGCGATCCCGCCGCGCGGCGGATCGCCGCCGAACAACTTTCCTCGCGTGGCGCACGCGTCGTCTTGGGGAACGACGCGTTGCGCTGCGCGCAGGAGTTTGACTTCGCGGTGCTCAGCCCCGGGATCGATCCCGGGGTCCCGCTGGCGCGGAGGCCGGTCGAGGCCGGCATACCGCTCCTCGGTGAAATCGAACTGGCCTTCCGCAGTTGCCGCTGCCCGGTGGTCGCGGTGACGGGGACGAACGGCAAAACCACGACGACCGGCCTGACCGCCGCGCTCCTCGGCGGCGCCGGCCTGCGCGCCGAAGCGTGCGGCAACATCGGCTTGCCCTTCAGCGAGGTGGCGTCGCGCAGCGCCTCGCTCGACGCGGTCGTCGTCGAGATCAGCTCGTTCCAACTCGAAACCACCGACACTTTCCGCCCCCGGGTCGCGGTCTGGACCAACTTCAGCGCAAACCATCTGGACCGCTACCCGGACACGGCGACTTACCGCGCGGCCAAACTGCGTATCTTCGGCCGCCAGACGGCGGAAGACTTTGCCGTGGTCAACGCACGGACGGAGCTGCCCGCCCTGCGCGCGCGGCGCGTGACCTTCACCGCCGCACCCGCCATCGAGGCCGACTTCACTTTCGGGGAAGGGGACATGATCCTGCACCGGGGTGCGCCGCTCGTCGCGCTGGGGGAGACGCGCCTGCGCGGACCGCACAACGCGGAGAACTTGATGGCCGCCTTCGGAGCGGGGCTTTGCCTCGGGCTCGACCTCTCCGCCATGCTCCCCGCCGCCCGCGCTTATGCCCCCCCGCCACACCGGTGCGAATTCGTGCGCGAACTCGACGGGGTGACCTGGATCAACGATTCGAAGTCGACCAACCTCGACGCACTATCCCAGGCCCTGCGCGGACAAACCGGCGGGATCGTCCTTGTCGCCGGCGGGAAAAACAAAGGCTTCGATTTCGCGCCGCTCGCGGACCTCGTGCGCGAGCGCGCGCATGACGCCGTGCTCATCGGCGAGATGCGGGCATCCATCGCGCGGGATTGGGCGGACGCCACCGCGTGCCATGCGGTCGATTCGCTCGAAGCCGCCGTGGCCCGCGCCCGGGAACTGGCGCGGCCGGGCGACACCGTCCTGTTTTCGCCGGGCACTTCGTCCTTCGACATGTTCGCCAGCTACGAGGAGCGCGGAAATCTCTTCAAACACCTCACCACTCAACTCCAACCCCGATAAACCAACACATGAAAATACCACTGTTCAGCAAACTGACCGCGAAATCCCGCGGCCGCAAAGTTGTCCGCGCCTCTGCCGCGCGGGCCGCCCGCGGTCACGACGACGACTACTACGAGATGGAGCCGAACATGAAGCTCTCGCACGCTTTCATGGTCGTCCTCATCCTCCACATCGTGGCCGTCGGCGGCATCTACGCCTTCAACCACATCAACGCGCGCAAGGGCGGCTCGAACCTGCTCTCGAACATTTCCGGCCGCATTGCGCAGGCCGCCGGCGGTGCGCCGGCCGCGGCGCCGGCGGTCTCCGCCGAACCGGTGCGCCAGCCGGGTGACGCGGACGAGCCTTTGCCGCTCGTGACCAGCGACTCGGCCACGGCCGGCACTTTGGTCCGGACCGCGCCGGCCGAGCTGGCACCGGTCCCGACGGCCGCAACGAAGGCGGAGGTCGCCCCTCCGGTCGTCGCGCAAAAAGAGGCGCCCGCGCCCGTGGCCGCCGCCAAGCCCAAGGCGCCATCCGGCCCCGTGCCCGACAGCTACAAGGTCGAGAAGGGCGACAACCCCTACAACATCGCGAAGAAGTTCGGCGTCAGCTACCAGGAGTTGCTCTCGCTCAACGGCATCGACGATCCGACCAAGCTGCAGATCGGACAGTCCCTGAAAGTCCCGAAGAAAGCGAACTGACCGATCTTCGATGCCGCGCCGCACGGCCTACATCCTGATTTTGTCCGTCATGAGCCTGCTGGCCGTTGGTGTGGTCATGCTGCTCAGCACGGGCGCCTTCGCCCGCGACAGCCACGGGGACATGTATTATTTCCTCAAGCGGCAGACCATGTGGCTGTTCATCGGATCGGCGGCCCTGGTCACGACGGCGCTGGTGGATTACCGCTGGTGGGCGCGCTTCTGGCCCTGGCTCTACGGGGCGGCGGTCGTTCTCCTTGTCCTTTGTTTCGTGCCTCCGATCGGGATGAAAATCAACGGGGCGTGGCGCTGGATCAATCTCGGGGTGGCCAGCTTCCAACCGAGCGAACTCGGCAAAGTGGCCGTGCTCGTCTTCCTCGCGTGGTGGTATCACCGCTACGAGGCGGAATCGAAAGAGTTCCTCCGCGGCTTTGTTTACCCGCTGGCCGTGGCCGGCATCATCATGGGTCTCATCGTGCTGGAAGTCGACCTCGGGGCGACGGCTCTCATCGGGGTGACCACCTTGTCGGTCATGTTCGTCGCCGGCACCGGCCTGCGCTGGTTGGTGCCGCTCTTGCTCGCGGGGTTTGGCGGACTCGCCTTCGCCATTTTCACCATCAAGGAACGCCTCGCGCGGTTCCTCGCGTTCCTCGACCCGGAAAAATACAAACTCGAGGAAGGTCTGCAGCAATGGCAGGCCATGCTGGCCTTCGGGGCGGGCGGGGTTTCGGGTCTCGGACTGGGGGAAGGGCGGCAGAAAATGCTCTATTTGCCATACGCCCACACGGACTTCATTTTCCCCATGATCGGGGAAGAACTCGGGCTGCGTTTCACTTTGCTCACCGTCTTCTGCTTTTTGCTCATCCTGCTGGCCGGCGTGCTCATCGCCATGAATGCCCGGGACCGCTTCGGCATGCTGCTCGGTTTCGGCATCACCATCATCATCACCCTGCAGGCCGCCATCAACATCGGCGTCACGACCTCTCTCCTCCCGAACAAAGGCATGCCGCTGCCTTTCATCAGCTACGGCGGGAGCAATCTCGCTGTGTCCATGATGCTCGTGGGCATCCTCCTCAACATCCACCGTCAGGGGCACCGCCAGCCCAAACGCCGCCCGCGCGCCGTCCCCGCGACAAGTCTGGCCGTCCGTTTCTGATCCCATGAAGTTCGCCATCGCATGCGGGGGAACCGGCGGCCATCTGTTCCCCGGGCTGGCGGTGGCGGAGGTGTTGCGCGGGCAAGGGCACGACGTGCTGCTCTTTGTCTCGGAGAAAGAAGTCGATGCCCGCGCGCTGCAGAACCATCCCGATCTGGCCCGCGAAAAACTGCCGTCGATCGGCCTGCCGTCCGTCTTCTCGCCGGCCATGGTCACCTTCCTCCGTCGCTTGCGCGCCAGTCTGAAAAAGTGCGGGGCGTGCTATGACAAAGACCGCCCCTCCGCGGTCCTCGGCATGGGCGGATTCACCAGCATCGCCCCGCTGATCGCCGCGCGGCGGCGCGGCATTCCCGCTTTCCTCCACGAATCGAACGCCATCCCCGGCAAGGCCAACCGCCTGGCTGCGCGTTTCTGCCGGGCCGTCCTCCTCGGCTTCGACGAGTGTGCGCGGCATTTCGGGACGCGGGCCACACACGTGACCGGCACGCCGATCCGGCGCGAGCTGACTGTCGATGTCCCCTCGCGCGAGGAGGCCCGCCTCCGGCTCGGGCTGGCGGCCGGACGCACCACCTTGCTCGTCATGGGCGGCAGCCAGGGCGCGGCCGGGATCAACGCTTTGCTCGCGCAATCGGCCCCGCATCTGGCCGGTAGCGATCTGCAGGTCATCCACCTCGCTGGCGAGCGCGAGGCCGCCACGGTGCGCGGTGCCTACGACACCGCCGGGGTGCCGTGCGCGGTCCTGCCGTTTTGCGACCGCATGCAGGACGTCTACCCGGCCGCCGACCTCGCCGTGTCGCGCGCGGGGGCGGCCAGCCTCGGCGAGTTGTCGTGGTTCGCTCTCCCGGCCGTCCTTATCCCTTATCCCTACGCGGCCGAGGATCACCAGCGGCTCAACGCGGAAATTTACGCGCGCCACGGCGCGGCTCGCATCGTGGCCGAGCGCGAAGCCAGCGCGGAAAGTCTCGCGCCACTCCTGCGCTCTCTGCTGGAATCGCCCGGATCTTTGGAGACCATGGCCTCCGCCACGCGGACGCTGGCCCCGCGCGACGCGGCCGAACGGGTCGCCGCGATCATGACCGAAGCCAAGCCATGAACACCCGGGAATTATCCGCTCATTTGCACGGCGCGTCGCGCAGGATCCACCTGATTGGCGTGGCCGGATCCGGCATGAGCGGCATCGCCGGACTACTTCTCGCCCTCGGTCACCGGGTCAGCGGGTCGGACAAAGTCGACACGGTCGAGGTCAAACGCCTGCAATCGCTCGGACTCGATTTCGCCACGCCGCACCGCGCCGAGGATATCGTCGATGCGGACGTGGTCGTCTATTCCTCCGCGATCCGCGAAGGAAATGCGGCTTACGATGCGGCCGTCCGCCTCGGCAAACCGCTCGTCCGCCGCGCCGAGGCGCTTTCCGCCCTCATGCTCGGCAAAATGGGCATCCTCGTGGCCGGCATGCACGGCAAGACGACGGTCTCGGCCATGGCCGCGCACGTTTTGCGCGCCGCCGGGGTGCATCCCTCGCATTACGTCGGTGCGGAAATCCCCATCCTCGGCACGAACGCGCGCTGGGACGCGGGCGGCGCATACTTTGTCGCCGAGGGCGACGAGAGCGACGGGACCATCGTCCTCTACCACCCCGAGCACACCATTGTGCTCAACATCGAACCCGAGCACCTCGACCATTACGCCGACCTCGCCGCGATCGACGCGGCTTTCGGGACATTGCTCGACCAGACGGCGGGAAAAATTTTCTACTGCGCCGACGATCCGGGCGCGGTGCGCGTCTGCGCCGCGCGTCCGCGGGCCGTGTCCTACGGCCGGACGGGAACCTACTCCTACGCGGACTTCCGCAGCGCCGATTTCACCTCGACCTTCAGCTTCCGCCGCGACGGGGCGGAACTGGTGCGCGTCACCCTCAACGTGCCTGGCGAACACAATGCCCTCAACGCGACAGCCGTGCTCGCCCTGGCCGCCGAACTCGGCCTCGACCTCGAAAAATGCGGCGCGGCTTTGGCCACGTTCCGCGGCGCACGGCGGC
This sequence comes from Chthoniobacter flavus, assembly GCA_945878135.1. Lineage (GTDB taxonomy): Bacteria > Verrucomicrobiota > Verrucomicrobiia > Chthoniobacterales > JACTMZ01 > JACTMZ01. Next base: position 21,425 of record CAMDUL010000006.1, on the reverse strand, counting down.
GCTTCGAGGTGGTCTACCGCTCGGATGACTATTTGGTCGTTGACGACTACGGACACCATCCGACCGAAATCGCTGCCGTGGTGCGCGCCGCGCGCGACACGGGACGCGGGCGCGTGCTCCTGCTCTTCCAGCCCCACCGCTACACCCGCACGCAGGCATTGCAGGACGATTTCGGGCGCGCCCTCGCCTTGGCCGATGCCGCCGTGGTGACCGACGTTTATCCGGCCAGCGAGCCCCCCATTCCCGGGGTCAGTGGACAACTCGTGGCCGATGCGGCCGCGGCGGCCGGGGCGGCACGCGCGTTTTATGTTGCTGCGCGCGCCGAAGCCGGACGCGAAGCCGGACGCCTTTTGCATCCGGGCGATTTGCTCGTCACGCTTGGTGCGGGAAACATCCACGAACAGGGTGCCGACCTGGCCAAGGACCTGCAGACAATGGAAACGCTACGCACGGCCATGGGGCCGGGGATCGCGCGGCTTTACGAGCCGCTGGCCAAGCACACCACGATGCGGGTCGGCGGACCGGCCCAATTCTGGTTCGAGCCGGAAACCGAGGAGGGCTTTTGCGAGCTGGCCCGCACGGCGCACGAGGCGGGGATTCCTTTCATGGTCATCGGGCGCGGGTCGAATCTCATTGTGCGCGAGGGTGGACTCCGCGGGGTCGTGGTCCGCCTGCGGCGCGGCGTCTTCGGCGAATTCGCCGTCGAGGACGACAAGATCCGCGCCGGCGTCGGCGTGCGTTTGAAAGCTTTGAGCGGGGCCGCGATCAAGGCCGGGCTGCAAGGCTTCGAATGGATGGAAGGCATTCCCGGCGACGTGGGCGGTTGTTTGCGCATGAATGCCGGCGCCATGGGCGTGGAGGCATTCGACCAGGTGGAATCGATGCGCTACGCGGACCACGAGGGGAATATTTTCGAGAAGTCGCCCCGCGATCTCGAGGTGCACTACCGCAGCGTGCCTTTGCTGCGCACGAATTACGCGCTCTCGGCCGTTTTCCGCGGCACGCCGTCCGCATCCCCCGAAGTGGAAAAGCGCACGCGGGATTACGCGGCCAAACGCAAAGCCGCGCAACCCGCCGGAGCCAGCGCGGGTTGCATCTTCCGCAACCCGGAAGGCGGCAAGGCGGGACAACTCATCGATAGCGCCGGACTGAAAAACAACCGCGTGGGCGCGGCGCGTGTTTCCGATGTGCACGCCAATTTCATTCTCAACGAAGGCGGGGCCACGGCGTCCGAAGTGCTGGCCCTCGTCGAGCAGGTGCGGGCCGAGGTTTTGAAAAAGCACGGCGTCCGTCTGGAAACCGAAGTCCAGATCATCGGCGAGGAGGCCGCGTTATGAGAAACGAACTCAAAGATCTTCACCTCGTCGTGCTGATGGGCGGGCCCGGTTCGGAAAACGCCGTTTCGCTGCGTTCCGGCGCCGCGGTGGCCAACGCGCTTCGCCAAGGTGGCTACCGCGTGAGCGAACTCGAGGTGCACGGCACGGACATCACGCTGCCGCCTGACACCGGACTGTGCGTCAACATGATCCACGGGACCTTCGGCGAGGACGGCGGATTGCAAGCCCTGCTCGACGCGCGCCGCATCGCTTACACAGGCGAGGGGGCCGCGGCCAGCCGCGTGGCTTTCGACAAACTGGCCAGCAAGAAACTTTTCGAGAGCGCGGGGGTGCCCACGCCGCGCTGGGAAGTGCTGGCGGCCGGCGAGCGTCCGACCTTGCCCCTGCCGCTGGTCATCAAAGCCCCGCGCGAAGGCTCCAGCGTGGGCGTGCATCTCGTGCGCGAAGCGGCCGCGCTCGAACCCGCCCTGGCCGACTGCGCCGCGCTGGACCGCGAGATCCTCGTCGAGGAATTGATCGAGGGTCGCGAGCTGACGGTCGGCATCGTCGGCGACCGCGCCATGGCCGTGGTCGAAATCCGTCCGCACGAGGGCTTCTACGACTACGCGCACAAATACACCAAAGGGGCCTCGGAATACTATTGCCCCGCGCCGCTGGACGAGGCGACCACGCGCCGCGTGCAGGAGACGGCGCTGGCCGCGCACCGCTCGCTCGGCCTCGAGGTTTATTCGCGCGTCGACGTCCTTTTGCGCGCCGACGGCGTCCCGTTCGTGCTTGAGGCCAACACCATCCCTGGAATGACCGAAACCAGCCTGCTGCCCAAAGCCGCCGCCGCGGCCGGCATGGATTTTCTCGGCCTCTGCGAAGATATCGCCGGGCTGTCCTTGCAACGTTCGAAGAAAAGCTGACATGGGAATTTTCCGCCAACGCAAACCCGTCCGTCGCCGCCCCGCGCGCAAGCGCCGCCGCGAGCATCTGCTCGAAGTCACGGCCACCGCCGAGACCGAGCGCCGCCGGCGCAACCAGAAGATTTTCCTCTACGCCGCCGAAGCTCTCCTTCTCGTCGGCTTGGTCGCCTTCACCTGGTTCGGGATCCGCGCACTGGTCAATATCCTCATCCTCGAAAACGACCAACACCGCGTGCGCGTGGTGGAGGTGAACACGGACGGCGTCATGTCGCGCGAGGAGGCACTGGAAAAAACCGGGCTGCGCGAGGGGCTCAACATCTTCAGCCTCAACCTCGACTCGGCCCAGCGCGCACTGGCCTCCATTCCGGAAATCAAAGAGGCGCGCGTCGAACGCATCCTCCCCGACACGGTGACCATCGCGATCGAAGCGCGTCGCCCCGTCGCCTGGGTCGCTCCGCGCGACACGGGCGTCGATCCGTCCGCCATGGAAACCGCCGGCCTCGTCGACAAGGACGGCGTGATGATGAAGCCGTCCGGCCCGGACTCCTCGATCACGCGTCTCCCCGTGGTCTACGGCGTGCCGACCGAGCAATGGCGCCTCGGCGACCGCATCGATCTGCCCGAATTGCACGCCGCGCTCGATCTGCTCTTCCGCGCGGGAGAACGGACCAACCCCGAGATCCCGCTGCGCGCCGCCGACATCACCAAAGGCTGGTGCGTCGTGGCCTGGGGCGACCCGCAGACCCGCTACACCTTCGGCCTGGAGGAAATTCCGGCCCAACTCGACCGCCTGCAAATGGTCCTCCTCCACGTCGGTCAGACCTCACGCAAAATCGCCACGGCCAATCTCATGCCGGAACGCAACACGCCGGTGACTTTCCAGGACGATCCCGCGCCCGCCGCGGAGCCGGTCGCACGCAAAGCCCAAGCCGTCAAACGCTGACATGGCCCGCTCCAACCTCCATGTCGGCTTGGAAATCGGCACCAGCAAGGTGGCCGCGGTCATCGCCGAGACGCGCAGCGACGGACTGCTCCGCATCATCGGCACCGGCGAGGCCCCCTCGCGCGGCGTGCGCAAAGGCGAGATCGTCGACATCGGACTGATCACGCTTTGCCTGACCGATGCGGTGGCCGAAGCCGAGGAAAAGGCCGACCGCGAAATCGCCGAAGTTGTCGCCTCGGTGACCGGCGCCCATCTCGAGAGCCTCAACAACCGGGGCGGCGTTCCCATTCCCGATGATCGCGACGAAATCGAGGACGAAGACATCCACGAGGTCGAGCAAAGCGCCATGGATGTGAGTATCCCGTCCGGCCACGTCTTCCTCCACACCATGGTGCAGCACTATTATGTGGACGGACAGGAAGGCGTCTCCAGTCCGCTCGGCATGATCGGACGCAAGCTCGAGGCCGAGTTCCATATCGTCCACGGCACCAAGTCGCGAATTCAAAACAGCCTGCGCTGCATCCGTGAAGCCAACCTAAAGGTGAGCAATGTCGTCATGAGCGCTGTCGCCTCGGCCCACGCCGTGCTCGACCAGACCGACCGCGACAGCGGCGTTCTCGTCATCGATATCGGCGGGGGCACCACCGACTACATTCTTTTCCGCGACGGCTCGGTCCGCCACAGCGGCGTGCTCGCGGTGGGCGGCGACCACGTGACCAACGACATCTCCATCGGTCTCCGCGTGCCGACCAAGTGGGCCGACAAACTCAAAGTCGAGGAAGCCGATGTCGCACCCGGCGCCGTGGCCGCGCGCGGCACCGTGCAAATCGAAGACCCGACCTACGCCGGCGGTGAAATCGAGCGCACCAGCCTGAACAAAGTCGCCGAGGCGCGCGTGCGCGAAATTTTCACCCTGCTCAAACGCCGGCTCCACTTCGAGCGCCAGGCGCAGTTCATGGGCGGCGGAATCGTCCTGACCGGCGGCACGGCCGAACTCAAAGGCATCGCCGCGCTGGCCTCCGATGTCTTCGGCGTCCCGGCCCGCACGGCCAGCCCGCGCCCGCTCATGGGCCCGACCGCGCTCTTCGAAAGTCCGCGCTGGAGCACCGCCGTCGGCCTCGTCCTTTACGCGCAGGCCGCGCAGGAGGCTCTCGAGGAAATTTCCGTCTTCGACAAACTGCGCAGCAAAATCGGCAAGATCATTCCCGGCCTATGATCACCATCGGCGCCAACGAACGCCTTGCCGCCCCGTCCGCCGCGGTCTCCGCGGTCAAAGTGATCGGTCTCGGCCACGCCGGCCTCGCCATGCTCCAGCGTCTCGTGCGTGAGGATGGCGCTCCGTCCGACCTGGTGGCCGTGCACACCGATGCCAAAGCGGTCGCCGCCTCGCCGGCCCCGCGCAAAATCCAGATCGGCCGCGACGTGGCCAAGGGCCTCGGGGCGGGCGGCGATGCCGCGCGGGGTCGCGCCTCGGCCAGCGAAAGCCTCACCGAATTGCGCGCCGAATGCGGCGGCGCCGAGGTGGTCATTCTTTGCGCGGGCCTCGGTGGCGGCACGGGTTCCGGCGCGGCCCCGGTCGTGGCCGAGCAGGCCAAGAAAGCCGGCGCGCTGGTCATCGGACTCGTCACGTTGCCCTTCGCGGCCGAAGGATCGAGGAAGCGCGAACTGGCCGAGGAATGCCTGACGCGGCTCGGACGTCATTGCCTCGCGGTGATTTGTTTCGAGAACGACCGCATGGTCGAAGTTTCCGGAGCCGACGCCCCCTTGGCCGAAGCCCTCGGCGCTGCGGCCGGCACCCTTTCGCTGGCCGTCCGCGCCGTCAGCCAGATGCTCGGCTTGCCGGCTGTCATGCCCGTGGGCCTCGACGAACTTTCGCAGATGTTCGAAGGCGCCGATGCGCGCGCGCATTTCGGCTACGGGATGTCCGAAGGCCCCGACCGGGCGCGCGCCGCAGTGGAAGAGGCGTTGCGCAGTCCGCTGCTCGAGGAGGGGCGACTTCTCGCCGAACCCGGACGCATTCTCCTGCACCTCACCGGCGACGACTCGCTCAGCCTCGCCGAATTGCAGTCCGCGCTGCACTGTCTCTCTCCCCACCTCGGACCGGCCACGCAGGTGCATGTCGGCGTGGCCGCCGACCCTTCGGCCGACGGACGCCTTGGCGTGGCCCTGCTGGCCTGCACGCGTTCCGGCATGCCCGCGGCCTTGCTTGACGACGACGAGGAAGACTTTCCCGTCGCCGTGGCCCCGGCTCCCGCCGAGACCGCGCCCGAGGAAGAAAAACCGGCCAAGGGCGCCGGGAAAAAAGGCAAGGTCGGCAAGAAGTCCGAGCCCGAGCAGATGCAGGAGGAATTGCCGCTCGATCAGGCCATGCGCGGACGTTTCAAAGACCTGGATCCGACCATGGTCGACGGGCAGGACCTCGATATTCCGACGTTTATTCGCATGCGGATCCGCCTCAAGTAGTGGTAATATTCCGGTCGCATGAGACCGGATCGTTTCACCCAGAAAATGCAGGAGGCGCTCAGCGCCGCCTCGGATATCACCAGCAAGCTGCACCAGCAGGAAATCGGGAACGAGCAGTTCCTCCTCGCCCTGCTCGACCAATCCGACGGCGTGGCCGTTCCGCTCCTGCAGAAAGTCGGCGTCTCCATCGCCCGCTTGCGCGAGCAACTCGATGCCGAACTGGCCCGCCGCGCCAAAGTCACCGGCGGCGCCCAACCGCATCTCGGCAACGACCTGCGCAAGACCCTCGACGCAGCCGAGGGTGTCATGGAGAAGCTCAAGGACGAATACCTCAGCGCCGAGCACTACCTGCTCGCGCTCTCGCAGGGGTCCGACTCCGCCGCGAAGCTGCTCAAGGAAGACGGCGCGACGCACGACAAACTCATGAAAGCGCTGGTCGAGGTGCGCGGATCGCAGCGCGTGACCGACCAGAATCCCGAGGAGAAATACCAGGCGCTGCAGAAATACGGGCGCGACCTCACCGAATTGGCCCAGCGCGGCAAAATCGACCCGGTCATCGGCCGCGACGAGGAAATCCGCCGCACCATGCAGGTCCTCTCGCGCCGCACCAAGAACAACCCGGTCCTCATCGGCGAACCCGGCGTTGGCAAGACCGCCATCGTCGAAGGCCTGGCCCGCCGCATCGTCAGCGGCGACGTGCCCGAATCGCTCAAGAACAAGAAAGTCATCGCCATGGACATCGGCGCGATGATCGCCGGCGCGAAATTCCGCGGCGAATTCGAGGAGCGGCTCAAGGCGTTTTTGAAAGAGGTCACCTCGAGCGAGGGTCAGATCATCCTCTTCATCGACGAGCTGCACACCATCGTCGGCGCCGGCGCGGCCGAAGGATCGGCCGATGCCTCGAACATGCTCAAACCGCAGCTCGCGCGCGGCGAACTCCGCACCATCGGTGCCACCACGCTCGACGAATACCGCAAATACATCGAGAAGGACGCCGCTCTCGAGCGACGTTTCCAGCCGGTCATGGTCAAGGAGCCGAGCGTGGAAGATACCATCGCCATCCTGCGCGGACTGAAAGAACGCTACGAAGTCCACCACGGCGTCCGCATCCAGGACAGCGCGCTGGTCGGCGCGGCCGTGTTGAGCGACCGCTACATCAGCGACCGCTTCCTGCCGGACAAAGCCGTCGACCTGATCGACGAGGCTGCCTCGCGTTTGAAGATCGAGTTGGATTCCATGCCGACCGAGCTGGACAAACTTGAACGCGAGATCATGCAGGGCGAGATGGAGCGCACCGCGCTGAAAAAGGAAAAGGATGCCGCGAGCAAAGACCGCCTGGCCAAGTTGGAAAAAGAATTGGCCGACTTGAAAGAGCAGGGCTCGCAACTCAAAGCCCAGTGGCAGAACGAAAAGAAACAGGTCACCGAGTCACGCAAACTGGCCGAGCAGATCGAGGACCTGAAAAACCAGCTCGAAGTGGCCCAGCGCCAGGGCGATTTCGCCAAGGCCAGCGAAATCCAATACGGACAGATCCCGCAACTCACCGCACAACTGGAGGAGCACAACAACAAGTTGGCCAAGGAGGGCGGGGGACAATTGCTGCGCGAGGAAGTGACCGAGGACGACGTGGCCAAGGTCGTCTCGACGTGGACCGGTATCCCCGTCACCCGCCTGCAGGAAGGCGAGCGGCAGAAGCTGGTCAAAATGGAGGAACGCCTCATGGAGCGCGTGGTCGGACAAGGCCAAGCCATCAAATCGGTGGCCAATGCCGTGCGCCGCGCGCGTGCCGGGTTGCAGGACGAAAACCGTCCGATCGGCTCCTTCATGTTCCTCGGGCCCACCGGCGTGGGCAAAACCGAGCTGTGCAAGGCGCTGGCCGAATTCCTCTTTGACAACGAGCAGGCTATCGTGCGCCTCGACATGAGCGAATACATGGAGAAGCACACCGTGGCGCGGCTCATCGGTGCGCCTCCGGGCTATGTCGGCTATGACGAAGGCGGACAACTCACCGAGGCCGTCCGCCGCCATCCGTATTCCGTTGTTCTCTTCGACGAAGTCGAGAAAGCCCACGGCGACGTCTTCAACGTCCTCCTGCAGGTCCTCGACGATGGACGGATCACCGACGGACAGGGTCGCACGGTCGATTTCAAAAACACGGTCATCATCATGACCTCCAACATCGGCAGCCAGTTCATCATGGAGGATTTGCCGGTCGAGGAGCGCAACCGGCGCGTCATGGAGGCGTTGCGCGGGCATTTCCGTCCGGAATTCCTCAACCGCATCGACGAAACCATCATCTTCGACCGTCTGACCGACAAAGAGATCACCAGCATCGTCGACATCCAGCTCAAGCGCCTGCTCAAGCGCCTCGACCAGCAGAACATCCGCCTCGAGCTGACCGACAAAGCGAAAAAATTCCTGGCCAAGGAAGGCTACGATCCGGCCTACGGGGCGCGCCCGCTCAAGCGTGTCATCCAGCAGCAAATCCTCAACCCGCTCAGCGTGGCCATCCTCGACGGCCAATTCGGCGAGGGAGACAAAATCGTCGCCGACCTGGACAAGGACCACCTCGAATTCCGCAAAAAGTAGGGTAGGGACGAGCGGCTCGCCCGTCCGCTTGCCTTCGGGGGTCACGCGTTCCGCGTGACCCTACGATCGAACGCCCGCCGCATGTCTATGACATAATCCGCGGGCAACCCCCGCTCGATCGCGCCCTCGATCAATGCCGCGCGGTAAAGTTCCGACGGCGCCACAGACCCGCGCGGCGCGCGCACGAAGTAGCACCACGCCTCCACCACGGACGGTTGTCCTTCGAGGGTCACCGCCACCGCGCGTCGCACATAATCATTCTCCTCGACCGGTCCGGCCGGATCGAACCCCTCGTAAGCATCGAGCGGCGCCAGATCCGCCTCCGGAAGGCGGTAAAGCGCGCCCCAGATTTGGTCGCCGGGTGAGGGGATGGCATCGGCCACCCCGCCTTGCCATTCCCGATCGGGGAGAGTGAAAGCCAGGCGGTGACCGGCCAAGCGCGCGGGCCCGAGGAATGCGTGGCCCGGACACAGGCGCCTCATTTGCGCCGCGCGCAGGTTCGAACCGTAGGCGAAATAGAGTCCGCTCACCAAGCCGGCCACGTTGGCAGGGCGCGCGGACCCGGCCAAGCCCCGATCGCCCCCCCGATGGTGGTTGCCTTGGCGCCATGGCTTGTTCATCTTGTTTGGTCTGTCCTGCAAGCGATGATTTTCGTGTCCGCCAACGGTGAAGTGATCGGCCAGTTCGAGGAGTCTGATTTGCCTTCCGCACTGGCCGCGGGGAAATTTCCCGCCGATGCCCATTATTGGCGCGAAGGAATGCCGTCCTGGCGTCCGCTGCGCGACTTGCCCTTGCCGCCGAAGGCCCGCCCGTTCTCGATCGGACCCAAGCTCAAGCTCTCCCCGCCGGCCGGCGCCCCCGTGGTGCGCAGCCCCTTCGTGCCGCGACCGCGCCCGGATGCCGCGCCCTCCGGCGATGCCTCGGCCTCGAGCTTGCTGCCCGTCAACCCCGCGCCCGCCGCGATCCGGCGCACCGTCCTGCCGGGCCTGAAACCGGGGGAGGAAGGCGAGAAGTTCCCCATCCCGTCCCCCGTCCCCGCGACCATTGTCCGGCGCGATACGGTTCCGTCCCCAGTGCCCACGGAGCCCGCCCCGCCCGTTGCTTCCCCCGCGGGGGAGGCGCCCTCCCCGGAAGCGGTGCCCAGCCGCCCGGGCCTGACTCCCTTCGTGCCCGGGCAAAAAACTTTCACGCCCCGCGCCAAAGCCGTTTTGCCTCCCGCCAAGGGTCCCAAAGCACCGGCCACGCTGGTGGCACCAACCGTACCTGTACCTTCGGCTCCCGCCGCACCAGCCGCTTCGGTGGCACCAGCCGCACCGGCGGCCCCCGCACCGGCGGCCCCCGCACCGGCCGCCCCCGCACCGGCGGCCCCCGCACCGGCCGCCCCCGCGGCTCCGCCCAACGTCAAGGCGACGCCGCCACCCGCGCAGCGTTTCATGGCGGCGGACAAGCCCCCGGGGAAAGTCGGATCATTTTTGCGGCGCGCTTTGCTCATCGCCGCCCTCCCGCTGGTGGCGTCCGCCGGGGCCGCGGCTTGGTGGTTCTGGCCGTCCAGCCCGCCGGAAATTGAAGTTCTCGAAGTGGAAGTTCTCCTGCCCGGTTCCGATGGGTCGCCCGCGGCGGTGGCCGGTGCGCAGGTCTTTGTCGTGGCTCAAGAAGAATTGGCCGCGCTTTGGCGCGCGCGCTTGGAAAGTGCGCCTGCCGTTGACCCCGGACTCGCCGAGTCGCTGGAACGGGCCAAAGCCGTCCATCGGGAAAAAGAATTGGCCCGCGAACTCGCGGTGCGCATCAGCGAGCTGGGTGATGAATACAACATGCCGGACGCCGAGCAGTTGCGGGCCGAAAGCGAAGCCGCCCAAGCTGCCGAGGCCGCCGCACTGGTCGAACTCGAGAAACTGACCGCCGAGTCCGAAGCAGTTTCCGGCCCGACCGAACCCGTTCTTTCCGCGCCGGAAGGCCGTGCGCAGGAGACGGCCACCGATGAAACCGGACGCTGTACCTTGCGCCTGCCTCCCGCCGGTCAGGAGGAGGGGATGGTGGCGTTGGTGCTGGCCGCTCCGGGCGAAGGGGAGTCCGAGCCGCGCGGCTGGCTCGTGCCGCTCGAGGGCGCGGGGCAGCGAACCGAGGCCGTCCGGCTCTCCGCCGACAATCTGCTCGACCTCGACCAGATCCGGCAGATCTCCGGACTTACCGCACCCTGAGTGATTGCGGTCAGCCCGCGGGTGGGGTTTGGGAGTAACTGGCGCGGCCATCCCTGCCAGGGGGAAAGGCAGCGACGCTCACAGAGCGCCGCTACACCTCGACGAAAACTTGTAGCGGCGCTCTATGAGCGTCGCTGCCTGAAAGCACTTCGAGTCAGTTGGGAGTCCCTGCACGGCCGAGGCGGCCGTGCTTCCCGGGACCGGGCCAAGGCACGCCTCAATCAGAAAGGCAGCGGTCCGGTCGCCGCGGCGACAACCGGAAGCATTCCGGCTGCACCGTTACGCCTAAACCGCGGCCAACTTCCGCGCCAGCGCGCTCTTGCGGCGGTTGGCCGTGTTGCGGTGGATGGTGCCGCGTTTGACCGCGCGGTCGAGGGCCGAGCTGAGTTCGCGGGCTTGTTCCGCGGCGGTCTTTTTGTCCTTCGCGTCGAACGCGGCGCCGGACTTGCGCGAGAGGGTCTTGAGTTGGTGGAGCGTGCTGCGGTTGCGCGAGGTGCGGACCTTCGCTTGGCGGGCGCGTTTGGCGGCGGATTTGATGTTGGCCATAAATGTCGTTTTTTTGCGTTGGTGCCAGAGGGGAGAATCGAACTCCCGACCAAGGGCTTATGAGTCCCCTGCTCTACCGCTGAGCTACCCTGGCTTTCCACAGCGGCGGCCCCGAGGGCGGAGCCGGAAAGGTCGCGTAATGTGCGGGCCGGACCGGCCCCAAGCAAGGAAAAAGGCGCGCCGGAAGTTTGCCATTGGAACCCGGACCGGCGCGGCCAAGAGTTGACCCCGTATGGCACGCGGTGCGGATTTGCTCGTCACTTCGCCTCCTCGCTGGGAGGACGGACGGACCTTCCTCGTGCTCAATCCCCGGCTGCCTGCGGCGATGCGGGCGAGGATTCTCTCCGCCGAATTCCCCGAAGCGCCCGGCCGCGTCTGGCTGGCCACCTCCGGCACCGGCGGCGTCACGAAAATGGTGGCCCTTTCCCGCGCGGCGCTCGAAGCCAGTGCCCGGGCCGTCAATGCCCGGCTTGACGCGGGCCCGCGTGATGTCTGGCTGAATCCCTTGCCCCTTTTCCACGCGGGGGGACTCGGCATCATGGTGCGCGCTGCTTTGTCCGGAGCCCGGCGCGAGGACACCGGTGCTTGGAGCGCGGAAACTTTCCTCCGGCGCCTGGGGGAAACCGGCGCCACGCTGACCTCGCTCGTGCCCGCGCAAGTCCACGATCTGGCCCGGTCCGGCGTCCGGCCTCCGTCCGGCCTGCGCGCCGCCGTCGTGGGTGGGGGCGCCCTCGACGAACCATTGCGCGCCATCATGGCCGACCGCGGGTGGCCCTTGCTGCCGAGTTACGGCCTCACCGAGGCCGCCTCGCAGGTGGCCACGGCGTTGCCCGGGCAGACCGATTTTGCCTGGCTGCCCTTGCTGCCGCATTTCGAGGCACGGACCGCTCCGGACGGCATCCTGGAACTGCGGGGTCCCGCGCTGCTCGACGGATGGATGGTGTTCCCGGCCGACCGCGCACCGGAATGGGAGGATCCCAAGCGGGATGGCTGGCTGCGCACGGGCGACCGCGCCGAGTTGCGGGGGAGGGAACTGCGCGTGGCCGGTCGGGCGGATGACCTCGTCAAGATCCGCGGCGAACTGGTCGATCTCGCCGCGCTCGAGCGCTCTTTGCAGGCGTGCGTCCGATCCGGAAAAGTCGCGCTGCACAGCCGGCCCGACGAACGCAACGGAGCCACCCTTCATGTGGTGGCCGAGAATACCGCCGCGGTGCGCGAGGCAGATGCAGCGATCGACGGGATCTTTCCGCCCTACGCGCGCCCCTCGGAGGTCGTGTGCGGCACGATCGAAACCACCGCCCTCGGCAAAACCGTGCGCTCGCGCTCAGGCCGCGGCGTTTGAACCTCCACCCAATGCCGCCCGGATATCCTCCGGCACGGACATCCTTTCCCCCGAAGGCCTCGCAATGAAGACATGCACCGTGCGCACCCGCGCAGCGCAGCGACCGGCGCTGTCGAGGAACCCGACCGTGAAAATGACCGAGCTCCCGCCGGTTTCCTCGACCGCGGCGCGGACGTCGAATGTCTCGCCGGGCCTCATGGGGAGAAAAAAATCCGCCTCCGCCCGCCGGATCGGCGCGGCGTGCCGGGCGGAAGCAAACCATGCCTCCCAGCCGCACGGCGAGTGCCGGACCAATTCCTCCACCGCCTCGTGCGCCAGAGCCAGGAGGCGCGGATAAAAAACCACCCCCGCCGCATCGGCATCGCCGAAGGCGAGGGTCTTTTGGGTCTGGAAAGTTCTCACCGGTGTCCGGGCGCCGCCGTCCCGATTGGTGCCGCGCCTAAGTGAAGCTTGTTTCCCGACCCGTCCACGCGTCAATTTATTAGCGTCACCATGCCCGCTGCCATCCGTCCGTCCATGCCCAAGCGCCGCCCCTCCGGCCGCCGCCGGCCCTTCCTGCTGCGCGGCAGCACGCTCGCCTGGCTGGCTGTGATCTGCATGGCTCTGGCCTTCCTCGGAGGGATCGCTTGGCAGCGCTCGGCCGCATCGCGCGCCAAAAGCGCCGGCGTCGCGACCGGCCCGGCACCCGAAGCACAGGCCGCCGCGCGGCGGTTGCTCGAGAGCGCCATCACCGCGCGCTACGCGGACCAACCGGACGAGGCCCTGCGCCTGGCAGATGAAGCGCGCAGGACCGACCAGCAGACGGTCGGGCTGCAGATCTTCGTTGCGGAAGTTGCATTCGAGCAAGGCAAGACGGACGAGGTCGACATCGCCGCGCGGGAGGCCATACGGCAAGGCCGCTACAGCGCGGATGCCAAACTACTCCTCGCGCTCAACCGTTGGATGGGACGCACGCAGTCGGGTGCCGTCGATGCCCGTGCGGCGGCCACCCAGTTGCTGGAAGAGGCCACAGCCGAGGAGTTGTCGAACGGCACCGCACGTTTTTTCGCCGGCGATTTGCAGCTGGCCGTCGGCCGCCCGGGCGAGGCCCACCGCAGCCTGCTCGCAGGACTGCACCGCCAGGAACCGTGGCATAGCGCCGCCTTGCTCAGCGCTAAGATGCGGCTGGCCGCTGGGGAAGCCGGGCCGCGTGCAGACCCGGATGCTCCCGCGTTGTCCGCAGACGGCGATGCTTTCAGTGCGCCGGCTTATGACATGCATCGTGCCTTGCAGGGCGGCGACGAGGTTGCCATCGCTCCGGCTCGCGCATTGCTTCTGGGCGCTTTCACCAGCCGGCAGCTTGCTGTCCTGGCCCGCGACCCGGCCTTCGCCACCGTGGAACTCGTGTCCGCAGAGGAGAGGGCCGCCGTTCCCTTCGCCCTCATCCCGCCGCCGGCGGTGAAGAAAGAGAACGAAGGATCGCCCATGCCATGATAAGTCTCTTGCAATATGTTGGTCTTCAACGTATTCGGCAGAGAGAAGCTCGTGCCGTTGGGTCGCCGCTCGGTCGCTGCACTTTACGTGACAGTGGTGGTTCAAAAAAAATTCCCAGAGGGCTGAAAAAATCTTTGACAACCCGCATCTCCTCTCTAATCTTGCCCACAGTATGAACATCCTCCGTCCCTCCATTTATGCCATCGCCTTGACATCGCTTGCGCTGTCGGGCGCAAACGCTCAAACAACTGCAACGACTGATCCGGTCGGGTTCGTTCGAGTCGATGCGCCAGCAGGCACTAGTTTAATTGTTCCCGGATTTGTCGATGCCGCTATCTTCACTGGACAGTCTGCCGTGAGCGGTCAGACGTTTGCGGGAAATTTCACTCCTGGAACGCTCGGGCCTACAAGCGGTGACCTTCCGTATCCCACGCATTACGTTCAGGTCCTGTCCGGAGCGTTTGCGGGCTATGTCTACGATGTTTCGTCCGTTAACGCTCAAGGCGGGATCGTATGTTCTGACGTCCCTGAATCAATAAGCGGCCAGACTGTCCAGATTGTTGTCCGTCCGCACGTGACACTGAGTGAGCTTTTCAACGAAGCCACGGGCCTGACAGCTTTCGCTGACGCAGTCGCGCTAAACAACCCTGACGGAACGTCTTCGATTCGCTACTTTGACGGCTCTGGGTGGGTGGCTGATGATTTCGCAACCCCAGCAGGTCAAACTGTTGTGTACCCTGGGCAAGGTTTTACGCTTACCGCTAGCGGAGCCGTGGCCTTAACGACCGTTGGAAGCGTCCAAACCGCCGATACCGCTGTCCCGCTCTATGGTGGAGTCGTTAATCTCGTAGGGACTTTGATCCCGGGTTCAGCCACAAAAATAACCGACTTGGACATTGCTGGCGTTTTGGTTCCTTACACTGATGCCATTAGCACGTTCCAAGGAGACGGTAACATGGGTAATGGTGGTGTCTTCTACAGTGACGGGACCGACATGCTGGACGATGGCTTCAGCCCTCTTCCTCCTGACTCTGATGCCAGCGTCGCAGCCAGCGGTGGATTCGCTGCCAACGTCAGCGCTGATGCCGTCTGGATGGCCCCGGCTCCTGTCATTGCGCAGTGAAAATCCTGATGCCTAGGCAACCACATTTCTCTCATTGACAACTCCGCAGACACACCAGTAAACACATCACAAAGCCAAGTAAAAATGAAAACAGCCCTCATAATCCTAGTCACTATCATTGCGGCATCTCACTCGCATGCTGCCGTAAATATCGGTTACGTAGCCAATCCTACCGTAGGTGGATTTGTCTCCAGTTCAACTGCAGCAGTCTCCTCTGGTGGGGTGTCCGTAGGATTCTTTTCCTTGGATCCTGCAGCGGGTTTCTGGACCGGCCTCTCGGAAACTCCCTCCACGGCGTGGTCAGCGATTTTGGCTGCTGGCTACACTGATGTCCGCCAAGTTGGAACCCAAGGTGGCACGTTCGACTGGAGCTTCCCGCTAAATATGGGCGGCACTGTTACTGGAATTTCCTTCACCACGCTTCCTCAAAACACTCGGCTTTATGTCATCGGTTTCGATGGTGGAAGCTTCGATTTGGCTACACCCTCCAATTCATGGTCCGGTGCCTCAGAATATGGGGTTGTAAGCGCCTTCGGTCACGCCACTGCCTCGCAAAATTTCCTTTCACCTGCTGATTTGGGCACAAAGGCTCTGAATTTCGGTGCGGCCACTGCTCTCACTTCCTCCGACGTCCTCGTAGGAAGTCTCTCGTCCGCAACAACTGTCGCGATGGTTCCTGAGCCCTCGACCTACGCTCTGCTGAGCCTTGCCGGCCTCGCGCTCGGTGGCTATGCGGCGCGTCGCCGTCGCCGCGCTTAAGTTTCTTGTTCATATTCACAAAAGGGCGCCTTCGGGCGCCCTTTTTGTTGTTCCAGTTGCCCAAGCCGGCAGCGCTGCAGTCGCGTTCAGCAACTGACTTGAGCCTCCCCGTCCAGACGAATACCTGGACTATGCATGCGCTGCGGCAGTCGGCCCTACCTTGGGATAACATCCCACGAGTTACCGCGCCTTCGCCGACGCGGGGCTTCTTCCGATTGATCTACTCACCCTGAGGCTCTCTCGGGGCCCACGGCCGCCCCCCGGCCGTCGGCACCCCCCCCGGCCACGCGCGAGGCGCGCGGGACTAAGGGACGAGAGCCCAAATGACCGCCTGGCTTTTGGCAGGTCTCAGTGTGTGGGTGGAATAAACTACAGGAAGAGAGCATTCAGCTTATGGTTGCTGCGGCAACTCAAGGGGCAGGTCGGTCATCATCCGGTAGTCGCGCAGATTGAGGGTGACAATGCTCTCGGCTCCGAAAGTTTCAGCTGTGCGCGCGTGCATGAAGTCGTGAAAATTGCCGCCGCGAATACCCCCTTTGCTCGCGGCGATGGCGGCTGCCTCGAGAGTCTGCGGGCCGGAGAGATCACGGAAAGTCAAATGCGCAAACAGTCGGCGCGCCTCCCCGGATGCGTCGGCCGGCGAGAGATTGCGCTTCACCAAGTGCCCGTCCGGCGTGCGATAGACCAAGCCGCGGCCGGTCTGAATCGAGATCCACTCGGCCACCGAGTGCGCGCGCGTCATTCCTGCTTCCGGCGCCCATCCCTCTTTCCACGCCCGCAGGAGGGCGGAGGTGTCATAGTATTTCACGCGTCGAGCCGCCCGGCCTCGTCCTCCCGCGCCTCGGCGATCCCAGCGAGAATGGATTCATCGTCCAAAGTGCCGCTGGTCCGGGCTTGCAGAGGACTGACCGTTTGGGTCGCCATGTAGGGCACAATACGGGCCACCGGACGTCCAAAGTCGGTCAAGATAACTTCCTCCCCACCATGAATAACCGGGCGGACTATGCGGCGGGTTTCGCGGTGCAGTTCGGAAAGTGTGGCTTGCATATGCACAAAGTATGTATAGTGCGTATTTTGTCAAGTTTACGGGAAATTGCGATGGGAAAGGGGGATTCTCTCACGGAGGCGCGGAGAACACGAAGGGAAGGGATGGGCGAAAGACGCGGAAGGGTTAACCACGAACCACACAGCGGAGGCTTGGCGACACGGCCCCTAGGCAAAAGGACACGAAAAAGGAGCCGGCCTTTGCCCCGGCTGCGCCGGGACGGACCGCGATGGCCGGCGGCTCCGGCAAGCGAGCTTGCCCCGCCGCCAACCAGCGCGGTCCTTGTCCGCCGTCGGCGGACGGGCCTCCATTCTGAAGAAGCGGAGCGCGGCGACGGAGTCGACGCGGGGCGGGGAGTCTGCGGATGCGGACGCAAGCTCGCTTGCGGACTTCTTGCTGAACACTGAACACTGAAAACCGAACACTGAGCCGTTCCTCGGCTCGTGGTGAACCGATCCCGGGCCTCTATCTGACCCAGCGTCCGCTGGACAGCGCCGGGAGCCAATTGTTGCGATACATCACGGCGTAATCGGTCTTGCCCACGGCGCCGATCATCGGAACGCCGGTGGCGCGCTTCCATTTTTTGGACATGCTTTCGCCGGTGTGGCAGCCCCAGCTTTTGACCACCGCATTGCGGGCGAAGATGCCGCGGTTGATGCGGCCGAGTTCGTCTTCGTGCAGCCAGGACTTCGAGGCGCTGTCGATTTCGTTGCTGTAGTCGAACATGAAGGCCGCCTTGTTCGAGTGGAGGAACCAGTCGAGGGTGGCGATCTTGACCTGGCTGCGCGGCTGGCCGGCATTGAGATAGTTGATCACCTGGTCGGGCGAGCTGAACCAGATGAGGCGCACATTGTATTTCGGCGCGATGTCGGAAATCCACGAGGTGAGGGGTCCCTCGTTCTGGCGCAGGCGGCGTTCGTAACTCGGACGGTGGACCAGCCAGGTGATGCGGGCGTTGGGATCAGCCGCGCGGATTTCCTGGAAGCGGGTCACGGCCGGACGGATGAAATTGCCCCACCAGCGGTCATGGGGAGGATTTTTGAATTTCTCCCACTGGTAAAGCGAGACCCCGCCGCTCACCACGATGTATTCCTTTTGGTAGGCGGCAGAGGCGGGGGCGGTGGCGACGACCAGGAGGGCGAGGGCGAGAAGACGGTGCATGAAGTGCCAAAGTTTCCGCGAAAAATGCCCGAGGGCAAGCCGATCCCGCGGGATCGGAATGTGGCGTCTCTCCGAGCTGGAGGCTCTGCGAGCCGGAAGCCCCGCCGCCGGTCGTTGCGTTCGATTCGTCGCCGGAGCCGAGTCTGCGCGACGGCCCTTAGGCAAACGCGTCGCTACATAAGGCTGTTGATCGGAAGATTTTTGATCGAACGTGGACGCAAAAAAAACCGGGGCGGCCGTGAGGCCGCCCCGGTGTGATTGGTTCAGGCTTTGGGCCGGACTTAGTAGTCCATGCCGCCCATTCCGCCCATGCCGCCGCCGGGCATTGCCGGGGCTTTCTCCTTCTCGGGGATCTCGGTGACGAGAGCCTCGGTGGTGAGGAGCAGGCCGCTGATGGACGAGGCGTTTTGCAAGGCGCTGCGGGTGACCTTGGTCGGGTCGACCACGCCGGCTTTGACCAGGTCTTCATACGCGCCGGTGGCGACGTTGTAGCCTTCGTTGCCTTTGCCCTTTTTGACTTCCTGCACGATGAGGGCGCCTTCCAGACCCGCGTTGTCGGCGAGCTGGCGGAGCGGCGCTTCGACCGCGCGGTTCACGATCTGGGCGCCGATGGCTTCGTCACCCTCGAGCTTGAGGTTGGCGAGGACCTTCTGCGCGCGGATGAGGGCGACGCCGCCGCCGGGGACAATGCCTTCCTCGACCGCCGCACGGGTGGCGTGGAGGGCGTCTTCGACGCGGGCTTTCTTTTCCTTCATCTCGGTCTCGGTCGCGGCGCCGACATTGATGACGGCAACACCGCCGGCCAACTTGGCGAGGCGCTCCTGGAGCTTCTCGCGGTCGTAGTCCGAGGTGGTTTCCTCGATCTGACGGCGGATCTGGGCGACGCGGCCCTGGATGTCTTTGCTCTTGCCTTCACCTTCGACGATCGTGGTGGCTTCTTTTTCCACGACGACGCGCTTGGCTTTGCCGAGGTCATCGAGCGAGATGCTCTCGAGCTTGATGCCGAGGTCCTCGGTGATGCAACGGCCGCCGGTGAGGACGGCGATGTCTTCGAGCATGGCTTTGCGGCGGTCGCCGAAGCCGGGGGCTTTGACGGCGCACACCTGCAGGGTGCCACGGAGTTTGTTGACCACGAGGGTGGCGAGGGCTTCGCCTTCCACGTCCTCGGCAATGATGAGGAGCGGACGGCCGCCTTTGGCCACTTTCTCGAGCAGGGGAAGGAGATCCTTCAGGCTGCTGATTTTTTTCTCGTGGATGAGGATGTAGGCATTCTCGAGGATGGCTTCCATCGCTTCCGCGTTGGTCGCGAAGTAGGGCGAGAGGTAGCCTTTGTCGAACTGCATACCTTCGACGACGTCGAGGGTGGTTTCGATCGACTTGGCTTCTTCCACCGTGATGGTGCCGTCCTTGCCGACTTTCTCCATCGCGTCGGCGATGATCTGCCCGATCGTTTTGTCCCAGTTGGCCGAGACGGTGGCGACCTGCGCGATTTCGCTGCTGTCGGAGACCTTTTTGGAGATCTTGCCGAGTTCGGCGACGACGGCCTCGACGGCCTTGTTGATGCCGCGCTGCAGCGACGTCGGGTTGGCCCCGGCGGTCACGTTCTTGAGGCCTTCGCGATAGATCGCTTCGGCCAGCACGGTGGCGGTGGTGGTGCCGTCGCCGGCGATGTCGGACGTCTTGGACGCGACTTCGCGGACGAGCTGGGCGCCCATGTTCTCGTAAGGATTCTCGAGCTCGATCTCCTTGGCGACGGTGACGCCGTCCTTGGTGATGGTCGGACTTCCGAATTTCTTGTCGAGGATGACGTTGCGTCCGGACGGCCCGAGGGTCGCCTTGACCGCTTTGGCCAATTTCTCGACACCGCGGAGCAGGCTGTGCCGCGCGGACTCATCGAATTCCAATTGTTTAGCTGCCATAATATTTCAAGTATTCAGTTTACAGTTTTCAGTGATTCAGTTTTTAGCTGAGGACGCCGAGGATATCGTCCTCGCGCATGATGAGGTAGGACTTGTCGTCCACCTTGATTTCGGTGCCGCCGTATTTGCTGAAGAGAACCTTGTCGCCGACTTTGACGGTGAACTCGATTTTCTTGCCGTTGTCGTCCGTTTTACCGGTGCCGACTGCGGCAATTTTGCCCTCTTGCGGTTTTTCCTTGGCGGTGTCGGGAATGATGATCCCGCCTTTGATCGTTTCCTTCTCGTCGAGCGGCTCAACGAGCACGCGATCGCCGATCGGTTTGACTTTGGATGCCATAGTGTTGGTTTCTTACCTCCGTTGTGTTGTGTTTGGTGGTTGTTGAAGGCGCGGACGGACACCCGTCCGCCCGCGCGGGTTCAAAGTTGCCTCAGGATTTCTTGTCCTCGTCGACCATCTCGAACTCGGCGTCGACGACGTCGCCTTCTTTCTTGGCGCCGCCCTCGGCCGCGTGGGCTTCGGGTCCGGGGCCCGCTTCGCCGCCTTGCGGCGGGGGAGCCTGCTGGGCCGAGGCCTGCTTGTAGAGTTCGCTGCTCACTTCCTGGAATTTGGCCTGCAGGGCGTCGGCGGCCGACTTGATCGCGTCGGTGTCCGAGCCCTTGAGGGCGTCGCGCACTTTGGTGACCAGGCCTTCGACGTCCGCTTTGAGGTTGCCGGGGACTTTGTCGCCGAGGTCTTTCAATTGCTTCTCGCACTGGTAGGCCAGCGAGTCGGCATTGTTGCGCGCCTCGACGCCTTCCTTGGCCTTGGCGTCATCGGCCGCGTGGGCTTCGGCCTCCTTCTGCATCTTGTCGACTTCCTCTTTGCTCAAGCCGCTCGAACCTGTGATGGAGATCTTCTGCTCTTTGCCGGAGCCGAGGTCTTTGGCCGAGACGTTGAGGATGCCGTTGGCGTCGATGTCGAAGGTGACTTCGATCTGCGGGACGCCGCGGGGCGCCGGCGGGATGCCGTCGAGATGGAACACGCCGAGTTGCTTGTTGTCCTTGGCCATGGGGCGTTCGCCCTGCAGCACTTTGATTTCCACGCCCGGCTGGCTGTCGGCATAGGTGGAAAACACATTCGACTTCTTGGTCGGGATGGTCGTGTTGCGCGGGATCATCGGCGTGGCGATGCCGCCAGCCGTCTCGATGGCGAGGGTCAGCGGGGTCACGTCGAGGAGGAGCACGTCTTTGACGTCGCCCTTGAGCACGCCGCCCTGGATGGCCGCGCCGATGGCCACGACTTCGTCGGGGTTCACGCCGCGGTGCGGTTCGCGTCCGATGAGGTTCTTGGCCGTCTCGATGACCTTGGGCATGCGGGTCATGCCGCCGACCAGAACGAGTTCGTTGACGTCGCTCTTGCCGAGCTTCGCATCTTTCAAGCACGCTTCGACCGGTTTGATCGTGCGGGTGAAGAGGTCGTCGGTGAGCTGTTCGAGTTTCGAGCGGGTCAGTTTTTTCTGGATGTGCTTCGGACCCGAGGCGTCGGCTGTGACGAAGGGCAGGTTGATCTCGTATTCCTGGGCGGAGGAGAGGGCGATCTTTGCTTTTTCGGCTTCTTCTTTGATGCGCTGCACGGCGTC
>CAMDUL010000005.1 GCA_945878135.1 Chthoniobacter flavus | reverse complement strand
CATCCGGAGCCGATGTTGTATGGACTGTTCGCGGCGACGCTGGTGTTGATGGCGCTGACTCTGTGGCGGTCGCGGTGGGTTTACTACGCCGGGTGGGGGCTGTGTTTCGGGCTGGCTTACCTGGCCAAGGCCTCGACGGGACCGTTGCTGGCGGTGTATGCGGGGGCGACGGTGGTGCTGCTTTTGGCGCGGGCGGGTTGGTGTCCGGGATGGTTGGTGGCGCGCGGCGCGGACGGCGGGTGGTCCTTGGGCCGTCATGCGGCGGGGTCTGTGCTCGCGATGCTGTGCGCCGGAGCGGTGATGGCGCCGGGGGCCGTTTACAAATACCGGGTGCACGGGGACGCATTTTTCAGTCCGACCAAATACTGGATGTGGTGCGACGACTGGGACACCGAAGCCGTGCCGCTCACCCCGCTGATCCAGACGGCGGAGCAGCGAGCGGCATTCGCCCCGGGCGAATTGCCGTCGGCGGGCAGCTACGTGCGCCGGCACGGGTGGGTGCACGTGCGGGAGCGGTTGACCCGCGGGGTTTCCGAAATGACGTGGCGGTTTTTGGTCCCGGTGAACAAGATCAACCGCGCGCTGCGTGGGGAGATGCTGAAAGGTGCGGGTGAGAGGAACGCGCCGGAATTTTTCTGGCGCTACCTGCTGCCGGCGCGCGGGCTTTATCTGGTCTGGTTGGGACTGCTGGCCGTGGCGCTGCTCGCGGCGCGTTGGTGGAGGCAAGGTCCGCCGGTCTTCCGGTCTGCCTCCTCGCCCGCCACGCTGTCCTTCGCCGTGGCAGCAGTGTTGGTCTACCTGCTGGCCTTCGGATGGTATGGTCCGATCATCGGCTGGCGCGGCGAGCGTTTCACCTTGATGTTGTATCTGCCGCTGCTCATCGCACTTTTGTCGTCCTGCCATATTTTGGCGCGTCAAGCAACGGGCCGGACCGGGAAATATCTTTATGCGGCCGGACTGTCAGTGGTCTTGCTCCATGCCTTGGGGCAGACCGTGCTGCTGGTGGTGCGCCCGGTGTTCATGCCGGGGATTTGAACGGAAGGCGTCGCCGTTGGGACGGCAACCGGGGCGCATTCGGTCGTTGTTTTCGGAGCTTGGTTGGATTACATCGGCAGGCTTCTTGCGGATGCCGGAAAGCAAAAGCCGGAGGCACGGAGACTGATGAGCACGGAAAAGACACCCACTGGCATGGCCGCGTATCTGAGCGTGATGAGGCCGGATCACTGGTTGAAGAACATCTTCATCCTCTTCGGACACGGCGCGGCCATCGTGCTGCTCGGGCTGACCATCACGCCCCATCTCCTGTGGTTGATCGCTTACTCGCTCGTGCCGGCCTGCCTGGTGGCTTCGGCCAACTACATCTTGAACGAGATCCTCGATGCACCGTTCGACCGGTTGCATCCGACCAAGCACGCGCGGGCGGTGGCCTCGGGGGCGGCCAAGGAAAGCGTGCTCTGGGCTCTGATGATCCTGCTGCTCGTTGTGGCGTTCGCCATGGCCCGGTGGTCTTTCAATATCTCTTACGTTATTTCTCTCGCCCTGCTCTTCGTCAGCGGTCTGGTCTACAATGTGCCGCCGCTGAGGTTGAAAGACCGCGCGTTCATGGACGTGATCGCCGAGTCGTTCAACAATCCCATCCGGCTTTGGCTCGGTTGGTATGCCATTTCCCCGGCCAACTCTTTCCCGCCGCTCTCCATCGTCTTCGGCTGGTGGATGTTCGGAGCGTTGCTCATGACGGGCAAGCGTTACGCGGAATACAAATTCATCAATTGCCCGGAGCGCAGCGGCGCCTACCGGAAGTCGTTCAAGACCTACACGGAGAAATCGCTGCTCATCGCCATGGTAACCTATGCGAACCTCTTTTGTTTCTGCGCGGGCACGGCGGTGGCGGTCTACCGTCCGAATCTGATCTTCGCGTTTCCCTTGATCGTCATTGCCATCATTGCCTACTTCAACACGGCCTTGACCACCGAGGGCGCGAAGCTTGAACCCGAGAAACTCCTGCAGAACCCGGTGCTCATCGTCTGCATCCTCGCCACCGTGGGGCTGACCATTTTCCTGCTGCTCACGCCGCTCGACCTCGCGTCGTATGTCGGATTTTTCCAGCTCATCCCCGGCGGCCGCTGACCGCGCCGCGGCGCGGCTCGCGGTGCTGGCGGCCGGCGGCAAGGCACAGGTTTTCCGCGATGCACCCGGAGAGGTTGCCGGTTTGCACGCCTTCGCGGTGATCGCGCAGAGCGAGCCGGAAGCGCCCCGGGGTTTTGTCCTGGCCGCCGGCAAAACGCATCGTGTCGCCGCGGCATTGGGGTCCGTGATCCATGAGCAGTGGATGCGGATTCCCCTGCCGGAGGGTCTCAAGAGTCTCGGCGTCTCATTGTGCCGTGGCGCCGGCATTTCTTCCGTGGTCGGTTCGCGCACCACCTGGACGGAGGTCCGCGGCTGGCGGGAGTATTACTTCGTCCGCGCCGATGCGCCGGCCCCCGGTGGCGCGGCGGGCGACCGTTTATGGGATCTGGCCATGTCAAGCGGCGGCCTCGGTCATTTGCCGCTGGTCGGCGCCACGGCGGCCTCGGCCGCGGTATGTGTCATAGGAGTCTTGCTCGCACCATTCCTCCCGGAAGCGGTCTGGCGCGCCTCGATGGTCCTGCTCGCGGTGGTGTCCACTATCCTTTGCGTGGCCGGCGAAAAGCGCGCGCAGCGTCTCTACGTGGCGGAGGATCCGCGCGAAGTGGTGCTCGACGAAGTGGCGGGCATGGCGGCGGCGCTGGTCTTGTCCGGCGGCGCATGGTGGGCAATCGCGGCGGCCTTTTTCGCCTTCCGCTTTTTCGACATTTTCAAAATCGGCGTCCACTGGGTCGAGGAGCGCGGCTGGCCCGGCGGCATCGTGTGGGATGACGTGCTGGCCGGATTGTATGCCGGCGCGCTGGTGTGGGCGGCGCGTTGGGCGGCGGGGGCCTGAGACCGGTTCCGGCTACTTTTTCTTTTCCGTAAAGACCGCTTCCGGCCGTTTCATGACATTGGCCTCGACCCAGGCAAGTTCATCGGGGGTCAGCGCGGAGGTGAAGTCGTATTTTGAAGCGCTGCCCGGTGTGTAGATGAAAACGTAGCGGTCCCAGCCGGCGTCCGCCCCGCCGATCTTGGTGCTTCGTCCGAAAAGGCGCTGGTCGCGCAGCAGGGCGAGTTCGCGCGGATGATCGTTCTCCATGAGATGGATGTGTCCGAGGCTTCCGTAGAGCGGGCGCTTCTCGCGGTCGGCTTGGAGGCAGAGCAGGGCGAGTTCGGCCGGATTTTTCAGGACAATGAGGTTGGGATCGTAGGAGTAGGAAGCGTTGGTGATGCTGAAGGTGAGGATGTGCCGGTTCTTCCGCGAGCGGTAATCGCCCGCGTTGGAGCGGGTCAGCAGGGTCGATTCGAGATGCGGTGTTTTGGTATGGGACGCTTGCCACGCGCGGACGGGTTGTGTGGTGGAGGCATACAGGAAGAGGAGTGCGGCCCCGGCCAGCGGCGCCGTCCATGGCAGGCGCGGCGGGAGACGTCCGAGCAGCCCCGCGAGAGCCGAGACACCGAGGCCCCAGAACATGGCGACGAAGGGCAGGGCGAAGATCACATACCATTCCCAGATGAAGATGCGCTGATGTTTGGCATAGAGAACCTGTGCGCACGGTGCGGCGATGGTGCAGAGGGCGACGGCAAAGCCGGTCCATCCGCTGCGGGCCAGTCGCACGACGCCGACGAGGAACGGAAGAACGACGACCGTACCCAGCACCCACAGGGCCCACGGGCCGAGGGCTTCGGTGATGATTTGCACATCGTGATATTTCCAATTGGCGGACGACGTGCCGCGCAGCCAGGGGGCTCCTCCGGCGAAGAACCAGAAGACGTCGTTCATCCACGCCGCCCCGATGTCGACCGTGTCGAGTCCGGCAATGTATTTTTTCATCTGCGGCAAGAGCGGCAGCAGAAGGGGGAGCAGTGCGGCGGCTGTGATGGAATTGACGCAGAACCAGCGGGAAAGCTGGGTGCGGACGGGTCCGGTCACCGGCGCGGGCCGGCGCCAGATGAGCAGGACCGTGGCAAAGTTAAGCGGGGCGAGAAGGAAGAGCACGCCGGGGTAAGTCCAGAGGGCGAGGAACTGCGCGATGGCGAAGGTGCCCCACCACGTCCAGGTGCCGTGCAAAAGCGCGCGGCGCCAGGCAATGATGGCCAGCAGGGCAAGGAGCATGACCAGGGAGTAGCCCCGCGCCACGGCGGCGTGCTCGGTGAACCACGGTTGCAGGGCGAGGAACCACGCGGCGGCGATGCCGGCGGCGGGAAATCCGAATTCCTTGAGGAGAAAGGCGAGGGCGGCCACGGCGGCGAGGGCGGCGAGGAAAGCCGGCAAGCGGACGGGCAGGTAGTGGAACTGCAGGCCGCTTGGCCGGGCCACGGCACGCCACAAGGCGTTGGAAGAACGCGAGAGCACGTTGTGGAACACGTGGTTGTTCGGCGTGGTGTAACTGAAAATTGTACGCTTCCAGGGCCATTCCCTGAAACGCACTTTGCCCTCTTCACCCTCCCGCACGTAGCGTCCGAGCGAGTAGTAAGCCAGGCTCTCGTTCTCGTCGTCCCAGAGGCTGTGGCTCAAAGTCGGACCGGCGATGGCTCCGCAGGCGAGGACGGCGGCGAGGGCCATGGGCCAGAACCACCGGGGGGTGCGGGGACGCGAGGACGGCGAACCGTCGGGCGCGGGGGCGCCAGCCCACCAGGGAGCGAGGACGGCGAGCGCCAGCATAATGACAATGGCAGCGGCGCCGGCCAGCCACGTGTAGAAGAAAATGCTGCGGGTGAAGTTGAGGTTGTCGAGGCTCCCGACCTCGGCCAGCACGCGCCACGGCGGGGGTTGCAGGATGATGAGCAGGCTGAAGGCCGCGGCACCGGCGACAAAACAAAGACGCCACCAAAAAGGTGGCGTCTTCGCCTGCAGGAATTGCATCGGATCTTGGGTGCGGGACAGGAGAGGGTCAGGCCGCCTTCTGCTTGGCGCGGTGCTGGTCCACGAAATATTTCATCGTGTGGTGGATGACCGAGCGGATGTCGTGCTTCGAGTGCCAGCCGAGTTTGGTCCGGGCTTTGGTCACATCGGGGATGCGGCGGTCGCAGTCCTCGTAGCCTTTGCCGTAGAATTCCTCGGAACTGACCGAGACGATTTCCGGATCGGGGTCGCCGGGCTGGCGGAAGTCCTCGTCGAAGACTTTCTTCATCATGTGGGCGAGTTCCTTGATGGTCACCTCGTTCTCCGGCGTGCCGATGTTGAAGATCTCGCGGTCGCAGACCCCGCCCGGGTTGTCGATGATACGGATCATGCAGTCCACCGCATCGTCGATGTAGGTGTAGGCGCGATAGTTGATCCCGCCGTCGACCAGCTGCATGGGCGTGCCGTAGAGCAGGCCGTTCATGAAGTGGGAGAAGACGCGCGGATTGCCGGCTTTCTCGCTGGGGAGGAAGTCGATGCGCGGCCCGATGAAATTGAACGGGCGGATGATGGTGTAGTTGAGGCCCTTTTCCAGACCGTAGGCGTGGAGGACGCGCTCGAGCAACTGCTTGGCGCAGGCGTAGATCCAGCGGTGGTTCTTGATCGGGCCCATGATCATGGGCGTGGTGTCTTCGTTGAACGGGAAGGGCATCTCGGCGGGGTCCTTGCCCAGCACGCTGGCCACCGTCTTGCCGTAGACTTCGCAGGTGGAGAACTGGATGATGCGCTTGTTGTATTTCAGGCACGAGTCGACGATGCGCAGGTTTTCCGTGAAATTGAGGTCGAAGACGTCGATCGGGTTGGTGACATAGAGGCTCGGGTTGGCCATGGCCACGAGGTCGACGACGAGATCGTGGTCCTTGACCATGTTGTCGAGCGAGTCGCAGCGGCTGCGGATGTCGTGTTGCTTGAAATTGAGTTTGGCGTGATCGAGGCGGTCCTCGAGTTTTTCGCTCTCGATGTCGATGGCGGTGACTTCGTATTTGCCGTCTTGCAGCAGGCGCTCGGTGAGGTTGGCGCCGATGAAGCCGCCGGCTCCGAGGAGCAGGATTTTGGGATTTTTCATACAGGTGTGGTTTGCGGATGCGCGGTGGGCCCGGTCGGGCGGCCGCCTTGTTTGAGCATGCGGCGGTAATGGCCTCCGAGGTGGCGCGCCACCATGCGCAGGACATTAAGGCCGTAGGGAATAGGGTCAAGACTGGAGGTCTCGTCCCCGTAGTGGGTGGGAATGGCGATCTCGCGGCACGGGTAACCGGCGAGTTGGCCGAGGATGATCATCTCGGCATCGAAATTGTAGTTGTTCTGCAGTTCGTCGAAAGGCACGGCCTCGAGCATGCGGCGGGAGTAGAGCATGTAGCCGCTATGGAACTCGGCCATCTTGGTGCCGAAGGCGAGGTTCTCGAGCATGGTCAGTCCGCGGTTGGCCAGGTAGCGCGACATGGGCATGCCCCCGCGCAAAGCGCCGCCGCCGAGGAAGCGCGATCCCTGCACGATACCGGCTTGGCCTTCCATGATGGGTTTGAGGAGTTCGAGGACCATTTCGGGTGAGTATTGTCCGTCGGCGTGGACCACGGCGAAGGCATCGCATCCGAGGCGAAGCCCTTCCCGCAGACCGGACTTCTGAGCCCCGCCGTAGCCCGTATTACGTTCATGGTGCACGACGCGGATGGCGGGATTCGCGGCGGCGATGGCGTCGGCCACCTCGCCGGTGCGGTCCGGACTTTTGTCGTTCACGATGATAACGATTCCGTCGAGTTGGAAGAACTCCTCCGGAATCCTGTTCACCGTCGCAGACAAAATGCCTTCCGCCTTGTAGGATGGGATGACGATGCAGGGTCGCGCAGTCATTGCGGAATCGGTTAGAGAACCACGCCGGCGGATACGCTGTCAACGGCGATCCCTGATGTCTTGTATATGCGCCATTTGTCCGATATATGGAACAGATGGAAACCGACCCGCAGCGGACCGGCCGCGCCTTGCGTGAGTTGCGCGTCTCCCGGGCCTGGCCCCTGCGGCGGTTGGCCGCGGCCTCGGGCTGCTCGGCCAGCTTTATTTCGCAGATCGAACAAGGAAAGACGTCCCCGTCATTGGTCTCCACGAAGCGCATTTGCCGCGCGTTGGGCCTGACGGTGGCGGAGTTCCTGCAAATGAACGACGGGCGGATGGAAGCCAAAGTGATTCGCGCCGGTTCCCCCTCGACGATCGTCTACAAATGGCCGCGGGCCACGCTGCGTTACCTTTTGCCGCCCAACGACCAGTCGAGTTTCAGCATCCTCGTGCTCGACATTCCCGAGCGTGGGGGCACGCCGTGGCGAGCGGCCCGGCGTTCCATGAACGAAACGGGCATCGTCCTCGAGGGCCGGGTCTACTTCCAGATCGGCCGCGAGACGGTGGAGGCGGGGCCATCGGATGCCGTGCACTTCGACTTGGTGCAGCGCCATCGCTGGCGCAACCGCGGTCCGGGCCCGGCCCGCGTGCTGCTGCTCAATGCCAATTTCACCGAGGTGCTCGACGTGCCATGAAGCGCGGTCTCCTCCTCTCCGGCGCCCTTCTGCTTGCTTCCGGAGCAGCGTTTTTTTTCTCCGGCGGCATCTTCGGCGACAAGGTCGAGAGGCTGACCGGCGCGCATACCCGTGTGGTCTGGATGCGCGATGTGGAAGACAACCGCGGCACGCGCGGCGAGACGGAGAACTACCGTTTGATGGCCTACGATTCGCGCGACGGACGCGGCGTGCGCAAGATCCTCGGCGCGCGGGGGAATTACTTCCGTCCGCTGCTCACGCCGGACGGGCAGCGCGTGGTCTTCAGCAAATTCGCTGCGCGCGAGGTGTGGGTCGTGGATTTCGACGGCGGCAATCTCCGCAAGATCGGCCCCGGCATTGCCGCCGCGCTTTGGCGGGATCCGGGAACGGGGGTGACGTGGGTCTACGGCTCGTCGGCCCCGGCCGGCGCCCCGTTGGTGCGTTACCCGCTCGACGATCCGTCCAAGGCCGAGACCGTCTGGGCCAAGACGCCGGTCACCGCGGTCATGCCGGGGAACCTGCAACTCTCGGCCGACGGCCTGAAAATGGCGGCGAATTTGCCCTGGCCGGTGGCGGGTCTGGCCCAACTGCCGGACGGCGCGTGGGTGCAGACGGGCCGCGGGTGCTGGCCGGCCATCGCGCCCGACCACAGTTACCTTTCGTGGACGTTCGCCGGCAGCCACCGTCACCTGCACATGCACGACGCGTGGGGCAACCGCGATTGGAAGGTGAAGATCACCCGGGCGCCCGGCATGGAGGACGAGGAAGTCTACCATCCGCGCTGGTCGAACCACGCGCGCTTTATGACTTTCAGCGGCCCCTACAAGAAAAAGGGCAAAAAGAAGAACGTCCTGCAGATGGCGGGTGCGGCGGTCGACGTCAATATCGGCCGCTTCAACGAGGACTTCACCGAAATCGAGGCGTGGGTCGATGTGACCGGGAGCAAGCACGGGGAATTTTTCCCCGACGTGTGGATCGAGGGCGGATCGGATTACCAGTCGAAGTTCAGCCGTCCGGGCGTGCCCAGTCCCATCGTGGAACAGAAGGTCGATCTGTCCAACGAGTGGCCCGGCACGGATCAGGGGCTGGTGTTCCTCTGGGCCGACAATCGGGCGGGCAACTCGGCGGCGGCCGGCTGTTTGGCCAAGAGCGCCAACTCCGCCGCCTCGGGCGAGGCGCGGTTCGGTCCGAACCACGAAATGTGGCTGCAGAACGGCGCGGTCACCGTCGAGGGTTTCGACGCGCCGATGATCGATGCGGTCAAGAGGACCGGGACCTTCACCGTGGAATTCGTCGCGGCCGCCGCCTCGGTTGACGACGCCGGCCCGCGCCGCATCGTCAGCCTCTCGAAGAGCGGCACCGACCTTTGCTTTGCCGTCGCACAGCACGCGGACAAGCTGGTCTTCCGTCTGCGCACCCACGCAACCGGTCCGGGCGGGAAGGAAGTGGAGATTGCCCCGATCGAACCCGGGCGCCTTTACCGGGTGGCCGTCGGCTTCGCGCGCGGGGTGCTCACCGCGTGGGTGGACGGGCGCCGCGTGATCGAGACGGACGCGGTGCCCGGCGGTCTGTCTGATTGGCCCGACGATGCGCGGTTGCTTTTCGGAAACGAGTGGGGGGCGGCCGGTCTTTCGTGGAACGGTTTGCTCGAGGGCGTGGCCATCTACGACCGCAAGATCACGGACGAGGAAGCGTCGCGCAAAGCGGAGCTTTACGCGGCCAAGCTGGCGGCGCGCCCGGAGCGCCCCGTTTATGAAGTGGAGCTGGAATTGGTCCGCCGTCACGAACCTCCGGATCTCGAGGAGATCAACCCTTACCGCCGGGCTTTGGTCCTCAATCTCTACAAGGTGACCGGTGATTCACCGGTGGCCGATGACAATGGCGAGGTGCGCGTGGCTGAATGGGTCCTGCTCGACGGCAAAGAACCCGAGGCCAACAAGTCATTGCAGCCCGGCACCCGCCGCACCATGCGTTTGCAGCGCTACGAGGACCATCCGCAATTGGAGTCCGAGCGGATGATCGGCGAGCCGTACGATCTGGACCACGATCTTTACACCGAGGCTTTTCCGGGAGCTTGAGGCTGCCGGAGTGGCATCGGCCGGAGGCTTGAAGTAGAAGCGGCGGGGATCCGCACACGGCGGACAGGCTGCCGCTTCTCCTTTTCCCGGAAGCGTCCTATGATCCGCCTTGCGCGCACGCATGGTTTTCAGCTCCCACCTTTTTCTTTTCTATTTTCTCCCGCTGGTGCTGGCGGTGAGCCTGCTTGCGCCGCGGCGCGTGTGGCTCGGGGTGCTGGCGGTGTTCAGCTACGTGTTCTACGGGTGGGCCAACCCGGCCTTCATGCTGCTCATGATGTTGTCGACCGTGATCGACTACGCCTGCGGACGCTGGCTGGCCCGCGAGGGGGACCGCCGGCGTTTGCATCATATCACGCACCGCACGGGGCAGGAGAAGGCGGCCGTGTGGGTATCGGTCGCGACCAATCTCTCGCTGCTCGGGTTCTTCAAGTATTTCAACTTCGCCGCGGAGAATTACCGGGCGCTGACCACGCAGCTCGGCTGGGCGCAACCGGACTTCTTCCTCGAGGTCACGCTGCCCTTGGGGATCAGTTTCTACACCTTCCAGTCGATGAGCTACACCATCGACATTTACCGGGGGCACGCGCAACCGATGAAAAGTTTCGCCGGCTTCGCCGCGTATGTCTCGATGTTCCCGCAGTTGGTGGCCGGACCCATCGTGCGTTTCCAGACCGTGGCGCGTCAGCTGCGGCGTCCGGACCGCACGTGGAGTGCCTTCGCGCGCGGCGTGGCCTGCTTTTCTCTCGGACTGGGCAAAAAAGTGCTCATCGCCAATCCCTGCGGCAAAGTGGCCGACACCATGTTCGGTGCGGCCGATGCCGGCGTGCTCGAATCGTGGCTGGGGATGTTCGCCTACTCGTTCCAGATCTATTTCGATTTCAGCGGCTACTCGGACATGGCCATCGGGCTCGGCTTGATGCTCGGCTTCCGTTTCCCGATCAACTTCAACTCGCCCTACCGTGCGCACAGCATCACCGATTTCTGGCAGCGCTGGCACATCACCTTGTCCACGTGGCTGCGCGACTACCTCTACATCCCGCTGGGCGGCAACCGCCGCGGCGACCTGCGCACTTATGCCAATCTGCTGACCGTCATGTTCCTCGGCGGGCTGTGGCACGGCGCCTCGTGGAACTTCGTCCTCTGGGGCACGGTGCACGGACTGCTGCTGGGGGCGGAACGCGCCGCACCGCGCCGCAGTCTGTGGTCCGGTCTGCCGCGGTTCGGGCAAATCGCGCTGACCTTCACCATCGTCTCGCTCGCATGGGTCCTCTTCCGCGCCCCCGACCTGACCGGAGCGCTGGAATTTTACGCGCGGTTGTTCGGATTGTCCGGTGGCGGCGAGTTGTCCGCCCTGGTCGCCGGTCTGGTCTGGAAGCCGCTCTTCCTCGTCACCATGACGGTGGCCGCGTTGCTGGTTTGGCTGGGCCCGACCACCATGGATTGGACTCGTCATCTCACCGCTGCAAAGGCCGCGTGGGTGCTTGCCGTGTTTTGGTTCTCGGCCCTGATGCTCGGCGTGCAGAAGTTCAATCCGTTCATCTACTTCATTTTCTGAGCCCGTGGACCTCTTTCTCTTTCCGCATCAGGATGACGAATATTTCGTCGCGCCGATGCTGGCGCGCGACCCGTCGCGGGCCCGCTGTGTTTTCCTCACCGCCGGCGGCTACCACGGGGCCGGCACCGCGGTGCGCAACGGCGAATCCTCGCGCGCGTTGCGGAGTTTGGGTGTCCCGGCCGACTGCATCGTCCCGGCCGGGGAGGGTCCGGGAGTGCCGGACAACGCTTTGGCTGCGCATTTGCCGGCCGTCTTCGGCTGGCTGCTGGCGGAGCAAGCGGCCGGCGTGGAACGTGTCATAGTCCCGGCCTGGGAGGGAGGTCATCCCGACCATGATGCCGCGTGCCTTCTCGGGCACGCCTTGGCCGCCGATTCGGGCGGTCTCCCGGTCTGCGAGTTCGCCGCTTACCGCGCCCATCCCGTGGTGCCTTATTTTTACACCGTGATGAAACCATTGCCTTCCCGGACCGCGGAGGCCGGGCCCGGGTCCGCGGACCGTTTCTCCCCGGCCAACTTCGCTTTGTTCCGCTACTACCCGTCGCAATGGAAAACGTGGCTCGGGCTCTTGCCTCCTTTGCTCTGCAATTTCCTGGCCGGCGGCAAGACGGGGATCTACGAGGCGCGGCGCCGCGATTTCGGCCTCCGTCCCCACGAGGGGAAGCTTTATTACGAATACCGCGGATGGAATACCTTTGACCGCTTCCTCGCGCAAACCGGAGAGTTCCGCCGCGCTCATCCGGACTTCCCTTGAAAACCGCCGTTGTCATTCCCTGCTACCGGGTCCGCCGGCACATCGAAGGTGTGCTTGCGGGGATCGGGCCGGACGTCGACCACATCTTTGTGGTCGACGACGGTTGTCCGGAGGGGACGGGCCGCTTCGTCGAGGAATCGTTGCGGGACCCGCGCGTCCGGGTGATTTTTCATCCGGAAAACCGCGGGGTCGGCGCGGCCATGGTCACGGGGTATCGCGCGGCCTTGGAGGCCGGGGCCGAGATCTTGGTGAAAGTCGACGGCGACGGCCAGATGGACGGGCGGCTCATCCCGCAATTCACCGCGCCGCTGCGCGCGAGGACGGCCGACTATGCCAAAGGCAACCGTTTCTTCCATCCCGACTACCTCCTGCGCATGCCCAAGATCCGCGTCTTGGGCAACACGTTGCTGAGTTTCGTCAACAAGCTGATCAGCGGTTACTGGGATGTGATGGATCCCGCCAACGGGTTCACGGCGATCCACCGCACCGCTTTGCAGTCGGTCCCGCTCGACAAGCTCGACGGACGCTATTTTTTCGAGTCCGACATGCTCTTCCGTCTTAACGTGGCGCGGGCCGTGGTGGTGGACACGCCGATGCGGGCGATCTATGCCGACGAGACAAGCAACCTGCGCGCCAGCCGCGTCCTGCTCGTCTTCCCCGGTCGATACCTGAACCGCTTCGGGAAGCGCGTGCTCTTCAATTATTTCCTGCGCGACTTCAACGCCGGCACACTGGCGCTTGTCTTCGGAATTTTGCTCGCGGGTTTCGGGACGACTTTCGGGCTGTATCACTGGCTGGCCGGCGAATTTTCCGGCACGGAGGCCACCGCGGGCACGGTCATGCTGGCCGCCCTGCCGGTCATCCTCGGATTCCAACTCCTCCTCTTCTTTCTCCAGTTCGACATCCTGTCCGTCCCGAAGAAGCCGCTCTCGGCCCTCGATCCGCAAATGCCGTCCCTTCCGTGAGTGCGGCCCGCGATGTTCCCGGCGCTCTGATGCGCCTGCTCTCCGCGGTCTGGTCCCGGCCGTGGCTCGGTTTCGTCGCCGTCTTCATCTGGGCGATCTGGCAGCGCTGGCAGATGCCGTGGCTGCCATTGGCCACCGCGGACAGCTGGGGTTACCTCGGTCCGGCCCTTTACGAGTTGAGCGGGGAGGGTTTCCGTCAGACCGACGGACGTTCACCGGCCTACCCTTTCTTCCTGCTCAATGTCTTGCGTGCGACGGAAAGTTTCCCGGCCATCGCCATGGTGCAGCATGTCATAGGATTGCTTTCCGGCGTGGTGTGGATCTGGGTTTTTGCGCAGTGGACCGCGTGGCTGCCCGCGGCGGTCCGTCCGCGTCCGTGGGTCTGGTGGCTCGGGGCGGGCGCGCTCGCCCTCTATTTGCTCGGTGCCTGGGCCGTCGTTTACGAGACCCTGCTTCGTCCCGAAGCGATCTTCCCGCTCTTCGCTTTCCTCCAGATCGGCTGCACCTTGGCTTTTCTCCGTGCGCGCTGGTCTCCGGCATCCCGCGGTCGTGCCGCCGTGGTGGCCGCCGGCGCGCTGGCCGTGTTGTCCGCCGCGTTGTGCGTGAGCCTCAAGCCCAGTTGGGGTTTTGCCGCGGTGGTTCCGGTGGCGGCCTTGCTTGCCGGCATCGCGGCCGCGGGCCAACCGGCCCGGCGTCTGGCCTCGGCGCTCGCTTTGGTCTGCGGCCTGGGGTTGGCCCTCCTTTGGCAGGAAGGCATGCCTTATGCCACGGGGTGGATCGCCGACGACCGCGCCCGGACTTTCCTGCCGGCCACCCTCTTCACGGTGCATGCGGACATGATTTCCGCGACGAGGCACGAGGAGGCCGCGCGGGGTTTGTTGGATGACGAGGAAACGGCGTTTCTCGCGCACTTGGATCAACGGTTGGCCGAGTCGCGGACGATCGACCCGCCGAAATACAAAGTGCTGGGACACGATCCGGACTACCTGATGTATCATTCGGACGCGCTGGCCGTCCTGCCGGGCGGCGCCGGGGGCACGGCGGAGCGGCAGGCCGGATATTTTCGCTCCGCGTATTTCGCGGCATGGCGGGCACAACCGGCCGGGATGCTGGCCAAGATCGGACGCCAAGTGTTGCTGGCCCACGCCGACCCGCCGACGTCCTTGCACCGTTCGTCGGTGCCGTGGCGCGTTCATTTCGAATCGGCCCGCGGTTTTCCCTCGGTCTACCCGCCGCCCGCTTTGCCGCGGCAGCTGGCGGCGGGCTGGGATGAACTGTTCCGCCGGTGCTCCGAGTTGGCCTCCACGGAGCGGAAGCGCCGGACTTTTGTCCCCGCGTTGCCCCCGTGGTTTCACGGTGTCGGTCTCGGTGCCCTCGTCGGTTTCCTCACCGTCGCCGGCCTCGGCGTGTTTCCGGCCGGCCGGTGGTTGTTCCGTTCGAGGCCCGCACTGCATCCGGCCGCGCGGGTCTTCGCCGTCATTGTCATAACCCACCTGGGCATGGTCTGCACCGTCGCGGTGGTGCATTCGTTCGATATCGGACGCTACATGGCGCTCCTCTCCCCGAGCCAGTCGCTTCTGGTCGGGACGGGTTCCGTGCTGCTGCTGGCGTTTTGGTCCGCGGCTTGGCCCCGGCCGCGGAATCCGGCACGCTGCAACGCGCCATGAGTCTCGACGCCCCGACCAGCCCGCTGCCCGGCACGGCGCCTTACGCGCCCGGCTGGGAGCGCACCCGGGTCTCGCGTCCGGTGGCCGTGGCCCTGTCCGTGTTTTTCGCCGCGGGCCTGGTGGCCGTGCCCTTGGCCGACGGATGGCTCGGCGCGTGGCGCGGTCCGTGGCAGACCGCCGTCACGGGAACCAAGTCGGTGGTGCGTTCGCTCGGGGAGAACACGCTTTGGTGGCCGCGTTTGCGCGCTGCCAACCGTGCCGCTCTGGCCGGCATCGGGGAATTCGAATCCGCGGTGGAGGATTCCTCGCAACTCGTCGCCGCGGTGCGGCCCGCGACACTCGATGCCTTGCTGCGTTTCGGCGGCGCCGGGAGCGAGGAGGCTTATGTCGGACGCGACGGCTGGTTGTTTTACCGTCCGGATGTCGACGCGCTCGCCCTGACGCGCGCGCCGGCTGCGGATCATCCGGCCGACGGCCTCGCGGGGTGGGCGGCGGATCTGGCGGAACGCGGCGTGCAACTCGTCTTCCTGCCCCTGCCGGGCAAGGCGGCCATCCACCCCGAGCAACTGGCGTCTGGCGGAAGCTCTTTCCAAGGACCCCTCGTGCCGCGCGGATTGGAGAATTTTTCCGCCGACCTGGCCGCGGCCTGGCAGAGGGTGGCGGGGGAACGCGGTTTGGCCGCGGAACGGGGTCCGCTCGTCCTCGATCCGGCGCCTTTGCTCTGGGCGCGCAAGCCGGGCGGCGCGCAATTCCTGCGCACGGACAGTCATTGGACACCGGACGCCATGAGCGCGGTGGCGCGGGAAACAGCGGCGTCGGTCGCGGCGCTGCTCGGCGCCGTTCTCCCGCAAGCCGCCGGATTGCCTCAGGTGGAAGTCCGCGGCACGGGCGACACCGCGGCCATGATGGAACTGCCGGTCTCTTCCCCGCTGCGGTCGGGGCAAAATGTCATAATCTCCCCGGTCAAACGGCCCGATGGCGCGGATTGGCAGCCGGACCGTTCCTCGCCCGTGCTGGTGGTCGGCGACAGCTACACGAACATTTATTCCGCAGCCGATCTCGGCTGGGGTTCCTCCGCGGGTTTCGCCGAGCATTTGTCGCACCGTCTGGGATTCGCGGTCGACCGCCTCTCGCGCAACGATGCCGGCGCGCGGTCCGCCCGCGAAATGGTCGCGGCCGAAGCGGGCCGGGACGCTTCCCGGCTCGCGGGCAAGAAGGTGATCGTCTGGCCGCTGGCCATGCGCGAGGTGGCGACGGGCGATTGGTCGCCGGTGGAATGGCCGGTGGCCGGCAACGCGGACGGATTCCTGGTCGTGCCGCCCGGGGAGGCGAGGGAAGTGACCGCGACGGTCGCGGCGGTCGGACCGTTGCCCGAGCCGGGGCGGACGCCCTATGCGGATTACCTCACCGCGGTGCATTTGACCGGCATCGACGGCACCGGTGCGCAGGCCGTGGCTTACGTGCGCACGATGCGCGACCGGCAGCTCTTGCCGGCCGATGCGCTCCGCGCGGGCGGCAAAGTGCGCGCCAGGCTGGTCAGCTATGGCGAGCGCGCGGGTGCTTTGGATTCCTTGAACCGCGGGGAACTGGAAGATGTTGCTTTGCTCCTCGAAACCCCCAATTTTGCCGAATGGATTACGCCCGCCGTCCGCTGATTTTCTGCTTTTCGCTCCTGCTCGCCACGCCTCACGGCCAGGCTGAAGGGGGCGCGGCGCCGTCCGCCATCGAAGGCTCCGACGGCTGGCGTTTCCTGCCTTCGGAAAAAACCTTCGCCGGCAAACTCATGGCGCCGGACCTCACCGCGCAGGTGACCCCGGCCTTGGACGTCATCGAGGACTTCCGCGCGCAGTTGGCCGCGGAGGACATCGCCCTGCTCGTCGTGCCGGTGCCGCCGAGGATCATCATGGCTCCGGATCCGGCCGGGTTGCCCGCGGAGGCCGCCGCGGCCATGCGTGCCGGTTGGGAAAACATCCTCGCCGACTTGCGCGCCCGCGGGGTCACGGTGCTCGACCTGGCCGGCGATTTCGCCACGGCGCCCGCCGACTTTTACTGCCGCCGCGACACGCATTGGTCCGGTCGCGGGATCGAACGCGCGGCGGAGGGCATCCGCGCTTGGCTGGCGGAATCGACGGATCTCGCCGCGGGTGCCGACCCGGACGGTGCATGGAAAAAACAGGAGATCCAAGGCGACCTCGGCGGCGATCCCGAGGCGGTCGATCTGTGGTTCGCCGCGGGTCCCTTCGCCCCCGACCAGCGCGCCCATCCGCTCGTGCTCTTGGGCGACAGCCACGTGCTTGTCTTCCACAGCGGCGGCGACCTGCATGCCGCCGGCGCGGGCTTGCCGGACCGTCTGGGCGCGGCGCTGGGCTCTTCGCCCGATGTGCTCGGCGTGCGCGGATCCGGGGCGACGAGTTCGCGCATCGCGCTGGCCCGGAGGGCGCGGTCCGACGATGCTTACCTCGACGCCAAGCAGGCTGTGGTCTGGTGTTTCGCCGGACGCGAATTCACCGAGTCGGACGGCTGGAAGAAAGTGCCCTTGCGCAAGCCGGGTGGCGGATGAAGCTGCTTTTTCTTTCGAGCTACGCTCATCTTGTCCTCGACGAGACGTCAACGCGCACCTCGGGCGGCGCGGAGTTGCAGGTTGCGTTGCTGGCGCGTGAACTGGGCGGTCGCGGATACGAGGTGGTGATCGCCGGCGGTGATACGGGCCAGACCGACGGACTGATGCTGCAAGGCGTGCGCCTGCGCAACGCGGGAAATTTCCATACCGGACGCATGGCGCAGATGCTTGCCTCGTTGCCGCGCGTCTTCCGCGTGCTGCGCGAGGAGAAACCGGACTGGGTCATTGTCATGGGCTGGACCGCGTGGCTCTTCGTCCTGTGGCTCTGGCGTCCGCTGCTCGGTTACCGTCTGGATTTCACCTGCTCGCTCGACACCGAGGTCAACGGCCAATACCGGCGCGAGCACCCGGTGACCGGTGCGCTGTTCGAATTCGCCCTGCGCCGCTGCGACGCGCGGCATGCCATCACGGAGGGGCAGATGGACCACTACCGGCGCGCGGGATTGGACGCCACGCTCTACCGTTACCTTGTTTTCCCGCGCCGCGCGCCGCGCACGGCGGACAAAGATATCGATTTTCTCTGGGTCTCGCGGTGCCAACCGGTCAAACAGCCGCATCTTTTCATCGATCTGGCCCGGGCCTTGCCGGCACATTCCTTCGTCATGATTTGTCCGCCGGAAAACCGCGCTCTGTGGAACGAGGTGTCCGCCGCGGCCCGCGGGGTGCCGAATCTCCGCCTGATCGAGAGCGTGCCCTACCACGAAATCCAGGCTTGGTATGACCGCGCCCGCGTCTTCGTGAACACCTCGCAGTGGGAGGGTTGGCCGAACAGTTTCATCCAAGCCGGTCTCGGCCATGCCGCTTTGCTCTCGCTGCGGGTCGATCCGGACGGCATCTTCGGGGAATTCGCTTTGGGTGTGTGTGCCGGTGACGATTTTCCACGACTGGTCGGAGGCGCGAGGCGCCTGATGGACGACCCTGCTTGCCTCGCTTCCGCGCAGGACGGCGCGGCGCGATTTGTCCGCGAGGCTCACGACAACGGAGCGAACACGACGGCCTATTTGCGCGGATTGGAGGCGGCATGATCAAAGTCCTCCATGTCATCGACAGCCTCGATTTGGGTGGCGCGCAGACGGCGTTGCTCAACCTGGTGCGCTTCCGCGATCGCGGGCGGTTTCAATTGACCGTCGCCCTGATGCACGGCCGCGGGGTCTTTGCGGGGGCGTTGGAGAAAGAGGACATCGAGGTGGTCTCGCTCTCCGCCAGCAGGTGGCCGCCTTCCTACCTGCACAGTCTGCCGCGTTTGTTGCGGCGCGGGCACTTCGACGTGGCCCACTTCCATCTTTTCGGCGCCAATTGGATCGGCAAACCGCTGGCCGCGCTCTGCGGCGTGCGGGTCCGCGTGAACCACGACCAGTGCAACGACCGCTTCCGCACGAACCGCGTCCGGCACCTCGTCCTCGACCGCGCGACCAATCTGCTGTCCTCGCACATTTTCGCGGTGTCCGAATCGACCCGCGCCACGCTCGTCGGGCTGGAGAAAATTGCCCCCGCGAAAATCACCCTCCTGCCCAACGCGGTCGACACGGACCGTTTCCGTGCGCCGACCGCCGCCGAGCGTTCCGCCGCGCGCAGCGAGCTCGGATTGCCGCGCGACGGCACGGTCGTGGCCGGTCTTGGGCGCCTGCATCCGCAGAAAAACTGGCCGCTGTTCCTCCGCTTGGCCGCGCGTTTTCCGGATGCGGTGTTCGTCATCGCCGGCACGGGTCCGCAAGAGGAACGGTTGCGCGCGCAAGCCCCGGCCAACGTGCACTTCGCCGGCTTCCGCGACGCGCGCACGGTGCTGGCGGCGGCGGACGTTTTTCTTCTCACTTCGGATTACGAAGGCACGCCCATGACGCTCCTCGAGGCCATGGCCTGCGGCGTGCCGCCGGTCGTCTCGGCCGTGGATGGTTGCGCGGAGATCCTGGCCGACGGGGCCGGCGGGCTGACCGCGCCCGCCGGCGACGACGTCGCCTTTGCCGCGCAACTCGGGCAGCTGCTCGGCGACCCGGAGCGGCGGGCGCGTCTGGGCGCGGCGGCGCGCGAACGGGTCCGGCAGGCCTACAATGCGCGCGTCCAGACCCGGGTCGTCGAAGAAACCTACGTCCGCCTGCTGTCTGGCGGAAACTAGCGGAGACGCGCCGCTGGCCTGATCCACATCGCGGCCGCGGGGCCGCGGATTTTGCTGCGTTGCCTTCCGTCCTGTGGCAGATTGATACCCATGGTCGGGTTGATCCTGCGTCTGGCCGTCATTCTCCTGTGCATCGCGGCATGGTGGTGGTTGGGGGCGCGCGGGCAGGAGAAGGGGATGCCCGAAGGCATGCTCATGGTCGTGGGGGCGCACGTGGCCCTCGTCCTTGCCGCGCTGGTCATGGCCCGGCCCCTCGCCGGTTTCATCGGCGGCTGGATGTCGGGAATCTTCATGCCCGGCGACCGCCACTCGCGACCCCAACCGATGTACAGCATCCCGGAAGGACGCGTCGCGGCCGAGGATTACGCGGGGGCACTCGAGGCCTACGCCGAACTGGCGGCGGAGCATCCCCAGGAAATCGCCCCGCACCTGCGCATGATGGAAATCTGGCTGCGCGCCTACCGCGATCCCGGGGCCGCACTGACCATCCGCGACAACGCGCTCCTCACCATCAAGGGGAAAAAGAACAAAGCCGGCTTCGAGACCGCGGCGCGCGTTATCCTCGCCGAGGCCGGGGTGGAATCCTGACCGATTCAGGTTGGCCGCGGGGGCGGGCGGTGGTTTATTGATCTTGTATGCATATCCATCTGAGTCCCCGGCACCTCGTGCTTACCGGCGCGATCAATTCCTATGTGGTGAACAAGCTGGCGCACCTCGACAACCAGACCGACCATATCATCGCGGCCCACGTCGTCCTCATGCACGACGAGTCGAAAAAGAAGAGCAACTATGTGGTCAAAATCCACCTCGCCGTGCCGGGACCCGACATCCACGCGGAGGACCGCGAGAACGACCTCTACGCGGCCATCGATCTGGTCATGAACAAACTTTCCCGCCAGTTGCGCAAGCGCAAGACGCGTCTGGTCACGTCGAAAAAGCACAAGACGCAGGTGGCGGCCGAGCGCCGCAAGCGCGGGCTGTAACCGGTGCCCGTGGCGGACGCGGCCTACAAGGTCAAACTCGACGTCTTCGAGGGACCGCTCGATCTCCTGCTCTACCTCGTGCGCAAGGACGAGGTGGATATTTATGACATTTCGATCGAACGGATCACCCGGCAATACCTCGAATACCTCGAGGCCATGGAATCGGTCGACGTGGAGATCGGCGGCGAGTTCATCGTCATGGCCGCCAACCTCCTCTACATCAAAAGCCGCACCCTTCTGCCCGTCGACCTGCAGACCCCGGTCGACGACGAGGGGGAGGACGAGGATCCGCGCTGGGAACTGATCCGCCAGCTGATCGAATACAAGAAATTCAAGGAAGCGGCCGGCGACCTGCGCGACCGCGAGGAGTGGGCGGCCAAATTGTTCGGACGCACTCCGTCCGCCCCGCCGGTCGACGGCGGCGCCACCCTTCTGGCCGGCGAGGTCGGCCCGCTCGACCTCATCGCCGCGTTCCAGCGCGTCCTGACCCGCCTCGAGAAAGAGAAAGGCGCCGAGCGCGAGATCGAGGCCGACCGTTTCACCGTCTCGGAAAAAATCGAATACGTGCTGAAAATCCTGCCCGAGCGGGAAGGCCTGAAGTTCGAGGAGTTGTTCGCCGGCCAGACCACGCGCGGCGAGGTGGTCGCGACCTTTCTCGCCCTGCTCGAACTGGTGCGCCTGCGCCACGTCCACGTCGAACAGGAAGGCGCCTTCGGCGAAATCATGCTCCGCCGCCGCGGCCCCGCCATCGTGCCGGCCTGAGCCGCGGGAGGTCGGACCGTCTCGGCCGGCCCTGGGGATCCGCACTTCGCCCTCCACCATGCGCCGCTTCTGGACCATGTTGGCCCACTATCATGGACAGACGTGGAACTCCTCGGAGTTGGCGCGCTCGTTCGGGGTGGCCGATACGACGGTGCGGGGCTACCTGGACCGTCTGGCCGCCGCTTTCGCGGTGCGCCTCTTACCGCCTTGGCATGCGAACATTGCCAAAAGGCAGGTCAAAGCGCCCAAAGTCTACATTGCCGACAGCGGAGTGTTTCACGCCTTGTTGAATCTTCCGGAGGAGGCCGACATCGAGGCTCATCCCAAGTGCGGGGCCTCGTGGGAAGGATTTGTCGTAGAGCAAATCGTGCGGCGGCTGGGGGCGCGTCCGGAGGAGTGTTTTTTCTGGGCCACGCATGCCGGGGCCGAACTCGATCTGCTCGTGGTGCGCGGCCGGCGGCGCTACGGCTTTGAAATCAAGCGCACGGTCGCGCCCCGGGTCACTCCCTCGATGCAGCACGCTTTGCATGATCTGCAGCTCGCGCGTTTGGATGTCGTGCATGCCGGCGACCAGACCTTCGAACTCGGACCCCGCCTGCGCGCAATGGCTCTGACGAGATTGCTCGACGACCTGTCGCCGCTTTGAAGAACGTCCGCCGCGGGGGAGTGTCATAACCTCCGCCGCCTCCGCATCGGGCGTGGCCGATAGAAAGTAGAAGCGGCGTCTTTCCGGGCCACAGGCTCTGCGAGTAGGGGGCCCCGCCACTTCGCGGCGCTCCGCCGCGTTCCGCCTGACTCCGAGCTCCATGCCCCCGGCTCCCCGCTAATTTTTTCCCCACCAATCCAGTCAAGATTCAGCCGTGCCGAGGGTGGTTTTCCCCTTTGAAACGTTCGTTTGAAACGACGTAGATCCTTCAATCGAGGAGATCTGACGCAAGGTGGTCTCCGGCTGTGCCGCCCCCGCATGCCGACCGTCTTTGTTAAGATTCCGTCACATGGATTTTTTTCCTTGAGGGCGGGGCACTTAACGTCCGATCCTTAACTGATTTGTGCCCTTGTCTAGGTAATCTTCCCCCTGCACCAACCAACCATGAAAAATCCATTCGTTTCAGCAATTCTTCTTTTCGCTGCGCCCGTAGCTTTGATGGCGCAGGTCTCCCTGACCGGCACCAATTACACTCAAAACTTCGATTCTCTAGGTAACGGGTTGCCGAACGGTTGGACCACGCGGCTTGGAGTCAGTGCTTCCTCCGTCGGCACAGCTTCCTCCTTTGCTAACACCAACCCGGCAGCAACCGCTAACTCCTGGTCCAATACGACTGGCGCATTCAAGAATTTTGCCTCTGCGACGGGTTTGTCGAGCGGGGCCACGACTGCCGACCAAACCAATTCGGCCAACCGCGCCTTGGGGATTCGCCCTACAGCCTCGTTCGGCGATGCCTCCACGAATTACGCCGGGTTCGTTTTGCAGCTTAACAACACCGCGGGATTGGAAAATTTCAGCTTGTCGATGGATGCCATGCTCCTAAGTCCGCAAGGTAGGACCAATGTCTGGACCCTTGACTACGGTCTCGGAGCCTCGCCAACTTCTTTCACATCACTCACCAACTGGACCACTCCCGCCGATTGGGGC
Organism: Chthoniobacter flavus; assembly: GCA_945878135.1. Lineage (GTDB taxonomy): Bacteria > Verrucomicrobiota > Verrucomicrobiia > Chthoniobacterales > JACTMZ01 > JACTMZ01. The sequence continues at coordinate 91,104 of CAMDUL010000005.1, read as the reverse complement.
ACGACCTCCCTCAACATTTCTTCGGTCACCATGGCGGGTCTCGCCAACCAGTCTGAGAACGTTTGGATTCGGTTCTCCATCCTCTCGCCCAGCACCGGCTCAGGCAGCCGTGATTCGGTTGGTATCGACAATTTTTCGCTCAGTTACACCGCTTTGGCCGGGACCGAGTATTTTTGGACCGGTGACGGTTCCACGCTCGGTGGAACCGGAACTTGGAACGCCGCGAATGCAACTTGGTCTGCCGCTTCTAGTCCTGTCAGCGGCGTGGTCTGGGACAGTTCCAAAAAGGCCGTGTTCACTAACAGCGCCGCCACCATCACCGTTGACTCAGTCTCCGCTAACAAAGGCATGCAGTTCGCCACCACGGGTTTCGTGTTGGATGGAGGTACGATCACACTAGGTGGCAGCAACGCTTCGTTGAACATTATCACCGCAGAAAGCGGCGTGACCGCGGAGATTGGTTCCCTTCTCGCCGGTTCCGCCGGACTCACCAAATCGGGCGCCGGCACTTTGGTTCTTTCCGGGAGCAATAGTTTTTCCGGTGGATTGACCGTCTCCGCTGGCACCCTGCAGATTGCCGGGGATGGTTCGCTGGGCGATGCAGCGAACGACATTGTTCTGAACGGCGCTCTCAAGACCGTTGGCAATGTGTCCATCGGGGCAGGTCGTGATTTCAGCGGCAACGCAACGTTCGACCTCGCTTCCGGCACCACTCTCACCATCAACGGGGCCGTCTCCAACACTTCCACGGTAGTGCTCAATCCGAGCACTCTCGACTTGCAGGGATCCGCCAGGTCGTTGGGCGCTTTGACCGTCAATGCCGCGTCGACAATCAGCGGCAGCGGCGCGGTGAGTGCCAGCAGCGTCAATGCCTCCGGTTTAGGCAGCGGCACTGTTACCTTCGACGCGGAGGTGGTCTTCGGCGGCGGTGATCCCGCAGTGAGTGTCGGTGCCGGTGGGACGGTCGACTTCAACAGCGCTGTTTCCAATGGCGGCGGCACCGGACGAATTGCCAAGACCGGGGCTGGCACGCTGATTCTCGGGGCAAACAATACCGGTGGATTGCGCGTGGGCGCGGCCGGCGCGGCTCCCACGGCCGGCGGCACGGTGATCCTCGAGAGCAAAGTGGTCGGATCCCAAGCCACGGCGATCCAACACAATTTCGGCACGCTTTCCGCGGCAAGCAATTTGACGGGTGCGAATGCCATCACCAACGGCCTCAGCATCGGCGGTCGCACCGGCGCAGTCGCCGTACTCTCCGGAAGCAACATGGAATTCCAAGGGCAATCCAGTTTCTTCCGAGGAACTGGCACGAGTGGCCAGCTTGTTTTGAACGTCGACAATACCACAACGTTTTCGGGCGGTTTCGGTGCCACTTCCGGCGGCGGAACGGCCACTGGAATTACTATCGGCGGAGCTGGTGAAGTGGTTATCAGCGGCGCTTCCTCGGCACTCGTCGACACGATCACGCTTACCGATAGCGTCAAATTGACCTTGGACAACACTATCGGCGGAGCGCTCAACGTTGGTGCCAGCAACGTTCTCGGCGGAAACGGCGCCATGCTCGGCAGTCTCTCCCTAGCCTCCGGGGCCAAATTCGTGTTCAGTCTGACCGACACACTGACCGTCAACGGAGCCACGGTCTCCTTCGGCGATTTCAGCATCGAGGATCTCATCGGCCTCGACAACACCGTGGCCAACGGCACCTACACGATCATCGATGGCTCGGCTACGGTCGATACTGCCAATTTGAGCAATCTCGGTGTGGAAAACGCCTTCGATCTCGGCGCAGGTAAGTCCGCTTACTTCAGCACCGGAAGTCTTGTGGTAAACGTCGTGCCCGAACCCAGCACCTATGCCCTGCTGAGCCTCGCTGCTGCAGGCCTCGGTGCCCACATCGTCCGTCGCCGTCGCCGCTAAGCACGCGCACCGATCTCTTCACCAAAACGCCCGCTTCGGCGGGCGTTTTGCTTTTTGCCGAGTTCCCCGGACTCCCGTCTCGCCGCGCGTTCACCCCGCGTTGCCAGCTATGGACGTATGGCAATAAGTCCATGTGTCGATCCGCAATGCTTGTCGCTGTTTTGATGCCAATACCCGAAAAGGACATGGACGATCGGGCAACGGTTCGGGGGTAGGGACACGCGGACCTCCGGCTCCGGAGAGCTCGCGTGTCCGACGTCATGAGATTGGACGAGCGGGCCGCTCGTCCCTACCTCGGGCCGGGCGTTCGGCCCTGGAGTCGGCGCAAAAAAGACGGTCCGTCCCGGAGGACGGACCGTCGAGGACAAGGCGTGGAAACGCGGATCAGGCCGCCACGACGTTCGTGGTCGCTTTTTTGGCCGCGCATTCGGCGCAGGTGCCGTAGAGGGTGAGCGAGTGGCGTTTGACCGTGTAGCCGGCGGGAGCCAGCTGGTCGATGCCCGAGGTGCAGGCCTCGACTTCGAAGACCCGTTGGCAATCGTCACAGAGGAAATGGTGGTGATGGTGCGGGTGCTTGCGCTCGTAATGAGGCGGGGCTCCCGGAATCTCCACGACCTCCACGGCGCCCATATCGATGAGGATGCGGAGCGCACGGTAGACGGTGGCGATGCCCAAACCCGGTGACAGGCTACGGGCTACGGTCCAAATCTCGGCGGGCGTCATGGGACGCCCGGCGTCTTCAAGGGTTTTCTGTACAGCGGATCTTTGTCTGGTGGCGTAGTTCACTTGTTTGTTGGTTGTTGGTTTGTGATGTGAGGGTCACAGAGGACTCATCTCGTAGCGCGGATCAATTTGCAAATTAATTTTTTGCTTGCTGGAAACATTTTGTCCGCCGATGATAACAAGTTACGAAATTGTTAATCATATGAATATCAATGTATTCCGGCTGGCGTGGTGTGTCGTGGTCGGTGCGATGGTCGCGCTCTTGCTGCCGGCTTCGGCGCGGGCCGAGGCCGCGCTGCGGCGGGTGGTCACGTCATTTTATCCGGTTTATGTCACCGCATTGAACGTCACGGCCGGGGTGGAAGGCGTGGAGGTGACGAACCTGACCAGTCCGCATCTCGGTTGCCTGCACGATTACCAACTGACCACCGGTGATGTGCGTCAGCTGTCCGAGGCCGACTTGCTCCTGGCCAATGGCGCGGGGATGGAGCCGTTCCTCGACAAGGTGGCGCGTCAGTCCCCCGGCTTGCGCGTGGTCGAGGTGAGCGAGGGGATTCCGCTCATGGACGGCAATTCGCATGTCTGGGTCAGTTTCGACGGCGCGCGGCGGCAGACGGAGAACATCGTGGCCGCGCTCTCGGAGTTGGCGCCGGAGCACGCCGCGGCCTTCCGGGCCAATGGCGAGGCCTACCGGGCGCGGCTCACCGCGCTGGAGGAACGGATGCGGTCCGCGCTCACGCCCTATGCGGGGACCCCGATTGTCACCTTCCACGAAGCGTTCCCCTATTTCGCGCGGGACCTCCGCCTCGAGGTCGCGGGGGTGATCGAACGCGAGCCCGGCACCGAGCCGAGTGCGCGGGAGCTGGCCGACACGGTCAAGCTGGTGCGCGCGCGCGGGGTCAAGGCGCTCTTTGCCGAACCGCAGTTTCCCGACCGGAGCGCGCAAGTCATCGCGGCCGAGACGGGGGCGAAGGTTTACCAACTGGATCCGGTGGTGACCGGTCCCTCCGAGCCGGAGGCGGCGCGCGGGGCGTGGCTGGCCGCGATGGAGAAGAATCTGGGCGTGTTGCAGGACGCTTTGCGCTGACCGACCGCGGGCTGGTAGGTTTCGGCCATGCAACTCCCGCCCGACGACGCGCCCGCGCACCATGGCATCGCGCCGCACCGCTGCGGCGAGTGCTGCACCACGCTGCGCGATGTCGGCGTGCGCTACCGCGGCGTGCCGGTGCTCGAGCACATCGATCTGCATTTGCATTGCGGCGAACTGACCGCGGTGATCGGCGAAAACGGCGCGGGCAAGACCACGCTGGTCCGCTGTCTGCTCGGCGAGATCCCGCATGCCGGGGAGGTGCACTTCATGGACGCCGCGCACCGGCGGGCGGACAGTCCGGTCATCGGCTACGTGCCGCAGCACACGTCCTTCGACCGCGAGGCCCCGATCACCGTGCTCGATCTTTTCGCCGCCTCGCTGGCCGGGCGTCCCGCCTGCCTCGGCGTCTCGGGTCCGGTCGAGCAACAGGCCCGCGAGGGCCTGGCCCGCACCGGCGCGGAACACCTGCTGCGGCGCCGGCTCGGCACGCTCTCCGGCGGCGAGCTGCAGCGCGTGCTCCTCGGGCTGGCTCTCACGCCCGTGCCCAACATCCTCGTGCTCGACGAACCGATGTCGGGGGTGGACCACAGCGGACGCGAAAAGTTCTACGAACTGCTTTCCAAGTTGCGCCGCGACTACGACCTCGCCGTGCTGCTCGTCTCGCACGATTTGGCCACCCTGGCCCGTTTTGCCGACCGCCTGGTTTTTCTCGACCGCCGCATTGTTTGCGACGGGACCCCCGCCGAAGTGCTGCGCGACCCGCGGGTGCGCGAGGCGTTCAGCCTGGAGTTGCCGACATGAACGGCGGGTGGCTCGAACCGTGGCACCGTGCGGTGTCGCTGCTTCCTTTCGAGTGGGCCGACTACGCTTTCATGCGGTTGGCCCTGCTCGCCGTGCTTTTCATCGCGCCGCTCCTCGGCGCGCTCGGCACTGTGGTGGTGGCCAACCGGATGGCCTTTTTTTCCGAGGCCATCGGACACGCGGCCTTCACCGGCATCGCGCTCGGCGTGATCCTCGGTCTGGGCAACCCGCTCTGGTCGATGGTCGGTTTCGCCCTGCTCCTCACCCTGGCCATCACGTGGGTGCGGCGGCGCGGCGGGTTGTCGTCCGACACGGCCATCGGTCTGGTCATGGCCTTCACCGTCTCGCTGGGCATTGTCATACTCTCCAAAGGCGGCGACTTCGCGCGCTACACCAATTTTCTCATCGGCGACATGCTGGGGGTGACCGCGGCCGATGTGGCCGCGCTCGGTCTCCTGGCCGTTGTCGTCCTCACCTTGTTTTTCTTTTTCTTCAACCGCCTGCTCCTGGCCAGCGTGAGTCCGGCCCTGGCGCGGAGCCGCGCGCGTCATCCGGGCGCGGCCGAGCTGGTCTTCGCCTCGATGCTGGCCGTGGTGGTCACCTTCAGCCTGCCGTGGATCGGCATCCTCGTGATCAACGCGCTGCTCATCCTGCCGGCCGCGGCCGCGCGCAATTTGTCCCGCAGCACGGGGGAATTTTTCGGCTGGTCGGTGGCCATCGCCATCGTTTCCGGAATCGCCGGCTTGGTCGTGTCCTTCTACGCCTCAACCGCCACCGGCGCGACCATCGTGCTGGTGGCCATGGCGGTTTACCTTTTCACCTTGGCCTTCCGGGGACGCACCGCCTCATGAGCGCTACGATTGTCGCGCTGCACGGTTTTCTCGGACGCGGGAGCGACTGGGATGCGGTGCGCGCCGCCTCGAAAGCGGACGCGCATTGGTTGTGTCCGGATCTTTTTGCCCCCGGGGCAGGGGACCTTCTTGCTGTTCCCCCGTTCGGGGGCAAAGCCTGGCTGGCCGGTTATTCGTTCGGGGCGCGCCTCGCTTTGCGCTGGCTGACCGCCCATCCGGACCGTTGGCACGGTGCGTTGCTGCTCTCGGTCAATCCGGGCAATTTCCAAACCGAGGACCAACGCGAAGAGCGGGGTCAAACCGACCGGGCATGGGCGCGCGACTTCCGGAGCGAGGCGTGGGACGTGCTCGTGGCCAAATGGAACGCGCAGGATGTGTTCGCGGGCCGCGCTTGCCCGCTGCGCGGGGAGAAAGATTTCGACCGGGCCAAGCTCGCCGCGGCGCTGGAAAATTTCTCCGTGGCCGACCAGTTCACTGACCCGCTGCCTTTGCCCTCGCGCCTGACCTGGATGGCGGGCGGACGGGATGACAAATTCGCCGGACTGCAAACCTCCATGCGCGAGGCGGGCTTTTCCGGAACTTTTCCGGTGGTTGAAGGTGCCGGTCACCGCCTGTTGACCGAAGCGCCTGACGCGGTGGCCGCGGCGCTCGATGATCTCGTTGCTTGATTGCGGGGCAGGGGAAAGGGGAGTCTGCCCGCGATGAGCAAGATGATCTACGCGGCCAGTCCGCAATCGGCGGACATGCTTTATGCCACGGGCTTCCACGCACCGGATGCCTTCGTCTTCCTCGAGCATCGCGGACGGAAAACGATCGTGCTCAACGACCTCGAGATCGACCGCGGACGGCGTGAGGCGAAGGTCGACGAGGTGCTGGCTGCATCCGACCTGGCGCGGGATTTCGGCAGCGCCTCGCCCGGCATTGTGGCGGCCGGTTTGCTCCACCGCCGCAAAATCCGCCGCGTCGACGTGCCGTCCGATTTTCCCCTCGGCATGGCCCGCGTTCTGGAAAAGACGGGCCTCAAAGTGGTGCCGGTCGAAGGCCATTTCTGGCCGCAGCGCGAAACGAAAACCGCTCGCGAACTGGCCGCCATCCGCCACGCCCTGCGCATCACGGTCGTCGGCATGAGGCGCGCGGTGGAAGTCCTGCGGGCCTCGAAAATCGGACGCGGTGGCGCGCTCCGCTGGAACGGGAAAATCCTGACCAGCGAAATGGTCCGCGCCGAGGCCGACTCCGCGGTCCTGCGGGCCGGCGGGATTCCGGAAGGCACCATTGTGGCGGGCGGACACCAGGCCTGCGATCCGCACGAGCGCGGGCACGGTCCGTTGCGCGCGCACGAATTGATCATCCTCGATATTTTCCCGCGGGATGCCCGCAGCGGTTTTTTCGGCGACCTGACCCGCACGGTGGTGAGGGGACGGGCCAGCGAAACGCAGCGGCGTCTTTACCAGACGGTCCGCGCCGCCCAGCGCACCGCCATCGACATGATCAAGCCGCGGGTCAAAGGAGCCGCTGTGCACCGCGCGGTGCAGGATTTTTTCGCTTCGCGCGGCTACCTCACGGAGAAAAAGCGCGGACGCTGGACCGGGTTTTTCCACGGCACGGGGCACGGACTCGGGTTGGATTTGCACGAGGAACCGCGCATGGCGGCCACTGTTTTCCGACCCGGGCAGGTCTTCACCGTCGAGCCGGGGTTGTATTACCCGGGCCTCGGCGGGGCGCGGCACGAGGACGTGGTGGCGGTGACGCGTTCCGGTTGCCAGCAACTCTCCCGCCTGTCGGTCCCCCTCGAACTGTAAAAAACCTTCGAACGGAATTGCGCATTTTGTGTCTGTGGAGATGATCTAAATCACCCATGAGCATGACCACCTACCTGCTGCTGATCGGAGTTCCGCTTGTCCTTGGTCTTTACGCCCAGATGCGCGTTTCGTCCGCGTTCGGCCGATACAAGAAAGTTGCCGCGACTTCCGGAGTGACCGGAGCGCAGGCCGCGCGCGAGATCCTCAACGCGGCGCAAATCCACGATGTCGAGGTCCGCGAGATCAACGACATGCTCGGCGACCATTACGATCCGATCAAAAAGCGGCTCTGTCTGTCGTCCGACGTCTACCGCACGCCCAGCGTGGCCGCGCTGGGCATCGCCGCGCACGAAGCCGGCCACGCCATCCAGCATGCGCGCGCCTACGCGCCGCTCAAATGGCGCATGGCCATCGTGCCCGTCACGCAGTTCGCCTCGCAGATCCTCCCGCTGGTCATCATCGGCGGTTTCATGTTCCACATCACGGGTCTGATCACCCTCGGCGTCATCTGCTACGGCGTGCTGGCCTTCTTCCAGCTCATCACGCTGCCGGTCGAGTTCGACGCCTCGAAACGCGCCAAGGTCATCCTCCAGCAGATGGGCATGGTCCAGCCCGGCGGGGAAGCGGCCGGGGTCAACAGCGTGCTCAACGCCGCCGCGCTGACCTACGTGGCGGCCTTCGTCGCCGCGCTCGGCAACCTCGTCTATCTGCTCATGGCGCGCCGCCATGACTAGGCGCGCCGCCGCCGCGCCGGTCGCCCTCACCATCGCCGGCTCCGACAATTCCTGCGGGGCCGGGATCCAAGCCGATCTGAAGACGTTCGGCGCCTTCGGCGTCTACGGTTTGACCGCCGTGACCTGCGTCGTCTCGGAAGTTCCGGGCAAAGTGGAGATGGTCGCCGCGATGACACCGGCTTTGCTCCGCTCGCAGATCCGGATTTTGTTCGAGGCCTACCCGATCGCCGCGGTGAAGACCGGCATGCTTTATTCGCGCGCGCTGCTCCGCGTGGTCTCGGAGGAACTGGCCGACCGTCTCGGACGGTTCCATCTCGTGGTCGATCCGGTCATGGTGGCGAGCAGCGGGGACCCGTTGCTGAAAAAAGACGCGGTGCGCGCTTACGAGGAAGAATTGCTCCCGCTGGCCGATGTCATAACGCCCAACCTCGACGAGGCTGCCGTGCTGCTCGGACGGAAAATCGCCAGACTGCGGGCCATGCGACCCGCCGCCGAGGAACTCCGGGCCAAATACGGCGCCGCCGTTTTGCTCAAGGGTGGCCACCTGCGCGGACGCGAAGCCGTCGATGTTCTTTGCGACCGCCGCGGCACCTCGGAATTCACCGCGCGCCGCCTGCACGGGTGCGAAACGCACGGCAGCGGCTGCACGCTGTCCGCCGCCCTTGCCGCGGGACTGGCCCGCGGACGGTCCCTCGGCGCCGCGGTGGAAGGGGCCAAAAAATATCTGCACGGCGCGATCGCCCGGCAATTCGTCTGGAGCCGCGGCCGTCTGACCACGCGGGCCTTGCGTCACCAATGAAAATTTTCCGCCTGTTGCTGGCCGGCGCGTTACTGGGCTCCGCCGGTGCCGCGCAGGACGCGTCACCCGTCGCCCCGCCGCCGGAAGAACTTTCCGCCGCCGACCGTCTGGAGGCCCTCGACGAGGAGCAGGTGCAGTCCGCGATCGAAGCCCTGCGTCAACGCCACCTCGAAGCTTCGACCCTCGACGAGGCCGCCGTGCGCCGGGCCACGTTGCGCGGGCTTTTGTCCGCCTTGTCCCCGGGCGCGGAACTCGCGGGGGAACGCGAAGCGCCGGCGCCCGACTCTCCTTTCCGCTCGGAAGTCCTCGACGACCGCACCGGCTACCTGCGCCTGGGCACGCTGCGCACGGAAAATCTCGTCCAACTCGACGCCGCGCTGCAGAAATTCCGCGACGGGAAAATCCCGGCTATCATCATCGACCTGCGCGCCACCCCGGCTTCGCGCGACTTCGAACTGGCCGCGCAGGTCGCGGGACGTTTCGCCGCGAAGGACACCGTGCTTTTCACCCTCGGCGATGCGGAGGCGGGCGGGAGAAATTTCAACGCGGCCGGTTCCGCCGGTTTCCGCGGCGTGCTCGCCGTGGTGGTCGACGGCGACACCTCGGGCGCGGCCGAAGTGCTGGCCGCCGCCCTGCGCCAGCATGCGCGCGCCATGATCGTCGGCGCGCCGACCGCGGGACGTGCGGTCGAGTTCGCCGAAGTCGATCTCGGCGACGGTCACCGTCTGCGTTTCGCCGCGGCCGAAGTGGAGGTGCCGGGTGCGCCGGCCGTTTATCCGCGCGGACTCCAACCTGATGTGGCCGTGGCGCAGGACCGCGCGACGCGCGACGAATTGCTGGCCGCCGCGCAGGAGAAAGGCGCGGCCCCGTATGTCTTCGAAGCCGAGCGCGCGCAAATGAACGAAGCCGCCCTCGTCGCGGGCACCAATCCCGAGATCGGCGGCGAAGAAAACGCCCCCGCCGGCCTCATCGATCTCCCGCTGCAGCGCGCCCTCGATCTGGTCACGGCCATCCGCTTGTTCCGCAAGCAGGATTGAAAAGCCGCACTGTCTTTCAGCGTCCGAGCAGGCTGCGCAAAAGCCCGCCGGCCGCTTCGACCGCGGTCCCGGGAATTTCCGCGGCCGCTTCCACCGCGGTGGTCGCCGGCACGACGGCCACGGCCGCGGCAAGACGGGCCGAGAGGTCCTCGACCGGTTGCTGCGGCGTGCCGCTGATGTTGACCGTCGTCCAGAGATAGCCGCTTTGCTCGGCGCGGAAGATGACCGGCATGAAGGCGAGGAGCCAAGGACGGTTCGCCCGCGCCACACCGAGTTGCAGTCTGGCCGCAAGGAGGTCGGGCGCGTAGGTCCCCGCACCGTGCAAGGCGATGCCTTTGGGCGAGACGGCCTGCAATTTTTCGAAGGCCACAGCGCCGTCCGCCTCGCGCGTGAAATCGAAGCGGAAAACCTCCCACGGCACCTCGTTCCAATCCTCCCCGGCAAACAGGCTGGCCATTTTCACGAACTGCGGAAGCTTGGTCATCTTCCCGCCGGTCACCTTGGCCTGCCCTCGCAGCACGTTTTCCCGCAGCGAGGCGTCCCCGCTGATCCGGCCCGCCGCGCGTTCCGCCAGATCCGCCGGCAACAAACGGGCCAGATCGATATCCTGCCAGGATAACTCGCCGGACCAATCCCCGGACTCCTCGGCGGCCGAACCGGCCAGCATGCCGCCGTCCGCATCGCGCAAGGCAAACCCCCCGATTTTCCAAGCCCGCCCGTCGTGCGCGGCCGAAATCCGTTCGATCTCCAACTCCGCCGCGCCCGGCCCCGCCGCGGTTCCGCCGCGCGCCGAGAAAGCCCACGTCCCGCCCTCGCGCACCGCGCGGGCCGCCGTGCCGTGCAGCGCCCAGCCTTCATGCGAGGCATGGCGCAAGGTCAGGCGTCCGACCAGCAAATCCACCGGCGGCCACGAAACCGCCTGGCCCCCGGACGCCGCTTTTGGCGCGCGCTCCGCGTTGTCATCCGCCAGGACCAATTCCGCCGCGCCCATTTCCACGTGCAGCGGTTGGGTCAGCGGATCGAGCAACTGTTTCCATCCCACGGCCGCGCTCACGTCCGTGGCGCGCAATTGACCGGAAAGGAACGGACCGCCCGACAGTGCGGCCTGACCCGCGCGCAAGACCCCGTTGCGCCAACTCACATCCCGCAACTCGATCTTCCCGCCGGTCGCCGCGGCGAGCGTGTGGGCCAGACGCCGGTCGAGCCATGCGTTGACCAGTGCTTCGCGACTGAGAAACAACCCCGCGGCAAGGAGCACGATCAAGACCAGGGCTGCTGCGGCGATGCGCCGGAACGTCATGTCTGCACTTAACCACCGTCCCCTCCCGGTGGCCAGAGTCCGTTGGCCGGGCCACCGGGGAATCCTTGTTCGGGGCCGGGGTGGCCATTACCGTCCGGCCAAGCAAAACCCCGACAACCATGTGGCGGCTGTGCAAAAATTTCCTCCTCTTCCTGCGCGAAGAGAAAAAGTGGTGGCTGATCCCGCTTGTCGTCATTTTTCTTCTCCTCGCCGCGGTCTTCGTGTTGACCGGCAACTCGGTCCTCGCGCCCTTCATGTATCCGGTCAGGTGATTCCGCCGGACCGGTCCGCGCGTTCACTTGACGGCGGAAGGACGGTGGAAACCGATGTTCTCGAGTTCCCGGCGGGCCACGGCCAGATCCGGGGTGATGTGGAGGGCGCGTTGGAGGTAGTCGGCCGCCTCGGGCCATCGGCCCAACCGGGCCATGACCGAGCCGACGAAATAATGCGGCCACGAAGCGTGCGGCAGGAGCTGGCAAACCACGAGGCCTTGATTGACCGCTTCGGTCAGGCGTCCGTTCCGCTCGAAAAACTGGGCGTAATTCCATCTCAGCAGCGTGTCGTCGGGATCGGCGGCCAGTGCCGCTTCATACATTTGTTCGTCGAGGGCAGGCGACAGGGGCGTGGTCCGCGAATCCACTTCGTCCATCCGGTCCGTGATGTATTGCCGGTTGCGCGGATGGCTGGACTGCGAGGTGAAGGGCGCGGTGGAAATCCGCCCGAGGGCCAAGTCCCAGACCCGCTTTTCATCCCAGAGGGTCGCGGCCAGACGCCGCTGGCAGGCCTCGGATTCGACTTCGGCCGGCTGGTCGACGCGCTGTGAGGTGATCGCCGCCGGGAGCTGCTCTTCCACCTTTCCGGCCAGGATGCGGGCGAGGAGTTCGTTGCCCTCCATGGTGAAATGGACGTGCTCGTAAAACAGCTCCTGACCCGGAATGCCATCGGGTGTGACCTTGGAGAGTTCCTGCCCGGCGTCCACCCCGTTGACCGAGGCCATGGCCTCCGCGATGATTTGGTTGATCCGCGAGTCGGCCCGGACGGGAAGTGCGTCATAATCCCTGGCTCGCTCGAAGGATTTCCGCGCCGCGATCTTGTCGCCCAAGGCCAGCTGGCAGGTGCCGAGGCGGAAGTGCAGCTCGGCGAAGCCGGAATCGATGGCGGCGGCCTTGTTGTAGGCATCGATGGCGGCCTGGAACGAACCGCGGGCTTCGAGGGCAAGGCCTTCCCCGTAGAGACGCTTCCACCCGGCCAGCTGCGCGGGGTCGAGTCCGGCCGCCTGCAGCGAGGCAAAGGGCGAGCAATCCCTCAGGTTGACCGCCACGGTGCTGAGAACGACCGGGACACCGGCCTTTTTCCCGACGTCGAGAATGTCATAGAGATTGCCCTCGAAGTTTTCGTAGGTCCGCAGCCGTTTCGGGTCGTCGTGAGGCAGCTGGTTTTTGCTGAACATGTTGATGCCGTCCCACGATTGCGGTGCCGGGGATCCGCCGCGGAGACCGGCGATGAGCTGGTCCATGAGTTGCCCCACCCGGGTGGTCTTGAGCGCCAGGACGGTCCGGACAAAGCCGAGGCCCGGCGCCTTCTCCCCGAACACCGTGCCCGCGCCGTAAGGCCCGATCATTTCGTTGTTCCCCATGTAAACGATCCACAGGTCGCCCTCGTGCTTGGCGCATTCCCGGGCGATGGGGAGAAGGACATGCGAGTTGATCGCGGCCATCGCCACGCAGACCACTTCGAAATTGGTGGACGGATACCGCGTCTCCAGCAGGGCCTCCAGGTAGCGGCCTACCCCGAACGAAGGATCCGGGTCGCCATAGGCGGCGGACTCGCCGAGCAGGAAAATCCGGTAAGTCCCTTCCGGCTTGGGCGCGGCCATCCGTCCGGACAACGGCACGCGGGCCAGTCCCGGGGGGAAGAAGCGGTGGGTGAACTTCTCGTTGGGGACGAGAAATTCCCCGCCCTCGATGGTGCGGGGCAGAAACAAGCGCGTCGCATGGCCGTAGCCGGCCAAACGCAAGCCGGCTTCCAGCGCGCCCAGAATGACCAGCGGGACCAGCGTGGCGGCCGCCAGCCGCATCCACCGGCGGCGGCCGGGACCGGCCGGTTGCGCCCGGCCCGCGGCGGCCGCCCGGGATTTTTTCGGTTTCTTTTTCACGCGGGAGGAGAGAGGCGGTGACAAGAGTCCACTCCCTGGCCTCGCGGGAAGCAAGCCGTGAAACGCGGCCCTTTTCTGCTGTCCAAGAAGTGCCCCGGGCGTTTTAGTCGGGGCGTATGCAAGTGCGTTTCGTGCGGCTCTTTCTCTGTTGCGGTCTGGCCATGGCCCTTTCCGGCTGCCCGCGGAAAGAAAAGCCGGCTCTTCCCGAACTTACCGTGCCGGTCGCCGCGCCTCTGGAGCAGAGCGTCCCGGTCATCCGCGAATGGGTCGGCATGCTCGAAGGTCTGGTCAACGCGACCATCGTCGCCCAGGTCAGCGGTTACCTCGTTTCGCAGGATTATGAAAACGGGTCCCTGGTCAAGAAGGGCCAGCTCCTTTTCCAGATCGACCCGCGGCCGTTCCAGGCCGCCCTCGACCAGGCCGCGGGACAGCTCGAGGAAGCCAAAGCCCGCCTCATCCGCGACGAAGCCAACGCCAAACGCGCCGTCGACCTGCTCAAGAAAAATGTCATAAGCCGCGAGCAATACGACGACGAAATCCAGGCCTTCGAGGCGAGCAAGGCGGCCACCGCCGCGGCCGAGGCCGCGGCCGAACAGGCCCGCCTCAACCTCGAGTTCACCAGCATCACTTCGCCGATCGACGGACTGGCCGGGATCAACATCGCGCAGGTCGGCAATCTCATCGGACCCTCGACCGGCACGCTGACCACCGTGACCATGGTCAATCCGATCAAGGCCAACTTCTACATCAGCGACTACCAGTATCTGAATTACATCAGTCCCTACTACGGCGATCCCGAAAAACTCGTCGAGGCCGAGAAGAAAGGCGGTTTCGGCCTGCAGATCGTGCTGGCCGACGGCACCATCTTCCCGCACCCCGGCCGCCTCATGGCGATCAACAACGTGGTCGGGCAAGACACCGGAGCCCTCGAAGTCGAGGCCCAGTTTCCCAACCCCGGCAACCTCCTGCGCGCCGGCCAGTTCGCCCGCGTCCGCGCGGTCACCCACTGGCTCGACAACGCCCTGCTTGTCCCGCAGCGCGCGATCAACGACCTGCAGGGAAAATCCCAGATCGCCGTGGTCGGCCCCGACGGCAAAGTCGATCTGCGTTTGGTGCAAACCGGACCGACCTACGCGTCGATGCAGGTCGTCACCGGCGGAATCAAGCCCGGCGAGCAAGTTGTCATCGAGGGCATGCAGAAGCTGCGTCAGGGCCAGGAGGTCAAAACCACGCCGTGGAAAATGCCGGCCGGCTTCAACCTCGAGCCGAACGTGCCCGCGCCGCAGCCGCCCGCGGCGGACGGCGATTATATGATCAATCCTCCGGAAGCCGCGCTGGAAGGAGCGCCCGCCGCGCCGGTGCCCGCGGCCACGCCGACGCCAACCCCGCTGCCCGAGCCCGCCGCCACGCCCGCCTGACGCGCGCGTCCCCGCCCGACCATGCCGCAGTTTTTCATCAACCGCCCGATCGTGGCGATGGTCATCGCCATCATCATGGTCATCGTCGGCCTGGTTTCCATGGCGCGACTGCCCATCGCGCAATACCCGAACATCGTCCCGCCGCAGATCCAGGTGAACGCGACCTACGTCGGCGCCGACGCCCTGACCGTCGAGCAGTCCGTGGCCACGCCCATCGAGCAGCAGGTCAACGGGGTCGAAGGCATGGAATACATGTATTCGGTCAATGCCAACAACGGCAGTATGACACTCAACGTCTTCTTCGGCGTCGACACCGCCCCGACCGACGACCAGATCCTCACCCAGATGCGGCAGAGTCAGGCCAATTCGCAACTGCCCGCGCCGGTGGTCGAATACGGGACCACCGTGCAGCAGAGCACGTCCGCGCCATTGCTCCTTTTCTCGCTCTTTTCCCCGGACGACACCTTCAACGCTCTCTTCCTCGCCAACTACGCCTACATCAACCTCAACAACGAACTGGCCCGCCTCCCCGGTATCTCCAACGTGGCCATCTTCGGCGCGGGCCAATACGCCATGCGCATCTGGCTCTCGCCCGACCAGCTGGCCAAGCTCGACATCACCGCGCAGGAAATCATCAACGCGGTCAAGCAGCAGAACCGGGTCAATCCGGTCGGCAAAGTCGGGGCCAAACCGATCCCGTCCGGCCAGGAATTCGCCTACACCGTGATCGGCGAGGGGTATCTCACCACGGTCGAGGAATTCGGCGAGATCGTCGTGCGGGCCAATGCGGACGGCTCCCTTCTCCGGCTCAAGGACGTGGCGCGCATCGAACTCGGCGCGCAGAATTACAATGTCGACGGCCGCTTCCAGGGGAACCCCGCCGCCATCGTCGCGCTCTACCAGACCCCCGGCAGCAACGCCTTGGACGCCGCGCGCGAGGCGCAGGAACTCATGGCCAAGTTGTCCGAGCGTTTTCCGCCCGGCATGGAATACACCGAGTCGCTCAACACCACGCTCGCCGTCACCGCCGGCATCGAGGAAATCGTCAAAACCCTCTTCGAGGCACTGCTCCTCGTCATCATCGTCGTCTTCGTCTTCCTGCAAGGCTGGCGCGCCACCCTCATCCCGCTGCTCGCCGTCCCCGTCTCGCTTATCGGCACCTTCGCGGTGTTCCCGTTGCTCGGATTTTCCATCAACACGCTTTCCCTCTTCGGTCTGGTGCTGGCCATCGGCCTCGTGGTCGACGACGCCATCGTCGTGGTCGAAGCCGTCGAGCACCATATCGAAAAGGGCCTGAGCCCGCGCGATGCCACGCTCAAGGCCATGCGGGAAGTGTCCGGTCCGGTCGTCGCCATCGCGCTGGTGCTTTCCTCGGTCTTCATCCCGACCATCTTCATCCCCGGCATCACCGGCAGCCTTTACCAGCAGTTCGCCGTGACCATCGCGGTTTCCGTCTGCATTTCCGCCTTCAACGCGCTGAGCCTCAGTCCGGCCATCGCCGCGCTCATCCTGCGTCCGAAAGGCGAGACCCGCGGCCCGCTCGGCGGATTTTACCGGTGGTTCAACAACATGTTCGGCAATGCGACGAACAAATACGTGCGCATCTGCGGGGCGGGAATCCGCAAACTCGCCTTGAGTGGCGGCTTCCTCGCGGTCCTCACCCTGGCCTCCGTCTTCTTCGGCGGACGCCTCGCGCCGTCTTTCCTGCCCGAGGAAGACCAGGGTTATTTCTATGCGGCGATCCAGCTGCCCAACGCTTCGTCGATGGAGCGCACCAGCGCGGCGGCCGCGCAGGTCGAGAAGATCCTCATGGATGCCCCGGGCGTGGAATACGTGACCACCGCCGTCGGCTTCAACCTGCTCAGCCAGGTCTACACGACCTACAACGCGTTCTTTTTCGTCACCCTCAAGCCGTGGGGCGAGCGGACCACTCCGCAGACGCAATACAACAACATCCTGCGCCGGGTGAACGCGCAGCTTGCCGTCCTTCCCTCCGCCATGGCCTTCGCCTTTTCCCCGCCGGCCATCCCGGGCGTCGGCACCTCGGGCGGGGTGAACTTCGTCCTGCAGGACCGCTCGGGCGGCACGGTGGATTTCCTCGCCGAGCAGACCCAGACCTTCATGGCCGCCGCATCCAAGCGCCCCGAGTTGCAGAACATCAACACGACATTCCTGCCGTCCGTCCCGCAGCTCAAACTCTCGGTCGACCGCGACAAAGCGCTGGTCGAAGGCGTGAGCATCGACGACGCCTACGACTCCCTGCGGGCCTTCCTCGGCGGCACGATGGTCAATTATTTCAACCGCTTCGGCCTGCAATGGCAGGTTTACGTGCAGGCCGAGGGGGATTACCGCACGGTCATCGACAAGGTCGGGCAATTCTACGTGCGCAACCGCAACGGCGAGAGCGTGCCGGTTTCCGGCATCGTGCAGAGCAAGCCGCGGTTCGGTCCGGAATTCACCATGCGTTTCAACATGTATCGCTCCGCGCAGATCAACGCCACCGCGGCGGAAGGTTTCAGTTCGTCGCAGGCCATGGCCGCCATGGAGGAGGTTTTCGCCCAGACCATGCCGAAGGAAATGGGCTTCAATTACCTCGGCATGTCCTTCCAGGAAAAGAAGGCCGCCGAGGGTGTCTCGCCCGCCGTCATCTTCGTCCTCGCCCTCGTCTTCGTCTTCCTCATCCTCGCCGCGCAATACGAAAGCTGGTCCCTCCCGTTCAGCGTCCTGCTCGGCACGCCCATTGCTGTCTTCGGCGCCTTCTTCGCCCTGTGGGCACGCGGCATGGAAAACAACGTGTACGCGCAGATCGGGCTCATCATGCTCATCGGCCTGGCCGCCAAGAACGCCATCCTCATCGTCGAGTTCTGCAAGGCCGAATACGAAGGCGGCAAAAGCCTTTACGATGCCGCGCTGGCCGGGGCCCGCGTGCGGTTGCGTCCGATCCTCATGACCGCCTTCGCCTTCATCCTCGGCTGCGTCCCGCTGGCCATCGCCACCGGTTCCGGCGCCATCTCGCGCCAGACCATGGGCACCGCGGTGATCGGCGGGATGGGCGCGGCCACCGTCTTCGCCATCTTCATCATCCCCATGCTCTTCTACGTGGTGGAAAAATTGTCCGGCTCCAAGCCGGGCGGGACGAAAGAAGCCGGGAGCGAAACAACGTGAGGTTGTCGCGGCGGACCGGGTCCGCCGGTGCATTTCGGAAGAAAGCCTTCCGCCGCAAAGTCCTCAGTCTTTCTCCGCCGCCGCAGCCTGCGGGGCGGGGGGAGTCTCCGCCGCTTTCTCCGCTTCCGCCTCCTCCTGCTCCAACTCCATCATGCGCCGTGCGCTGCGCTCGCCCAACCAGGCCCCGAAGCGCACCCATCCCGACCCTTGGGCCGCGTTCGCGATCCTTCCCAGCCGCTCGTTCTCGTCCAAGGCATCACGGAGTTTCTCCCGCGTCTTGCGCAAGGCCGCAGCGTAGCCGCTGACGTCGAGAGGGTCTTTGCCCGCGAGAAGAGCGGCCCAGTGGGCCGGCGCCGTCCGGGCCTCGCGCGCGCGCAGCACTTCCGCCGTGGCATCCCGCACCTCGTCCCCGGAGGCGAGCGAAGCGAGCCGCAGGACGGCCTGCTGGAAAAGATCTTCCCGCACGCCCGACAGGCTGTTCCAGGCTGCGCGGTGGTAGGAGGCGACATTGCGCCGCGTTTCGGGAGAGACCGGCAGCTTGTCGCGCAGGGCGGTCAGCACCGCCATCTGCGTCTGCAAAAGATCGGCCGACGCGCGGGGCGACGGCTCGGCCTCGACCGCCGGCGGATAGTGCGAGAGGAGCGGTTCGTCGATCACCGCCAGCTGGCTCTGCAGGGCGGCGAGCAGGACGGCGGCCATGGCGAAGTTCGGGGTCTGCGCGTCGAGTTGCAGGCCCCGGAGGAATTCACGGCGCATGAAAAGATTGGAAACCGGGCCCGGAAAATGCCCGGCGCCCAGCCAGTCGGACAATTCCGCCCCGGCGCGTCCGGGTGCCCAGAGCCGCTCGTAATGGATCGCGCGCGGTTCGTCCGCGGGGAGCGGACGGCTCCGGCTGTCGATCGGGATGAGGGCGCTCACCGCCATGACCGGAGGGCGTCCCTCACCGGGGTTGAGCAGCGTTTCGAGGCAGCGCTCGATGCGCGCGGGAGCGTAGGCATCGCCGGCCTGGAGCAGGCCGACAAAATCGAAATTGGCCAGATACTCCGCCAGCGCATCGAGCGCCGTGGCCAGCGGGCCCGGTTCCACCTGCACGACTTCGACGTGCAACGCGGGGATGATATCGTGCAGCTTCTCGGCATCCGGACTGGTCCCGTCGTCGAGCAGGACGACGAGATCGGGCGGACGCGTCTGCGCGCCCAGCGAGGCCAGCGCTTCCCGGAGGCCCGGGAGCTTGGGAAAAAGCGGCACGACCACGGCCACGGTCGATTTCGCGCGGGGTTGCTCCGCCGCCTCGCTGTTATTTTCCGCCTCCGACATGGGCTTCCATTCGTAACGGATCGCGCGGTAGAATTCCACCCGCATTAAATCATGAGCAACCGATCCTTCCCACCCTTCAGCCTGAGCCGTCTCCTCAAAAAAACGTTCGAACCGCAACCCGGACAGCGTGTCTGCGTCCTCATCGATCTGAAAGACCCGCGCGATATCAAGGACTTCAAGTTCCTGCAGGACGCCAGCCTCACCGTGCAAAAAAAGGCCCACGATGTCTTCTATCAGGGCCTGAAAAACGGCGTCCTCGACGAACTCGGACTCAAGGGCGGCGAGATCTATGCCTACGAAATGACCGGTGGGAGCAACCTCGACCTGCCGGACGAGGCTTTTGCCCCGGACGGACGCCAGCTCAGTTTCGAGAAAGATATTTATCCGAACTACGACCTCATCCTCTGCGTCTCGACGTATTCGGCCACCGCGCCGCTCACCGCCTCGGCCAAACAGCACGGCTTCCGCGGAGCCACGCTCCACGGGGTCAATGACATCATTCTCGGCTCGGGGCTTTCGGTCGACTATGACGAAGTCAGCGTCGAGGCCGAAAAACTTCGTCAGGGCATGACCCGCGCCGATGCAGTCGAACTCGACTTCCATCTCGAGAACGGCGCCAAACACACGCTCAAGCTCGATCTCGGGAAACAGGAAGCGCAGAAAAGCCACGGCCTGTGCCGCGGCAGCGAACCGGATGTGGCCAATCTTCCCGCCGGCGAAATTTATTACGTCCCGGTCGGCGCCGAGGGCGAGTTTCCCATGAAATACGAGGACGGGACGCTCGGACTCATGCATGTGACCGGCGGACGCATCAAAAGAGCGACCCTGATCAAAGGCAATACCGCCACCATCGAAGCCCACAACCGCAAGCTCGAGAGCGATCCGGTGACCGGCGAACTCGGCGAACTCGGTTTCGGCACCCAGGTGCTCCCGGTGTCCGGCAAGGACATCCAGGACGAGAAAATCCGCGGCACCTTCCACATCGCCACCGGCCGCAGCGACCATCTCGGCGGCAGCCTCACGCCCGACCGCTTCGCCAACAAGATGAACGCGACCCACGACGACATCCTCTTCTCGCGCGAGAAAACGCCCGAGGTGAAGTCGTCCGAGGTCCGCATCGTCCGCGACAACAAAGTGGAGATCCTCCTCAAGGACTTCCATCCGTCGCCTTACATGGAGAGCCTGCTCGCCTAGCAGGATCCGCGCGCTTGGCCGGCAACATCTACGAAGAAGAGCGGCTGGTCCGCGAATACCTGCTCTTCCACTACGGGGAGCCGGACGAGATCCTGCCCTGGAAGCACGGACCGCGCGAGGCCCTCGGCTTCGCCGTCCGCTGCGTCCGCGACCTGCTCAATTCGTCCTCCGTCGGACGCGACGCCCGCGCCCTCGATGTCGGCTGCGCCGTCGGCCGCTCGAGCTTCGAGCTGGCCGGGCACTGCCGGGAGGTCATCGGCATCGATTACTCGCAGGCTTTCATCGACGCCGCGGAAAAAATCCGCGCCGACGGATCGATCGTCTACGACTACGCGATCGAAGGCGACCGCACTGCGCGGGCCACGGCCCGCGTGCCGTCCGGGATTGATGTCTCGCGGGTGAAGTTCGAAGTCGGCGATGCCATGAGTTTGCGTCCGGACCTCGGCGCCTTCGACGTTGTGCTGGCCGCCAATCTGCTCTGCCGTCTGCCGGACCCGCGGGTTTTCCTCGCGCGCGTCCCGGACTTGGTCAAGCCCGGCGGACAACTCCTCCTGACCACGCCCTTCACCTGGCTGGCGGAATTCACCCCGCGGGACAAGTGGATCGGGGGCACGGCGGGGAGCGAGAGTGCCGACGAGCTGGCGCGGCTGCTCGAGCCGCATTTCGAATTGAAGCTTTCCAAGGACATTCCCTTCCTCATCCGCGAGCACGCGCGCAAATACCAGTGGAGCGTGGCCTGGGGCACGCGCTGGGTGCGGAAGTAAAAAGCGGCGTCCCGCCGCTGCTATTCTTCGTCCGCATCGGGCAATTCCAGCGGCTGCGCCGTGGTCTTGGCCCCGAGGGTGCGCAGTTTTTCCGTCTGCCCGATCAGATTGCCCCGCCCCTCGCGCAACTTGCCCATGGCCGCGTCGTAGCTTTCCTGCATCTGGCGGATGCGCAGCCCGACGTTCTCGAGATCGCGGCAGAAGGCGACAAATTTGTCATAAAGCTTCCCGCCCTGTTCGGCGATCTGGCGGGCGAAGCGGTTCTGGTTGTCCTGCTGCCAGAGCTGCGCGACCAGCCGTGCGGTGGCGATGACGTTGGGCGCCGTGACCAGGACGACATTGCGCTCGAGCGCGGCCTCGACCAGTTCCGGGGCTGTTTCCAGCGCGGCGTGCAGGGCCGGTTCGACCGGAACGAAAAGAAAAACGAAGTCCGGGGACTTCACCCCCGGCAGCGACGCGTAGTCTTTGCCGGCCAGTTGCTTGATGTGGCGCCGCACCGATTCGGCGTGCTCCTTGGCCGCGGCCGCCCGCTCCTCGTCGGTCGTTGCGCTGCACTGGCGCTCGTAGGCGTTGAGTGAAACCTTGGCGTCGATAACCACCTGCCGTCCGCCGGGCAAATCGAGGATGACATCGGGGAGAAGCCGCCGGCCCTCGGCGTTGGTTTCGGCCGTCTGCGTGTGGAAATGCTGCCCGCGGAGCAGCCCCGCTTTTTCCAGCACGGTCTCGAGGACCATCTCGCCCCAGTTGCCGCGGGTTTTCGACTGGCCCTTGAGCGCTTGCGCGAGGTTGCCGGCTTCGCGGGAGACGGTCTGGTTCAATTCGCTCAGACGCCGGACTTCCTCGGTCAGGGCGAAGCGCGCCTCGCTTTCCTTGCCGTAGGCCTCGTGCACTTGCGTGCGGAATTCCTTGAGTCGCTCGGAAAGCGGACCGAGCAACTGCTCGAGTTGCAGGCGGTTCTGCTCGGTGAAGCGCTTCGATTTGTCCTCGAGGATGTCCGAGGCGAGGTTTTCGATCTCGGCCTTGAGCGAGGCGCGGGATTCCTCGAGTCCGGACGTCTTCTGCTTCTCGGTGGCCAGGTCGGCGGTGAAGGTCTGCAACTGGTCGACAAGTTTGCGCCTTTCCTCGTCGAGGTAACGGACTTGCCGCTCGTATTCATCGGCGCGCGAGCGCGCCGCGGCGGCCTCGGTCGCGGCGCGGACCGACCGCAGGTGCCCGAGGAGGAATCCGGCCAGGCCGCCGAACAACACGGCGGCGAGGGCATACCAGAGGTATTCGGCGGGCATGCGGACTGTCTAACACGCGCGTCCATCGCCGCCAAAGTAGAAGCGCGGCCGCTTTCCCCGAGTCGCGGCTTGTCCATGGTGACGTCTTTCTGTTTCGCTGACGGCGTGCCATCGACCAGTGCGCCCTCTGCTGCCGCCCACGCGCCCGGTGACTGGGACTCCTGCCACGCCTGCGAGGCGACTTACCGGCACCGCGCGCTGGCCAAGGGGGAAAAACTTTTCTGTGCGCGCTGCGGCGAATTGCTCGATGTGGCCCGCATCGAAACGCTCCGGCAGGACGGCCTTGCCCTGGCTCTGACCGGTCTGGTCCTTCTCGTGCTGGCCAATGTTTTCCCGGTCATGACCTTCGACGTGGCCGGGGCGGAGCAATCGAACCACATCATCACGGGCGTGCTGGGCCTAATCGGTCAGAACTACGCCCCGCTCGCCGTGCTCGTTTTCTTCAGCGCGATCCTCGCCCCCTTCCTCTATCTCCTGCTCGGCAGCTACGTCCTCACCGCGCGCTGTCTCGGACAGGTCTGGCCGTTCGACTTCAAACTTTACCGCGTGATCGAATGGCTCGCCCCGTGGAATCTCGTGCCGGTTTTCGCCGTGGCCTGCCTCGTCGCCGTGGTGCGCCTCGATCTGCTCGGCACCGTGACCTGGAAAACCGGCGCCATTTTCATCGTCCTCCTCTCGCTCTGCTGCCTGCTCCTCGAGCAGTTGCGGGCAAGCGCGGGTCAGGAATCCGATGCGCGGCTCCGTCCGCAAACCGACCCGCGGGTCAAACGCCAGCGCGCCGTCGCCCTCGTGGCGGCCGGCATCATTTTGTATCCCTTCGCCAACCTGCTCCCGGTCATGACCATGTCCGTGACCGGCGAGGTGGCCGCGCTGACCGTGTGGGGCGGCGTGCTCGAGTTGTACCATGTCGGGTTGTGGCCCGCGGCGGTCATCGTCTTCCTCGCCAGCATGTGCGTCCCTTTTTTGAAGCTGGCCAGCCTGGTCTGGCTGCTCTGGATGGACGGCAAACCGGAGTTCCGGGTCGGCCGGACGAAACTTTTCCGCGTCCTCGAGACGGTCGGCACCTGGTCGATGGTCGACATTTTCCTGCTTTCCGTGCTGGTCGCGGTCGGGCAACTCGGCACACTGGCCAGCGTGCAAACCGA
The DNA here is from genome assembly GCA_945878135.1 of Chthoniobacter flavus. Taxonomy (GTDB): domain Bacteria; phylum Verrucomicrobiota; class Verrucomicrobiia; order Chthoniobacterales; family JACTMZ01; genus JACTMZ01. Next base: position 67,609 of record CAMDUL010000005.1, on the reverse strand, counting down.
ACCCGGCGCCCTGTTCTTCGCGGCCGTGCTGGTCTGCACGCTCTTCGCGGCGGCCAACTATGACGTGCGCATGATCTGGCGGGAGGCGAAAGGATGAGTGACGGGAAGGACATCCCGGAGGACCACGGCCGGGTCGTGCGCAAGCGGGGGCGCATTTCTTTGGCCTGGCTTTTCCCGCTCATCGCCTTCGGCGCCGCGGTCTGGATGTATCTCGACTACCGCGATTCCCTCGGACCGGAGATACGGATCCAGTTCACCGACGCGCCCGGCGTGGAGGAGGGGAAGACGCCGCTGATTTTCCGCGGCGTGGTCGCCGGCACGGTGACCAAGGTCAATCTCGATGCGGAACTCGAACAGGCCATCGTCACCGTGCGTCTGGAAAAGTTCGCCGCGGGACTCGCCGTGCAATCGACCGATTTCTGGATCGAGCGTCCCGAGTTTTCCCTCCAGGGGGCGAGCGGCCTCACCTCGCTCATTTCCGGCAACTCGATCCACGCGCGGCAGGGCAGTGGGCCGCCACGCTACGAATTCTCCGGACTCGAAACCGGTCCGGTGTTGTCCGCCATGGAAACCGCCTTCCACATCCGCCTGGTCTCCGAGCAAACCCAACCCCTCGATCGCGGCGCGCCGGTGACCTACCGCGGGGTCAAAGTCGGCCGCGTGCGCGAGCAATCGCTTTCCCCGGAGGGCAAGCCCTACATCGACCTCTCGATCGAGCCGGGCAAACACGGCCTGCTCAAGAGCAGTTCGCGCTTCTGGACCGTGCCCGCCTCGTCCGTCACGATGGGCCCGGGCGGGATCAAGGTCGACGTCTCCGGCCTCGACACCCTCATCCAGGGCGCGGTGGCTTTCGATGATTTCGGGGTGGACGGCGAGCCGCTCGCCGATGGCGCGACGGTTCCGCTCCTCGCCTCCGAGGCGCTCGCGCTGGCCTGCGGCGAACCGGTCACCATTTCGTTTCCCAACGGACGCGGTTTGCGCGCGGGGCAGACGCGTATGACATACTTCGGCATCCCGGTCGGCATGGTTTCCAGCCTGGCCGTGGCCGGCGGTCAGGTCGAGGTCACCGCGCGGTTCAATCCCGGCTTCGATTTCCTCCGCTCCGGCGGTTCGCGCTTCGTCCTGGTCGAACCGGAGATCTCGCTGCAGGGGATCAGCGGGCTGGAGACACTCATCACCGGCGTGGTCATCGAATGCGAACCCGGCCACGGCGGCTCGCTCGAAACGAAGTTTGCCGGCGTGGTGCCCAAGACCGACGACGCCGCGGCCGCGGTCACGGCCGACGAACTCTCCTTCCGCATGCGTCTCGAATCCGAGCAAACCCAACCGCTCGACCGCGGCGCTCCGGTCACTTACCGCGGGGTCAAGGTCGGGCGCGTGCGCGAGCAGGCCCTCACGCCGGAGGGCAAACCGTATATCGAAATCGCGGTGGACCGCACCAAGAGTGGCCTGCTCAAGACCAGTTCGCGCTTCTGGTCGGTCCCGGCATCTTCGGTCACCATGGGCCCGGGCGGGATCAAGGTCGATGTTTCCGGCCTCGACACGCTCATCCAGGGCGCGGTGGCCTTCGATGATTTCGGGGTCGAGGGCGGACCGCTGCCCGAAGGCGCCACGGCCGAACTGCTCGCCTCCGAAGCGCTGGCCAAGGCGTGCGGCGAGCCTTTCACCATCACCTTCCCGAACGGGCGCGGTTTGCGCGAGGGACAAACACGCCTCACCCGGCTCGGTATTCCGGTCGGCATGGTGACCGCGCTGCAAGCCACCGGGGACAAGGTGCGGGTGACCGCGCAACTCAATCCCGGTTTCGATTTCCTCCGTGCGCCGGGATCGGAATTCATCCTCGTCGAACCCGACATATCGCTCCAAGGCGTGAGCGGACTCGAGACGCTCGTGACCGGGGTGATCATCGAGTGCAAACCCGGGCAGGGCTCCGGGCTAGGGACGTCGTTTGCCGGACGCGTGCCCAAGGACGAGGAGACCCCCGTGCTCGCCCTGAGCCGGAAGGGACGGCATTTCCGGCTGGTCTCGCGGGCCACTTCCACCTCCGAGGGCGCGCCGGTGCTCTACCGGGACCTGCAGGTTGGATCGGTCCTCGAAAAAAAGCTGGCCGATGACGGCCAGGCGGTCGAGCTGGCCATCGGACTCGAGCCGCCGCATGCCCACCTCGTGCGGGAGAACACGGTCTTCTGGGACGAACGTGGCCTGCGCGGCTCGATCGGCTTCTTCCACATCAACATCCAGACGGCCATCCCGTTGCCCGTCATCGGCGGCGGGGCCATCGGCTTCGCCACACCGGACGCCACCGCGCCGCCCGCGCCGGCCGGAACGGTCTTCACGCTCTACGACCGGCCGCAGAAGGAGTGGCGCAAGTGGAAGGAACCGGCGGGGCAGTGAAGCCCGTCACGATTCGGATAAACCTCTTCCGGTCAATATCTTGCGCATCGAAGCAACCTCCGACCGACCGCCAATCCTTGTCCCCTCGCAGGCCCTCCGGTAGTCTGAAGGGCTGACTTATGAAGACGGCAGACATGTTCAAGGTGGCGGTGTTGGCGGGCGACGGGATCGGGCCGGAGGTGATGGCCCAAGCGCTGCGGGTGCTCGCGGCGGCGGCGGCCAAATTCGCCATCCCTTACGAGGTCCGGGAGGAACGGGTCGGCGGGGCGGCCATCGATGCGGACGGCGTGGCCCTGCCGGACAAAACCCTCCAGACCTGCAAGGAGTCGGACGCCATCCTCTTCGGGTCGGTCGGCGGACCGAAATGGGAGTCTCTCCCGCCCAACCAGCAACCCGAACGCGCCGCGCTGCTCGCTTTGCGCAAGACCTTCGCCCTCTACGCCAACCTCCGCCCGGCCGTCTGCCTGCCGGAGCTGACCCACGCCTCCCCGGTGCGCGAGTCGATCGTGGCGGGCGGGTTCGATGTCATATTCGTGCGCGAGCTGACCGGCGGCCTTTACTTCGGCGAGCCCAAATACATGAAGCACGAGAGCGGCGAGTGGTTCGCGGTGGACACCATGATTTACTGGGAGAGCGAAATCGAGCGCATCGCCCATGTCGCTTTCCAGACGGCGATGAAACGCCGGCACCACGTCACCTCGGTCGACAAAGCCAATGTCCTGCAGAACGGCATCCTCTGGCGACAGACGGTGGATCGCGTGGCCAACGAGTATCCGGACGTCAAACTGCGCCACCTCTACGTGGACAACGCGGCCATGCAACTCATCCGCAACCCGAAGGGCTTCGACGTCATCCTCGCGGAAAACCTTTTCGGCGACATCCTCAGCGACGAGTTGGCCATGATCGCCGGATCGCTCGGCATGCTGCCCAGCGCGAGCCTGGGGATCTCCAAGGGCAACGGGCGCTATTTCGGCATGTATGAGCCGAGCGGCGGCACCGCGCCGGACATCGCCGGCATGGGCATTGCCAATCCGATCGCGCAGATCCTCTCCGCGGCCATGATGCTGCGCTACTCGGCCGGACGCGAGGACGCGGCCGCGGCCATCGAGGCGGCGGTGCAGCGCGTCATCCGGGACGGACTCCGTACCAAGGATATCCACACCGAGGGCACGCAGCTGGTCGGCACCGCCGAGATGGGCGGGGCCATCGTCGACGCGCTGTGAGCGCGCAAAACTGTTGTCCCGCCGCGGGCTTTGTCCGCACACTGCGACCCGAGTGAACTTCCGCAAACAGGCCGTGCCGGAACCCGGGGCGTTCCAGATCGCCCCGATGGTCGACATCGTCTTCCTGCTGCTCATTTTCTTTTTGGTCACGTGGAACTTCGCGCGCTACGAGACCGAACTCGACGTCAAGGTGCCCACGGCCAAGGAGGGCAAGGAATCGCGCCGTGCGGTCGGCGAAGTCATCATCAACGTGAAAGCCGACGGCGCCATCGTCATGAACCGGCGCGAAATGTCCGGCGACGAACTGACCGCCACGCTGCGCAAGATTTCCGAACTGTATCCCGACCAGGCCGTCATCCTGCGCGGCGACCAGGCCGCCGACTACCGGCACATCGTCACCGTGCTCGACATCTGCCGCGCGGCCAACATCTGGAATGTGGCTTTCGCCACCGGCCGGCCCGAGTCATGAGAAAATTCCTCCCGCTGCTCGTCGCGGCGTCCTCCGTCATGGCGCAGGAGGAACCGGTCGAGGTGCGTCGCGCCGAGCCGGCCGTGCCCCGCGCGCAACCGGTCACGCCCGCCGCCCCCGCGACCGCCGATGCCGTGGCGCCCGGCGAAATCCGCGCCCTGCCCTCGGCCGCCATGGGCGACCCCGTGCTCGCCGCCCTCGAGCAGGCCAACGCGCTTTACCAGCAGAAGATGTTCCAGTTGGCCGCGGACAAATACCGCGAGTTCCTGCAGTCGCGTCCGCGCGGACCGGACCGCCAGCCCGCGCTTTTCCGTCTGGGCGAGAGTCTGCGCTCGCTGCAGCGCGAACCCGAGGCCATGACGGCCTACGCGGAACTGATCAAGGAATTCAACAGCGGCGATTTTGTCGGCCCGGCCGCCTACCGGCTCGGTGAAATGCAGTTCGCCGCTCGGGACAACGAGGCGGCCGCCGCTTCCTTCCGCCTCGCCGCGCACCACGTGCGCGATCCGAAGCTGCGGCTGGCCGCGAAATTTTTCGAGGGCCGCGCGCTCGACGCCGCCAACCGGCGCGTCGAGGCACTCGCGGCCTACCGCGACGTCGCCGCGCAGCAGGGCGATAACCCCTACCGCGAACGCGCCATGTTTGACCTGGCCGAGGCCGACGCGCGTTCCGGTCTGAGCGAGGGCGCCTTCCGGCAATACCGTCAGCTCGCGGCCTCGGCGACCAACGCGCCGGTGCGCGTGGCCTCGGCGGTCAAGGGCGGACTCCTCGCCATCGACATGCGCGATTACCCCGCGGCGCGGCCCTTGCTCGAACAGGCCGCGGCCGACCGCGCGGCGGGCGCCTGGCAAGCGCCGGCCGAGTCCGGCCTGTTGCGTCTCGACTACGAGGAGGGCAAATACCAGGCGGTGGCCGACCGCGCCGCCGCGTTGCTGCCCGGCCTGCCGGCCGGCGCGCAGCCCGAGGTGCTGCTGCTCGCGGCCAATGCCCGGCGCCAACTCGGCGAGCAGGCCGAGGCCCTCGATCTTTACGACCGGCTGGTCACCGGGTTTCCGTCTTCGGCCGCGGCGCGGGAAGCCGGTTTCCACCGTCTGGTCAGCCTCGTCGCGCAGCGTGACGGACGCGCCGCCGAGCAGATCGACCGTTTTCTTTCGGCCGCCGCCGATCCCGACCAGCGGTCGCGGGCCAAACTGCTCAAGGCCGAGCTGCTCTTCGAACAACGCGACTACGCGGCCGCAGAACCGCTCTATGCCGAAGCCTCGACCGCCAGCGGGGCCGCGAAATACCGCTCCGATGCCCTCTACAAACTCGCGTGGTGCCGCCTGCAACAGCAGAAATACGACCTCGCGGTGACCGCCCTCACGAGCTTCATCATGCAGTATCCGCGCCACCCGCAGATCGCCTCGGCCTACGCCCAGCGCGCGCTGGCCCAACTCGAGAACGGGCAGCGCGAGGAAGCGCTGGCCGACTTCGGGGTGGTCATCGACAAATTCCCCGGCACCCCCGAACGCGAGGATGCCATGATCCAGTCCGCCTTGCTCCTCGGCAGCCTCGGCCGCACCGCCGAGATGACGGCCGCCTTCCAGCGGGTCCTCGCCGAATTTCCCGCGACCAAGTCGGCGGCGCAGGCCCATTTCTGGACCGGCTACACCGCATTCGAGAACAAGAAGTATGCCGACGCGGTGGCCGGACTGGAAAAAGCGCGCGAGATGGACCCGGCCAAATACGGCGAAAGAGCCACGCTGCGGTTGCTGCTGTCGCACTACTATGCGGAGGACCGCGAGGCCGCGGCGCGCGAGGCCGCGGCACTCGGGGCGGACAAAGCCCCGGCCGAAGTCCGCACCTGGCTCGGGCTCACGGCCCTCGAGAAAGGCCGGCACGCCGAGGCGGTGGAGATGCTCGCCGCGGTGGCCGGGACGGACGACGCGAGCGACGACCTCCGCCTCGCTTTGGCGCAGGCGCAAATCGGCGCGGGTCAAAACGGCGGCGCGCGCACCACGCTGGAGAATTTCCTCGCGCGGGTGCACGAACCGAAAACCAAGGCGCGCGCGCACCTCCTGCTGTCCGAGGCGCTCATCGGCCTCAAGGACCTCGAGGGCGCCAAAGCTCAGGCCGAGGAGGCGCTCAAACTCCAGCCGGAGGGACGCCTCAATGCCGAGGCCCGCCTGGCCAACGGACGCGCCTTGTTTGCCCAGGACCGTTATGACGACGCGGCGCGTGCTTTCATGGCCGTGGCCTTGCTTTATGACGAAAAAGACCTCACCCCCGAAGCGCTCGTGCTGGCCGAGCAGGCTTACCGTCAGGCCGACAACATGGCCGACGCCGACCGGGCGCGTGAGGAACGGCAGCGCCGTTACCCCGATTTCAAAACGCCCGCTTCGTCCTGACCATGGCGCTGCCGCTCCCGGCCGGGGATTTCCGCGCCTTCATCTTCGATTGCGACGGGACGCTGGCGGACAATATGCACCTGCACTACGAGGCGTGGAGTCGGTCCATGGCGGATTGCGGGGGTGTTTACCCGGAGGAACTTTTCTACGAGTGGGGCGGGGTGCCGACGGCGGAAATCGTGCGGAGGTTGAACACGAGGTTCGGCCTCGCGCTCGACGTCGAGGAAGTCGTGCGGCGCAAGGAGGATTACTACCGGCAGTCCATCCCGCGGGTGGAAGCCAAACACGATGTGGTGGCGCTGGCCCGCGAATTCCACGGGAAGGTTCCTTTGGCCGTGGCCTCCGGGGGACACCGCGATCTGGTCGAGCGGACTTTGTCCGCGCTGGACATCCGCGGCTTGTTCCGCGAGGTCATCGCCGCCGAGGACTACGACCGCGGCAAGCCGCACCCGGATCCTTTCCTCACCGCCGCGGCGCGCCTGCAAGTCGCGCCCGCGCACTGCCTGGTTTTCGAGGATACGGCCACCGGCGCCGAAGCCGCGCGCGCGGCCGGGATGGCTTGGGTGCTGGTCTGACCGCTGCTATTTTTCCAGCAGCGTGAGCACCGCTTTCTGCGCGTGCAGGCGGTTTTCCGCCTGGTCGAAAATCGTCGGCGCGTTCGCCTCGAAAATATCGTCGGTGATTTCCTTGCCGCGGTAAGCCGGCAGACAGTGCATGACCAGCGGCGTGCCCCCGGCCGCGTCGACGGCCGCGCGGTTGATCTGGTAGCCGCCGAATTGGGCGAGGCGGAAAGCGGCCTCGTCCTCTTTGCCCATGCTGACCCACACGTCGGTGTAGAGCACATCGGCCCCGTCGCTGGCCCCGAGAACATCGGTCGTCACCGTGATGTTGCCGCCCGCGCGTCGCACCAGTTCGGCCGGCGGTTGGAATTTGGACGGCGCGGCGATGCGCAATGCGAAGCCCAGCCTGGCCGCGGCCCAGATCCACGAGCGCGCCACGTTGCAGTCGCCGTCACCGATGAAAGTGACGGTGAGTCCGTCGAGCGCGCCGCGCTTTTCCGCGATGGTGAAAAGGTCGCTCAAAATCTGGCACGGGTGCTCTTCGTCGGTCAGCGCATTGATCGTGCGGATGCCGCTCAGCGCGGCGAATTCCTCGACATCGGCTTGGGCGAAGGTGCGGATGACCGCGCCGTGCGCCATGCGGCCCATGACGCGCGCGGTGTCGCGTATGGGTTCGCCGCGGCCGAGCTGGATGTCATTGGCCGCGAGGAAAATCGGCTGCCCGCCCAGCTCGCGGATACCCACCTCGAAACTCAAACGCGTGCGCGTCGAGGATTTCGAGAACATGAGCGCCCAGCACTCGCCGGCCAGCGGCGCCTCGGGATGCGGTCCGCGTTGGTGCTTCAGCTCCGCCGCGCGCGCCAGGATCCCGTGGATCGTGGCCGCGTCGAGGGATTCGATGCTGAGCAGGTGCTTCATGGGAAAGGCGTCAGTTTATCCGCAACCACGCGCCGCGGTAAATAAAGTAGAAGCGGCGTCCCCGCCGCTTGTCGATGGGGGGTTAAGCGGCGGGGACGCCGCTGCTACTTTCAGCTGCAGAAAGGACGTCCCTCAGGATTTGTATAGCCTCGTCGCATTCGTCCGCGCTGACATTGAGCGGCGGAAGCAGACGGATAGTCTGTTCGCCCGCCGGGACAACGAGCAGACCGGCCGCCATGAGTCGCTTGGTCAGGCGCAGGGCCGGCGTGCCTTCCTCGCCTTCCACCGGTGCGAAATCCTCCACTTCGACTCCGAGGAGCAGTCCGGCCCCGCGCACTTCGCGGACTAAGGGCAACCCGGCCGCGGCTTCGCGCAGTTGCGTGCCGCGTGCGCGGGCCGCGGCCAGCAGGTCTTCTTTTTCGATTGTGTCGAAGACCGCGTTGGCCGCGGCGCAGGCGAGGGGGGATCCGCCGTAGGTCGTGCCGTGCGTGCCGGGGCCGAGCAAATCGGCGAAAGTTTCCCGGGCCCAGAAAGCCCCGAGCGGGAAGCCGCCGCCGATGCCCTTGGCCCAGCTGACCGCATCCGGCACCGCGTCGGCTGCTCCCGCGGCCTGCCATCCGCACCAGTGGCCGGTGCGGCCGAGTCCGCACTGCACTTCGTCATAAATCAAAAGCAACCCGTGTTCATCGCACAGCGTGCGCAGGGCTCGGAGAAATTCCGCGGCGAGGGGACGGACGCCGCCTTCGCCCTGGATCGGTTCGACCATGATGGCGGCGGTTTTTCCGTTCACCGCGTTTTCCACGCATTCGATCCGCGCGGGGACGTTGAGGAATCCCCCGACGGGCGGGCCGAATCCCAGCTTCACTTTGAGTTGTCCGGTCGCCGCAATCCCGCCGAGGGTGCGTCCGTGGAAAGAGCCTTCGAGCGTGACAATCTCGTGGCGTCCGCGCGGTGCGCCGTGTTTGCGCGCCAGTTTGTAGAGTCCTTCGTTCGCTTCGGCCCCGCTGTTGCAGAAAAAGACTTTGCCCGGCGTGCCGACGAAGCCGGTGAGACGGCGGGCCAGTTCGGCCTGCGGACGGGTCAGATAGAGATTCGAGGTGTGGACCAGTGTGGCGGCCTGGCTTGCCAGGGCTTCGCGGAGGGCCGGGTGCGCGTGGCCGAGCGCATTGACCGCGATGCCGGAGGTGAAATCGAGATAAGCGCGTCCGTCCTCGTCCCAGACGCGGACGCCCTCCCCGCGGGCCAACGCGAGCGGGAAACGCGCGTAAGTCGGCATGACATACTGCCCGTACAGTTCGGCGGTGGTCGGTTGCGGACGCGTGGACATGGCTGGCCGATGTTAGGCGTCCGTTGAGGCGTGGCAAGGAACCGGCTGCGCTTACTCCGGTTGCGCGGTTTCGGGCGAGGGGAGGCCGGTGATGCGGTCGCCGGGGAGGATTTTGTTTTTGTGGAACCAGCCTTGCGGGACTTCGAGGGCGTAGAGCAGATCGCGGAAGGCGCTGCGGGCCGGGGTTTCGTCGAGGGGTTGCATGTCGTGGATCTCGCGGATGACACCCGCCGCATTGATGTAGGCGATGGAAAGCGGGACGAGAGTGTCGCGCATCCAAAAGCCCATGGCTTGCGGCTCGCGGAAGACGAAAAGCATGGCTTTGCCCTCGGCCAATTCCTCGCGGCCCATCAACCCGATGGTCTTTTCATCGATTTCGTCCGCCACCTCGGCCTCGACCGCGACCGTGCCGATGCGGAGCGTGATGGTGGGGAGGATTTCCTGCGGGGGCGTGCGGGCAGCAACACGCTCAATATGAAAAAAGCAACTCGAGATCATAATGACCGCAGTGGCGAGGGGCGCGTGGATGGACCGGTGCATGGGGATACATTTAGGCACAAAGCGCGCTGGAATTCACAATTTTTGTCAGAGACAAAACGGTGTTGCTATTAGCTGCGTTAATAATACGCTCATTCGATCCGCGCCTGAGGCGCTTCGCGTTAATTGGATGGCAAATTTTTTCCCAAGCTGGACGAACTGGCTGCCCCTGAAGTTGCTGGTCATAGTGCTGGTTCTCGGCGCGGTGGTCACGGGCGGCATCTGGTATTATTTCACCCCGAAATACACCAATGTGGGCTACATGCCGGAGCAACCGGCCCCCTTTTCCCACGCCATTCACGTGGAGCAGCTCGGGATGGATTGCCGTTACTGTCATACCCACGTCGAAGTGGCCGCCCACTCGAATGTGCCCGACACCCAGACCTGCATGGCCTGCCACTCCCAGATCAAGGCCCAGAGTCCGAAGCTGGCCGTGGTCAAGGCCAGCTGGGAAACCGGCACGCCGGTCGAATGGATCCGCATCCACAAGGCGCCCGACTACGTCTATTTCAACCACGCGGTGCACGTGAACCGCGGCATCAGCTGCTACAGCTGCCACGGCCAGATCAACGAAATGCCCGTCGTCTACCAGGCCGAGCCGCTGAGCATGGCCTGGTGCCTCGAGTGTCACCGCGCGCCGGAGCTGCACCTGCGTCCGCCCTCGGAAATCTACAACCTGAACTGGCGCCCGGCCTCCGCGCAGGAACAGCTCGCCATGGGTGCGCAATACAAGAAGGAATGGAACGTCAACCCGCCGGTCGGTTGCGGGGCCTGCCATCGCTGACATGAAACGCGTCCTTCCTCATCCCGAGCGCGAAGCGCGTCCGAACATTTGGCGCAGCCTCGACGAATTGGCCTCCTCGCCCGACTTCGCCGACAAACTCGAGCGCGAATTCCCGCAGGGCGCGTCCGATTGGCACGGCGGCGAATTGTCGCGCCGCAATTTCCTCCAACTCATGGGCGGCTCGATGGCCCTCGCCGGCATCGGTCTGACCGGTTGCCGCCGCCCCGAAGCGTATCTCGTGCCTTTCACCAAGAGCGCCGAGTGGACCATCCCGGGCAAATTTCTCTACTACGCCACGTCCATGCCGCGCCGCCACGGCGCCATGCCGCTCATCGCCACGACGAGCGACGGACGTCCGACCAAACTGGAAGGCAATCCGCTGCATCCGATCAGCAATGGCGGCACGGACACCTTCGCGCAGGCCTCGGTCCTCGACCTCTACGATCCGAACCGTTCGAAGCTGATCAAATCCGCCGGCACGAAAACCGATGCCGCCGCGCTCGGCGCCAAACTCGACGAAATCGCCGCCGCCGCCGCGGCCAACGGCGGCGCCGGACTCGCCTTCCTCGCCGAACGCCATGCTTCGCCCACGCGCGACCGCTTGCTCGCGCAGTTGCGCCAAAAATATCCGAATCTGCTCTGGGCCGAATACGAGCCGCTCGGCGCGGACGAAACCGATGCCGCGCTCGCCGCATGCTTCGGCGCTAATGTCGCCGTGACGCCGGACTTCAGCCGCGCGGACAAAGTCCTCGCCGTCGACAACGATTTCCTCAACGCGTCGTTCAGCGGACTCGATCAAGTGCGCGGATTCATGGCCCGCCGCCGCATCAGCGAGCCGGGTCAACCGATGAACCGGCTCTACGTGGCCGAGACGCATTATTCCTCGACCGGCGGCGTGGCTGACCATCGCTTGCGCATCAAACCTTCCGAAGTTGGCCCCTTCCTCCGCGCGCTCGGCGAGCAAATCGCGTCGCTCACCGGCGATGGAAATCTTTCGTCCGTCGTTGCCGCGTTTCCATCCGGCCCGCTTTCCGCTGATCCGCAATGGATCACCGAGTGCGCCAAAGACCTCGCCGCCTCGCGCGGCAAGAGTGTCGTCGTGGTCGGCGACCAGCAGCCCGCCGCGCTGCAGGCCCTCGGCCTGGCCATCAACAATGCACTCGGCGCTCCGGGTCAGACCCTGCGCGGCATGCGCGCCGAATCCGCGCCGTCCGCGACCATCGCGGATCTCGCCGCCGCCCTGCAGGCCGGACGCGTGCAGAGTCTTTTCATCCTCGGGGGCAATCCGGTTTACAACGCGCCGGCCGACCTGCGCTTCGGCGAGCTGCTCTCCGGCGTGCCGGTCAGCGTGAGGCTCGGTCTGTACGAAGACGAGACATCCGCCGCCTGCACCTGGCATGTGCCGCAGGCCCATTACCTCGAAAGCTGGGGCGACACGCGCAGTGCGGACGGCACGATCTGCGCCGTGCAGCCCATGGTCCTCCCGCTTTGGGACGGCGTGAACGAACTGGAAATTTTGAACCGCCTTGCCGGCAACGAACAGCCGATCGGCCCGCAGCTCGTGCGCGAAACTTTCGCCCAGATTGCGGGCGGCGGCGACCTCGAGGCGAAGTGGACCGAATTTCTCCGTCAGGGATTTTTGCCCGACACCGCGTGGCCCGACGCGCCGCTTTCTTTCAATGCGGGCGGGGCCGCCGCGCTCGCCGCGTCTTTCCGTCCCGAAACCGGCGGACTCGACATCGCTTTCATCGCGAGCACCACGCTCGACGACGGACGCTATGCCAACAACGGTTGGCTGCAGGAGACGCCGGACTTCGCGACCAAGATCACGTGGGACAACGCCGCGTTGCTCAGTCCGGCCACGGCGAAAGAACTCGGCGTCGCCACCGGCGACATGGTGCAGCTTTCCGCCGGCGACCGCGCGATCGAGGCGCCCGCGCTCATCGCGCCCGGCCATGCCGACGGCTCGGTCAGTATCGCGCTCGGCTACGGCCGCGTGGACATCACGGCTGTTTCCGACAAAGTCGGCTGCAATGCCTATCCTCTGCGCACCACGCGCGGAATGTCGCACGTCTCGAATGCCTCGCTCAAACGCACCGGCGCGAAGCACAAATTCGCCGAGACGCAGACCCACCAGAGCATGGAAGGCCGCGATCTGGTGCGCGAAGGCACGGCGGAGCGTTACGCCAAAGAGCCGACGTTTGCCCGGACCATGGGGATGGACGGACATATCCCGCCGAACATTTCCCTCTTCACCCATCCGCCACTCACTTCGCCCGAGCAGTGGGGCATGACCGTCGACCTCAGCACCTGCACCGGTTGCAACGCCTGCGTCGTGGCCTGCCAGGCCGAGAACAACGTGCCCATCGTCGGCAAGGACCAGGTTTCGCGCGGACGCAACATGGCGTGGATCCGCATGGACCGCTATTTCGCGGGCGACGAGAACGATCCGGAAATGCTCACCCAGGCCATCATGTGCCAGCACTGCGAGAACGCGCCGTGCGAAACAGTCTGCCCGGTCAACGCCACGGTGCACAGCGAGGACGGCCTCAATCTCATGGCCTACAACCGCTGCATCGGCACGCGCTATTGCGCGAACAACTGCCCGTGGAAAGTGCGCCGCTTCAACTTCTTCGACTACAACCAGCGGCCGCTCGACCAGTTGTATCTCGGACCATTCGCCAAGAAAGGCATGGCCGACAGCCTGCAGATGTCGAAAAACCCGAACGTCACCGTGCGCATGCGCGGCGTGATGGAGAAATGCACCTATTGCATCCAGCGTATCGAGGAAGCGCGCATCACGCAGACCGTGCGCGCCGGCGCGTCCGACAAATCACTCGTGCCTTTCCCCGAAGTGAAAAGCGCTTGCCAGCAGGCGTGTCCTTCGGAATCGATCGTCTTCGGCAACATCAAGGATCCGGACAGCCGCGTGGCCAAGCTCAAGACCGAGCCGCGAAATTACGAAATGCTGAAATATCTCAACGTTAGCCCGCGCACGACCTACCTCGCGCGGATCAAGAACCCGAACATGGCCATGCCCGGCGCGGACAAAGTCGGCTGGGCCAACGGTCATCCGCACCACGGCGGACACGGCGACGATCACAACGGCCACGGGGCCGGCCACGCGAAGGAGGCGCAGAGCAGCTGATTATGGCCGACGTGATCATGCAGAGTCCGGAAGCGGCGGCCGAGCGCATCAAACGCGCGCCGCTCGTCACGAGCAACCGCTCGATGTCGTGGATCACCGACCACGTCGCCTCGGTCACGGAAAAAAGCGCGCCCAAGTGGTGGTGGATCGCTTTCACCATGAGCGCGTCGCTCGCCATGGTCAGCGTCTTTTGCATCGGATATCTCATTTCGACCGGCGTCGGCGTGTGGGGCCTGAACCATCCGGTCGGCTGGGCGTGGGACATCACCAACTTCGTCTTCTGGATCGGCATCGGCCACGCCGGCACGCTCATCTCGGCCATCCTGTTCCTCACGCGGCAGAAGTGGCGCACCTCGATCAACCGGGCGGCCGAAGCGATGACACTTTTCGCCGTGGTTTGCGCGGGCATTTTCCCCGCGGTCCACGTCGGCCGCATCTGGATGGTCTGGTTCCTCGCGCCGGTGCCGAACTCGAACGCCATCTGGTAGAACTTCCGCAGTCCGTTGTTGTGGGACGTCTTCGCCGTCTCGACCTATTTCACGGTGTCCGTCCTCTTCTGGTATACCGGCCTCGTCCCCGACCTCGCCACCTTGCGCGACCGGGCGACGAACAAATTCCGCAAATTTTTCTACGGCATCGCGGCCCTCGGCTGGCGCGGCGGGAACCGCCAGTGGAAACACTACGAGATGGCCTACCTCATTCTCGCCGGCTTGAGCACGCCGCTTGTGCTCTCGGTCCACTCGGTGGTGTCCTTCGACTTCGCCACTTCGGTCATTCCCGGATGGCACACCACCATTTTCCCGCCTTACTTCGTGGCCGGCGCCATCTTCGGCGGGTTCGCCATGGTGCTGACCATCATGCTCCCGGCGCGGGCCATTTTCGGTCTGCACGATCTGATCACCGACGACCACGTCGACAAGATGTGCAAAATCATCCTGCTGACCGGATCGATCGTCGGCTACGCCTACGCCATGGAGTTCTTCATCGCGTGGTATGGCGGCAACCTTTACGAGCAATACGCCTTCATCAACCGTGCGACCGGACCGTATTGGTGGGCCTACTGGTCGATGATTTTCTGCAACGTGGTGGCCCCGCAGCTCTTCTGGTTCCGTTTCTTCCGCCGCCACGTGCTCTGGGTCTTCGTCGTCTGCATGTTCGTCAACGCCGGCATGTGGTTCGAGCGCTTCGTCATCATCGTCACCTCGCTGCACCGCGACTTCCTGCCCTCGAGCTGGAACATGTTCTATCCGACCTGGGTCGACATCTGGACGTTCGTCGGCACCTTCGGCATTTTCCTTTCCCTCTTCCTTCTCTTCATCCGCTGGTTGCCGATGATCTGTATTTTCGAAGTGAAAGCCGTCCTGCCGGAGGCCGATCCGCATCACGGGCATGACGCGCATGACCATGAACCTGCCGCCGCGCTGAAGGGAGCCGCGCACTGACATGCAAATCGCCGGCAATCCCGAATCGCAACTTTTCGCCATGGGCGCGGAGGTGCCCGACGCGTCCGCTCTTTACCACGCGGCGGAAAAAGTCCGCGATGCCGGCTACACGCGCTGGGATGTCTATTCGCCCTTTCCCATCCACGGGATGGACCACGCCATGGGATTGAAAAAATCCTGGCTCAGCGCGCTCGTTTTCATCGGCGGGCTCGTCGGCCTGACCATCGCGGCGTTGCTGCAGTTCTATCCGTCGTCGATCGAATATCCCCTCATCGTGGCGGGCAAGCCGACCAACTTTTTCACCGTGCCGGCCTTTTTCCCCATCATGTTCGAGCTGACCATCCTCCTCTCCGCCTTCACCGCCACGTTCGGCATGCTGGCGCTCAACGGTCTGCCGCGCTGGAACCACCCGCTCTTCAACTGGAACCTTTTCAAGAAAGTGAGCAACGACGGGTTCTTCCTCGCCATCGAGGCGACCGACCCGAAGTTCGACGAGGAGGCGACGCGGGCCATGCTCGAGAGCCTGGGGGCCGAACACATCACGCTGGTTTACGGGGACTGATATGCTGCGCTACTTTTTCATCGGTCTCGGACTCT
Organism: Chthoniobacter flavus; assembly: GCA_945878135.1. GTDB lineage: Bacteria > Verrucomicrobiota > Verrucomicrobiia > Chthoniobacterales > JACTMZ01 > JACTMZ01. The sequence continues at coordinate 51,823 of CAMDUL010000005.1, read as the reverse complement.
TTCTCGTCGGCCTGCTCGCCGTGGCGGGTTTCCGCGGGCAAAAAAGCGGGGAACCGCCGATCGAAATTTTCCCCGACATGGACCACCAGCCCAAGGTGAAGGCGCAGGTCCCGAGCGAATTCTTCGCCGACGGGCGCGGCAACCGCGAACCCGTCCCCGGCACCGTCCCGCTCGGCTACGAGGCGCCTGTTTCGAAGGAGAACCCGTTCCCCGACGAGGGCAAATACCGCATGGTGCGTTACTCGTCCGGCACCGATTATGACAACACCGGACGCTTCGGCGACCAGTGGGGCACGGGGATCCCCATGCCGGTCACGGCCGAACTGATGCAGCGCGGGCAGGACCGCTACACCATTTTCTGCGGCGTTTGCCACGGGGCGAGCGGGGGCGGCAACGGCGTGGCCGGACAATACGGGCTCGTGGCCATCGCCAGTTTCCACCAGGACCGCCTGCGCGATATGGCGGACGGCGAGATCTACAACACGATCACCATGGGCAAGAACACCATGCTCGGCTACGGATCGAAAATCCCGGTGGCCGACCGATGGGCCATCGTGGCCTACGTGCGCGCCCTGCAGATGGCGCAGACCGCGACGATGAACGACGTGCCGCCGGCCGAGCGCACCGCCCTCGAAACGCCGCCCACCCAACCATGAGCGACCACGGAACCAAGATCAGCTCGAAGGAATTCTTCGATTACCAGGGCTTCGGCGGGAAGTTGCTCTTCACCGTCGCGCTGGCCGTGCTTTCCCTCGGCCTCGCCGCGTGGGGCGGCTTCCTTTCGGGCAAACAGTTCGCCTTCTCCTGGCTCTTCGCCTTCACCTTCTTCTTCACCATCATGGCCGGATCCCTTTTCTGGATCCTCGTGCACCACGCGGTCGATGCCGACTGGAGCGTGGTCGTGCGGCGTCAGCTGGAAAACATCGCCTGGCTCTTCCCCGTCCTCGCCATCCTTTTCCTCCCGATCATCTTCAACGCGCCGACCCTTTTCAAATGGATGAAGATCGAACCCGGCGTGGATCCCTTGCTCGACGGCAAGGCGGCCTATTTGAACGAGCCGTTCTTCTGGGCACGCGCCGCGTTCTACTTCCTCTTCTTCAGCATCGCCGCCTTTCTCCTGCGGCGAAATTCGGTGCGGCAGGACAAGGACGGCGACGCGCGCTACACCTGGTCCTCGCGCAAAATGGTCTTCCCCATGCTGCCGCTTTTCGCCTTGTCGCTGACCTTCGGCGCGTTCGACTGGCTGATGGGCCTCGACTTTCACTGGTTCTCCACCATGTGGGGCGTCTACATCTTCGCCGGCTCGGCCCTCAGTTCGATGTGCGTGCTCGTCTTGCTGGTCACCGCGTTGCGCAGCGCCGGTTACCTCGAGGGCGTGGTCTCCATCGAGCACTACCACATCATGGGCAAGCTCATGCTGGCCTTCACCGTCTTCTGGGCCTACATCGGCTTCAGCCAATACATGCTCATCTGGTATGCCAACATCCCGGAAGAAACCGTCTGGTTCCTCCGGCGCAACACCGGCAGCTGGAACACGCTCAACATCATCCTGGTCGTCGGTCACTTCTTCGTGCCCTTCGTCATATTGCTTTTCCAGGCGACGAAGAAAAAACCGCTGCTCCTCTGCGCCGTGGCCGCTTGGATCCTGCTGATGCACATCCTCGATCTCTACATCATCGTGCTGCCGACCTACCACAAAGCGGGCGCCTCGCCGCATTGGCTCGACCTCGTCTGCCTGCTGGCCATCGGCGCCACGCTGGCCGCCATCTTCATGAAACGCCTCGGCGACGCGCCGCTCTGGCCGGTCAAGGATCCGCGCCTGGCCAACTCGCTGAAACTCCGCAACTGATGAATCCCGCCCCGCACAGCACCGCCGCGCGCGAGAAGAGCATCTGGCCGATGTTCGCCGGCGCCTTCGTGCTCTTCGCGCTTTTCGCGGTGTTCGTGCAATGGATGCTGTCGTCGGGCGACCCGGCTTCCTACGACGAGGAAGCCATCCGGGCCAAAGAGCGCTATGACATTCTGGCGAAAATCCGCGAGGAAAACAACACCCTGACCGGCAGCTACGGCTGGGCCGACCAGGCCAAGGGCACGGTGCGCGTCCCGCTGGACCGCGCCATGGAACTCGCCGTGGCCAGGCTCTCGGCGCAAGGCGCACCGCGTCCGGCCTACCCGGTCGACCCGAATGTGCCGCTCGGCTCCACGGTCAAACCCGGCGGTTTCGCCGCCGCGCAACCGACACCGCCTCCCTTCGTCGCGCCCGCCGCGCCGTCACCCGCGGTCGAAGCGGAGCCCGCGCCCGCGGAAGGACAGGAACCCCCCGCACCCGGAGAAACGCCCGCCCCATGAACACGGTCATCTACATTCTTCTCGCGGCCGGACTCCTCTTTTTCGGCGGCACGACGCTGGCCGCCTTCTACTGGGCGGCCAAGACCGGCCAGTTCCGCAACCTCGAGGACGGGGCGAAATCCATTTTCGATGAAGACGAACCGGTCGGCACGGCAACGGACGCCTTCGCCGACAAGCAGGCCGACCGTCCGCTGCGGCGCGGGGCCATGGCCTTCAAATCATGAGCGCGACCCTGACCCAAGCCCATCCTTCGACCGTGACGCCTGAAATGGAGAAGGCGCAGCGTGCCGTCATCGACGAGTCGACGCGGTTGCCGGTCATCCTCTTTTACGGCTCGGCTATCTTCTGGCTGCTCACCGGCTCGCTCCTTGCGCTGCTTGCGTCCTTCAAGTTGAACGAGCCCAGTCTGCTCAACCAATGGGGCTGGCTGACCTTCGGACGGGTCCGTCCGGCGCATCTCAACGCGGTGGTTTACGGCTGGGCCTCGGCGGCCGGCATCGGCACGGCGCTCTGGCTCATGGCGCGCCTTTGCCGCACGCCTTTGCGTCACAGCAAACTTCTCGTCAGCGCCGCCATTTTCTGGAACATCGGCATCCTCCTCGGAACTCTCGGCATCCTCTCGGGTGACGGCCGTTCCATCGAGTGGCTCGAGTTTCCCAACTACTCGAGCTTCATGCTCTTCGTCGCCTTCGGTCTCATCGCGGTGTGGGCCGTCATCATGTTCCGCTTCCGGCAGCCGGGACACGTTTACGTCAGCCAGTGGTATCTTCTCGCGGCCTTCCTCTGGTTCCCGTGGCTCTATTCCACGGCCAATCTCCTCCTCAATTTCGAACCGATCCAAGGCGGCGCTCAGGGCGCGGTCAATTGGTGGTACGGCCACAACGCCCTCGGCCTGTGGTTCACCCCGATCGGCCTGGCCACCGCGTATTACCTCATCCCCAAAGTCCTCGGCCGCCCGATCCACAGCTACTACCTGAGCATCCTCGGTTTCTGGTCGCTCGCGCTCTTCTACAGCTGGAACGGCATGCACCATCTGATCGGCGGACCTTTCCCCGCGTGGTTGGTCAGCGCCAGCGTGGTGGCCAGCGTGATGATGTTCATTCCGGTCATCACCACGGCGATCAACCACCACATGACGGTGCGCGGCAATTTCGAGGCACTGAAATGGAGTCCGACCCTGCGGTTCACCGTCTTCGGCGCGATGTGCTACACCCTGGCCAGCCTGCAGGGTATCTCGATGGCCATCCCGTCGCTCAACAAAGTCACGCACTTCACCCACTACACCGTCGGCCACGCCCACCTCGGACTCTACGCATTCTTCACCATGATCATGTTCGGCGCGATGTATTACATCCTGCCGCGGGTGGTCGGATGGGAATGGCCGTCGGCCCGTCTCATCCGCTGGCATTTCTGGCTCGTGGCCATCGGCATCGGCATGATGGTGGTCGTCCTCACCCTCGGCGGGATTCTGCAGGGCCTCGCGCTGCTCGACCCGGGTATCACCTTCATGGCCTCGCTCGACTACACCAAACCTTGGTTGTTCCTGCGCAGCGTGTCGGGCGTCCTCCTCACCGCCGGACATATTGTTTTCGCCGTCAGCTTCACCCTCCTCCTGCTCAAAGCGGGGTCCAAGCGCAGCGAACCGACTCTGTTCGGCAGCGACCAGGGACGCCAACCGGAGCCGCTCAACGTATGAACCGGATGCCCGTCATCGTTACCGGGATTTTCCTGACCTTCCTCAGCTCGTGGGTCGGGCTGGTCGCTTACCCGTATCTGGCGCTCGGGCGCTACACGCCGGTGACCGACGAGGCCACGGGCGACATCAATCCGCCACCGCTCTCCGGTCTGGCCGAACGCGGCCAGCAAGTCTACGCGTCGGCCGGTTGCATCTATTGTCATAGCCAGCAAGTCCGCCAAGTCGGCTACGGCAGCGACCTCGAGCGCGGCTGGGGCGCGCGTCCGACCGTGGCCCGCGATTACATGCGGGAGAACCCCGTCTTTCTCGGCACCATGCGCACGGGCCCCGACCTGGCCAACATCGGCGCGCGCCAACCGAGCGTCATGTGGCACCATCAGCACCTCTACCAACCGGGTGTGGTCAGTCCCGGCTCGATCATGCCGAGCTACAAGTATCTTTACGTGACGCGCCCGATCGAAGGCCAGCGGTCGGCCGAGGCGATCGACCTGCTTCCGCCGGACACCGCGCCGGACGGCTACGAGATTGTCCCGACGGCCGAAGCCGAGGCGCTCGTCGCCTATCTGCTTTCGCTCAACCGCAACTATCCGCTGCCGGAAGCTCCGGAACCGCCGCAATGATCGACGACCCGCACCAGCCAGGCTCCGACGAACTGCAGTCCCACCTCGAGGGCGAGGGGCTCAACGTGCGCGACGTGCACGGCGCGATTCTCCGCGAGAAAGACGACCCGCGCGACGGTTACGAACCGATCCCTTTGTGGTTGGTCTCGGTTTTCATGGCGCTGGTTTTCTGGGCCGGGGCCTATTTCTCCTTCTACAGCGGCGGCTTCCAATCCGACGTTTTCGATCCTTCGCAAGTTTCCTGGGCCGGTGGCGGTGGTGCGGTGAAGGGTCCGCCCGACCCGATGGTTGTGGGCAAGCGTCTCTTCACGGCCAACTGCGTGGCCTGCCACCAACCGACGGGTCAGGGCGTGGCCGGACAGTTCCCCACGCTGGTCGACAGCGAGTGGGTGCTCGGCGGCGACTGGCACGGCGACAATCATCTGGTGAAAATCCTCCTGCACGGACTGCAAGGTCCGATCCAGGTCAAAGGCGACACTTACAACGGTGCCATGCCGCCGTGGAAACAGCTCAAGGACGACCAGATTGCCATGATCCTGACTTACATCCGCAACGAGTGGGGAAACAGCGCCCCGCCCATCACCGCCGAGCAGGTGGCCAAGATCCGCGAGGAAACCGCCGCCCAGACCGAGCCCTACACGCAGAACAAATTGAAAGCCATTCCCGCCGTGAAATTCGAATCCGCCGCGCCTCCCGCTGCGGAAGGCGGGGCCGCTCCGGCCGAGGGCGAGACTGCACCGCCCGCGCCGACCGAAGCGCAACCCGAAGCCACTCCTGCCGCCGCCTGACCATGCGAAGCGTTCCCTGCAAATTTCTTTTCGGCGCCGCCATCTTCCTGCTGGCGGGCGCGTTCGACGTCATGGCCGAAGTTCGCGAGACCAATCTTTACTGGGCACCGGAAGCGGCCACCGTCGGGGCGAAGAAAATCGACACGCTGCTCAATTTCATTTTCTACCTCACCGCGGCGGTCTTTGTCCTCACCCAGACCGTTTACATTTACTACCTGGTCAAATACCGCAAGCGTCCCGGCTCGAAGGCTTACTACAGCCACGGCAACAACAAGCTCGAGATCATCTGGACGGCGATTCCCACGGCGATCTTCCTCGGCCTCGTCATCTACAGCAACCGGCTGTGGAGCGAACTGCACAGTCCGCCGCCGGAGAATTCGGTCAAAGTCGATGTGGTCAGCTACCAGTTCGGCTGGGACATGCGTTATGCCGGGGCTGACGGTCAACTCGGCAAGGTCGATGTGCACAGCTATTCGGTGGACAACAAATTCGGCCTCGTGCCGGACGACGCGGCGGGCGATGACGATTTTTCCAGCACGGAACTGGTCATTCCGGTCAACAGACCTGTCCACATCTACCTCCACTCGCGCGACGTCATCCATTCGTTCTACGTCCCGCAGTTCCGCCTTTACCAAGCCGCGGTGCCCGGCCGCACCATTGCATGGGTCTGGTTCGAGCCGACGCGCACGGGCAATTTCGAATTGGCCTGCAGCCAGATCTGCGGGTCGGGTCACTACAACATGAAGGCCCCGATCCGCGTGGTCACGCAGGAGGAGTTCGAAAAATGGCAGTCCGGCAAAATCCAAGCCAAGGCCGAGGAGGCCAAGGCCGCCGCCGGCGCGCGTGCCCTGCGCACGTCCACCGCTTCCACCCATCCGGCGGGCGACAACCCGCGTAACAAAGAAAACAAACTATGAGCACGAGCGCCACGACCTTCGTCCCCCATGCCGCCCCGGCCTCCGCCGAGCACGGACACCACGGACACGAGCAGAGCTTCTTTTCCAAATACATCTGGTCGCTCGATCACAAGATGATCGGGCTGCAGTATCTCTGGACCAGTTTCTTCTTCCTCTTCATCGGCGGCCTCCTGGCCATGGGTATCCGCTTCCAGCTCGCCTACCCGGGCATGCAAGTGCCGCTCATCGGCGCGCTCCTTCCGTCCACCGTGGCGGTCGACGGCGTCATTCTGCCCGGCGGCTACAACATGCTCTTCACCATGCACGCCACGGTCATGGTGTTTCTCGTCGTCATGCCCCTGCTCATCGGCGGCTTCGGCAATTATCTGATTCCGCTGAAAATCGGGGCGGGGGACATGGCTTTCCCCACGCTCAACGCGATGAGCTACTGGCTCTACGTGCTCTCGGGCATCGTCATCCTGGCCAGTTTCTTCGTCGACGGCGGCGCGGCGCAGTCGGGATGGACGGCCTACGCGCCACTCAGTTCCACCGCGGCTTACAACAACAACACGCAGATCGGCCAGAGCCTCTGGTGCGTCGGCTTGTTCATCAACGGTCTCTCGTCCATCGCCGGCGCGACCAACTACATCACGACGATCATCAACATGCGCGCGCCGGGCATGACCATGTTCCGTCTCCCGCTCTCCGTCTGGGCCCTTTTCCTCACCGCGTGGCTCCTCATCCTCGCCGTGCCCGTCCTCTCGGCCGCGGCGGCCATGCTTTTCACCGACCTGAATTTCGGCACGACCTTCTTCGCCGCGCAGGGCGGACAACCGCTCCTCTGGCAGCACCTTTTCTGGTTCTTCGGCCACCCCGAGGTCTACATCATGATCCTGCCGGCCATGGGCCTCGTCTCGGAAATCCTCCCCGTCTTCGCCCGCAAGCCCATCTTCGGCTACAAAGCGATGGTCTGGGCCATGGTGGCCATCGGCTTCCTCGGCTTCATCGTCTGGGGCCACCACATGTTCGTCAGCGGCATGAACCTCACTCTCGGCGCGGCTTTCTCCGTCTCGACCATGATCATCGCCGTGCCCTCCGCGATCAAAACTTTCAACTGGATGGGCACGGTCTGGCGCGGCTCGATCGAGTTCACCACGCCGATGCTCTTCGCCCTGGCCTTCGTCTCGATGTTCGTCATCGGCGGATTGAGCGGCATCTTCATGGCCTCCACGCCGGTCGACCTGTTCGTCCACAACTCCTATTTCATTGTCGCGCACATCCACTACGTGCTCTTCGGCGGCAGCCTCTTCGGCGCCTTTGCCGCGATCTACTTCTGGTATCCGAAAATGTTCGGACGCATGATGAACGAGACGTGGGGCAAGATTCACTTCTTCGCCACCTTCATCTTCTTCAACCTGACCTTCTTCCCGATGCACAACCTCGGGTTGGGCGGGATGATGCGCCGCATCGCGGACCCGATGGTTTACGAACACCTGCGCGCGCTGCAACCGATCAACGTCTTCGTCAGCTGGGCCGCCTTCGGCATGGGCCTGGCCACCTTCATCTTCATCTGGAACTTCATCTGGAGCATCCGCCACGGCAAGCCGGCCGGCAAAAATCCGTGGAACGCGACCACCCTCGAGTGGACCGTCCCGTCGCCTCCCGGCCACGGCAATTTCGACGTGACCCCGACCGTCTACAACGGCCCCTACGAGTACAGCGTGCCGGGGATGGACAAAGACTACCTTCCGCAGAATGAGAAAGCCCCCGAGGGCGCGCGGTTGGAGGTGCATTGAGGTCCGCCATGAGCCGCGGGGTGTCTGGCGGATCTCGACCTGGTTTTGTAGCGGCGGTCTGTGACCGCCGGAACAATTCAGGGAAGCAAGGCACCGACGGTCACAGACCGCCGCTACAAAAAGCAATGGCATCTGTTCGGTCGCTCCTCTCATGAACCACTACGGCACCGCCCGCACCCTGGTCTTCGCCTACGCCCTGGCCACGGCGGTCGCCGCCTTCATCCTGCTCCTCAGCGGCGGGCTCGTCACCTCGAAGGGCGTGGGCATGACCGTCCCCGACTGGCCGAACAGCTACGGCTACAATATGTTCCTCTTCCCGCTCTCGCGCTGGGTCGGCGGGATTTTCTACGAACACGTCCACCGCTTGATTGCGTCCGGTGTCGGACTGATGACTATCATTCTCGCTGTCTCGCTCTGGATGGCTGAGCCGCGCAAATGGGTCCGCGTCCTCGGCTACATCGCGGTAGCTACCGTCATAGTGCAGGGTGTGCTCGGCGGGTTGCGCGTCACCATGATCCTGGACGAACTCGGCATTTTCCATGGCATGCTGGCCCAGGCTTACATTTCGCTGCTCGTGGTCATCTGTATCGCCACGAGCAGAGCCTTCGCCACCGGCGGCGCGCGTTGGCGCTGGCACGCGCCCGGTCTGATGCGTTGGGTCGTTGTCCTGACCATCCTCGTCTACGTGCAACTCGCCCTCGGCGCGACCATGCGGCACGAGCATGCGGGTTTATCCATCCACGATTTCCCGCTGGCCTACGGGCAAGTCTGGCCGCTGCTCGATGCCGGGCAATTGTCCGCCATCAACGCGCAGCGCATCGCCTCCGGTGAGGTGCCGACCACCCTCGGTCACATCCATCTGCAGATGCTCCACCGCTTGATGGCCGTGGTGCTGGCCGGGCTCTTCATCGTCTATCTCTGGAAAGCCCGCCGCGCCGCCATGGGTGTGCGCATCGCTTCCCGCTGGTGGGCGGCGCTGGTCGTCCTGCAGATCGCTCTTGGCGCTTGGACCGTCTGGTCGAACAAGGCCGCCGATGTGACCACCGCTCATGTCGCGGTGGGGGCCCTGATCTTGTTTTTGGGCGTGGCCCAGTGTTTTCTCGTCGGATCCTTCTCCCCCCGGGCCGCCCAGCTCAAGCGGGAGAAAGAAACCCTCGTGCCTGCCTGATGAAATCCACCGTCCAAACCCGTCCCCGTGCGGCCTCCGCCGCGGCCGATCTGGCCGAGTTGGTCAAAGCGCGCCTCAGCCTGTTGACCGTGGCCACGGCCATGGCCGGCTTCGCCCTCGGCGTGCAGGGGAGTTGGAGCTGGCTGCTCCTTGCCGCCACGCTCGGCGGCACGGCCTTGAGCGCGGCCGGGGCCGCGGCGCTCAACCAATGGTGGGAACGCGATCTCGACGCGCGGATGAAACGCACGCAGGACCGTCCGCTGCCGGCCGGACGCATGGCGGCCTCGGACGCCTTGCTCACCGGACTCGTTCTGTCCTTCAGCGGCGTCCTCTGCCTCGCCCTCTTCGCCAACCTCCTCGCCGCCGGTCTCGCGGCGACCACGATCATTTTCTACATCCTCGTTTACACGCCGCTCAAACGCGTCACCACGCTCAACACGATCGTCGGTGCGGTGCCCGGCGCCTTGCCGCCGCTCATCGGCTGGACCGCGGCCCGCGGCTCGGTCAATGCCGAAGGACTGACCCTTTTCGCCATCTTGTTCCTCTGGCAAATGCCGCACTTCCTCGCCATTGCCTGGCTTTACCGCGGGGATTACGCGCAGGCCGGATTCAAAATGCTTTCGGAAAACGACGAAAGCGGCGCGGTGACCGGACGCCAGGCCTTCCTCTACGCGCTGGCCTTGCTCGCGGTGAGTTTGCTGCCGTCCGTTTTCTTCGATTATTCCGCCGTCTACTTTTACGGTGCCCTGCTGCTCGGGGCGGGATTCGCTTCCATGGCGGCCAATTTCGCGGTGAGTGGCGGCTCGGTCCCCGCGGCCCGCTGGCTTTTCCTCGGGTCCATCGCTTACTTGCCGCTCCTCCTCGCCCTGATGGTCCTGGCCCGATGAATGAACCCGCCCGATGCCAAAATCCGCCAAGCCAACCGCCGCGTGCTCGCGGGTCTCGCGGTGTTTGCCCTGCTGCTCTGCGCCTTGGTCATTGTCTGGAAAACCTTTTTCACCTGAAATAACCCAACCATGAGCACCGCCGCCCTGACCGCCCACGAAACCCCCCATGCCCCGCCGCGCACGGCGGTTTTCGGCATGACCATTTTCCTCGCCTCCGAGGCCATGCTCTTCGCCGGGCTCATCGCCGGGTACATCGTCCTGCGCCTGAGTTCGCCGGCCTGGCCTCCGTCGCCCGACCTGCCGAAGTTGCCGGTCGTTCTGACCGGGATCAATACCGTCTTCCTCATCGCCAGCAGCTTCACCTACCACGCCGCCGAGGTGGCGGTGAAGAAAGGCAAGAAGGGAACCGCGTGGCTCTTCCTCACCGTGCTGCTCGGCTCCCTCTTCCTCTGCATCCAAGCCTACGAGTGGTATCACATGCACCATGAGGGCCTGTGGTTCAACACGGGCGGCGCCTACGGATCCTCGTTCTTCGTGCTCACCGGATTCCACGGACTTCACGTCTTGGTCGGAGTGCTCATGATCGCCTGGGCCCTCATCCGCCAGTTGGGCGGCGCTTACACCGCGCAGAGCCACACCTATCTGATCCTCGCGGGCATGTATTGGCACTTCGTCGACGTGGTCTGGCTGTTCCTTTACTCGGTGCTTTATCTGGTTTGAGCGACCACCGTCAGAACAACATCGTGGCCTCGCGGATGCGGGGTCTCGCGTGGGCCGGTGCCTTCCTCGGCTTCGTCCTTGCCGTGACCATGGGCTATTCCATGTGGCAGGCCTCGGTGCGGCGTGACGTCGAGCAGTTGCCGGTCATCCGCGCGGTGCCCCCCTTTTCGCTCGTCGACCAGAACGGACAAACCGTGACCAATGCCGACTTGCGCGGGAAAATCTGGATCGCCGACTTTGTCTTCACGCGCTGCAAAGGCCCGTGCCCGCTTATGACCGCCCGCATGCTCGAAATGCAAAAGGCGCTGGTCAAAACTCCGGACGTCAAACTCGTCTCGGTCACGGTCGACCCGGCCCACGACACGCCCGAAGTGCTTAAGGCTTATGCCGAGGCGAATTTTGCCGATCCGGAGCGCTGGAAATTCCTCACTGGAGACCAGGCGGTGATCGAAAAATTGGTCACCGAGGGTTTCATGCAGCATCTGGCCGAAGAAAACGGCGAACCGGTCCACGGCACCATGTTCCTCGTGGTCGACGGCAACGGCATGGTGCGCAGCGCGCGGATGCTGGAGGATCCGGAGCTGATTCCGAAGATTCTCATGGATACGGGCAATCTGTTGCGGGAGCAGGGCGGGGCCTCGGTAAAGTAGAAGCGGCGTCCCCGCCGCTTCTACTTTAATGACCAACAACTTGCCCTACATCGCGGCAGTGGCTATTTTGGCCCCGTGAGATTCCCCGCCGCCATCCTCGCCACCCTGTTGCTCAACGCGCCTGCTTGGGCCTGCGCCGGTTGCCGGGTCATCAGCGAAGAGATCGAAGATACCACGGTCATGGCCGGATTCGCCTTCTCGTGGGGTGTGGTCGTCATGCTCGCCTTTCTTTTCGCCCTCTGCAGCGGTTTGGGATGGTTTGTCATGAAGACGATCAAGGCAGTGGACGCTCGTCACAGTTCGGCCGGATGAGCGTCACCGACCTCCCGGCGGTCAACGCCAGCCTCAATTCCCTCTGCACCCTCCTTCTTCTCGCGGGGTGGTGGTTCATCAAGCATGAGCGCAAACGACAGCACATCATCTGCATGGTCTCCGCGCTGACCGTCTCGGCGGTGTTCCTCGCCTGCTACGTCGTCTACCACTACCACGTCGGATCGATCCGCTTCACCTACGAGCATCCCTTCATCCGTCCGCTTTATTTTTTCATCCTCATCACCCACGTCATCCTCGCGGCGGCCATCGTGCCGCTGGTCATCATGACGGTCATCCCCGCGCTCCGCGCACGTTTCGACCGCCACCGCAAATGGGCCCGCATCACCCTCCCGCTCTGGCTCTACGTCTCGGTGACCGGCGTGATTGTCTATCTGATGCTCTACGTCTGGTTCCCGTCGGCCATGTTGGCGGGGTAAGATTTTTTCGACGGAAGGTAACCAAGGTAACGAAGTCCAAAGTCTTCTCTTCGTTTCCCTCGTTAACTTCTGTTCAACTCCGTTTACGGCAGATCCGCGTCGAAGTGCGCGAGGTCCTGGAATTCGGCGAAGCGGGAGAGAATGTCTTTTTGTTCGACCGAGCGCATGCGCTCGAGGCTGAAAGCTTCCACGTTGTAGCTGGCCAGCACGCTGCCGACCACGACGGCAGTCTTGAGGGTCTTGAAGCTGACGTGGCTGTTGTCGCGGCTGGCCAGGTAGCCGGTGAGGCCGCCGGCGAAGGTGTCACCCGCGCCGGTCGGATCGTGGATGTCTTCCAGCGGGTAGGCGGGGCAGCTGAAGAAATCGTCTTCCTCCCCGAAAAGGAGACAGCCGTGCTCGCCTTTTTTCACCGCGACGATGCGGGGTCCGAGGGATTGGATTTTTTTGCCGGCTTTGATCAGGCTGGTTTCCTTGGTCAGTTCGCGCGCCTCGCTGTCGTTGAGGATGAGCATGTCGACGCGCTTGAGCAGATCGAGCAGGGCGGGTTGCGCGATGTTGATCCAGAGGTCCATCGTGTCGGCGATGACGAATTTCGGTTTGTCCATCTGGTCGAGGACTTGCAACTGCAGATCCGGCGCGATGTTGGCCAGGAGGACGTAGTCGCATGATTTGAAATGGTCCGGGAGCTTCGGCGAGAATGTTTCGAAGACATTGAGCGCGACCGAGCGCGTCTCGCGCGTGTTCATGTCCCACATGTATTCGCCGGACCAGCGGAACGTCTTGCCCGCGGCGCGCTGCACGCCCTCGAGGTTGATGCCGCGGCCTTGGAGGAAGTTCCAGTGGTCGGACGGAAAATCTTCGCCGACGATGGCCACGAGATTGACCGGGGAGAAATACCCGGCGGCGACGGACGCGTAGGCGGCCGAGCCCCCGAGCAGATCGAAACGTTCCTCGACGGGTGTTTTGACGTCGTCGAGCGCGATGGAACCGACAATGAGGACGGACATGGGACGGCTACCCTAGGAAGGGGAAGGTGCCCCCTCAAGCGCAAAGCGGCGCGGTTGGTCTTGCCCTGGAGGGGACGAGGCCTTATTCCGCAGGATCGGTCATGGCCTCGAACGAACAGACCCTCCCGTCCGCCGCGCAATTGGAGGATTGGAACCGCGACTTGGAGACGCGCAGCGCCCCGGAGCGCGTGCGTTGGGCGCTGGAGCAATTCCGCGGGCACGCCGTGCTCAGCACCAGCTTCGGCGTGCAGGCGGCGGTCATGCTGCATCTGGTCACGCAGATCGATCCCCGGATCCCGATCGTGTTCGTCGACACGGGTTACCTTTTCCCCGAGACCTACCGTTTTGCCGAGGAGTTGACCGGGAAGCTCGGGCTCAACCTCCGGGTTTACGCCCCGCTGGTGACCGCGGCGCGGCAGGAGGCGCTCTACGGCAAGCTGTGGGAGCAAGGGGTCGAGGGACTGGAGAAATACGGCCGGCTGAACAAAGTCGAACCGATGAATCGCGCCCTGGCCGAAATCGGCGCCAAGGTGTGGATCACCGGGCTTCGCCGCGAACATGCCTCGACCCGCGAGGACCTCGCCGTGATCAAGCGCCAGAATCGCATCCTCAAACTGCACCCGATCGTCGATTGGACCGACCGCCAGATCGGCGAATATCTCGCGGAGCACGGCCTGCCTTACCATCCTTTGTGGGAGCAGGGTTATGTCAGTATCGGGGACACCCACAGCACGACGCGGTATGCCGACGGGATGAAGGCGGAAGACACGCGGTTCAGCGGCTTGAAGCGCGAGTGCGGCTTGCACGAGCAGTCGGGCGAGCCGGAGTATATGATTTGACGGGGCGTTGAGGGTTGAGGGATTTGGCGGACCGCGATGCCCCGACACTGGTCAAAGCAGCTCTGACGCGAGTTTGATCGCGGCGAGCATGCTGCGGTGGCAGGCCCGGCCGGTGCCGGCGAGGTCGAAGGCCGTGCCGTGGTCCGGGCTGGTGCGGGGAAAGGGGAGTCCGAGGGTCACGTTCACGCCGGTTTCGAAGGCGAGCAGCTTCAACGGGATGAGACCCTGGTCGTGATACATGCAAAGAACGCCGTCGAATCCGCCCGCCGCGGCGCGGTGGAAAACGGTGTCGGGGGAGAGGGGACCGGTGAAATCGCCGTGGGCGGCGAGTTCGCGGACCGCGGGGGCGATGATGGTCTCTTCTTCGTTACCGAAGCGTCCGTGCTCGCCGGCGTGCGGGTTCAGTCCGGCCACCGCGATCCGCGGGGCGCGTCCGAGGCGGCGCTGCAGGAAACCATGGAGCAATTTTCCCACCCGCACGATTTCGTCCGCGCGGAGGATCCCCGGGACGTCGCGCAGGGGGACGTGGATGGTGGCGAGGGCGACGGTGAGCGGCCCGCCGGTCAGGCACATGGCGAAATCTTCCGTCCCGCTGCGTGCGGCGAAGAATTCGGTTTGTCCGGGAAACGGGAAGCCGATGGCCTGCAGCGCGTCCTTGTGCACCGGTCCGGTGACCACCGCCTGGATGGCGCCGTCCTGCCCAAGACGGGCTGCTTCCTCCAGCGCGTCCCATGCCGCCCGCGCCGAGGCGGGGGTCGGTTGACCGGGGACGTGTCCTTCTTCCCGTCCGATGAGGCGAAAGTCGACCCCGTCCGGCAATCCGGGATCGGCGAGGCAGCGTTCGATCAACTCCGGGCCGACGCCGGCGGGGTCGCCGGAGACGAGTCCGAGGACGGGGCGCGCGGGCACACTCAATAGACTTTGACGTAAGCCTTCTCGCGGAGCGTTTTGATCCACTGCTCCTGGAGGCGGATACGTTCTTCCTCGAAAAGTTTTTTGCTGATTTCCTCGCGCAGTTCGGCCAGCGGCTTGGTCACCGCCGCTTTGCGCGCCTCGACGCGCATGATGTAGAGGGAGTCGCCGAGCTGGACGACGCGGCTGAGTTGTCCGGGTTGGAGCGAGAAGGCCACGCGGTTGAGTTCCTCGTTGAGCGTCTTGCGGTCGATCCAGCCCCAGTCGCCGCCGGCCTCGGCCGTGCTGTCTTCGGAATACATCTGGGCAATGCCGGCGAAGTCCGCGCCATCGGCCAATTTTCCGCGGATTTCCTCGGCCATGGCGCGTTTGGTCGCGGCAGGGTCGCCCGAGCCGTCTTCCTCGACGCGCAGCACGATCATGCTCAGCCGGATTTCCTCCGGCGTGGAATATTCGGCGATGTTGCGGCGGTAGTAGGCTTCGACTTTGTCCGGCGAAATGACGAAGTCCGAGCGCACCGCGCGCTGGCGCATGGCTTGGACGATGATTTTGTCGCGTTCGATCTCGCGGAAGCGGGAGAGAGTGAAGCCTTGGGCCTTGAGGGTGCGGACGAAGGCCGTGCGGTCGCCGCCGAATTCTTCGCGGATGATGTTCTGCATGCGGTCTTCGACGACGTATTCCGGGATGGAGAAACCCTGCGTCTTGAAGCTGTCGATGATCAGCTGCCGGTCGACGAGGTCTTTGAGGGCGGCGTCCTGCGATTCCTTCATCTTGGCCTTCAATTCCTCGCCTTGGTAAGTCTCGTTGAGCGAGCGCTGGCGGAACATGAGGAGTTCGCGCACCTGGCCGTAGGTGATGACATTGGAATTCACCACCGCGGCGATGCCGTCGACCATGCGTTGCTCCGGCTGGGCGGGGAGCGGGGCGGCGGACAGCGCCAGAACGGCGGCGGCGAGGCGGGCGGATCGGTTCACAATTGCTGCAAGAGTGCAAGGATCTGCCGCAATTTCAAGGCGGGATCGTCGCTTTCCAGCCGGGGGTGGCGGTGTCCGATCATGATGAAATCGCCGCCGCGGCGCAGCCGGAGGACATTTCCTTCGGTCTCCACCAGGTCGATCCCGACGCCGGCGGCGCGGAGACGGATGGCGGCGGTCTGCAAGAGGTGGCGGGCGGGACCGGGCAGGCGTCCGTAGCGGTCGCGCCACTGTTTTTTGAGCTGGTCGAGGGCGGGGAGGGTCTCGGCCTCGGCCAGGGCGCGGTGGGCGGCGATGCGTTCCTTCGGCTCGGCGATGTAATCCGCGGGGATCCACGCGCGGAGCTGTCCGTCACGCGCGGTGGCCGGGTCGGACGCGATGAAGTCGAGGTTGACCCTGATATCGGGTCGGCCGGGTGCGCGCTCGCCTTTGAGTTTGGCCACGGCGGCTTTGAGCAGGCGGCAGTAGAATTCGAAACCGATGGCGAGGATGTGTCCGCTCTGTTCGGTGCCGAGGATGTTGCCCGCGCCGCGGATTTCCAGATCGCGCATGGCAACGCGGAAACCGGCGCCGAGGTTCGAGTATTGCCGGATGGCGGCGATGCGCTGGCGGGCCTCGCCGCCGCCCATCAGGTCGCGCGGCAGCAGCAGATACGCGTAAGCCTTGTGGTTCGATCGGCCGACGCGTCCGCGCAACTGGTAAAGGTCGGCCAGCCCGAAGCGGTCGGCGCGGTCGATGATGATGGTGTTGGCATTCGGGATATCGAGGCCGCTTTCGATGATGGTGGTGCAAAGCAGGATATCGGTTTTCCCCGAGACGAACGAATTCATGACATCTTCGAGTTCCTCCTCCTCCATTTGTCCGTGCCCGATGACGGTGCGCGCTTCGGGCACCAGCTCCTTGAGGCGCTTTTCGAGCAGGCCGATCGATTTGACGCGGTTGTGGAGGAAGTAGACCTGCCCGCCGCGGGCCAGTTCGCGTTTGATCGCATCGCGGATGAGACGTTCGTCATAGCCGCAGATGACCGTTTCGACGGGAATGCGGTTGGACGGCGGGGTTTCGATCGTGCTCATGTCGCGCGCGCCGAGCAGCGAGAGGTAAAGCGTGCGCGGGATGGGCGTGGCGGAGAGCGTGAGAACATCGACTTTGCGGAAGTTTTCCTTGAGACGTTCCTTGTGGAGGACGCCGAAGCGCTGCTCTTCGTCGACGATGACGAGCCCGAGATTCCGGAAAGCGACGTCTTTGCCCAGCAGGCGGTGCGTGCCGACCACGATATCGACGCTGCCGTCGCGGAGTCCCTGGAGCGTCTGCTTTTGCTGCTTCGGTGTGCGGAAGCGGCTGAGCAAGCCGACGGTGACCGGATAATCCGACATCCGCTCGCGGAGCGTCTGCCAGTGCTGCTGGGCGAGCACGGTGGTCGGGGCGAGAAAGGCGACTTGTTTGCCGCCCATGACGGCTTTGAAAGCGGCGCGGATGGCGACTTCGGTCTTGCCGAAACCGACGTCGCCGCAGATCAGGCGGTCCATCGGTCTGGACGACTCCATGTCCTTTTTCGCCTCGTCGATGGCGCGCAATTGGTCGGGGGTTTCCTTGAAGGGGAAAGAGTCCTCGAATTCGCGCTGCCACGTGTTGTCCGGCGGGAAGGTGATGCCGGATTCGAGTTCCCGCTCGGCCTGCACGCGCAGGAGTTTCTCGGCGTAGGCCAGGACGGATCTTTCCGCTTTGCTCCGGGCGCGTTGCCAGCGTTCGTCGCCGAGTTCGCTCAGCGCGGGATTTTTGCGTCCGACCCCGACATAGCGGGAGACCTTCCAGCCTTGGTCGAGCGGCACGTAAAGTTTCGAGCCGCGGGCGAATTCGAGCGTGAGGACCTCGCCCGTTTCCTCCTGCCCGGGGAGCACTTGCAGCCCGCGGTAGCGCGCGATGCCGTAGTCGAGGTGGACGACGAGGTCGTCCGCCTCGAAGTCGTCGAAGCGCAGGGTCTGCCGCGCAAGGGCGGCGCGCGCACGCTGCCATCCGCCGCGGCGCTGTCCGAGGCTGGCGGCGCGGCCGAAGAGTTCGGCATCGGTCAGCAGCGCGAGTTTGGCGTCCGGCAAGGTGAACCCGCGGGTCAGAGTCCCCAGGATCACCGGCAACTCGCGCGGGCTGTCCGGCTCGGAGGCCGCGAGTTCGCGCAGTCGCGTGGCTTCGCCCTCGTTGGTGCAGACGATGCGCACCGTCCAGCCGTCCGCCTGCCATCGGGCGATCTGACGGAACAAATCGCGGCGGCGTTGTTCGAGCAGCACGATGTCGCCGGCGGCGAAATCCCCGAGCGGATGGTCGCCGGCGGTGATTTCGGTCTCGCCCTCGCCGTCCAGCACCGGACCGGAATGCAAACGCGCGCCGGCTTCGGGCAGTGCGTCCTCGATCGAGAGGAACACGGTGTCCCCGGTGAAGTGGTCCCGCACGGAGGCCTCGTTGCCGCCGCTGCCGTCATCGAGGCCCAGCTCGCAGGACTCGAGCGTTTCCACCGAGCGTTGCGAATCGGGGTCGTAGGAGCGGATGGATTCGATTTCGTCGCCGAAAAATTCGAGGCGCACCGGAAGGGCGGTCTGCCACGGGGAGATGTCGATGATGCCGCCGCGCACGGCGTAATGGCCGCGCTGGGCGGCGGTGGAGACGCGCTCGAAGCCGGCCTTTTCGAGCCGCGCGGCGAGGGCGGCGATCGCCAGCGTCTCGCCACGTCGCAAGGTCATGATGCCCTCGCCGAGCTTCTGGCGTGAGGGGGCCGGATGGCGGAGTCCGTCGGCGGTGACCACGACCAACGGCGGCTGGCCGGTGTCGATTTCGCGCAAGGCCGCGAGGCGGGCGGCGGCCAGTTCCGGATCGGGGCTGCCCACGCCTTCGGCCGCGAGTTCGAGGTCGGGCAGGAGCAATGCACGGGGCTCCCAGAATTGCAGGTCGTGGTGGAATTCCTCCTGGCGCCTGACGTCGGGGCAAACCACGCACACCGGGCGTCCGATCCGCGCGGCGAACCAGGCGGCGAGGAACGGCTGGGCCGGCGGGGCCGCTCCGCCGGCCGTGGCGGGAGGGTTCCGGCGTGCGGCTTCGAGCCAAGACCGCGCGGCGGCACTGGCGTCGCCGGCGGACAAGAGGTCGTGGTTCACGGGACGATTTTTTCGCGGAGGATCTCCTCGCGCAAGGAGCGTCCGACCGGGCCGGGCACGATCGTGCCGCAGTGCAGCGGCATGACGCCGAGGCGGCTGTTGGTCAGGAACAGCTCGGTGACGCCGTCAAGACGCGCGGCGGGGAGTTCCCGTTCGTGCACGGCATGGCTGCGCATGACCCGCGTGCGGATGACTCCGGCCCGCACGGCGAGGGAAAGTGGTGGCGTGAGAAGTTCGCCGTTTATGACAAAAAAAACATTGCCGAAGGCGGCGGAGAGAAGGTGCCCGTGGTGGTCGGCGAGCAGCGCGTGGTCGAAGCCGGCCGCTTGCGCGGCGGATTGCGCGGCGCAGTTCATCCAGTAGTTGGCGGTTTTGCGTCCGTGGGCGAAGGGCGAGACCGGCTCGGGATGCAGACACGCGGTCTGTTCGTCGGGAATGGCCGCGGGATCGTGCGGTTCAAACAGGGCGAAGGCGCGCGGGCTGCTCACGGGCGCGGTGGGTGCCCCGTCGCCGGCCGTGATGTAAAGACGAAGGACTCCGTTGTCGTTCGGTTCAAGCGGAGGCAGCGCCCCGCCGGGGCCGGCGTGCCCTGCCGGAGGAAGGAGAGTCGCGGCGTTTTCCCCGAGGAGGGCGAGGTGTTCCTCGAGGAGGAGAGGTTGTCCCGAGCGGATGCCGATGGTTTCGAAAACGGCCATGCCGTAGCGGACGGCGCGGTCGGTGACGGGGAGCGCGGCGCCGGGTGTCCACCCGCCGTTTTCGCGGAGCCATGCGCGGGGCGCGGTGCTCACGCGGTGGCGGCGCGCAAATGCTCGAGGCGTTTGCGCAGGGTGGCGCGGGTGATGCCGAGCAATTTGGCCGCACGCACCTGGTTGCTTCCCGTCGACTCCATGGCCCGGCGCGTGAATTCCTGCTCGAGCCACGGGAGGAGTTCGAGCCCGGGCTGCGCCGCGGCCGCTTCGAAAAGCATCCGGGCCGCCTCGTCGAGGTTGGTCGGGACCACGGCGGCCGAGACCGCTTCGGCCGCCGCGGTGGTGGGAACTTTGCCCAGGGGCAGATCTTTGGGCAGGAGGACATCCGAGGTGGCCAGGACGGCGGCGCGATGGATGGTGTTTTCCAACTCGCGGACGTTGCCGGGCCACGGGTGGCTTTCGAGCATTTCGACGGCTTCCTGGCTGAGTTGCAACTGCGGTTTGAGCCTTTGCGCGGCGATGCGCTTGAGGAAATACTCGGCGAGCAGGCGGATGTCCTCCCTGCGGTTGCGCAGGGGCGGGAGGTGCAGACGGACGACATTGAGCCGGTAGAAAAGATCCTCGCGGAATTTTTTCCCGGCCACTTCGGCTTCGAGGTTCTTGTTGGTCGCGGCGACGATGCGCACGTCGGTGGTGAGCGTCTGGTTGCCGCCCACCCGCGAGAAAGTGCCGTCCTGCAGGACACGCAGGAGTTTGCTCTGGATGGTGAGCGGCATGTCGCCGATCTCGTCGAGGAAGAGCGTGCCGCCGTCGCACTGCTCGAAGCGCCCGATGCGTTGCGCGCTGGCGCCGGTGAAGGAACCTTTTTCGTGCCCGAAGAGTTCGCTCTCGAGGAGGTTCTCGGGGATGGCTGCGCAGTTGATGGCGAGGAAAGGACGTTCGTGCCGCGCGCTGTATTGGTGGATGGCGCGGGCCACCAGTTCTTTGCCCGATCCGCTTTCGCCGGTGATCATGACGGCGGCATCGCTGTTCGAGATGCGACCGACCATTTTGAAGACTTCCTGCATGGCCGGAGACTGGCCGATGATGCTGTCCTGGTGCTGCTCGACGGTGAGGGCCGGCTCGAAGGGTTTGGCGCGGCGCATCTCCGCGGCGGATTTGAGCGCGGCGTCGACGACGATTTTCAGATTGAACGGCAACTGCTCCTTGCGGACGAAATCGAAGGCGCCGAGGCGCATCGATTCGATCACGCTCTGTGTGGTGCCGAGGGCGCCGGTGATGATGACGAGCGCGTTGGGGTCCCGCTTGCGCAAGCGGGCGAGAAGCTCCAGTCCGCTGTGCGTGCCGAGGCGTGTCTCGGTGATGACAACCAGCGGGTCCTCGGCGCAGAAAAGCTTGAAGGCGTCCTCGGAGGTCTCGGCCGTGGTGACACGCACATCCTCGGCCCCGAGTTGATGGCGGGCCCAGTCGAGGAAATCCGGGTCCGGATCGACAACAAGAACTGTCTGCTGGGCGGCCATGGGCAAAGCTGTCAGATGCCCCCGTAGCGCCGGTGACGTCCAGCATATTCACGGATCGCCGCGAAAAGATCCTCTTTGCCGAACTCCGGCCAGAGTTTCGGCGTGACCACGATCTCGGCGTAGCTGATCTGCCAGAGCAGGAAATTGGAGATGCGCATCTCGCCCGAGGTGCGGATGAGCAAATCGGGGTCGGGCAGGTCCGCGGTGTAAAGATGCGAGGAAACGGTCGCCTCGCCGATGGTGTCCGGGTCGAGCGTCCCGGCGCGCACCTCGCGGGCGATGGCGCGCGCCGCATCGGCCAGCTCGGTGCGGGCGCCGTAGCTCAGGGCGAGGGTCAGGGTGAGCGCGGTGTTGCCGGCGGACTTTTCCATCGCCGTTTCGAGCCGGCGCCGGGTTTTCTCCGGCAGATCGTCGAGGTGCCCGATGGCGCGCAGCCGGATGTTGCGCTCCATGATCTCGGCCGTGCGTTCGGCGAGGAAACGGTCGAGGAGACCCATTAGCGATTTCACCTCGTCGGGCGGGCGCTGCCAGTTTTCCTTGCTGAAGGCGTAGAGCGTGAGGAATGACACGCCGGCCTCCATGCATGCGGCGGTGCAGTTGCGGACGGATTCCGAGCCGCGGCGGTGCCCTTCGATGCGCGGCAGACCGCGTTCGCGGGCCCAGCGGCCGTTGCCGTCCATGATGACGGCGATGTGGCGGGGAATTTTCTCTGCGGAAACTCCGGCGGGGTTGCTCACAGGCGGATGGTTTCGTCGTGCCCGGCGCCGATGCTGACGATGCGGAGTTTCGCGCCGGTCAGTCCGGCCAGCGCTTTGACATAAGTCCGTGCCGCGGGCGGGAGCTGGGCGAAGCGGCGTGCCTTGGACGTGTCCTGCATCCATCCGCGGAACGTGCGGTAGACCGGACGGCAGCGCGCCCAGCTGTCGGCGTCGGTCGGCGGATGTTTCAAAGTTTTCCCGTCGAGACGGTAGGCGGTGCAGACTTTGATGCGCGGGACGCGGTCGAGCCCGTCGAGATTGGTGATGGCGAGTTCATCGATGCCGTTGATCATGGCGGCGTAGCGGGTGGCCACCGCGTCGAACCAGCCGCAGCGCCGCGCCCGCCCGGTGGTCGCCCCGAATTCGCGTCCCATGCCGTGGAGCATTTCCCCGATCGTGTCGTCTTCGGTCGGGAACGGCCCCTCGCCGACGCGTGTGGTGTAGGCTTTCATCACGCCGATGACGCGGTCCATGCGGTGCGGGGGCACGCCAGAACCGGTGCAGGCGCCGCCGGCGGTGGTGTTCGAGCTGGTGACGAAAGGATAGGTCCCGTGGTCGAGGTCGAGGTAAGTGCCCTGGGCACCTTCGAAAAGCATGTTGCGTCCGCGCGCCATGGCATCGTGCAGCCAGACGACGGTATTGGTGATGTGGGGTCGCAGGACTTTGGCCGCGGCGAGGTAATGCCGCAGCGCGGGCTGCAGCGGGAGGGGTTTGGCGCCGAGCGAGCGCAGGACGGCATTGCTCTCGCGCAACCGCGCCTTGAATTTCGCCGCGAACGACACCGCGTCGAGCAGGTCGCCGGTGCGCAGCCCGGTGCGGGCCGCTTTGTCGCCGTAGGCCGGCCCGATCCCGCGCTTGGTCGTGCCGATTTTGTTCCTGCCCTTGCGCTGTTCGCGCGCCTCGTCGAGGGCGCGGTGCCAGGGCATGACGAGATGGGCGGAGTCGCTGAGCAGGAGGTTGGCGCCGACGGGCACGCCTTTTTTGCGCAGTCCGGTGATTTCGGTCACGAGGGCCAGCGGGTCGACCACCACGCCGTTGCCGATGACGCAGATTTTGCCCCGGCGCAGGATGCCGCTGGGGATGAGGTGGAGGACAAATTTCTTATTCCCGTGCACGATGGTGTGCCCGGCGTTGTTGCCGCCTTGGGTGCGGACGACGACACCGGCCTCATCGGTGAGGAAGTCGATGATTTTTCCTTTGCCTTCGTCGCCCCACTGGGCGCCGACAAGAATCGTGTTGGCCATAATGATCGGGTCCGGACGGAGGCGGGGGACCCGCGCCGCAAACGGGGTGATTTTCACCAAGAGGAGGCGGGCGGCAAGCAGAACCTGCCCGCTTTATCCCCGGATGCGCTGCAGGACCTCGGCGGCGCGGCGGCGCGCGACCTCCAACTTGGTCCCATCGCGCAGGACGAGGCTCAATCCGCGCTGTCCGCTGCCGCTCCACGATTGGACGGCCGAGGGTCGCACGGCCTGATGGCGGTTGAGGCGCACCAGCAGTCCGTCCGGCAACCCGGCGAGCAATCCTTCGAGACTGCGCCGCACGAGTCCGCGTCCGCGTTCATGCACCACCTCGACGTAATTGCCGCCGGCATGGAGCAGTCGGATGGCGGCCAGCGGCACGCGCACGTGCGCGCCCCGCTCCTCGATCTCCAAAGCGGGCTCCTCGTCCCCTCCGTCCGGCCGGGCCAGGCTCTCCCGCGCGCGATCGACGGCGCGGCGGCAGCGCCGCTCGTCGACCGGCTTGAGCAGGTAATCGGTTGCGCCGACCTCGAAAGCCCGGATGGCGAACTGCGCGTAGGCCGTGGTGAAAATGACGCAACTTCGCGATGCATCGATGCCGTCCAGCGCGGCAAAGCCGTCGGCGCCCGGCAGTTGGATGTCCATGAAAATGAGGTCCGGTTGGTGGCGCCGGGCCAGTTGTTGCGCGGCGACCGCGTCGGAAGCCTCGGCCACGATGCGAACGTCCTCGATGGACGACAGCACTTCACCGAGGTCGCGGCGGGCGGCCGGTTCGTCATCGACGATGAGGGCGGTCAGGGTTTGCATCGGCTCAAAGGCTCGGGTCGCGGGCCGGTGGCACGGCGGGCACGCGCAGGACGGCTATGACATTTTCTCCCCCGTTGCCGATGTCAAGAGAGGCCTGCGCGCCGTAGATCGCCTGCAACCGGGCCAGCGAGATGCCGAGGCCGCCGGGCCGGTCGGCCGGGCGTGTCCCGAGGTGCCCGTGGTTGCGCACCGTGACCTCGAGGAAGGATCCGGCCCGGCGCGCGGCGACGACCAGCGGATGGCGTTGTCCGATCTCGCCGTGTTTGACCGCGTTCTCGACCAGATTCAGCACCATCATGGGAGGAACATGCGCGTGGTAGGCGGGACCCTCGATTTCCACCAGGCGGGGCAGATCGCGTTCGTAGCGCATGGCTTGCAGGGCGAGGAAGTCCTCGCAGAGTTGCCATTCGTCGAGCAGCGGCACCGTTTCGCGGTTCTGGGCGTTGGTGCTCTCGCGCAGGAAGCGTGACAGATGATCGATGAAGGAGCGCGCCCTTTCGGGATCGGTGCGCACGAAACCGCGGACCGCCGCCAGACAGTTGAAGAGTAGATGCGGGGCGAGACCGGCCCTCAGGTTGCGCAGTTCGACCTCCGACTGCCAGGCGCGCCGGCGGGCCTGCTCGAGCGAGAGTCGCTCCGAGAGGTCGAGGAGAATGCCGTCGGCCGCTTCCGCTTGTCCGGAGGAGTCGCGTTGCGTGACCACCCAGAAAGAGAGCGCCGGCGCGCCCCCGTTTTCCGTCTCCCGGACCCCGCGATCCGTTCCGCCGTCGAAAAGTCCGTCGGGTCCGCCCTCCGCCGGTGTCGTGGCGCTCCCGAGCAGGCATCCGTCGTCGATCCGGTCCAGCTGCGTTCCGCTCTGCTTCTCCCATCTCCAGAAAGTGAGGCCCGCGCTGCCGGTCGCGCTGGCGGCGCGCTGCAGGCGCCGGCGGTAGTGGTCGACAATCGCGGCGGTGGAGAGGGTGCAGAAAGCAAGCGTGAGCAGCAGGGCGTAAAATTGGGACGCACCCCCGAGGCCCTGGCCGGTCGCCGCGAGGGCCCCGCGGCCGTGCAGGACGGACAGGGCGGCGGCCAAGGCGACAAGGGCCATGAGCGGGGCGGCTCCGCGCAAGCCGAGAACCACGGCCGCGGCCAGCATGGGCACAAAGAGGAGGTAGGGTGGCAGCACGGGAGGCCCGAAAAAAACCGCGCCGGCCGAGAGGAGGCAAGCCGGGCCCCAGAAGGCGAGGCGACGCCACCACGCGGCATCGGGTGCCACGCCCCCGATCGCGAAGGCGGGCGAAAGCAGGGCGATGGCTCCGCCGTTGGCCATGAGGAAAAGAAGCCATTCGCGCGTGAAGGTGGACCCAACGGATGTCGCCTCTGCTTGGAGCAAACCGCAACCCAGCAGTCCGTTGGCGGCCGCCGGCAACCACGGCGCGGCGAAGAGGAAGGCGAAGCATGCGCGGAGATCCGTGAGCCGCGGCCGCGGCCCGAGGATGAGGACAAGGAGACCGTAGGCGGCGAGCGACTCGAGCGCGATGCCGGCCGCCCCGACCCAAGTGGTCAGGGCATTCATCCCCCACAGCGCATTGAGTGCGGCCACCCCCGCGTAAATACCGACCGCCATCCTCGGACCCCCCAGAAGCAGGCAACCGACGGCCACCCCGGAGAGCGGCCAGATGGGGCTGAAGAAAAGCTCCGTGCCGGTGAAGATGATGCCGCCGTAACCCGCGGCCAGGCAGGCCAGCGCCGTGACAAGAATGCCGGGCCAGGAACCCTGCGCCGCGGCCAAGAAGGATGGCCAAACGCCGACCGGTGCAAGGAGCGGAGGATGGCGATCGGATTGCACGGGAGGGTGAGAACAAATGAACCAGCGCAGGGTCAATGGCCAATTGCCGGTTCTCTGGTTTGAGCGACCCTTCGCTCGCGGCATAAGATGCTGATGCAAAGACGATAGCATCGCGCGAATCCCGTTCGTCCCATTTTCCCCGCCGCTCGTCCCGCGAGGGTTTCGTCACGGTCCGGTGAAAGCATACTTATGTATGACTGGCGCGAGCCAGCCTTGTCCTTTGTTGGTCGTCGGATGCGAGTCCGGCCAACGCAAATGTGGATCGGGCGCCCGCGGGTGCGAGGCGACCGGTCCTCTGGCGTAGTGAGCGGCGCCACGGTGGGTTTACCTGCCGTGGCGCTTGTCATTGGCGGGGGCGCTTGGCGCGCTCGACGAATAATTTCCCGGCGCGCCGGCGCAGGTGTTGTCCGCGCGGCAGGTTGATCTTCGCCGGTTTGTCATGATGCAGCGCCATGGCCCGCGCCGCTTCGATCATTTCGAAATCGACCCCGTCTCCGGCGCGTGCGCCGAGCCATGCACGGAGCAGGCGCCGCTGGTGCGCCACGGGCTTGCCGCGCAGGACAAGCACATCGAGCTGTTTCCCGCGCGCCGCCCCGGCCACCATTTCGTCGAGCCACTCTTCCTCGGCGGCGAGGATTTCCGCGGCGCGGGCCATGGCGGGAACGGGATCGTGTCCCACCGCGCGGGCCAAGGCCGGCAGCACGTCGCGCCGCAGCCGGTTGCGCGTGAACTCGCGCGAGGCATTGGACTTGTCCTCGCGCCAGGCCAGCTTGCGTCCGCGCGCGTAGGCCGTGATTTCCTCGCGGGTGAAACCAAGGAGGGGGCGGATGATTCTCGCGGTGCTTTTTTCCAGCGGCGCCTCGTCCCGCAGGCTGCCCAGCCCGCGGCGTCCGCTCCCGCGGGCCAGGTGGAAAAGCATGGTCTCGGCCGCATCGTTGGCCTGGTGGGCGAGGTAGACCGCGGCGGCCCCGTGCCTCGCCGCGGCGCGGGCGAAAAAGCCGCGGCGCAGATGGCGCGCGGCTTCCTCGACCGACTCGCCGTTCCGCGCGGCCCGCGTCCGGGTGCTTCCGCGTCCGGGTTGGAAAGCGGCCCCGGCCGCCGCGGCCAACCCGCGGACAAAATCGGCATCGCGATCCGCATCCTTCCCGCGCAGTCCGTGGTGGAAGTGGGCCACGACCAGTCGGCGGAAGCCCGCGCGTTGCAGCAGGTCGAGGAGCACGACCGAGTCGACCCCGCCGGAGACGCCGACGACCACGGGTTTTTCTCCGGGCCGGCCGGCCATCCGGCGGAGGAACCGCGGCAGGAGGTCGGCCGCCGGTTTCACGCGATCAGGAAAGGCGCGCCGCGCCGAAATAGGGGTGGAGGATTTCCGGAAGATGAACCGAGCCGTCGGGTTGCTGTCCGTTCTCGAGCAAGGCGACATAGAGCCGGGCCAACGCCGTGCCGGAGCCGTTGAGCGTGTGGCAGAAATGATTTTTGCCGTCCGCCCCCTTGTAGCGCAGTCCCATGCGGCGGGCCTGGTAGTCGCCGAAATTCGAGCAACTGGAAACCTCGAGCCAGCCCCCGTGCCCGGGCGCCCAGACTTCGATGTCATAAGTGCGCCCGGCGCCGAACCCGAGGTCGCCGCCGCACAATTCGATCACGCGGTAGGGCAACCCGAGCAGTTGCAGCACGCGCTCGGCATCGGCGGTCAGCGATTCCAACTCGGCGGCCGAATTTTCCGGACGCGTGATTTTGACCAGCTCGACTTTGTCGAACTGGTGCATGCGGATGAGTCCGCGGGTCTCGCGTCCAGTCGAGCCCGCCTCGCGGCGGAAGCAGGGCGTGTAGGCGGCGTATTTGAGCGGGAGAGTTTCCGCGGGGAGGATTTCCCCGCTGTGGAAATTGGTCACCGGCACTTCGGCCGTCGGCACGAGGAACAAATCGCTTCCGCTTACCCCGAAGAGATCGTCTTCGAATTTGGGCAGCTGGCCCGTGCCGGTCATGGTCGCACGGTTGACGAGGAACGGCGGGCTCATCTCGGTGTACCCGTGGTCGCGGGTGTGCAGGTCGAGGAGGAAGGAGATCAAAGCGCGTTCCAACCGTGCGCCCTGACCCGTGTAGCACATGAAGCCGCTTCCGCTCATCTTGGCCGCGCGTTCCGGATCGAAAAGGGCGAGCCGCGTGCCGATCGCCACGTGGTCCTGCGCCTCGGGGATGGCCGCCGGTTCGCCCCAGGTGCGGAGCACGGGGTTGGCCGAGGCGTCGCTGCCGCGCGGGATTTCGTCGTGCGGCGTGTTGGGGATGGAGAGAAGCAAGTCGCGCTGCTTTTCCTCGGCCAGCGCCGAGGCGGTTTGCAGGGACTCCATTTCGGCCCCGAGTTTTTTCGATTGTTCCTCCAGCGCGGTGCTGTCCTCCTTTTTGGCGCGGAGGGCGCCGATTTCCTTGCTCAGACCTTTGCGTTCGGCCTGCAGATGCTGCCAGCGGGTTTCGTTGGCGCGTCGCTCGATGTCGGCCGCGAGGACGTCGTCGACCAGTCCGGCGATCCCGGGCCCGCGCAAGGCGAGCAGGGTTTTCACGGTTTCGGGGGTCTCGCGGAGGCGGCGGATGTCGAGCATGGCCAACGTAACGTAGCGCGCCGCCCCGCGGCCGCCAAGCGGCGGAATCTGTTCGCCCCGCGGCCGGACGGGAACCTATACTGAAGGCCAATTTTTTCGTCTGTGGAATTCCGCGATTACTACAAAACCCTCGGCGTGGCGAAGTCCGCGTCGGCCGACGAAATCAAGAAGGCCTTCCGCAAGCTCGCCCGCCAGCACCATCCCGACCTGGCCAAGGACAAGAAAACGGCCGAGGAAAAATTCAAGGAGATCAACGAGGCCTACGAGGTCTTGAGCGATGCGGAAAAGCGCAGGAAATACGACGAACTCGGGCCGAATTGGCAGCAGGCCGGCGGCGGGTTTCGTCCGCCCCCGGGCGGCGGGGGATTTCCCGGCGGCTTCCCCGGCGGCATGGGCGGCTACGGCGGCGGCGAGGAGGAGTTCCAGTTCGGCGGGACCGGCTTCAGCGATTTCTTCGAGGCCTTTTTCGGACGCGCCGCGCGCGGTGGACGCCGGGGCAGTGCCTTTCACGGCGAGGAGATGCCGTTGCGCGGACAGGACGCCGAGGCGGATATCATGGTCACACTCGAGGAGGCGTTGCATGGTTCGACGCGGCAGATTTCCTTCACGCGCGGCCGCGCCGGCAAAGTCGAGACCTACACGGTGAAAATTCCCAAGGGTGTGCGCGAGGGCCAGCGCATCCGCTTGGCCGGCATCGGCGGCGAGGGACGCGGCGGCGGGGAAGCGGGGGATCTTTACCTCCGGGTCCGCTTCGAGCGGCATCCGGAATTCAGCGTCGAGGGGGCGGACGTCACGCACGAAGTGGAGTTGCCGGTCGCGCAAGCCGTGCTCGGCGGAGAAATCACGATCCCGACGCTCGACGGCCGGGCCAAGCTGAAGATCCCGCCCCTCACGCAGAACGGCCGCAAGTTCCGCATTCCGGGCAAGGGGATGCCGCAGCGCGGCGGCACCCGCGGCGACTTTTACGCGGTCATCGATGTCGAATTGCCGACCGAACTGACCACCGCCCAGCGCACCGCTTGGGAGGCACTGGCCAAAGCCTGATTTTTCCATGGACGACCTGACCGACATCGCGTCCCTTCGCACCGCCGCCCGCGGAGGTCGCACCCGCGCCGTGCTGCCGGTGCTGGTCGAAACGGTCGCGGAGAAAGCGTCGAAGGACGGCAAGCCGTTCCTCGAAGTGCAACTGGTCGACGCGCGCGATCGTTTTGCCCTGCGGGTCTGGTCGGACAACGGCCAATACGCCGCCGCGCGGGAACTGGCCGCCGGTGCCTGCCTCAAGCTCGAGGGCGAGTTCACCGTGCATCCGCAATTCGGCCTCGAAGCGAAGCGCTGGAGTTTCGCGCCGCTGACCGGTGATGCGAAAGACGAATTCCTCGCCGGTCCGGCCGATCTGCGCGCCCGGCAGGAGGAGGATTACAAGTTCATCGAATCCGAAGTCGCCGCGATGAAGGACCCGCGGCTCAAGGCGCTGGGCGGGACATTCCTCGAAAAATTCGGCCCGCGCTTCCGCCGCACGGCCGCCGCGCGGTTTTTCCACCACGCGCGCCGCGGCGGTCTGGTCGAGCACGTGGCGCAAATGATGCGCTACGGCGCCGCCATCTGCTCGGCCAATCCCGTGCTGCACCGCGACCTGCTGCAATCCGGCGTCCTCTTCCACGACTGCGGCAAGCTCTGGGAAAATTGCATCGAGGAAGGCGGTTTCAACATGCCTTTCGACGAGCGCGGCGAGTTGCTCGGACACATCAACATCGGGATCGAACTGGTCAATTCGCTCTGGAAAACCCTTCCGCTCGATGACTGGAAAGACCTCGCGCCGGACAGCGAGGACGTCCGCCTCCACCTTCTCCATCTCATCGCGGCGCACCACGGCGAGTTGGAATTCGGTTCGCCCGTCCAGCCCAAGACGCCCGAAGCCATCGCCCTCCACTACATCGACAACCTCGATGCCAAGCTCGAGATGCTGGCCCGCGGTTACGAAGGCGGGGCCTCGGTGGGGGAGCGGATTTATGACAAAGTAAAACCGCTCAATGTCCGCCTGGTCGCCCCGCTCGGTCCGGCGCCGGAGGCATGAGATTGCCGCGACGGCTGCCGGCCTGCGCGATGCTTTTCCTGGTCGCGGCGGGGCAGGCCGAAGATCCCCAACCGCGGCTCGAACCGGACCTGGCCGCGCCACCTGTTGCCGAACCCCCGCCGGCGCCAGCCCCGTTCGAATCGAAGGTCTGCTACGCCCTGCTGCCGGCCTCGGTGGAAAACGGTGTGGTGCGCGACGGCATGGTCCGCCGCATGGTCGATGCGGTGGTCATGGCCACCGCCGGAAAATCCGACATCGCCTCGGCCTGGCGTGCTTTTGTCCGCCCCGAAGACCGCATCGGCCTCAAAGTATCCGCCGCCGCCGCCCCGGTATCCTCCACGCACGCCGCCGTGGTGGCTGCGGTCGCGGAGGGACTGGTCGCGGCGGGCGTGGACCCCGCGCGCATTGTCATCTGGGATCGCGCCTCGCGCGATCTGGCCCGGGCCGGCTACGGGGAACTGGCCCGTCGTTTCCGCGTCGTCGGCACCGACGAGGCCGGCGGGTATGCGGAAAAGGAAGTCCTCACCGCCGCCGTGATGGGCAAACTCATCATCGGCGACCGCGATTTCCAAGGCGGCAAGAAAGAGCAGACGAGCAGCAAGAGCCACCTGTCCGTGGTGCTGGCCGGGGAGACGGACAAGGTCATCCACCTGCCGGTGCTGACCGACAGCACTTTCTCCGGGGTGAACGGCGCTTTGTCCGGCATGGTGCTCGACAATCTCGACAACTGGCGCCGCCTCGCGCGCGCGCCGCACCACGGGGATCCGTTTTTGCCGGAGCTTTACGCCGACCCGCGCATCGGCGGGAAGGTTGTCCTCACCATCCTCGACGCGTTGCGTCCGCAATACGCCGGCGGACCGTTCCCCGGCGCGCAAGACAAGATCAACTACGGCGCGATCTTCGCCTCGGCCGATCCGGTGGCGATCGACGCCACCGCGCTGCGTTTGCTCGATGATTTCCGCAAGGAGGCGGGCATGCCGCTCTTGCGGAAAAAAGTCCGCTGGCCGGCCACGGCCGAGATGCTCGGACTGGGAACGGCCGCGGAGGAACGCATCGAATTGGTCCGCACCGGCCTCGAGAGCGAAGTGCGTTGGAGCCAGCCATGACCGAAGAGGAAATCCTGCGCCGCACCTCGCGTTCGTTCCATCTCACCATCCGGTTGCTGCCGCGCGCCGTGCGGGGGGACGTGGCGCTGGCTTACCTGCTGGCCCGGGCCATGGACACGCTGGCCGACACCTCGACTGCTGTGCCTGCCGGGCGTCTCGCCTTGCTGCGCACCGCGCGGGCTTCGCTCGACCGGTCATCGATCGACGGATACCGCGCAGAGGAATGGGAGAAGTTTCAGCGCGATCCGGCCGAGCGCCGCTTGCTCGGGCTCCTGCCCGGATTGTGGTCGCGCCTGGCGGCGGGCAAAGACCGGTTGGTGCCGGGTGTGCTCGGGCACATCATTGACGGGCAGATTTTCGACCTCGAACGGTTCGGTCCCGGCGCGCTGCCGCTCACCGCGGACGAACTCGAGCGCTACACCTGGTTGGTGGCCGGCAGTGTGGGGGAATTCTGGACCGACCTGTGCGCGGCGCGCCTGGGTGATTTCGCCCGCGCCCCGCTCGAAACCATGCGGCGGCGAGGCGCGTGTTACGGCCAGGCTTTGCAACTGGTCAATGTTCTCCGCGATCGCCGGATGGACGCGGCGCTGGGGAGAATATATGTCACGGATGGCGAAGCGCCGCGTTGGACCGCGCAGGCACGCGCCCGGCTCGGGGAGGGTGCCGCTTATTGTGCGGACCTCCGGTCCGGCCGGCTTCGCTATGCCACTTTGCTGCCGGCGTTGCTCGGTTGGCGGACGCTGTCTTTGTCCTCCCGGCAGGCCCCGGGTCTCCTCACGCCGGTCAAAGTGCCGCGCCACGAGGTGGGCCGCTGGATGCGCCGCGCATTGCCCGTCTGGTGGTCCGCCCGGCACGTCTCCCGCCTCGCGGCCGAGGCCTCAAAATAGCACCAGCATGACCGCGGCGAGGATGCAGACCGCGCCGAGCACGCGCAGGACCAGCGTGCGGCGGTCGAAAACGCTGTCGTCGATGCCCAGTTGCCGGGCGATGAGTGCGAGGAAAAGCAGACTCCACAGTCCGCGCGATCCGTAGACCACGTTCGCCCCGGTGGCATCGCCGAACAACCCGATGGCCGTGCCCATGCCCATCGCTTGCAAGCCGAGCAGCACCACGCCGGTGGCCATCCAGCGCCAGGTGCCGTGATCGCGGACCGGTCGGGGCGACTGCAGGACATGCGGCCAAAGCAGGGGAAGGGCCAGCGCCGCCACGGTGCCGAACATGACGGGCATGAAAAGTGTGAAACCGGCAGCCGGGGCACCGGTCTGCACCACGATGTCGGCCGCGGCGAAACTCAGGGCGGCGAGCAGCGCCCACGCCAGCGTGGGCAGCGGTCGCGAGGCCCGGCGGGCCGGTCCGCGTTGCAGGAGAATCATGCCGGCCATGGTCAGGACGACAGCCAACCACAGATCCGGGTCGGGCCGGCTGCCGGGGATCGGCAGGCTGAGCAAGGCGACAAAAACAACTTTCGCGGCCAGGGCGGGTGTGGCGATGGAGACATCGCCGCTCTGCAGCGAGCGGAACGTGCCGATTTGCCCCACGAAGAAAAGAAGACCGGCCAGCAGCGCCCACGGGGCGGCGGACGGATTCCACCCGGATACTCCGAAAAAAAGCAGGGGCAGAAAAAACAGACCGAGGACCATGTTGCTGAAAAACAACACCGCCCACGTGCTCACGCCGCGCCCCAAGGCGATTTTCAGGCAGAGGGCCGCCGCTGCGTAAAGCAGGGCCGAGGCGAGGGGCAGCAGGATGGGCCAATGCAAAGTGATGCAAGACTAGCGCGGGCTTGAGTGGGTTGCACCTCTCCTCTAAACTTGCTAACTATTCCGTCCGCACGCGAATGCCATGACACCATGAAGAAGCAAAGACCTCTCGTCGGCGTCATCATGGGCAGCAAGTCCGACGCCGAGACCATGCGCGCGGCGTGCGAAACACTGGCCCGCCTGCGCATTCCGCACGAGGAGCGCGTGGTGTCCGCCCACCGCACTCCGGACCTCATGGCCTCCTACGCGAAGGAAGCGCGCGGCCGCGGTCTGCGTGTCATCATCGCCGGCGCCGGCGGTGCGGCCCACTTGCCGGGCATGGTCGCCGCGCAGACCGAACTTCCGGTGCTCGGGGTCCCCGTGCCCGGCCGTGCTCTCAACGGTCTCGACTCGTTGCTTTCCATCGTGCAAATGCCGGCCGGAATCCCCGTGGGCACCCTGGCCATCGGCACGGCCGGGGCCACCAATGCCGCGCTACTGGCCGCGGCCATCCTGGCCCTGGAGAATGAGAAGATCCGCGCCGCGCTGACCGCTTACCGCGCGGCCCAAACGTCCGGCGTGCAGGGCAAGGCCGCCGCGCGATGAGCCGCGTGCACGGCCCGGGCAGCCGTCTCGGCATCATGGGCGGCGGGCAACTCGGGCGCATGCTCGCCCTCGCCGCGCGGCGCCTCGGCTACCGCGTGCATGTTTACGCGCCCGGCGGCCGTTCCCCGGCCGGCCAAGTGGCCGATGTGGAGGTGACCGCCGGCTACCAGGACGAGGAAGCGGTGCGCCGCTTCGCCTCCGGGGTGGATGTGCTGACGTTCGAATTTGAAAACGTGCCGGCCGATACCGTGCGTTGGGCCGCGGAGCATTGCGAGGTGCGTCCCGATGCCAAAGCCCTTGCGACTGCACAGAACCGCATCCGCGAAAAAACTTTCCTCAGCGACGGAGGTTTTCCGCTCGTGCCTTGGGCGAAGGTGACATCCTCCGCGGAACTGTCCGGCGCCGCGGCCCGTCTGGGCTACCCCGCCGTGCTCAAGACGGCGGAGTCGGGCTATGACGGCAAGGGGCAGCGCAAACTCGAGGGCCCGGGCGACTTGGCCGCGGCGGACCTGCCGCCGTTCCCCGGCGTGCTCGAGGCCTGGGTGCCTTTCGTCATGGAGATCTCCGTCGTGCTGGCGCGCGGAGCGGACGGATCCGTCGCGGTCTTTCCGGTCTGCGAAAATATCCACCGCCACCACATTCTCGACGTCACTCTTGTTCCCGCCCGGCTTGATCCGGCGGTGGCGCGCCGCGCGGAGGAATTGGCGTCGGCGGTGGCTGCACGGTTGGAATTCACCGGCGTGCTGGCCGTCGAGATGTTCGTCCTGGCCGATGGTTCGCTTTTGGTCAACGAGATCGCCCCGCGTCCGCACAATTCCGGGCATTTCACCCTCGATGCCTGCGTCACCGACCAGTTCGAGCAGCAACTGCGCGCGGTCTGCGGGCTGCCGCTCGGATCCCCGGAATTGCTGCGTCCCTGCGCGATGGCCAATCTGCTGGGCGAACTTTGGAGTCGCGGCGAACCCGACTGGGCGGCGGTCGCCGCGTTCGGCGATGCGAGAATCCACCTCTACGGCAAGGAGGCCGCGGTCGCGGGACGCAAGATGGGCCATCTCACGGTGCTCGGTGCAACGGCTGATACGGCGTTGGAACGCGTGCGCGCGGCGCGGGCCGCACTGGGATAATTTGTCGCCGCAAAACCGGGGGGAACGGGCGTCCTGTCCGTGCCGCTTTGCCGTTCACGTAAACCGCACATTGCGGTCTCCGCTCACCACGCAGCCGATCGCGTGGACCGGTTCGGTGAGCGCCGCGCGGATGGAGTCCTCGTCGGACGCCGCGCAGACGATGACCATGCCGATGCCCATGTTGAAGGTGCGGAAGAGTTCGTCCTCGGACAATCCGCTCGCCTCTTGGATCAAGGCGAAGAGTGTCGGCACCGGCCATGCCGCGCGGTCGATCTCGGCGCCGCAATCGGCCGGCAGGACGCGCGGAAGGTTGTCGAAGATGCCACCGCCGGTCAGGTGCGCGAGGGCTTTGACCTTTCCAGTGGCGAGGGCCGGGCGGAGCACCTCGAGATAAGACCGGTGCGGTGCGAGGAGCGCTTCGCCCAGCGTGGCGGCCGATCCCGCGGGCCTTGCCTCGAGCGGCAGGCCGCGGAAAATTTTCCGCGCCAGCGAGTAGCCGTTGGTGTGGAGGCCCGAAGAAGCCAGTCCGAGCAGGATATCGCCCGGCCGGACATCCGCGCGCGGCAGGAGGTTTTTCTTCTCCGCCACGCCGACCATCGTCCCGGCCACGTCGAATTCGCCCTCGCAATAAACCCCGGGCATTTCCGCCGTTTCGCCGCCGAGAAGGATGCAGCCCGCGTCCGCGCAAGCCTCGGCCATGCCGCCGACGATTTCCGCGATGCGCGGCGCCGAAACGGACGACGACGCGATGTAATCGAGGAAAAAGAGCGGGGTCGCGCCCTGCACGAGGAGGTCGTCGATGCAGTGGTTGACGATGTCGTGCCCGATCGTGTCATAGCGTCCGGTGGCCGAAGCGAGCATGACTTTGGTCCCCACGCCGTCGGTCGTGCCGAGGAGCACCGGATGCTCGAAATTCTTCAGGGCGGAGGCGTCGAGCGCGCCGCCGAACGATCCGATACCGCCGAGCACCCCGGCCGAATGCGTGGCCTCGACTTTCTTTTTCAGCAGTTGCACCGCGCGGTTGCCTTCGTCGATGTCCACGCCGCTGGCCGCGTAGCTTCCGGCCGTGCGGGCCAGTTCGCGCCATCCGATGTCGCGGCGGAGTTGGCAACCGGCGAAACGGATTTCACGCGCGGCGGCATACGCCCGGTCGCGGGCTTCCTCCAGGTTCCGGCCGGTGGCCGTGACATTGAGCACGCGTCCTCCGGAGGTGACGATGCCACCGCCGGCTGCCGTCGTCCCGGCATGGGTGAGGTGGACGTTTTCATGCGTCGCCGCCCGCTCGAGGCCTTCGATTTTGTCGCCGGTCACCGGCTTCTCCGGATAACCGCGCGCGGCAAGCACGACAGTGCACGCGCTGCTCTCGCGCCAGCGGACATCAAGAGCGGAGAGATGTCCGTCCACGCAGGCCAGCGCCACATCGCGAAGTTTCGTCTCGAGCAGGGGCAGCAGGGTTTGCGCCTCGGGATCCCCGAAACGGCAGTTGTATTCGATCAGCTTGGGACCGTCGGCGGTCAGCATCAGCCCGGCATAGAGCACGCCGACATAAGGAGTTCCTTCCGCGGCCAGACCCGCGATGGTCGGACGGACAATGGTCCCGAGCACGCGCTCGACCATGGCGGGCGGACAAATCGACGCCGGAGCATACGCGCCCATGCCCCCGGTGTTGGGACCGCGGTCGCCCTCGTGGATGCGTTTGTGGTCCTGCGCCGGCGGCATGGCCGCGACCGTCATGCCATCGGCGAAAACGAGCAAAGAAACTTCCGGTCCGGTCAGGCGCTCCTCGAGGAGGATCGGGCCGGTCTTGGTCAACCTCGCGATCGCCTCGTCGCGCTCCTCCCGGCTCTCCGGAACAACCACGCCTTTGCCCGAGGCGAGCCCGTCGGCTTTGACCACGACGGGGAAATCCTGCGCCTCGGCCCAAGCTTTCGCATCGGCCGCGGCGTCCGGACCGGAGAACATCGCGTGGCGCGGCGAGGGGAGTCCGTGGCGCGCGGCGAAAGCCCGGCCGTGGCTTTTGCTCGTCTCGAGCCGCGCGGCGGCGCGGGAGGGACCGAAAACTTTGATGCCGGCCGTGTGCAGCGCATCGGACACGCCGGCGGCCAGCGCGCTCTCGGGTCCGATCAGGACGAGATCGATCTTCTCGTCGCGGCAAAGCGCGAGCACTTGCGAAGCGTCGCACGGATCGACATCGCGGCGGTGGGCGGTCCCGCCGTTGCCCGGCGCGACCACGACGGTGTCGCCATCGCGCTCCAACGCGCGGGCCATGGCGTGTTCGCGTCCGCCCGAGCCGAGCACAAGGATCCTCATGCCAGGGAGAATTCGAAAGTTTCCTTCGGCGCGGCCCCGGAGACATCGACCGGATATTTCCCGGTGAAGCAGGCTGTGCAGTAGCCGGACTTTTTGCCGATGGCCGACATCATTCCCTCGACGGAAAGAAAAGCCAGGGTGTCGGCACCGACATGCTGCCGCAGGCGCTCGGGATCGAAGCGCGCGGCGATCAGTTCGTCATAAGTTCCCATGTCGACGCCCATGTGGCAGGGGTGCAGGACGCGCGGCGAGGTGATGCGGAGATGGACTTCCTTGGCCCCCGCGTCGCGCACC
The DNA here is from genome assembly GCA_945878135.1 of Chthoniobacter flavus. GTDB lineage: Bacteria > Verrucomicrobiota > Verrucomicrobiia > Chthoniobacterales > JACTMZ01 > JACTMZ01. The sequence continues at coordinate 13,936 of CAMDUL010000005.1, read as the reverse complement.
AGTTTGATCAGCTGGGCCGACGTCGTGCCGCGCACGAGCGAATCGTCGATGATGACAACGCGCTGGCCGGCGAGGTTGGCGGGGAGGACATTGAACTTCATGGCCACGCGCCGCTCGCGCAAAGCCTGGGTCGGCTCGATGAAGGTGCGTCCGATGTAGCGGTTTTTGATGAACCCGTCGTTGAAGGGGATTCCCGACTGGCGCGAGAAGCCGATGGCCGCCGGAATCGACGAGTCGGGCACGGGCACGACAACGTCGGCTTCGACCGGCGATTCCACAGCCAGCTGTTCACCCAACTTCTGCCGCACCTCGTGGACGCTGCGTCCGTCCCACTCGCTGTCCGGCCGCGAGAAATAAACGAATTCAAAAGAGCAGCGGGCCGGTCCGCCCGGAGCGCTGGCGGTGCGCTGGCGGGTCATTTCCTTGCCGCGGACCACGACGATCTCGCCGTTTTTGACTTCGGTGATGTCCGTGCAGCCGAGCGTGTTGAGCGCGCAGGTTTCCGAGGCGGCCGCCCAGCCGCCCTCGGGGGTGCGGCCGATGGAAAGCGGACGGAAACCCCATGGATCGCGTGCCGCGATGAAGCAATCGATGCCGAGGAGGACGAGCGAGTAGGCGCCCTTCCACGAGGGCATGGTGCGTTCGAGGCGTTCCTCCCAGGTGCGGCCGCTGGCGGCGGCGAGCATGAGGGCCATGACTTCGGTATCGCTCGCCGCGGTGAGGACAAAGCCGCGCTGCAGGAGCTGGGCGCGCAACTCGGCGGCGTTGACCAGCGACCCGTTGTGCGCGAGGGCGAGGGGGCCGTGCATGGTTTCGACCAGAAACGGCTGCGCGTTGCGTGCGGTCGACGCTCCCATTGTCGAATACCGCGTGTGCCCGATGGCCTGGTAACCGGTCAGCGGGGCCAGCGTTTCAGGGGTGAAAATTTGCGAGAGCAAACCGACATCCTTGTGCATCCGCGCACGTTGCCCGTCGGACACCGCGATGCCCGCCGCTTCCTGTCCGCGGTGCTGCAGGGCGAAGAGTCCGAAGAACGCGAGTTGCGCGGTTTCCTCGCCGCCGGGCGACGACACGGCCACGACGCCGCATTCCTCGCGCGGACGGTCGTCGCGGAACGGGGTGGCGGGCATGGTGGCGTGTTTCATCATGAACGGGCGGCGGCCACGCCGTTGCGGAAGAGCGGCAGGGCGGATCCCGGATGGTCCTGCCAGACAATCGCGCGGCTTTGGCGCGGTGTCACGTGGTTCTCCGGGTGAGGCATCATGCCGAGGACCAGTCCGGTCGGATCGCACACTCCGGCAATGGCGTCAACCGACCCGTTGGGATTGGCGGGGTAGGCATCGGTCTCATAGCGGAAGGCGATGCGGTCTGCCGCGCGCAATTCCCCGAGGACCGCCGGCGCGCAAGTGTAGCGGCCCTCGCCGTGGGCCACAGGGCAGCGAATCGGTTCGGTCAGGCCTCTCGTCCACACGCAGCGGGCGGACGAAGGTTGCAGCGCGACCCAGCGGCACTCGAAGTGTCCGCGTTCGTTGTGCTGCAAGGCGCCGGGGAGCAATCCGGCGCGGACGAGCATCTGGAAACCGTTGCAGACCCCGAGCACCGGGGTGCCGCGGGAAACTTTCTCCGCGAGCAGATCGCCGAGCAGGCGCTCGATCTCGAGGGCGAAGACCCGGCCGGAACCGAGTGCATCGCCGTAGGAAAAGCCGCCGGCTATGACAATCAATGCGGCCTGCTCGAGTTCTGCGCGGCGTCCGGGAAGATCGAGCAGATCGAGACAAACCGGAGCGCCCCCGGCTTGTTCGAGGGCGAAAAGGGCGTCGCCCTGCCGGTTGGACCCGGGGGCGGTGAGCACGACAGCGGGAGGCTTCATCGGGCGGTGCCCCTCCAAGCGCGTTCGAGTTCCCGGCCGGACCACGAGTGCGTGCCGGCCGGAGTGGTGATTTGCAAGTCATGGCCGGCAACGATTCCGGCAATGACCGTCGCCTCGTTCCCGAGAGTCTCGAGGACTTCGCGGACGTTTTCTTCGCGGACTTCGAGCACAATGCGTCCGAGTGATTCGGAGAACAGTGCCGTGCATGCGTCCGCTTCCTCCAACCGTGCGTCGATGCCGAGATTTCCGCCCAAGGCCATTTCAGCCAAGGCCACGGCGAGTCCTCCCTCGCTGACATCGTGCGCCGATTCGACCAGTCCTTCGCTGATCAAGCGGTGGATACGGCGGTAGCGACCGGGCGCGGATGCGTCGGGTTCCGGCACCGTGCCGTCAACATCGCCGGTCACGAGATTGAAATGACTTCCGCCGAATTCCCGCGCGGTGCGTCCGGTTAGGATGAGGGTGTTTCCCGCTTGGCGCAGGGCGGTGCCGATGGCGCGGTCGGCGTCGGGCAGGTGCGCCATCGCGGTGATGACCAAAGTCGGCGGGATGGAGCGGCGTTGTCCGTCCGCAGCCGCGTATTCGTTGTTGAGCGAGTCCTTCCCGGAGACAAACGGCGCGCCGTAAAGCCGCGCCGCCTCGCAGCAACCCCGCACCGTGGCGGCAAGGTCGCCGAGGGTTTCCGGGCGTCGCGGATCACCCCAGGAAAAATTGTCGAGCAAGGCCGTCTGCCCCGGATCGCCGCCGGCCGCGGTGATATTGCGCATCGCTTCGTCGACCGCGGCCCAGGCCATGCGCTCGGGATCATGGACTCCGTAACCTGCGTTGACACCGATGCCGAGGACGAAGCCGGAGGCGCGTTGTGGCGGTGCGATGACCGTGCCGTCCGACGGACCCGCCTGCCGCGCGCCAGCCATGGGGCGAACCACCGTGGCGCCGAGCACCTCGTGGTCGTAGCGGTGGATGATCGCTTCTTTCGACGCGATGTCGGGATGGGCGAGCAAGGCGAGCAGGGTTTCTTCGACGTCCGCCCGGCGGATACGCAAGTCGGGCGCGCGGTCGGGCGAGGGGATAACGGCGTGGAGACTCCGCACGGGCCGACCCTTGTGCAGAAATTCCATCGGCAGATCGACGACGGTCCGGCCGCCATGGCGCACGAGCAGGCGCCGGTCGCCGGTGAACACGCCGATGTCGCAGGCCGAAAGCCCGAGGTGCCGGGCGCGGGCCAGCAAGTCCGCCGCGCGGTCCGGCGCCACGGCCAGCACCATGCGCTCCTGCGCTTCGGACAACCAGACCTCCCACGGCTGCAGCCCGGCGTATTTGCGGTCCACCGCGGTCAAGTCGACGGACACCCCGGTGGCTTCCCCGAGTTCGCCCACCGCGGAGGAGAGTCCGCCCGCCCCGCAATCGGTCAAGGCGTGGACCAGCGGGTCCGGACGGTCGAGCAGGTCGATGAGCAGGTCGGCGACGAGGCGTTCGACGATCGGATCGCCGATCTGCACCGAAGCACCGGCCACTTCGCCGGTCGTGGCGTCCATCGTCATGGAAGAAAATGTCGCCCCGCGGATACCGTCGCGCCCGGTCGCGCCCCCGACCACCACGATGCGGTCGCCGGGTTGCGGGCCGGTCAGTTTGTCATAACCGGCCATGACCTCCCCGATGCAGCCGCAGAAAACCAGCGGGTTGGCCGTGTAACCCGGATCGTAGAGCACGGCGCCGGCCACGGTCGGGATGCCCATTTTGTTGCCGTAGTCGGCCACCCCTTCGACCACACCCTCCTCAATGACGGCGGGATGGAGCACACCCGGCGGCAGCGCCCGGTGATCGAGGTCGCGCGGTCCGAAGCAAAGGACATCGGTCAGGGCCACAGGCCGGGCAGGGGCGGCGAGGACATCGCGGATGACGCCGCCCACGCCCGTGTTGGCGCCGCCGAAGGGTTCGATCGCGCTCGGATGGTTGTGGGTCTCCGCTTTGATCGCGAGGCGGATACCGTCGGCGAAAGCGACGATGCCGGCGTTGCCGTCGAAGGCGGAAACAACGAAAGGCGCGGCGATGGCCGCCGTTGTCTCGCGCAACTGGCGAAGGAGCGGGGTGATTTCACCATTGTCCGTCTTGATGTGTGCGCCGAATGTCTTGTGCGAGCAGTGGTCGCTCCATGTCTGCGCGATGGTCTCCAGTTCCGCATCGGTCGGATCGCGTCCGGCTTCCCCGAACCATGCGGCCACCACGGCCATTTCTTCCGGATCGAGGGCGAGCGAGCGTGCCGCGTTGACGCGGGCCAGTTCCTCCGCATTCCGTCCGCGGACCGGCACGATTTCGACGGCGGCCGGTTCAATGTCCGGCCCGCGGGCGAAGCCGGGCTGCACGGCGCCCGTCGACCATGTCTCGATGACCGGATTGCAGAGCAGGTTGTGGACGAGAAAGTGCAGATCCTCTTCCGGCAGGGCGCGGCCTCCGGTGATGAGGAAACGCGATCCGGTGGCCGCTTCGACCCGCAGACCGAGGCGGGCCGCGCTTTCGGCAAGCTGCGCGGCCACGCGGTCGGTCACCCCGGCCCGGCGCGCCACTTCGATGATCCGGCGGTCCGGATGGCCGGCAGCTTCACCGCCATCGAGGCGCGCGGCCCCGTCCGGCCCGTCGTCGATCAATCGCGGCACCAAGCGCCGCAGGCTGGGGGTGTCCGTGTCTCCGCGCAGGAAAAAGATGTCCCATGCCGTGATGGAGACGCCCGGAAATCCCAATTGCTGCGCCTGCCGGGTGAGGGCACGGTCGCGGTGCGCCCCGGCCGGCTTGATCACCTTGGCGATGTCACTCATGGCCGGCGAAGGAAGCGATGACCGCGGGCAGAAGTTCGTGCTCGGCCGTCTGGATGCGCGCTTGGAGGGTTTCCGCCGTGTCGCCCGGGAACACGGGGACTTCGCGCTGCGCGATGATTTCGCCGGTGTCCACCCCTTCGTCGACGTAGTGCACGGTGCATCCGGTCACCGTGTCGCCCGCGGCGAGGGCCTGCGCGGCCGCACGGGACCCGCGATGTTTCGGGAGGAGCGACGGATGGATGTTGATGATCCGGCGCGGATAGGCGGCGAGAAAAACCGGTCCGACAATGCGCATGAATCCGGCCAGCACGACGAGTTCGACGTTCTCCTCGCGGAGGACCCGGACAAATTCCTCCTCGGTCCCGGCACCAAGGGGTCCACGCGGCTCGGACGGAACGATCGCTCCGGTTCGCGCGCCGGATTTCCGTCCGAGTTCGAGAATTCGCGCCTCGGGGCGGTCGGACAAAACCGCGGCCAATGCGGCCGGCAACCGGCCTTCATCGATGGCGTGCACGATCGCTTCGAGGTTGGATCCGCGACCCGAGCCGAGCACGCCCAAGCGGAGCACGCGGCCTCCGTTCATCGGGCCATGCCGACGTTCTGGACCATCTGGAAAAGTTTGCCTTCCGATTTGATCGAGGGGGCGATGATGACCTCGGTCTCCTGGAACCGGCGCAGGTCGGCCGCGCCGACATTGCCCATGCACGTGGTGACGGCCCCGATGAGATTCTGGCTGCCATCGTCGACCGCAGCCGGACCGAACATGATCTGGCGCAGGCTGCCGGAGACGCCGACCTTGATGCGCGTGCCGCGCGGGAGGTTGGCGTGCGGGGTGGCCATGCCCCAGTGGTAACCGCGGCCCGGGGCTTCCTCCGCTTTGGCGAACGCGCTGCCGACCATGACGGCATCCGCGCCGCAGGCCAGCGCCTTGCAAACGTCGCCACCCTTGTTCATCCCGCCGTCCGTGATGATCGGCACGTAGCGTCCGGTCTTTTTGTGGTGCATGTCGCGCGCCGCGGCGCAATCGACCGTGGCCGTGACCTGCGGCACCCCGAGCCCGAGCACGCCGCGCGAGGTGCAGGCCGCGCCGGGACCGACGCCGACGAGCACGCCGGACACTCCGCAGTCCATGATCTCGAGGGTGACGTCATAAGTCACCGTGTTGCCGACGATGACCGGGCATTTCATCGACCGGCAGAAATCGGCCAGATCGAGCATCTTGTATTCGCTGGAAATATGACGCGCGGTCGACACCGTGCTCTGCACGACGAAAACATCGACGCCGGCCTCCTGCGCGATCTGCCCGCAGCGCTCGGCCTTCTGCGGGATGGCGCTGACCGCGGCGATGACGCCCGCGTCTTTGATTTCCCGGATGCGTTTGGCGATCAGTTCCTCTTTGACCGGTTCCTGGTAGATCTTCTGCAGCAGCGCGGTGACTTTGTCCTTGTCCTCGGCCAGGACCTCGGCCAGCACTTCATCGGCATTGTCATAACGAACCTGCACGCCTTCGAGGTTGAGCACAGCGAGTCCGCCGAGTTTTCCCATGGCGATGGCGAAGCGCGCATCGACCACGCCGTCCATCGCGCTGGCCAGGACGGGCAGGGCGAGTTTGAGCGCGCTGCCATCCGGCTTGGGAATCTGCCAGGTGATGTCAACCTCGTTGGGGTTGATGGTTACCGCCCCCGGCACGAGTGCGATTTCGTCAAAACCATAAGTGACCCGTGCCTTCCGATTGCGTCCGATCCACATGCCCATAAGCGGACCACCATGCCGGAAAATCCCCAACGGTTCAATCGCCGTGTCGGGGGGAAAGGAGCCGTGATTGTGACAAATTCGTCACAATCCGAAGACTTCGCGTCAGGATCCGCCCGTTTGGGCCGTGTGGCGGATGTCCTCCGCCGAGGCGGCGAAGACGGCATCCTCCGCGATGTTGGTCGCGTGGTCGCCGATGCGCTCGATGTTGCGGACGACGAGGACGAGGTCGAGATAGTCCTTGATGCGCGAGGTGTCCGAGGCCATGCGCGAGGTGAGATCCTCTATGACACGATGGTGCAGGGTGTCGAGTTCCCGGTCCCTCGGTTTGAGACTCCGGCCGAGCTCCTCGTCGCGGTCGGCAAAGCTGCGAATGCTGTCGCGCAAAATGGCGGTGGCCCGCCGGTAAATGTCCTCGAGGGACGCGGTTTCAGGCAATTTGGGCGATTCGTTGAGCCGGCGGGCCCGGCGCGCGATGCTCACCGCCTGGTCGCCGACGCGTTCAAGGTTGCCCCCCATTTTCATGGCGGAAACCACTTCGCGCAAGTCGTTGGCCAGGGGCTGGAAGCGTACCAAAATGGCCACGCCGGTTTCGTCGACCGACTTTTCCAGAGTGTCGATTTCCGTGTCGTCGGCGATGGCCCGTTCGCAGGCCTCGAAATCGCGGGTGAAAAGACCTTGGCCCGCGGAGTCCAGCAAGCGTTCCGTGAGCGAGGCCATCATGAGCACGGTGTCGCGGAGCGTTCTCAGGGCATCATCGAAGTCACCCAGAGTGTGTCTCGCCGTGGCCAAATTCATCGGGTGAAACCTACTTCGGTCCCCGCCCGCGGCGCAAGCCGCGCCGGTTGCCCCGGAGGAGCGCCCGCTTGTGACAAATCCGCCACCGGGATGGTTTTGGCTTCTTTCGCGGGGTGCGCGGGGCAAAACTGCCACCCGACGCCATCAACCCATGAAACACCTCCCGACCCTCGCCTTCATCGCCCTCGCCGGATTCGCCACAACTCTCCACGCCCAGCAACTTTCCGGCGCGGGCGCGACCTTCCCCGCCCCGCTCTACCAGCGGTGGGCCGTGGAATACAACAAGCAGGTCCCCACCATCAAAGTGAACTACCAGTCGGTCGGCAGCGGGGCCGGGGTGAAGAATTTCCTGCAGGGGGTGGTCGATTTCGGGGCCAGTGATGCCGCCATGACCGACGCCGAAATGGCCAAGGTGCCGCGCGGCGCTCTGCTTGTCCCCGCCACGGCGGGCAGCGTGGTGCTGGCCTACAACCTTGAGGGCGTGACCAACCTCAAACTGACCCGCGCCGCCCTGGCCGGCATTTTTCTCGGCACGGTTCAAAAGTGGAACGACCCGGCCATCGTGTCCGCCAATCCCGGAGTCCCGCTCCCCGACCGCCCGATCAACGTGGCCTACCGCTCGGACGGCAGCGGCACGACGTTTGTTTTCACGCAGCATCTGGCCGCCATCAGCCCGGAATTCGACGAGCGGGTCGGCTTCGACAAGTCGGTGACCTTCCCCGTGGGCGTGGGCGGCAAGGGCAACGAGGGTGTCACCGCGCTGATCAAGCAGACCCCGGGCACGATCGGTTACATCGAGGCCGGCTACGCCGAGCAGAACAAACTTTCCGTCGCCCTGGTGGAAAACAAGTCCGGCAATTTCGTCGCGCCGACACCCGAAAGCGGCGCCGCCGCGCTGGCTTCGGTCGAGATGCCGGACAACCTCCGCGTCTGGCCGGTCGACACCGAGGCTCCCGATGCCTACCCGATCACCAGTTTCACCTGGCTTCTGCTCTACCAGAAATATGACGACGCGGCGCGGCTCAAAGCGCTCAAGGATTTCATCACCTACGCGTTGACCGAAGGCCAGTCCTACGCCACCGAACTCGGTTACATTCCTTTGCCCGAGAGCGTGGTGGCCAAAGCCAATGCGGCTTTGTCCTCCATCGATTAAGCGGCCTCGCCGAGATCCATGGCGACCGACACGGCCAGCGCGGACGGCATCCACAGCTCCGTTGTGCGCCGCAGGCCGGACATGTTCCGCGGGCTGACCGCCCTCGCCGCGCTCGCCTCGATTTTCGTTCTCGGATGGATTTTCTGGGAGGTTTTCCAGGAGGCCAAACCCGCGCTGGAGAAATACGGGCTCGGCTTCCTCACCGGCGCGAGTTGGCAACCCAACCGCGACCGCTACGGCGTGCTGCCTTTCCTCGTCGGCACCGGGGCCACCGCGCTCATCGCGCTCATCCTCGCTTTCCCGCCGGGCTTGGCCATCGCCATTTTCCTGAGCGAAGATTTTCTCCCGCGGCCCGCCCGCGAATTCGTCCGCTTCGTCGTCGAACTGCTCGCCGCGATTCCGAGCGTGGTCTACGGACTGTGGGGCATTTTTGTCGTCATTCCGATCATCCAATCGCTCGGCAACTGGACGACGGAACGTTTCGGCCATATCCCGCTGTTGTCCGGTCCGGCTTACGGGAATTCCCTGCTCACGGCGGGTGTGGTTCTCGCTCTCATGGTGCTGCCGACCATCACCGCCATCTCGCGCGGTTCGCTTGTCGCCGTGCCTCGCACCTTGCGCGAAGGCGCCTACGCCCTCGGGGCCACGCGATGGGAAACCATTTTCGGAGTCATCCTGCCGACCGCCGCCCCCGGCGTGGTGGCCGCCACCATTCTCGCGCTCGGCCGTGCCATGGGCGAAACGATGGCCGTGGCCATGCTCATCGGCAACAGTTCGCGCCTCTCGTGGTCGCTCTTCGCCCCGTCCGGCACGCTGGCCAGTCTGCTGGCCAACCAGTTCGGCGAGGCCGAGGGTATGCAGGTCGCCGCGCTGATGTATGCCGCGCTGGTCCTTGTCGCGTTGACCCTCACGGTCAACTTCGCGGGCGAGGTCGTTTTGCGTTACACGGAAAGGAGGACGGCGGGGATCCGCTGACGCCCATGGACCATCCCGTCACGCACGCCGAAGATTTTTTCCGCGAGGGCAGCGTCGAGTCGACCAAGATGCTCGGCCGCTCGCTGGGCAACCGCGTTCTCACCGGCTTGTGCATCGCGCTCTCCTTCGCCGCCCTTATCCCGCTTGTTTCCATCCTCTACCTCGTGCTGAAAAACGGGAGCGAGCTGCTCGACTGGTCGATCTTCACGCAATTGCCGCCCGCGGCGGGCATGACGGGGGGCGGCTTCGGCAACGCGCTGATCGGCACGCTGATCATGGTCGGCCTCGGACTGGCCCTCGCCGCGCCTCCCGGCATCCTGGCCGCCGTCTACATTTGCGAATACGAGCCGAACGGCCGCATCGCCACGGTCACGCGTTTCACGGCCAAGCTGCTGACCGGAATTCCTTCCATCATCTGCGGCGTCTTCGCCTTCGCCGCGATCGTGCTGGCCACCGGCAAATTCTCCGCCCTGGCCGGCGGCGTGGCGCTGGCCGTGCTCATGCTGCCGACGATTTTGCTCACCTCCGAGCAGGCCTTGCTCGGCGTGCAGCGCGCCTACCGCGAGGCCTCCTACGGCCTCGGGGCCACGCGCTTCCAGACCATCGGGCGCATCGTGCTGCCCGAGGCCATGCCGGCCATCATGACCGGCGTCATGCTCGCCGTGGCCCGCGCGGCGGGGGAAACCGCCCCGCTCGTTTTCACCGCCCTCTTCAGCCAGTTCTGGATGTCGTCGCTCATGGAGCCGACCGCGTCGCTCGCCGTGCTCATCTACAATTTTTCCTCCATGCCCTTCGAACATCAGGTGAAAATGGCTTGGACCGCCTCCTTGGTGCTGGTTTTCCTTGTCACCGTGACCAACGTGACCGCCCAACTCGTTTTCAGCAAAAAGCACTGACCCATGCCCGACGCGCCCGCCCCTTCCGCCCGCCCCGCCGACGCGCTGTCGCCCGCGGCCGACGCGCCTGCGCGCCGCACGGTCATTTCCGTGCGCGACTTCAATTTCTTCTACGGGAAAAACCAGGCGCTGCATGACATCCGCCTCGATATCCCCGAGAGGCAGGTCACGGCCTTCATCGGGCCCTCCGGATGCGGCAAAACCACGCTGCTGCGCAATTTCAACCGCATGAACGAACTGATCGACGGCGTGCGGCACACGGGCGACATCACCCTCGCCGGACGCAGCCTTTGGGATCCGGGTCTGGAAGTGATCGCCCTGCGCCGCCTGGTCGGCATGGTCTTCCAGAAATCGAATCCCTTCGCCAAGTCGATCTACGAAAACGTGGTCTACAGCCTGCGCATCTCCGGCCTGCGCGACCGGGCCGCGCTGGACGAGGCGGTGGAACGCAGCCTGCGCGGCGCCGCGCTGTGGGACGAAGTCAAAGACCGGTTGCACGAAAGCGCTCTCGGTCTTTCCGGCGGCCAGATGCAGCGCCTTTGCATCGCGCGTGCCATCGCCAACCGGCCGAAGGTTCTCCTGATGGACGAGCCTTGCTCCGCCCTTGATCCGATCGCCACGGCGCGGGTCGAGCAACTCATCAGCGAGCTGAAGAAAGACTTCACCATCGTCATTGTCACGCACAACATGCAGCAGGCCACGCGCTGCTCGGACCAAACCGGATTTTTCTACCTCGGCCAACTCGTCGAGTTCGGCCCCACCGCCAAAATTTTCACCAGCCCCGTGGAAAAACGCACCGAGGACTACATCACGGGCCGATTTGGTTGACTTCGCCTCTGTCGCCTGCGGCAATTGTGACAAAAACTTAACATCTCGGGGTTATCCCAACGGCCCTCCACAAGGATAGGATTTCACGCCCATGGGTTTGCCCGCCGCAATCACTCTTTTTGCTCCCGTCCGTTGTCTTTCCGTAACGGCCCTGTCCGGGCTGTGCCTTCTGGTCTCCCCGACCCGGGCATGGGCGATGCCGACCGCACCCGACGGCGGGAGCGTTTCCGATCTGCCGCCTCCGGCTTTCTACATCCGCGAATACCGCGTGCTGGGAGCGCGCCAGCTGCCGCGCGACGAAGTCGATCTTGCCGTTTACGCTTACATGGGTCCGGACCGCACGGCGGAGGATGTCGAACTGGCCCGGGCCGCGCTCGAGCAACGTTATCACCGGGCCGGTTACCAGACCGTGGTGGTCGAAGTGCCGCCGCAGGATCCGTCGCGCGGCGTCATCGTGCTCAGCGTGCAGGAGATGTCCGTCGGGCGCCTCACCGTGCGCGGTTCGCGTTTCCACGACATCGGGAAGATCAAGCGGCGGGCCCGTTCTTTGCAGGAGGGGACGGTCCCTTATTTTCCCGACGTCGAGAAGGATGTCATCGCCTTGAACCGGCGGGCCGACTTGCGGGTCGCACCGGAATTCAAGCCCGGGGCCGTCCCCGGCACCGTCGACGTCGAGCTGGTCGTGGAGGACAGCTTCCCCCTCCACGGCACCGCGGAGCTGAACAACCGCTACAGCGAAAACACCACGCCGCTGCGTCTCGACCTGTCCGTCCGCTATGACAATCTCTGGCAGCTCGGACACACCATCGGGGCGGCCTTCCAGATCGCGCCGCAGGACGTGGACGACGCGCTCATCTATTCGGCCTACTACCTCATGCCCGTGCCGCGGGCCGAGACGGTCTCGCTGATGTTCCAGGCCATCCGGCAGAACAGCGAGGTGTCCACCCTCGGCGGCACCGCCTCGGCCGGCAATGGCGAGATCTACGGGGGGCGCGTCATTTTCGAACTCCCGCCCAAACCGGGACTTTTCCACAACCTCACCTTCGGGCTCGATTACAAAGACTTCGAGCAGTCGTTGTCCTTCGACAACGAAATTGTCGATTCCTCGCCCGTCAACTACTGGCCGTTTCTCGCCAGCTATTCCGGCTTTTGGATGGGCAAGGACTACCGTTTCACCCTGGACGGCGCTTTCAACTGGCATTTCCGCGGGATGGGCAGCGGCGAGGTCGAATTCGACAACCGGCGCTACGCGGCCAACGGGAACTACTTTTATTTCCGCGGCCTGGCCGGCTACGAACACGACATCTGGCACGACTTCCGCGTGAAAGGCACCGTTCAGGGCCAGGCCACGCAGAACGCGCTGGTCGACAGCGAGCAGTTCGCCATGGGCGGTCTCAACACCGTGCGCGGCTACCTCGAGTCGCAGACGGTGGGCGACAGCGCCATCGCCGGCAGTCTCGAGGTGCAATCGCCGTCGCTGCTCAAGTGGTGGACCAAAAACGAGGACCACGAACTGCGCCTCCTCGCCTTCCTCGATGCCGGCTCGGTTTTCATCAACGACCCGCTGCCCGAGCAGATCACCCAATACAACCTCTGGAGCTACGGCGTGGGGGCCAACGTCCGCCTCACGGACTGGCTCAACGGGTCCGTCGTGCTCGGCATCCCGCAAATCACGCAAGGCAGCCGCGACGCCGGCGAGCCCCTCGTCGTGTTCCGCGTCTGGGGAGAACTATGACATGAAAAACCGCCTGCTCCGCTCCATCCTGCTGCTCTTCCCGCTGGTCCTCTGGCTGGCCTCCGTCGCCCCCGCCGCGGCCGGGGAAACGGCCGCCGACTGGTGGAAACCCGAGTGGACGGGGCGCACCAAGTTCACCCTCGACCCGGCCGCCGAGGGCGCCGGGATCAAGGGCGAGGCGGGTGATACCGTCCTCCTCGTGCGCCTGCATCCGGGCAATCTGCCGTTCGAAGCGGTGCAGGCCGACGGCAGCGACCTGCGTTTCGTCGCGGCCGACGGCCAAGTGCTGCCTTTCCACCTCGAAAAATTCGACCCGCTCATGGCCGAAGGTTTCGCCTGGGTACGCGTGCCGGCCGTGGGCACGGCGGCCACGGACTTCTTCCTCTACTACGGCAACCCGGCGCCGGAGGGCGAGGGGGCGCCCGATCCGGCCAAAACCTTCCCCGACAAAACCCAATTCGTTTACCACCTCGCCGAGTCCGGTTCGCCGCCGCAGGACGTCACGGCCAACGGCTCCCATGCCGAAACGGCCGGGAGCCTGTCGCAGGGAACGCTGATCGGCGACGGTCTCCGGTTGGTCGGCCGGGAGCCGGTCAAAATTCCCGGCAGCCCCGCCAACGCCTGGAGCGCGGACGGCGACCTGACCCTCGTCTTCTGGGTCAAGGCGATCTCCACGGCCAACGAAGCCATCCTCTTCACCCGGCCTGGAGCCGGTGATTTCCGGCTCGGTCTGGCCGCCGGCGGAGCACCTTTCGTCGAGGTGGCCGGGCAGGCGCGCGCGGTCTCCGGCGAGACGGTGTCCGACAGCGTCTGGCGCCAGCTCGCGGTGACGGCCGAGGGCGGCAAAATCGCGCTTTATCTCGACGGCCGGGAAGTCGCATCGCTCGACGCGCCCCTGCCGGCCGGCGACGGACCGATGTTCATCGGCGGCCCCGATCCCGCCATGTCGGCCGAGGGTCGCTTCCTCGGCGAATACGACGAGTTCCAGGCTTACGGCGCGGCCCTGCCCGCCGCGGCCCTGCGCCTCATGCACGTCAACCAGTCGGGCAGCGATACCGCAGCCCAACTTCTCGCCTTCGCCGCGGCCGAAGGCGGCGGGGCTGCCGGCGGAGG